>JADJEE010000012.1:3021479-3673469 GCA_016709225.1 Deltaproteobacteria bacterium | reverse complement strand
CCCCGCGGGCTTCAGCCGCGGCACGCCGCGACTGCCGATCGGCCTGCAGCTGGTCGGCCCGCGCTGGCGCGAGGACGCCGTGCTCACGGTCGCGGCCGCGCACGAGCGCGCGACGTCGTGGCACCGCGAGCGGCCGTCGCTGCCGGAGGCGACCGCATGAGCGCGCTCGAGCCCGTCATCGGCCTCGAGGTGCACTGCCAGCTGGCGACCACGAGCAAGCTGTTCTCGGCCTGCCCGCTCGAGCAGGGCGCGGCGCCCAACACCCGCACCGATCCGTTCTCGTGGGGATTGCCCGGCACGCTGCCCGTGCTGAACGCCGAGGCCGTGCGCAAGGCGATCGCGCTGGCGATCGCGACCGACTGCGAGGTCCACGGCGACAGCCAGTTCGCGCGCAAGCACTACTTCTATCCCGACCTGCCCAAGGGCTATCAGATCACGCAGTCCGATCGCCCGTACGCGAGCGGTGGACGGCTGCAGGTGCCGGGCATGCGCCACGCCGACGGCGCGCCGTTGGTGGTCCGGCTGCAGCGGATCCACCTCGAGGAGGACGCCGGCAAGAACCTCCACGGTGCCCACGGCAGCGGCATCGACTACAACCGCGCGGGCGCGCCGCTGGTCGAGATCGTCAGCGAGCCCGATCTGCGCAGCGCCGAGCAGGCCGCCGCCTACCTCAAGGAGCTGCGCGCGATCATCCGTGCGACCGGCATCTCGGCCGCCAACATGGAAGAAGGCACGCTGCGCTGCGACGCCAACGTCTCGCTGCGACCGCGGGGCAGCGACGTGCTCGGCGTGCGCTGTGAGATCAAGAACGTCAACTCGTTCCGCTTCCTGGCGCGGGCGATCGAGGCCGAGATCCGCCGGCAGACCGACCTGCTCGAGGCCGGTGAGCCGATCCGACGCTGCACCCTCGGCTACGACGGCGAGCGCGATCGGCTGTTCGTGATGCGCAGCAAGGAGGACGCGGCGGACTACCGCTACCTGCCGGACCCCGATCTGCCGCCGCTTGCGATCCCCGCAGCGTGGGTCGCGGAGATCCGCGCGACGCTGCCCGAGCTACCGGCGCGCCGGCGCGCGCGATGGTGTGACCTCGGCCTCGCGCCCGACGACGCCACGCTGCTGGCGAGCGAGCGCGAGCTCGCCGACTACTTCGACGCTGCGCTCGCGGCGGTCGGCGTCGCGCGGGCCAAGCGACTGTCGGGCTGGGTCACGACCGAGCTGCTCGGCCGCCTCGCGGACGAGGGCGTGGCGATCGAGCGCTGCCCGATCGCCCCCGCGGCGCTCGCCGAGCTGGTCGCGCTGGTCGACGACGGCACCATCTCGGGCCGCACCGGCAAGGATCTCTTCGCGCGCCTGTGGCAGGGCGAGCCGTCGGCGTCCGCGATCGTGGAGCGCGAGGGCCTGCGACAGGTGAGCGACACCGGCGCCATCGATGCCGTCATCGCGCAGGTGCTGGCCGCCAATCCCTCGCAGCTGGCCTCGCTGCGCGCCGGCAAGGTCGCGCTGCGCGGCTACTTCGTGGGACAGATCATGAAGGCCACGCGCGGGCAGGCCAACCCCGCGTTGGTCGCTCAGCGGCTCGATGCCGCCATCGCCCGCCACGACGAGTAGCCCGGACTCGCGGGCCAGGCGCTGGCACGCACGGGCGCCCGCGGGCGGACACGCACGAAGTCGAGCCAAACGCCGGCACGATCGCCACACTTGCGGAGAATGCAGCTCGTGCGTGACACCGCGGCCGCTGGCGCCGTCATCCCCAACGTGCCCGTCGTCCAGCCCGCGTGGAATCCGTCGCGCCGCGACCCCGAGCTCGTCCGCGAGGTCGCGTGAGCGCGACCACCCTGACGCTGCTTGCCTACGCGGTCGTCGTGGTCGCGGCGTTCCTGCGCAGCCGCGCCTACGGCGTGTTCGCGGCGATCGTGCTGGCGTTCCCGACCTTCGTGGGCAACGCGCTCGCCGACAGCTTCGGCGTCGGCGCGCCGGTCGTCACCGCGCTGCAGCTGGTGACCGATCTGCACTTCGCCGCCCTGCTGGTGCGGCCGGCGTTGCGACCGTGGTGGTTCCGTGCGCTGGTGAGCGTGCCGGGGCTGTGGTTCGCGGCCGCGTGTCTGCTCGCATGGCCGTGGGCGATCTGGGCCGGCGTGGTCGGCCCGCCGGTCGGCGCATGGATCCCCTTCGCGCTGTGCCTGCTGGGGCTGTGGCAGTCCTTGTTCACGCGGCGCGAGCGGGTCGACATCGTGCTCGACGGGCTCGACGCCGGCGCCGTGCCACAGCGCTACCGCACCGCGGTCACGCGACGCGGTGTCGACGACGACGCGCCCGCGCGGCCCGGTCGCCCGCTGCGGGTGGTGCAGATCACCGATCCGCACCTCGGCCCGTTCATGTCGATCGAGCGCCTGCAGGGCATCTGCCGCCGCGCGGTCGAGGCCGCCCCCGATCTCGTGCTCATCACCGGCGACCTCATGACGATGGAGTCGCACGACACCGCGGTGGTGACCGCCGCGTTGGCCCCGCTGGCCGCACTGCGCGGGCGCGTGTACGCCTGCCACGGCAATCACGATCACGAGGCGCGCGCCGTGGTCGCGCGCGCCTACGAGACCCACGGCATCACGCTGCTGGTCGATGCCGCCACCGTCATCGAGACCGCCGCCGGCGCGGTGCAGCTCATCGGCGCCGACTTCGTGTGGCGGCAGCGCGGCGAGCACCTGCTGCGGCTCGCGCAGCGCTTTCCCCGTCGCCCCGGCGCGCTGCGCCTGTGGCTGCTGCACGATCCCGGCGCGTTCAAGCACATCCCCGAGGGCGACGCCGATCTCGTGCTCGCCGGCCACACCCACGGCGGCCAGGTCGGCCTCGTCAGCCTCGGTGGCCAGAGCACGTTCCTGTCGTGGGTGTCGTCGATCCCCGACCACGGCCTGTGGGCGCGCGGTCGCGATCGCCTCTACGTGCACCGCGCCAACGGACACTACGGCTATCCGATCCGACTCGGCGTGCCGGCCGAGGAGAGCGTGCTGGTGATCTGGCCCCCGCGCGCCGCTCCCTAGCGGGCCCCCGGATCGGGGTCGTGCTGCCGATCACCTGCGCGCGCGCACGACCGGCGATGCCCCTCGCGCGCTGCGACGATGGCGGCGAAGATCGTCGCATGCACACGTCACGCTGGCCGCTCGCCCTGGTCACCGCGATCGCCTGTCGAGGCGACGGCGACGACGGAGCACCCGTGAGCTCGTCGTCGTCCGACACTGCCGTCGCATCGGCGACCGCGACCCGCGGCAGCGACACCGGTGCGAGCGACGACGGCACCGGCATGTCCGACCTCACAGGCTCGACGTCGACCGGTCGCGAGGACAGCAGCGACAGCGGCCCGCTCTCGACCAGCGGTGGCCCCGATGCCGCGTTCACGATCACGAAGATCGGCACCACATTCATCGCGACCTCGACCGCCGACGGGCGTTTCGGCATCGAGATCGACTGCGACGACGAGGCCAGTGACGGGCGCTACTTCGGGATCACACCGGTCATCGACGGCCAGCGACTCGAGGTTCAGATGTACGGCGGACCGTTGTTTCCGCTGTTCACGCCTGACTTCGATGCCGGTGCCAGCGCGTGCATACAGGTCGAGAGCGATGACGTTCGCCTGCTCGTTCGGCTCGAGACGGGCTCGTACCAGGCACTCGACCCGGCCGCCACCGACCAACCGGTTCCCCTCGAGGTCGAGTTCACGATCGAGGACGATCGCCTGGTCGCCCGTACCGCCGGCATCTACTACATGATGCTCACGCGCGCCGACACCGAGCTGACGATCACCCACGGCCAGATCGAGATGCGCAAGGTCGACGCTGCCACACCGGCGTTCACCGAGGATTTCGACGACGTCACCCACGTCGTCGCCGCGGACTCGATCTATGGCCCGCTCGCGATCGACGGCGACATCGCCCGCCTCCAGGTCCAGCTCTACGATGATGGGTCGGAGGGCTTCGAGCTCGATCTGGACCACGCCTTCAAGGACCTCGGGCAGATGAGCGTGACCCTGACGGTCGCGTTCGGCTGAAGTCCGGTCCCAAGGGCGGCGCGCGCAGCTACGCCGGGGCATCGCAGGTTGGTGGGCCCGGGGTGAGCCGGAGCTTGGGACCAAGGCTCGGCCGTGGAGCCAGCGTTGCGAGTCACGCTCACAAAAAACTCGGGATCAACTCGCTCGCTCGCACGCCTCAGGTGGTGAAGCGAGGACGAGCGCGTCGTGCGATGCGCCTGGGGGCGGCGAAGCCGGCCCCGATCGTCGACTCGATGGACCACAACGAAGGGAAGGAGGAGTGCAATGAAGGTCAAGACCAAGGCTAAGGCTGGATTCGGCGACAAGACCCGCTCGTACTAGAGCGGTCTTCGTCATTCGAGGGGTGTCGTGGGCAACGACGAACGTCGTGTCCATCTTCGCACCCCAGGGCGCCGGTCGTGCTCCACGACCGGCGTCCTCGTTTCGAGCGCGTGTGGAGCGTGGGTGGCATCATCGTGGATTCCTCAGCACCATCGGCTCCCATCGAACCGACCGACGTCATCTACATGCCGCACCGTCGGCGACTCTTCCACGAGTGGGGCGTGCTCGAAGGACAGCGCACGCTGACCCTCCACTACGGTGAGAAAGAGGTCGTGTTCGACGAGCCAGATCAGATTCCATTTGGCGAGGCCCTGCTCGCACATGCTCGCTTCGTCGCGCAGGAGAGCACGCACTGGGCCCTCAGCCGACCACGCGCGTGGGAGAGCGCGAGGGACTTGCTGGAGGTCTTGGTCGCCGAGGGCATCCTGGCGGTCGAGGCACCGCTGCAATGTCCGTTCGCGCACGCGAACGAGCCGCACGCGGCAGGGCCCGCGCTCGCCGATGATGCCGAGCCGTCTGCAGCGCCCCAACTCGCCGACGACGACCCTGCCCGGCAGCAGCGCCCCGCGTGCGCGCGCACCTGGACGGAGGCGGAGACCCCGGCGCTGAGCCGCGAGATCTTCGGTGTCAGTGCCGAGATTGGCCAGCTCGAATCGCTGCTGCGCGGCTGGCAGATTCCGCACCCCGCACAGGACGTCGACGGGCGTCAGCTCGGCGATGAGAACGTGTTCCCGTCGCAACTCTACGTCGAGACGCCGACGCAGCGGCGCCCCTGCCGTTACGCCGGCAGCCGCTACCAGCACACCGCGCAGATGAACGTCACGGGCCTGCGCCTGGTACAGGAGGGTTGGAGTGACGCGATCGCGGTGCTGCGAGCGCTCCGTGCAGCGTTCCTGCGTCGGCGGTCGCGCAGCGCCGGCGGCCTGACGATCGCGGAGCTGCTCACGTTCGCGACCTGCGTGCTGACACTGCCGGGCTACATGCTCCACCGCCGAGCGCGGCCGGTTCGAAGCGGCGAGTTCCCGACCAGCATCGCGGCGTTGTTCCGCATCATCGACGGCACCCGCCTGGCGTCCCGCGTGATGCTGCTGACCGATGACCCCGAGTTTCGCGTCGACACGGTGCCGACGCCGGAGTCGTTCCACTTCTACTGTGAGAAGCACCTCCTGTTCTTCAATGGCACTCGCGGTGTGTGTGCGGGCCCGCCGGCCGCCATCCGCGAGTTCCTCACGGAGGTGATGCGCACCGACGTCGTCGACGACACCCCGGCGATCCCCGCCGCGCTCGTCGACGCGGTGGGAGATCTCGAGGCCGCGATCGACTACGGATGCGCCGCGCTCGAGCTCGAGCTCGAGCTCGATCGCTTTTGGATTCGCCAGCTGGAGCTCGCCCGCGAGCTGCACCACACGCTCGCGGAGGCACCGGCCGAGCCCGAGTCGCCGGTCGCGGAGTTCGGCGCACGGCTCGGCGCGATGCTGTCACGACCGGGGATCATCCCGTTCCTCGATGTGCCGCTCGAGGTGTCGCGATCCCGCGTATGCGAGAGCCTCGTCGAGGTCGCCCGCACCTGCCGGCGGTTGCGGGGACAGCCCTCGGCGATCGACACCGTGACCGACGCGATCGGCGAGACCGCGCACGCGTTCGATGGGTCCGAGGCTCCGATGACGGTGCGCGCGGCGTCGTCACGGACAGCGCTGCGCCTCGCGAAGCTCGAGCAGGGCGCGTTCGAGGCTGCCGCACGCGTGCAGGCGGAGATCAACGCGCTCCTCGATCGTCCCGCTCCGACGGCGGCGTTCGGTCCGCGCGAGGCGGCGCGACAGTGGCCTGCCGCCAGCCTGCGGGCCGCGCTCGACGGCTTTCGCGATGCGACGGCGTCGATCGTGGTCGACCACGCCAGCGAGCGTGCCACGACGAACGGAGGCGTCGTCGAGCCGCCGCGAGCCCGGGACGATCGCGACTTTCCCGTGCTGCGCCGCATGTTCGCGCGCGCGCGGTTCGGCTTGGCGACCGCCGTCCGACACGCGTGGGGCTGCAGCCTCGACAGCGACCTCGAGGCCGCGAAGACCCTGAGCACGCTGCTGCGCTCGAGCGGTGGATGGCCCGAGCACAGGCACGAGCGAGCCGCAGCGGCCCCGCTCGATGTCCTCATCCGCCTGTTCCTCGGCGGCGGTGCGCTCGCGCCCGCCGTCGTCCATGCCGCGCTGCGGACCGAGGAGTGCGAGGCGTTGTACGAGACCGGCCTCGCGGTCCTGCGCGACGGCACGGTGGTTTCGCCGTTCTCGGTGGCACCGGTCGACGGGCTGTACCTCGTGACCGACAACCCGGCCACGATCGATGCCGGTCGCAACAGCAGCGGCGGCCCCAATGCGCTGGTGATGCCGGGCTACCTCGAGACCTATGCGTTCGCGCAACGCCTGCACCGCCACCCGGTGGCGCGCAGCCTCGACCTCTGCACCGGCAGCGGAGTCCATGCGCTGCTCGGCTCGCGCTACGCCGACGCGAGTGTCGGCACCGACATCAGCCCGCGTGCGATCGCATTCGCCGAGTGGAACCGCCGGCTCAACGGCATCGACCGGGTGCACTTCCACGTGAGCGACGCATTCTCGGCGCTGCCCGGCGCGCGCTTCGATCGCATCACCGCGAACCCGCCCTACCAGCCCGACTCGAAGCACGCCGCGGGCGAGAACTGGTGGGGCGCGGGGCCGCGAGGCACGGCGGTGATCGACCGCATCCTCGCGGGGCTGCCCGACCATCTCGAGGTCGACGGCGAGCTGCAGATGATCGGTCGCTTCCTGTCGTGGCGCGAGATCAGCTTCGTCGATCACGTCCGCCGCGTGCTCGGTCCCGCGGCGGCGGACTTCTCGATCGCACTCGACGTCGACCAGGAGCCGCTGTCCCAGATCGCCGACATGTACCCCAGCGAGCGCCTCACCGGGCTCGTCTGCTCGGAGTACGGAGTGGTGACCATCACGCGACTGCGCTGAAGCGGGCAAGGCGACAACGATCATGGCTGCCGACTTCCTTGCCACCACGCGCTCGATGAGCGACGAACGCCGATGGACGACCGCGGTGGCGCTCGCGCTGGGGCTCGCCCTGCTGGCGGCCTGGACCGCGTGGCTGGTGCTCGTCGAGGTGCCAGTGCGTGTGGTGAGCAAGAGCGCGCGAATCGAGATCGATCAGATCGCACATCCGCTCGCGGCGCCCTTGGCAGGCCGCGTGGTCACGGTGCTCGCGCGGCAGGACGACCGCGTGCAACGCGGGCAAGCGCTCGTCGAGCTCGACTCACAGGCCCAGCGGCTCGAGCTGGCCGAGGCGCAGGCTCGGCTGGCGGCGCAGCGTGCCGAGCTGGTCGCGGTCGAAGACCAGCTCGACATCGAGCGACATGCACTCGACATCGAACGCGAGAGCGCGAGTGCAGCCGCGGCGGAGGTCAAGGCGCGCCTGCGCCAGGCCAGCATCGCGTCGACCCACGCCAGGCGCAAGACGCAGCAGCTCGAGCGGCTCTCTGCCAACGGCTTCGTCGCCGACAACGAGCGCTTCGACGCCGAAGCGCTGGCCGAACAGAGCGACGCCGCCACCGACGCAGCACGACAATCGGTGCACGGTGTTGCCGCGCAGAAGCAGCTGAGTGTCGCACAGCGTCGCTCGGGCATCGAAGCACTCGAGCGACAGGCGACCGTGCTGACCGGCCAAGTCGCGACCAGCGAGGCCGCGGTGCTCCGGCTACGCCACGAGATCGATCGCCGCACCATCCGTGCACCCATCGATGGCGACATCGTCGAGTTCGCCGCCGTCACGCCGGGCGCGATGGTGCAGCAAGGCGACCGCATGGGCGTGGTCCTGCCCGCCGGGACCTTGCGCGCGACGGCCGAGCTGGAGCCCTCCGACGCGCTCGGCCGCGTGCACGAGGGGCAGCTCGCGCAGCTCCGCCTCGACGGCTTCCCATGGGCGCAGCACGGCGTCGTGGAGGCCACGATTCGACGGGTGGCGGGTGAGGTGAGAGACGGCTCCATTCACATCGAACTCGACATCGACGTGCCGGGCTCGACGATTCCACTGCAGCACGGGCTGCCCGGGATCGTCGAGATCGAGCTCGAGCGTGTCTCGCCGGCCACGCTCGTCCTGCGCGCGGCCGGCAAGGCCCTGGCGGAACCGGTGCGTAGCGTCGGCCAGGCGCTGACGGGCAACGGGGCACGACCATGAGTGCGAGCGCACGCCCGGCGGCCCGTCGCCGCTTCCTCGCGCCGGAGGTGGTCCAGACCTCGAAGATGGACTGCGGGCCAGCCGCGCTGAAGTGCCTGTGCGAGGGCTTCGGGATCCATGTCAGCTACGGGCGTCTGCGTGAGGCGTGTCAGACCGATGTCGATGGCACCTCGATCGACGTGCTCGAGGAGGTCGCATGCGATCTCGGCCTCGATGCCGTGCAGTCGGTGGTGCCCTTCGATCACGTCCTGCTCGACGACGCCCAGGTCTTGCCTGCGCTCGCGGTGATCACCACGGCGAAGCTGGCGCACTTCGTCATCGTCTGGCGTCGCGTCGGCCGCTGGGTGATGGTGATGGATCCTGCCCACGGCCGCAGGTGGCTGTCCGAGGCGGACTTCTTCCGCGACCTCTACCGATACACCACCAGGGTCCCCGCCGATGGGCTGCGCGAGTGGGTCGGCTCCGAGGAGTTCCTCGCGCCGCTGCGCCGACGGCTGCGCGACCTCGGTCTCATGCGTGGCAGCGTCGATCGACTCGTCACCGACGCAGCTCGAGATCCGTCGTATCGTCGCCTCGCGGGTCTCGACGCGGCCACGCGCATGCTCGCGAGCTTGACGCGCGCCGGGGCCATCCGCCGCGGGCCCGCGGTCGAGCCGCTGCTGGTGCGCCTGGCCGCCAGCGAGCGCGACGACGCGCTGGTCCCGGACTCGTACTGGTCGTTCTGGCCCGCGCCCGATGACGACGACGGCAACGAGCGGGCGTTCCTGCGCGGCGCCATCGTGCTGCAGGTGCGTGGGCGCGCTGCACCTCGTGGGCCCGAGAACCAGGAGCATGCGCAGACGCTCCCGCACGCGCAGACCCTCGAGCTGGCGCAGACCGACGCCTCGCCGTGGCGCGTGCTCGGACGGCTGGTGGCCGACGGCGGCGTCGCAACGCTCGTCGCCGTGGTCATCGCGCTGCTGGCATCGGCGGCGGCCGTCTCGGTGCAGGCGCTGGTGCTGCGAGGATTCCTCGACGTCGGGCGCTGGCTGGGCCTCGGGGGTCAACGCATCGGCGCGGTCGGTGCGGCGCTCGTGCTGCTGGTCGCAGGGCTGCTGGTGAGCGGTGCCACGACCTCGGCTTCGCTGGGCGTGGGTCGGCGCCTCGAGCTCGCGTTGCGGCTGGCGTTGTTCCGCAAGATCCCGCGGATCCACGACCAGTACTTCGCGAGCCGCACGATCTCCGACATGGCCGAGCGGGCCCACTCGATCGCGGCGATTCGCTCGTTGCCGGCACTCGTGCTCCGCATGTCGGGCGCCGTGTTCCTCGCCGGCTTCACGCTGGCCGGGATCCTGTGGCTCGCCCCCTGGAGCGCGCCGCTGGTGCTCGGGATGACTGCGGTCGCCGGCGTGTTCGGATGGCTCGCACATCCTTTGCTGCTCGAGCACGACCGACGCGTGCGCACCCACGTCGGTGCGCTCGCGCGCTACTACTTGGAGGCGTTCCTGGGCGCGACGTCGTTGTCGGCGCACGGCGCTCACGGGCGCCTGATGCAGGCGCAGGAGGCCGTGGTGGTCCGCTGGGCGCGCGCGCAGCTCGACACGCATCGCATCGGCGTGGTCGTCGACGCGGTGCAGACGACCCTCGGCTTCGGCCTGGCATGGTGGCTGATCCTTCGGCTGGGCGACGAGACCGGTCACGCTGCCAATGCGCTGCTGCTGGCGTACTGGGCCCTGCGCCTGCCGGCCATCGGCCAGGCGCTCGCGAGCATGGCGCGAATGCTGCCGGGCATGCTCATCGCCACCGAACGCCTGCTCGAGCCGCTGCAGTCGCCCGAGGAACGCGCGGCATCGCCAGCCAACGAAGCGCACGAGCCAACCGCCTCGCTGCCGGCTCCGGCCATCTCGATCGCCGGCGTCACCGTGCGGATGGGTGGTCAGACGATCCTCGAAGACCTCGACCTCGAGGTCGCGCCCGGCAGCCATGTCGCGATCGTCGGCACCTCGGGGTCGGGCAAGTCCACGCTGTTGGGGCTGCTGCTGGGCTGGAACCGGCCCACGCACGGCGAGATCCACGTCGATGGCGCGCTGCTCGATGGCGACGCGATCGCCCGCCTGCGACGACAGACGGCGTGGGTCGATCCATCGGTACAGCTGTGGAACCAGAGCCTGCTCGCCAACGTCACCTACCGCGCCGAGCCATCCACGCGCGTCGCACAGGACGTCGGCCTGGCCGTCGAGGCGGCCGAGCTGCAGCAGGTGCTGCAGCGCCTGCCGCACGGTCTCCAGAGCGCACTCGGTGAGAACGGAGCGCTGATCTCCGGCGGTGAGGGCCAGCGCGCCCGCTTCGCACGGGCGCTCACGGGGCCGTCGTCGCGCCTGGTGCTGCTCGACGAGCCGTTTCGTGGGCTCGACGGCGAGCAGCGTCGTCGACTGCTGGCGCGCGCGCGCGAGCACTGGGCTGGCGCGACGCTGCTGTGTGCGACGCACGACGTGCAGGAGACGCTCGGCTTCGACCGCGTGCTGGTGGTGGAGGCGGGACGCATCGTCGAAGACGGCGACCCGCGCGTGCTGGCAGGCGACCCGGAGAGTCGCTATGCGGCGTTCCTCGCGACCGAGCGGAACATCGCCGCGCAGCTGTGGGGCGGCGACAACTGGAAGCGCATGCGCGTCGAGGGCGGTCGCGTGATCACCGGCGCGCGAACCGGCATGACGGCGCCGCGGCGCGGACAGACCATGCGCGTGACACCGCTGCCGCGAGCGGCCGGAGGTGGCCATGGCCCGCGTTGATCTCGCAGCATCGTGCTGGCCTGTGCATGCCGTCGAGCACGCGATGCGAGCACTCGCGTCCGCAGCCCGATTCCCCATGCGCCACGACCTCGCGGGCGGCTTCGCTGCCCCTCCCGACGTGGACGCGGGTGCGTGGGTGACCGCGACCGCGACCGTGCTCGGGCTCGAAGCGACACCGGTCGAGGTGCCATACGACGAGCTCTCGAAGATGCTACGGCGCGCGGCGCCAGCCCTGGTCGCGATGCCCGACGCAGCGACCGTGCTCGCAGTGCTGGGCACCCGGGGACGAAACCTCCGGGTGTACTCGTTCGCGACCCGTCGGGTCGAGCTCGTGCCGATCGATGTGGTGTGCCACGCGCTCGGCCGCAAGCTCGTGGCCGAGGCGACGGCCGCACTCGATCGCACGCTCGCCGGCCTGCCGCCGCGCACCGCTGGGCCGGCGCGACGGGCCCTCGTCGCGGAGCGTCTGCGTGCGGTTCCCTTCACCGGGTGTTGGGTCCTGCGACCACCGCCAGGCGCGAGCTTCTGGGCGCAGAGCGCCAGCGCCCGCATCCCGACGCGCGCGATCGCGATCGTCGCGCTTCATCTCTGCCTCGTCGCGATGTCGATCCTGGGCTGGACGATCCTCGGTCAGGCAGCACTTCAGGGACGACTCGAGTCGGGTTGGATGCGCGCGTGGGGGCTCCTGTTGCTCACGTTCGTGCCGATCTATGTGTGGCAGGCCTGGCTGCGGGGGAAGCTCGCGGTCGACTTCGGCCGCCTCCTCAAGCGCCGCCTGCTGTGGGGCGCGATGCACATCGACGCCGAGATCCTGCGCCGCGAAGGTGTCGGTCAGCTGGTCGGGCGTGCGCTCGAGACCAACGCAATCGACGCTCTCGCGCCCAGCGTGGGCCTCACCGCCGCGCTGGCGGTGATCGAGCTGATGCCCACCTGCGCGTGGCTTGCATTCGGGAGCGGCGGCTGGGCCCACGCGCTGCTGCTCGCCGGCGTGATCGTGACGATGCTCGGTCTGGGCGTCGCGGCCTACCGGCGAACCGTCGAGTGGACCGACACCCGCCGCGGCCTCACGCAGGAGCTGGTCGAGCGAATGGGCGGCCATCGCACTCGACTCGCGCAGCGCAACCCTCGGCGCTGGCACGAGGGCGAGGATGAGTTGCTCGCACGCTACGGCACGCTTGCGGGCGGCATCGATCGGTTCGAGGTGGGCATGCAGATCGTGCCGTACGCCTGGCTGGCGGCGGGGCTCCTCATGATCGCCCCGGGGTTCGTGCGTGGCGATGCCCCGCTCGCGCTCGCGATCGGGCTGGGCGGCACGATGATGAGCTTCGCTTCGCTGGGCCAGGTCGCACAGGGCATGCGACAGGTGGTGGAGGCCGCCGCAGGCTGGCGGCAGATCGCGCCGCTGTTCGCCGCTGCGGCGCGGCCGAGCGTCGCACCCGCGCCCGCGATTGCGGTGCTCGAGCCGCGACGCGCGAGCGCGGCCGGCGAGGTCGATCGTCGGCCCACGCTGTTGTCCGCGACCGGCGTGACGTTTCGGTATCCCGGGCGCGCGGCACCCGTGCTCGACGACGTTTCGCTCACGATCGAGCACGGCGATCGCATCCTGCTCGAAGGTCCTTCGGGTGGTGGCAAGACCACGCTCGCAGCGGTGCTCGCGGGCCTGCAGCGACCGAGCTCGGGGCTGCTGCTGCTCGACGGCTTCGATCACCCGACCCTGGGCGATGCCGGCTGGCGCGCCCGAGTCGCGGTGGCAGCCCAGTATCACGACAACCACATCTTCGCCGACACGTTCGCCTTCAACGCACTGCTCGGTCGTCCGAACTGGCCCGAGACCCGCGAAGACTTCGACGACCTGCTGGCGATTTGCCACGAGCTCGGGCTCGACGACCTGCTCGGTCGCATGTCCGGCAGCGTCGCGCAGAACGTCGGCGAAGGCGGCTGGCGACTCTCACATGGCGAGCGCAGTCGCGTCTTCATCGCACGAGCGCTGCTGCAGAAGGCCCCCCTGGTCGTGCTCGACGAGAGCTTCGCCGCACTCGACCCGAAGACCCTCGAGTCGTGCCTGCGCTGCGTGCTCCGCCGCGCCGAGACCCTCGTCGTCATCGCACATCCGTGAATGTCGTCGCCGTCCTGGCGGCCCCAACCACACGTCCAAACGCACCCTCCCGAGACCATGGATCACGCCACCCAAACCGATGACCTGAACTGGCAGCTGCAGGGCGACGAAGTGCTGAGCTTTCGCCATCCTCGGCGGCTGGATCACGGCTGGGGCGAGTCCGCCGAGGGGGCCCGGCTGTTCGTCATCCACTACGGCGAGCTCGAGATCGAGTTCGACGACGAGCGAGACTTCGCGTTCGCGCAGACGCTGGTGCGGCAGCGACAGTTTCGTGCCGGCGATGCGGCGGGCTGGTCGTCGACGAGCGATTCGTCCTGGGAGCGGGTGCGCGGATACCTGGAGGCGTTGGTCCGCGAAGACGTGCTGTGCGTCGGCTCGGAGCCCGCGCGATCGAGCACGCCGCCGAGCGAGGGCAGGCACCACGAGCGGCAGCATCGAGCGCACCCCTGCACGTGGAGCTCGCTCGACGCCACCTGCGAGCAGCTCTCGCTGGAGCTGACGGGCGAGAGCTTCGGCGTCGAGCACATCGAGACGCTCATCGCCGTCAATGACCTGGCGCGCCCGGCCCTCGACGATGCGGGTCGGCAGGTCGGCGAGAACAACGTCGACCCCCAGCTCAGAGTCGAGACGACGACGCAGTGGGCGACTTGCAAGTACCCCGGCAGCCGCCATGCGCACGCATGTCCGATGAACCTCACCGCGCTGCGGAAGGTCAACCGCGACTGGTCCGCCGTCACCGCGACACTGCTCGACCTGCGGGCACGGTTCGTCGCCGCGACGGCGCCGGAGACCACCCGGCTATCGGTGGGCCAGGCCCATCTCTTCGCCATGCTCGCGCTCGCGTGGAGCGGCTACATGATGGTCCGCCGCGATGCTCCGGTGCGCAACGGCGAGCTCCCCTCGGTCGCATCGTCGATCTTCATGCTGGCCGATGGCATCCGGATGACGACCGCGCACATGTTCTATGCCGCGGAGCGCCTTGCAGGGGCCGACGAGATCGTCGACCCGATCGACTTCGTGAAGATCACCGATCGTGAGCAGCTGTTCGTCACGGGGCAGGGTGTGTGCGCCGGTCCGCCGGGCAAGATCGAGGAGTTCGTGCGGCTGGTGCTCGACGGCGGAGTGCCGGAGGCGCCGTCACAGCTCGAGCCGCTCACGGGTGACGTCGGCCGCTACCTCGCGTATGCCGCAGCGGCGACTCGCGTGGCGCTGGTGGGACGCGCGCTGGTGCACGAGACCAGTCGGCGCCGAGAGCTGCTCGACCACGAACTCGCGACACTCGATCCCCTTCACCCGCTCGTGATGGGCCTGCGGCGGGCCCTCGGGTCCGGGGCACCGCTGCGCGGATGGTCGATCACGCCCGATCGACAGCATGCCTTCGAGCGTGCCCTCGTCGCACTGTTCGACACCGCAGGCCGCCTGCAGCCGAGCGGGCCGACCGACGATCCGCCAGCGCTGGCCTCGCTCTGGCAACCGTCGGTGGCACACGAGGCGGCGTCCCTCGAGCAGCGCCTCGGCCGTGAGTGCAGCGCCTGGGACTCGCTGCCCGCGAGGTTTCGCGCCCTGGCCGCTCGCTTGCTCGCGGAGCACCTCGCGGTGTGCGACCACGCAGCGAGCTTGTTCGGTCGCCTGCAGAGCGACGTCAATCGCGTGCTCGGGCGGACCCCTTTCGACGTCATCGTCGACGATCGGCTCCTGCGCGCGTTCTTCCGCGTCCATGGCCGTCCGCCCGACCTCGCCGCGGTGTTCCAAGCGGCGCTCGGCGTCACCGTCAGAACCGCTCCCGCCCGACAATGAACGAGACCGAACGAAGGGAAACAAGGATGACCGACTACAATTCACTCGCCGAGCTGCTGTCACCGGTTTCGATCGACAGCTTCGTGACCCAGCACTTCTCCACCCGGCCGCTCTACGTCAAGGGTCACCCCGATCGCTTCGCGGGGCTCTTCGACCGCGCCGACTTCGACCGCATCGCAAGCACCGGTCGCGTCAGGGTTCGCTGTCTCTTTCGCGACGACCAAGAGCGGATCATCCGCGAGACCGGCGAACGACCCACGATCACACTTGCGCCGGACGACATCCCCTCGGCTCGCAGTGCGGGTGCGACGGTGTTCATCACCGGTCTGCAGCGCGAGCACGGACCGGTCGCGAAGGTCACGGCCATGCTCAAGCAGAGCCTCGGCTTCACCGGCACCGTGCGCGCGACGGCGTGGAACTCTGCCGCCCGCGCTGGCATCGCACCGCACTTCGATGCCGGCGCGAGCTTCATCTTCCAGGTCGAAGGTCGCAAGGTGTGGCGGCTCTCGAAGCGTCCCGCCCTGCCGTTTCCTCGCACCTGCGGCCTACAGATGTCCGACGGCGAGGTCGTCTTCGAGGCACCGGCCGGCGCCAGCGCTGCCATCGAACCCTGGGAAGAGCACCCCGAGCCCTTCGACGAGAAGGACGCGATCGAGGTCGTGCTCGAGCCCGGCGACCTGCTCTACGTTCCGTTCGGGACCTGGCACAGCACGCGCGCAGACGACGACGGCCCCTCGCTGTCGGTCAACGTTCACCTCGAGCCGATCGACGTCGGCGAGCTCCTGTTCGGCGCCCTGCGTGCAAAGCTCCGCGAGCGTCCTTCGTGGCGGGGCACGTTCGCCGCGGAGTGCGGGGCCGACATGCCACCGACGGTGTTGCAGTGGTTCCGCGCGCGCCTGGCCGAGCTGCCGGCCGAGCTCGAAGCGCTGAGCAAGTCGACCGAGATGCTGGAACGGGCGTGGAAGATGCGCGTGGCCGAGTTCGAAGGCCGCTCACCCCGACCGACCGGCGACGTCAACGCGGTCCGCAGGGTGCGGTTGTCGTCCGAACGGCCGGTGACGGCCGCGATCGAGACCGACGGTGGCACCGCGCGCTCGGTGACCTTCTGGTGCGGGAGCGACGAGATCGTGTTCGATGAGGCAGAGCTACTGGACGCCGCGAGTCGCCTTGCTCGTCGCGAGAGTGTCGACGCCGAGGAGCTCACCCGAGAGGCGGTCGCGGTGCTGCTCGAGCGCGGGCTGGTCGAGGTCGCCTAGGCGCCGCGCCGCTTCACGGACGGCGAGCTTCGACCAACGCCGCGAGGTCGTCGCGGTGACGGTCGACCAGCGAGAACAGCTCCGGCAGCCCCTGCAGCACGAACTCGTCGAACGGGCGCGTGGTCCAGAGCGTCAGGTGCGTCAGCACCCAGCGATCGGCGGGGTCGTGCAGCAGCGCCGCGTTGCCGCGCGCACGGCCGGTGAGCTCGCGCAGCAGGCGGGTGTTGGCGCGCAGCATCGCGTCGAACTCGCGGGCGCTGAGGTCGGTGGCGACCAGCGCGTGCACGCCGAGCGCGAGCACGTCGCGGTAGAACGCCAGCTGGTCGCGCATGATCGCGTAGGCGAGCTCGTCGGTGCCGTCGTCGTCGAGATCGGGCTCGAACGCCCACGAGCGCGCCTCGCTGCCGCCCCACGAGCGCAGCAGCACGACGTCGACGGGTCGCGGCCAGCTCGCGACCTGCCGGACGATCTCGTCGTCGAGGGGCGAGGCCTTGGGTAGCGTCGGCTCGGCACCGCCCAGGCGCGCCCGGCCGACGCGGATGCGCTCGGCCGGGGTCACCACCAATGCGCGCCGCGGTACGCCGAGGACCTCGGTCTCGAAGTCGCTGAACTCGAGCTGCGGCGCCACCTGCAACGTCGATCTTTGCGCGCGCGGGGCTGAGGCGTCAACAGGCGCAGCCGTAGAACGGGACCTGGGGCAGATCCGCGTAGACCGCCATGCCGTCGTCGTCGAGCGTCACGAGCTTGTTGCTGCCGAAGACCTCGAGCGTCACCACCTCGGCACGACCGTCGGCGTCGAGATCGAGCACCGCGATCACGTCGTCGCCGCCGGTGTCGAACCAGCTCTGCGCAGGATTGCCCTCGGCGTCGAAGCCGACCGCGCCCCACGCCGGATCGAAGCCGCCGCAGTAGCCGAACTCCTCGCCATCGGTGACGAACACGTCGAGCTCGGCACCCGAGGTGGGCTCGATCCACCGCACGCCGCGCAGTCGGTCGGCCAGCCGGCGGGTGGTGAAGGCGGGGTCGTCCATGCCGGCGATGTGGGCCGCAAAATCCTTCCCCGCCGCGCGCATGGCGGGATCGCGCTGGAGCAGGCGACGCGCGACCGGCGATGGGAGATCGTCTTCGCCAGCGGCCCGGTACACGCGAGCGGCGGGCAGCTCCGCGTCGCGGGCCCACACTGCATCCTCGCAGTCGCCACCGCCCTCGAGCGGCGCGACCAGGCTGATCCGCGCGTCGTCCCAGATGCTCGCGGCGACGATCGAGTTCGGGGTCTCGCCGAGCTCGACATCGTCCTCGCCGAGGTACCCGACCGAGCCGGTGAGTTCGCCGACCAGCGACGGTGCGCCGATGGTCGCCTCGCACACGCGTCCGCTCGCCGCGTAGACCACGAGCTTGCGACCGAGCTGGCCGCGGAGCTCGTCGGGCAGACGTTCGGGTGCAACGCTGCGCCACACGTTGCCGCCCTCGAAGACGTTGGTGTCGTCGCCGCGGTAGTGCGGGGCGTCGGTGGCCCACGCCTCGAGCACGGTCGTCGACAGCACGACGTGGGGTCCCTCGATGTCGATGACGAACGCGAAGTCCACCGGTGTCGCGGCCGGCACCGAGGGCTCGACCACCTCGGCGACGACCGACGCGCCCTCGACGACGACTGGCGTCGCCACCGGGGCCGCGATCACCACCTGGGTCGCCGTCTGGGCCTCGCAGGCCTCGACCGCCTCGAGGTGCTCGAGGTGCATGTGAACCCCGACGGTCACGGGGACGGCAGCGGCGGCGGCGAGCACGAAGGCTTGGCGGGCGGTGGTCAGGCGCATGGTGGCTGCAGCCACGACGCGCGACGCCAGCGGTTCGATTCCTCCGCCGACAACCCCGCGAAACCGCGCCCCACGAGCCCGGCGCAGGCGGCTACCGGGCGGCCGGCTCGGCGGGCGCAGCCGCGCGCTTGGGGCTGGGCTTGGCATGCCAGACCCGTCGTGCGAGCACGAAGCCGATCAACGCCACGGGCACCATCGTCAGCGGCCACGCCAGCCAGTTCGCCACCACCTTGGCGGCGTCCTTGGTGGGCAGCAGCTGGCCGTAGGTGAATGACATCGCCGCGGTGCCGGCGTACACGAAGCCATCGATGATGCCGACCGCGACGCCGGCGTTGCGGCGACCGCCGAAGTCCATGCTCGCGGTCGCCGTCAGCATGCCGTGCACGCCGATGACGCACATCGACATGAACGCGAACACCGGGCCGAGCAGCGGCGAGTCGAGCACCAGCACCGCGACCACACTGCCGACCACCATGAAGCCGTAGAGCACCGCGCTGACCGGCCCGCGCCGCGACTGGAACAGCTGGTCCGAGAGCACGCCCGCGAACACACCGCCCAAGATCCCCGCACAGCACGAGACCATGCCCCAGTGCGCGTACACGAAGCCATCGGTGTTGCCCGTGGCCTCGACGAACGCGCGGTACCACTGCAGGATCGCTTGCCGCAGGAAGCCGGTACAGAACTCGATCGCTGCGATGGTCATGATGACCGGGTGCCGCAGCATCTGTGCGAACACGGTCGTGACCGGCAGCCGCGGGCCATCGTCACACGACGACGCATCGGCGGTGTCGGACTCCTCGAAGCCCGCCTGCGAGGGGGTGTCGCGCACCCACGCCGTGGTGATCACCGCCAGCACCGACAGCAGGACAGCCGGCGCGAAGAACACCCACTCGAGCGCGATGCCGTCGACGATGAGCTTGCCGACGTCGAGCGCGAGGTAGAGCCCCAGCGCGATGAGGATGCCGAAGATCGCACCGAAGGTGCCGCGCTCGCGCACGTGGAACCACGGCGCGTTGATCTTGACGATCGCGACCGCGCCGAAGCTCTGGAAGTACATGTTGAGCGCGTACACGAACGTGAACGAGGTCGCGATACCGCCCTCGGGCTGCATCCACGTGATGATGCCGAGCACGATGTTGGCGAAGATCGAGCCCCACGCGCCGAGCAGCAGCGATCGCTTGCCGCCGATGCGGTCGGTGAGCGGGCCGTTGATGACGAAGGCGACGCCGTAGACCGCCGTGCCGACCCCGAAGATGGTCGCGAAGTCGGGGTTGTCCATGAGCGGCGCGCCGTCGCTGCCGATCATCTTGGAGAACACGCTCTTGGCGACCGTGAGGTTGTAGCGGCCCATGTACAGCAGCGCGTACAGCAGGCCCACCGGCACCCAGTTGCGCAGCCGTCGGGCGCGGAACGCCGCGCTGTGGCCGACCTCGATCTTCGGCAGGCGGCGCACCACCAATGCGATCGCACCGACCAGCACAGCGATCGAGATCGACTCCTCGAGCACCTTGTGCATGACTGCTGCTCCGTCGTTCCTGCTAGGCCGAGGCCGCGACGATTGTCACGAGGTCGCCGACCTGATCCACGGCGGCATCGATCGCACCGTCGGCGCGGGTGTCGAGCACCCAGCGCGGCGTGTGGCCGTGTCGCCGCAACACCAGCCGACGCGGCGCGCCGGCGTCACCCGCACTGCGCATCACGTGCGGCAGTGCGAGGTCGAGCGAGAACACGTCGCCGATCACGAGGTCCGGACGCTCGTCGGCGATCACGGCGCGGTAGCGCGGACGATCGACGAAGATGGATCGACCGCCGACCGAGATGCTCGCGTCGGTCTCGCCGAGGAACCATTTGCCCGCCGACCCACGCACGCGCACGGTCGCGCCGCGGCTGTCGGGGGCGAGGTCCTCGGCCGCGGTCACGCCGGCGGCGGCGAAGAACGCGATGAGCTTCTCGCTGGCAGAATTCGACACCACCACCACCTCGGCGCCCGCGGCGTGGAGTGCCGCCAGCATCTCGCCGGCGGCCGGCACGATGCACGGCGGGTGCTCCTCGCGGAAGCGGGCCGAGCCGCCGTGGAAGCAGTGCTCACCGAACGCGGCCAGGCTGGCGAACCCGTGCGCGAGCACGCCGTCGCGGTAGTGGGTCGCCACCGCCCCCGCGTCGGACTCGATGAAACGACAGATCGCCGAGCACTGGCACAGCGGATCTTCGTCGACGTAGGCCGAGATGCGGCCATCGGGGGCCCAGCCGTGCGCGGCGGGGTCGGCCGAGACCTCGCGCAGCATGGCGTCGTAGTCGGCCGTCGCGGTCGCGAGGTCGCGCCCACCCGCCTGGGCGAGCGCGGCGATCGCAAAGCGACGCACGGCTTCGGCCTCGAGGTGCTGATCGGTCCACACGCCGTCGAAATCGGACAGGATCTTCATGCGCGCGCCCACGAACTTCGGGCGGAGGGTACCACCGATGTTGCCGGGCGCGGTGGGCCCATGCGATGGTCGGTGCGTGATCGATCCTGCGCACGTCGGGGTGCGTCCCTTCGCCCTCGGTGACGGTGCGGTCACGCTGCGCGTGCTCGACCAGCGGCGATTGCCGCGCGAAGAGCTGTGGCTGGAGCTCGACGACGTCGAGGGTGTCGCGCAGGCCATCGAGACCCTCGCGGTGCGCGGGGCCCCGGCGATCGGCTGCGTCGCGGCGCTCGGGCTCGCGGTGGCATCGCGCGGATTCCCCGACGATCCGCAGGGCTTCCGCAGCGCGGTCGCGGCCGCCGATGCCCGCCTCGCACGTACGCGACCGACCGCGGTGAACCTGTTCGTCGCGCTCGCGCAGCTGCGCGAGGTGATGGCGCGATCACCCGAGGCCCGCGCGATCGAGCTCCGCGCCCAGCTGCTCGCGCGGGCCCAGCAACACGTCGACGACGATCTCGACGCGTGCCTGCGCATCGGGGCCCACGGCGCGCCGCTGCTGCCCGCCAGCGGCACGGTCCTCACCCACTGCAACGCGGGCGCACTCGCGACCGCCGGCTACGGCACCGCGCTCGGGGTCATCCGCCGCGCCGTCGCCGACGGCAAGCAGCTGCGCGTGATCGCCGACGAGACCCGGCCGGTACTGCAGGGCGCACGACTCACCGCGTGGGAGCTCTCGCGCGACGGCATCGACGTGACCGTGATCGCCGACAACATGGCCGCAGCGCTGATGGCGAAGGGCCACATCGCCGCCGCAATCGTCGGCGCCGATCGCATCACCCGCAACGGCGACGTCGCCAACAAGATCGGCACCTACGGCGTGGCGGTGCTGTGCCGCCACCACGGCATCCCGTTCTACGTGGCGGCGCCGTGGACCACCATCGATCGCAGCCTGGCGACCGGCGCCGACATCCCCATCGAAGAACGCGATGGTGGCGAGATCCGCTGCCACGGCGGCGTGCCGATGACCCCCGAGGCAATCGCCGTGCACAACCCCGCCTTCGACGTGACGCCAGCGGCCCTGGTGACGCGCATCATCACCGAGCGCGGCGTGTTCGCGCCCGAGGATCTCGCCGAAGCCTGACGGCAGCGGCGCGCCTCGCTATCCGCCGAGCCTGCGCAGCAGCCACTCGGCGCCGCCGCGGTAGCCGACGCGCTGCCACTGGCGCGCGAGCACGGTCGACAACAGCAAGAACGCCGCGATCACCAGCAGCACCACGCCCGCCGGCAATGCCTGCCAGTAGTGCAGCGGCCGCGTGGCCTCGCGGAACAGCGGCACGTGCACGAGCAGGAGGGTGAGCGAGGCGCGGCCGAGCACGACCATCGGGTTGCGCTCGGACAGCGGCGCGCGTTCATCCCATGCCGACACCGCCGCAATCACCAGCAGCACCAATCCGAGCAGCAGCGCGACGATCGTGATCGAGGCCGGGAAGAAGCCCAGATGCACCGCGAACGCGCGGTGCACCCATTCCGGCTCGGACCACGACAGGCCGATGCCGAGCCCGATCGCGCCGATGGCCAGCGACACCGCGCCCATCGTCGCGATCGCGCGGAACCGTCGCTCGGCGATCCAGCGCCCTGCGACCATGCCGACCAAGAACGGCGCCAGCCAGGGCAGGATCGGGAACTGGCTCTCGGCGAGCGCAAGTCGCAGCGCACCGCCCGGCCGGCCGGTGTTGCGCATGTAGGGATTGTCGACCTGGAACGGCATGTCGAGCCAGCCCTGCACCGCGATCGCAGCGATCGCGACCACGATCGCGGTGCCCAACAGCGCGCGATCCCCCAGCCGACGCCACAGCGGCGCGGTCGCCATCGCGAAGCCCATCAAGTGCAGCACGAACCACGAGCCCCACGAGAACCAGCTCGGCGTCATCCACGACAGGAGATAGCCGAGCCCGAGCAACACCAGCCCGCGGCGCACCAACACCGCGTCGACGCCTTCGCGTCGCGCCCGCGCCAACAAGGCCGTGCCGACCCCCGCCAGCGTGATGAACATCGGCGCCGCGCCGCCGCCCAACGCGTTGAACGCCACCAGCGGCCACGCGCTGCCGAGCGGCCGGCCGCGCGCGATGCCCTGCCACAGCCACACGCCCACGTGCTGCTCGATCATGAGGAACACCGCGATCCCGCGCAGTGCATCGAGACCACACATGCGCGCGGAGCCGGCCATCAGCGGTCGCACTGTAGCAGCCTGGGCGCGGCGCCAAGCATTGCGCTCCGCCCCACCCCCGCAGGTGATGGTTTCGCGTCCACCAATGCGCGAGGATGCCCCGTCAGCGCCATGCGCACCATCTTCCACGTCGACATGGACGCGTTCTTCGCGTCGGTCGAGATCCGCGACGACCCGAGCCTGCGCGGCAAGCCGGTGCTGGTCGGTGGCGTGGGCCGGCGCGGGGTCGTGGCGGCGGCGAGCTACGAGGCACGGCGCTTCGGCTGCCGCTCGGCGCAGCCGATGACGGTCGCGCTGCGCATGTGCCCGCACGCGGTCGTGCTGCCGGGCCGGCACGAGGCGTATGCGGAGGCGTCGGACCGCGTGTTCGAGATCTTCGATCGCTTCTCGCCACTGGTCGAGGGGCTCTCGATCGACGAGGCGTTCCTCGACATGACGGGCACCGAGCGTCTACTCGGGCCGCCGCGGGTGGCCGCGGAGGCGCTGCGCAAGGCGGTGCGCGACGAGACCGGTGGGCTGACCTGCACGGTCGGGATCTCGAGCGTGAAGTTCGTGGCGAAGATCGCCAGCGGCTGCAACAAGCCCGACGGCCTCACCGAGATCGAACCCGGTCGCGAGCGCGAGTTCTTGGCGCCGCTGGCGATCGACGCGCTGTGGGGCGTTGGGCCCAAGTCAGCCGAGCTCCTGCGCGCCCACGGCATCGAGACCATCGGCGATCTCGCCGGCCTGGGTGCGACACGGCTACGCGACTGGTTCGGCGCCCACGGCCTGCACCTGCACCAGCTGGCCCACGCCGAGGATCCCCGCGAGGTGGTCCCGTGGCGCGGCCGCAAGCAGATCAGCCACGAAGACACCTACGCCCTCGACGTCGTCGGGCGCGACGCGCTGCGCCGCAAGCTGCTCGGCCAGGCCACACGCGTGGCCGATCGCGTGGTGGCCAAGTCGCAGCTGGCCCGGCGCGTGGCGATCAAGATCCGCGACAACACCTTCCGCACCGAGTCGCGGCAGTGCACCCTGGCCGAACCCAGCGACGACGCGCGGGTGTTCTATCGCGCAGCATGCGAGCTGCTCGACGCGGTGGACCTCGACGGCCGCGCCTTTCGGCTCACCGGTGTCGGCGTCAGCGAGCTGGTGCCGCGCACGCAGGCCACCGCGCAGCTCGAGCTCGCGCTGGAGGCCCCCGACCCCAAGCGTGAGCCCGGCCGCCTGCAGGGCGTGCTCAGTGCGGTGCGCCACCGCTTCGGGCACCAGGCGCTGTTCCCCGCCGACGCCGGGCCGGAGGTCCGCGAGGGCTCCGCCGGCGGCATGTCCGACACCCGCGACGACGAGCCGCGACGACGCTAGTACCTCGACACAGGGATTGTGATGGGTCAGAACGCCGTTACTAGCGCTGTCCTCACGGCGGCGGGTAGCAATCGGCGTCCCGGGTCCTGGCGCGACGCTGCCAGGCCGGACGCACCGCCGTCCGCCAGCGCGGTGCCGCCTCGAGCACGAGCGTCTCCTGCTCGCGCGTCACCACGAAGCGCAGCTGCGCGTCGGTGACCTGGACGCCATCGAGTCGATCGCCCTCGTGCACGCCGGCCTGCGCAGCCGCACCATCGGCCGCGACGAAGGGAATCGGCCGACCGCCCGCGTCGGTGGTGAACGCCATGACGAGGCCGAGCTCGGGGTTCTTGTCACGGGTCCGGCCGGCGACCGCACACCGCCCCAGTGCGCGAGCATCGTAGCTCGGGATCTTCGGATGCACGGCCGCACGCGTGAGCGCGCGCGCAGGCGGAGCACCGAGCACGTCGGCGGTGAGCGCCCGCCACAGCGAGAGCGCACTGGCCGGCTCGCCCTCGTGCGCCCGACGCTGGAACCGGAGCTGCGCGGGGATCACATCGGATTGCTGCTGCGCCCGCAGTCGCCACGCGACCATGGCGGTCTGCAGGCTGAGCTCGGCGGCCCACGCCGCGACGTCGCGGGCGTCGATGGCCCCCGTCATCGCGGGGACGTTCGGCCGCGCCGCGATGATGGCCTCGGCGCGATCGAGATCCTCGACGTACTGATCGGGATCGATGAGCCCGAGCGCGTACGTGACCTCGCGCGCGATGCCACGGGCGAGGCCCTCGAGCAGCGCCAGGTCGAGCACGTCGTCGCGATCGCGGTGCGGCAGCTCGCGGGCGAGCAGGCCCAGCAGCCACGTTCGTGCGAGCGTCGAGCCGACCTCGAGGTGCTCGGGCGCGCCCCAGCTGGCGCCGCCGTCGATCACGACCCGCAGGCCGATCGGCGTCGGCGCGCCGTGGGGCTCGACCGTCGGCTGCTGCGGCGGCGCGATGACGACCTCGGTCACCCAGGTGCCCTCCGGATGGCTGCCGAACTGCTCCTCGAGCTTGGTGCGCAGCACCGCGATCTGGCTGGCGATCACGCGTGCGTCGAAGCTGGTCTCGCCGTAGTAGATCACCCGCTCGGGCCCGAACTCGCCGTCGAAGTCGGCGAACGAGACCCGCCCGCAGCCGACGCGCGTGGTCGCCGGGTCCGCGCGCACGCGCAGGCCCGGCCGCACGGTGGTGGCTGCGAGATCGACGAGCCAAGGCTTCGGGCACACCTCACTGGGCTCGATCGTCACCGAGCGCGCCGGCGCGTCGGCCTGATCGTGCTGTCCGCCGTCGCCCAGCACGTCCGCGAGCGTCACGACGACGCCATCGGAGTCGCCCCATGCCTCGGTCGCAGCGGCGCTGCCGGGTGCTCCCGGCCCCTGCAGCGGCCTTCGCTGCTCACCGCCACCGCCTCGCGCGACCAACAGCGGTCGGTCCTCGTCACGCTCGAACCGCAGCACCCACGCGGCGCCGCCGCGCGGCGGCTCCGGGATCGCGGCCGCAACCATCGTCGACGAGGGCGTCGGTGCGATGCTCGGCGTCGGTGCGACGCCGCGGGACGCACAGGCACACAGCATCACGGCGGACAGGAGCGTGGCGAGCCGCATGGTCGCGGGTTGCTCGCCGCGCGCGGCGTCGTTGTTCCCGGCAATCCATCGCCCGATGCAGCAACGCCCGCGGGGTCGGGGGACCACCGCGGGCGTGCGAGCCATTCGAAGCCGTCGTCGACTAGCGACCGGGACGACCACCGCGGCGATCGCCATGGCGATCGTCGCGTCCACCGCGATCGCGATCGCGACCGCCTCCGCCGCCGCCGCCGAAGCGACCGCCGCCACCGCCGCCACGACCACCACCGCCACCGCCGGAGCGCTCGCGCTGCTCGGCCGCGTTGACGCGGATCTTGCGGGAATCGAGGGTTGCACCGTCCATCTCCGCGATCGCACGGGCGGCCGAATCATCGCTCGAGTACGTCACGAAGCCGAAGCCACGCGAACGACCGGTGTCACGATCGGTGATCACCTTGGCGTCGGTCACCTCGCCGAACGGCGAGAACGCATCCAGCAGGTCCTGGTCGGTGGTGTTCCAGCTCAGCCCGCCCACAAAAAGCTTGTTGTTCACTTGCAGTCGTCTTTCTCGATCGGCCAAGTCCCGCCCCCTCGGGCGGCTGCGACGGGCCGACCAAACACGAGTAACGCGACTCCTGGCCAGCACGCCAGCGCGAAATGCGGGCAGCGCCAAACCGAAGCCGCGCGGGGGGCTGGGCCGCAAACTCGCGGGCGCGCACGCCACGGGCCGAGGGGCCGGCAGCCAGACCCCCTCACGAAGGAGGGGGTCGGCCATGGGGGGCCCCCCGGCCGCGTCGCTCCCCGAGCGCCTCCTCGCCGCTAGCCGTGCTTCTTGGCGTTGGCGATGTGGATCGCCTCGCCGATGGCGTGCTTGGCCGCCTCCATCACCGCCTCGCCCAGGGTCGGGTGGGGATGGATGGTCAGGCTGATGTCGGGCACGTAGGCGCCCATCTCGATCGCGAGCGCGGCCTCGGAGATGAGGTCGCTGGCCTCGGGTCCGACGATGTGCACGCCGAGCACGCGCTCGTCGTCGGCGTCGGCGATGACCTTCACGAAGCCCTTGGTCTCGTCGATCGCCATCGCGCGGCCCGACACCGAGAACGGGAACTTGCCCTCGGTGACCTTGTGGCCCTTGGCCTCGGCCTCGCTGCGGCTCAGGCCCGCCGACGCGATCTCGGGGTCGGTGAAGACCACCGCGGGAATCGTGCGCACGTCGTTGACGCGCTTCTTGCCGGCGATGATCTCCGCGATGAGCTCGCCCTCGTGCGAGGCCTTGTGCGCGAGCATCGGCTGGCCGACCACGTCGCCGGCGGCATAGATGCCGGGCACGTTGGTCTGCATGCGCTCGTCGACGACGACGAAGCCCTTGTTGTCGAGCTTCACGCCCGACTTCTCGATCGCGAGGCCGGCGGTGATCGGCTTGCGGCCGACCGACACCAGCACGACGTCGGCCGGGATCTCGCGGGTCTGACCGTTGGTCTCGACCTTGACCAGCGCCTTGCCGCCCTCTTCGCGCCAGCCGATGGCCTTGGTGCCGGTGAGGATCTCGCCGCCGTCGGCCTTGATCTGCTTGGCGACCGGATCGCCGAGGTCCTTGTCCATCGTGGCGAGGATGCGATCGAGGCCCTCGATGACGGTGAGCTTGGTGCCGAGCCGCTGGAAGGTCTGCCCCAGCTCGAGCCCGATGTAGCCACCGCCGATGACGATCATGTCGCCGGGGATGTGGTCGAGGTCGAGCGCGCCGGTGCTGTCGACGATGCGCTTCTGATCGATCGCGAAGCCAGGGATGACGATCGGCAGCGAGCCGGTCGCGATGACGATGTGCTCGGCCTCGACGATGTCCTCGGGCTTGCCGTCGGCGTAGGTGAGCTTGACGCGCTTGGGCCCGAGGAACTCCGCGGTGGCCTGGCGGTACTCGCAGCCGTTGCCCTTGACCAGGCTCTGCACGCCGCTGGTGAGCTTCTTGACGATGCCGGCCTTCCACGACTGCATCTGCTTCATGTCGATGGTGGGCTTGGCGAAGGTCACGCCCATGTTGGCGGCGTGCTGGGCCTTGTGCGCGAGCTTGGTCGCGCTGATGAGCGCCTTGGAGGGGATGCAACCGACGTTGAGGCAGACCCCGCCGGGGTTGGCCTTCTCGACGAGCATCGCGTCGACGCCGAGCTGACCGAGGCGGATGGCGCAGGGGTAGCCGCCGGTGCCGGCACCGATGACGAGGGCAGTCTTCTTGATCGTGGCCATGGATTCTCTGTTGCGGCGAGCGCGGGAAAGCGGGCCAGATGCCCGAGGCTAGATGCCCGAGAGCAGCAGCAAGGTCGGGTCCTCGAGATAGCGGCGGACCTCCTGCAGGAAGTTCGCGCCCTCGAAGCCGTCGACCACGCGGTGATCGAGCGACACGGAGAGGTTCATCATGTGGCCCACGCGGATGTTGTCGTCGTCGTCGACGACCGGCACCTTGCGGATCGCGTGGACCCCGAGGATTCCGACCTCGGGGTAGTTGAGGATCGGCGTCGCGAGCACGCCACCGATGGCGCCGAGGCTGGTGATGGTGAAGGTCGAGCCGGTGAGCTCCTCGCGCGAGGCCTTGCCGGTGCGCGCGGCCTCGGAGACCCGCGCGATCTCGCTGGCGATGTCGAGCAGGCTGAGCCGGTCGGCGTCGTGGACGACCGGCACCATCAGGCCCTGATCGGTCGCGGTCGCGATGCCGATGCTGTAGCGCTTCTTCAGCACGATCCGACCGCCGGGCTCGTCGAGCTCGGCATTCACGATGGGGTACTTGCGCAGGGCTCGCAGCACCGCCTTCACGATGAAGGGCAGATACGACAGCTGCACGCCCTCGGCGGCGGCGGCCTTCTTGGCCTGCTCGCGCACCGCGACCAGCTTGGTGACGTCGATCTGCTCGACGTACGTGTAGTGCACCGCGGTCGTGTACGACTTGACGAGGCCGTCGGCGATGCGCCGACGCATGCCACGAAACGGCATCGACTCGTCGGGCTGCGGCTCACCGCCACGCATGGCTCGCGCAACCGGGGCCGGCGCAGCGACGGCGGCCGGCACCTGGGTCGGCATGCTCGACGGGCGCGCCTCGATCCGCTCGGGCTCGCTGCGCGGCGGCTCGCTACGCGGCGGCTCGCTGCGCGCAGCGGCCGGCTCCACCGCGCGCCCCTCGTAGGAGCCGCGGGCCAGCTCGACGTGGGCCTTGGTGATGCGACCGCGATCGCCAGCGATGCTCGACAGGTCGATGCCCGACTCGCGGGCCAGCGCGCGCGCGGCCGGGGTCGCGAGCACCTTGCCGCGGGCCTCGTCGACCGGCGCTGGGCCACCGACGTGGATCGAGCCCGAGGCCGACGCGGGTGGAGCCGGCGGGCGCGCGCCGTTGCTGCCACCGGCGGCGGCGGACGTCGCCGCGCTGCCGAGGATTGCGATCACCGAGCCGACCGGGGCGATCACGCCTTCGTCGGACACGATGCGCTCGAGCACGGCGTCGGTCGGCGACGGGATCTCGACCGTGGCCTTGTCGGTCATCACCTCGACCAGCGGCTCGTTGGCGGCGACCGCCTCGCCGGGCTTCTTGAGCCAGCGGACGATCTCGCCTTCGACGACACCTTCACCGATCGCGGGCAGCTTGAATTCGGGCATGACGGAGGTCTTTCGCGGGGCGGGTCAGGGGCTTGCGAGCGTCTGCAGGGCCGCGCCCACGCGCTCGATCGACGGAATCGCCAGCAGCTCGCGCGTGCCGGACAGCACGCCCTCGTCGCCGCACACGCGGAGGATCGGGGCGTCGAGATAGTGGATCGCTCGATCGGCGAACGTCGCCGCCAGCTCGGCCCCCGCGCCGTGATGGCGCGGACCCGCGTGCACGATCGCGATGCGCCCGGCGTCGCGGGCGGCCTCGACGAGGGTGTCGAGCGCGAGCGGCTGCAGCGTGCCGATGTCGATCACGCGGGCATCGATCTCGGCGGCATCACAGGCCGCGAGCGACACGTCGACGCACTCGCCCCACGTGAAGACGACCACGCGCTGCGCGTCGTGGGTACCGTCACGGACCACCGCGGGCGCACCAAACGGGCGCGACAGCGGCGACGCGGCCTCGTCGTCGAGCACGGTCGCGAGCAGCATGCGCGGCACCAACAGCACCGTCGGCTCCTCGCCGGCCTCGAAGTCTGCGGCCGCCTGCAGCATCGCGACCGCCTCGTGGGCGCGTCCGACCACCACCACGCGCAGGCCGGCGGTGTGCAGCAGCGCGGTCTCGGGGGCATCGAGCGCGTCGGCGCCGGTGCCGAAGCCGGGCCCGCACGGCGCGACGAACAGCACCGGGGCCGCACGCTCGCCGTTGGATCGCAGCGCGCCCAGGGCCAGCTCGCGCAGGCCCGCGAGGCCCTCGAGCAGGGGCGCGACGCCGCCGAGCAGCACGATGGGCCGCAGGCCCGCGAGCGCGAGGCCACCGGCGTGGGCAGCCGCGGTCGCGGGCAGCAGCGGCAGACTGAGCAAGCGCGGCCGCAGCTCGGGGTCATCGGCGCAGCGCCGCGAGAGTCCCAGCATGCCGCCGGTGGTGACGTCCTCACCGAGCAGCACGCGGCGGGTATCGTCGCGCAGGGCGTCGGCCAGGGTGGTTGCGAGGGCCTCCATCACGTTCACGCGACACCTCCGCGAACCGCCGCGAACGCGCGATCGAGGTTGCCGCGCACCTCGGCCTCGGCGACGTCCTGGAACATGCTGGTCCACTGCCCGCTGGCGTCGAGGTAGCGCCGCAGTCGCTCGACGGGATCGCGGTGCGCCGGCGGGTCGTGCAGCAGCTGCGTGACCACGACCTCGACGAACGCAGGGCCCCGCCGGTCGCGGGCGCGCGCCGCAGCCTGGGCGATCGCGGTGTGCACCGCCAGCGGATCGGCGCCGTCGACCCGACGATCCCACACGCCGCAGGCCCGCACGCGCTCGGCCACGCTGTCGCCGAGCACCCCGGCCTCGGCCGGTGCGCCGCCGGGCCACAGCTGCGAGCGGCACACGATCACCAGCGGCAGATCGCAGGCGGCCGCGACCGCGAGCGTCTCGTGGAAGACGCCGGTGGTGGTGCTGCCCTCGCCGATGAGCGCGAAGGTGATGCCACCGTCGCCGGCGAGCTTCTGACCGTGGGCCTGTCCGGCCGCGATGGCGAGATGCATCGCGAGCGCGTCGCACGGCGCCGCGATGCGCAGGGACGCCGACGCCACGCGACCGATCACACCCGTACCCTCGCCGGTCATCACCTGTCGCGCGAGCTCGTCGAACGGCATCCCGCGCACCAGTGCGACCGCGACGTCGCGAAGGCCGGGGTAGATCCAGTCCTCCTCGCGGGCATTCATGGCGGTGGCGCACAGTGGCGCCTCCTCGCCGGCGGCCGACGCGAACATCGGCAGGCCACTGCGACCGAGTCGCACGTCGAGGCAACGCGCCGCGACCAAGGCCTTGTAGTAGATGCGCAGGTCGAGGCCGGCCGGGAGTGCTCCCTCGGCCACACGCCCCTGTGCATCGAGCACTGTCGTCGCGCCTTCGGGATCCCAGGGAGTCGGTTCCATGGATGCTGACTCGCACCTCGTCGACACGCACCCTCCGCGAGCAACGTGCAGGCGACGGCGACTTTGGGTGCCTTCTTAGCCCCCGGCCGCGTGCAGCGTCAAGGCGCGCTAGGCCCTGCGGCGGGGCCCTCCCCTGTTGCCGCCCTCGGGCTCTGGCCGGTCCATGCGGGTCGCGCACGCGAGCGCCCGGCATGGGCGCCGCGCCCGAGACGAGGTCGGGTTCGGGCCGGTTTGGCCCGCGCCCATGCGCGTGCTAGATCTGAGCGCGAGGAGCTTTGCTCACGTTCGCGTCGTTGCTCGCAGCCATGACGATCGCCGGAGCGTTCTGGGTCGGTGTGCTCGCGGCACGGCGACTGCGCGACTGGGGCGAGGGCCGTCGCGCGATCGAAGACGGCCACACGCCGCTGATGCTCACGGCGACCGCCGGCTCGGCCCCCGACGACGCGCGCACCCGGAAGATCCGGGCCCTGGTCGCCGACCGGCTGCGGCATGATCGCAACCGCCCCGTGACCGCACCGAACCCCCGCGTCCACAGCGACCGCGCCGGTGGCCCCGCCGAGCCGGTCGACCTCGAGCTCACGACCCTGCGCCAGGGCGACGTGGTCGCGATCGAGAGCGGCGACACCAGCATCGACGGCGACTACATCGTCGAGGGCACCGTGTTGCTGCGCGAGGGCGGACTGACGACGGTGGTCGCCATCCTGCAAGACGCCTCGCGCACCGCGTGGCTGGTCGGCGCCGCCGGTGCCAGCGAGTGGTACCTGGTGCAGCCGCAGGGTGGCCACGGCCTCTCGGGCGAGCCGCCGCGCAACATCACCCGCGATCGAGGCACCTACGCGCTGCAGCGACGCGGCCAGGCCAGCGCCGCCTGTACCGGCAACCATGGCCGTCCCGAGCTGCCGCGCGTGGCCACGTATCTCTACTCCGGCGGCAGCCGCGATGTGCTGTGGCTCGAGCGCTGGGATCACGAGATCCTGCTCGCCGAGGGCAAGTCGGTCGACGCCGCAAACGTCGGCTTCCTGCCCGGCAGCTGAGCGCCGCCACGCAGTCGACCGCTCGCCTTGCACACCACGAAAACGAGGGGAGCAACGCGAGCGCTGCTCCCCTCCCTCGCGTCACATTGCGGCGCGCGCGATCAGTTCGACACGCGAACGTTGTCGACCAACAGCAGGAAGTCGTCGTTCGAGGTGTTTCGGAACGCGACGTAGATCGGCATGCCCGCGTAGGCACTGAGATCGACCGCGCGCGCCGTGAAGGCGCCGAGCTCGGCGTCGACCGTGAGCAGCACGTCGGTGAAATCGGCGGTGTCGGTCGACATCGTCGACACGCGGACCTCGTAGCCGTCCGGGAAGTCCTGATCGGGCGCCGTCGCCAGCCAACGCAGCTGGCTGGTCGCCGACGGGGTCACCTGCGGGGTGATGAGCCAGTCGTCCGACATACCGGCCGGCGTGTACCACGAGGTGCTGTACGCGGCGAAGTTCATGCCCGCCTGCAGCTCGTCGGTGACCGTCCACGCGGCGTCGATGAAGTTGACCATCGCGTTCACGGTGTTGCCGTCGACGTCGGTGACGGTCCACTCGGCCGGCAGCGCGCCACCCTCGAAGTCCTCCTCGAGCATGTAGCTGAGCTCGGTCCAGTGGCAGTACGAGTCGTCGACGCACTCCATCAGGTCGGGGCAGGTCTGGCCGCCCGAGCAATCGAGGTAGCAGGTGTCCGCGCCGCCGCCGAGGTCACCGCATGCCACCGGCGCGTCGCCGGTCGCGGGCGCAGCCGGGCAGTCGGTCGGCGCGGTGCAGGGCGCCGAGCACACGCCACCGGTCGCGTCGTCGAGGCAGGTCTCCTCGCCCACGCACACCAGCATCGCGTCTTCGTTCTGGCAGTCGCCGTAGCCCGGCACCGGCTCCTGCACGACCGGCCACGCGCACAGCCCGAAATCTTCGATGCAGACCATGCCGTCCGGGCAGGTCTCGCCGCCGGAGCAGTCGAGGATGCACTCGTTGTTCATGTCGCCGGTGATGTCGACGCAGGCCGGCGGCGCGTCACCGCTGGGCGCCGGCGGGCAATCGCCGACCGCCATGCACGGCGGGTTGCAGCCACCGAAGGTCGGATCGGCCGGGTTGTCCGAGATGCAGATGCCGCCCTCGCACTGCGCACCGCCGTCGTTCACACAGTCGCCGTACGGCGGCACGCCGGCCGGCTCGTCGCCCCAGAAGCAGATCGCGCCCATGAAGCAGAACATGCCGTCGGGGCACGCACCGCCGCCGCTGCACGAGATGGCGCACTCGAGCGCGTCGTCGCCGAGGAAGTTGAAACAGTCGACCTGCTCCTCGAAGCCGGCCGGCGGCGCGGGGCAATCGCACTTCTCGGTGCAGCCGCCGAAGTAGCACACGCCCACGGTCGCATCGGCCGGGTCATCGACCACGCAGCCGCCGTTGGCGGCACCGCACACGGTATTGCCGCCCTCGACGCAGTTGGCGTACTCGCCCTCGCCCCACTCTGCGCAGCCCACCGGCGTGCCGATGCAGATGCACTCGAGGCAGCTCTGCCCGGGCAGACAGTCGTCATCGACGGCACACTCGCCCATGCAGCCGCCGTCGCTGCTGGAGCTGTCGGCGACCGTCGTCGCCGTCATGGTGGTGTCGGTGGTGGTCGCGGTGGTCGAGACCGTGTCGGTGTCGGTCGCGGACGCCGAGTCGTCGGTGGTCGAGCCACTCGAGTCGCCAGTGGTCGCTGTTCCGCCGCCACCGTTGCAGGCGAGCAGCGCCGCAATGCTGGTCAGTGCAAGGCCTAGGGAAGATCGGGTCCGCATCATCGGCCGATGGTAGGCCAGAGCACCGGTCGCTGTCACGCCTTGGCGCGCACTCGACCGGCGCTGTGGCGCGTCAGCCACGGCACGAGCTCGGCCACCGTGAAGGGCTTGATGAGCATCGCATCGATCGAGCGACACTCGCCGATCGCGGTGCCCGCGTTGCCGGTCACCAGCAACACCGGGCACTCGAGCCCAGCGGCGCGCACCCGCTCGGCGAGCTGCACGCCGGTCATGCCCGGCATCTCGAAATCCGTCACGATGCCCAGCGGCGCTCCGCCTTCGCAGATCGCCGCCCACGCCGCGCGTGGGTCGGCAAATCCGATCACATCGAGCCCGGCCCGACGCGCCGCGACCTCGAGCACCCGACGGACACTGTCGTCGTCGTCGACGATGAGCCAGCGCCCGCGGGTGCGGACCGCGGGCGCCGCCACCGGGCCCTCGGCGCCGAGCCGCATGTGGACCCCGATCGCCGCGGTCGGCCGCCCCGCGTCGTCGCGAGCGACGATGCGCCCGCGATCCAGCACCACGTGCCAGCGACCGTCGGCGCCCTTGAGCCGGACCCGTGCCTCGTAGTGGTCGACGCGGTCCTCCACGAGCGCGTCGACCGCCTCGCGCACCGGCGCGAGGTCTTCGGGGTGCACGAGCTTCCCCCACGCCGACAGCGCGTCGTCGATTTCTCCGCCCCGGTACCCGAGCATGCGCGCGCAGCCGGGGCTGTACGAAATTCGGTGGGTCCGCAGGTCCCACTGCCAGATGCCGATCTCGGCCAGCTCGAGCGCCGCGCGGCTCTCGTCGAGCGCGTGTTGCAGCGACGCGGCCCGGGCGTCGTCCGCCAGCGCGCGCGCGTTGGTGCGTGCACACGCCTGCCACACGAGCCACGCCGACGCGATCGACAACACCGAGCCCGCAGCCCCGATCACACCGGCGATCCGCGGCGCCCCCATTGCGAAGGCCGCGGCGCACATGAGTGCCACGAGCGCGACCGCGACGACCATGCCGCGGACCCGCGAGAACGCGAGCAGCTCACCCACCCTCCCAGCGTACAGCGCAGGCGGTCAGCGCGGCGTCTCGCTGCGCGTGAGTTTGGTCGAGCCCGGCGGCGCGAATCTGCATCCGCCGAGCCGGCCGCCTGCGGCGATGCGACGCAGTCGCCACCTGTGCGGGTCAGTTCGCGCTGACCTTCGAGCCCGACACCTTGACGTCGCCGTCGGCCTTCACGGCGATCTTGCCGGAGCCCTGCACGGTGACGTCCTTGCCCTTGAGCACGATCGTGCCGTCCTTCTTCATGGTGAGCGAGGCGTCGCCACACTTGAGCACGACCTCGTCGGTGAGCTCGATCGAGCCCTTCTTGTCGCCCTTGATTCCGAAGTCGTCGCCGGCGTTGATGGCCATCTTCTTGCCGGACTTCATCCCCACGTCGGTGTCACCGACCAGCTGCAGCTCCTTCTGCGCCTTGACCATGATGTTGCGCGCGCACTGCAGCTTGCCGCTCAAGCCCGCCGTGAAGCTCATGGCCCCGACCGCGGTGATGCTACGCGACGCACCGACCTGCTCGCTGTAGAGCCCGCCGACCTTGACCGACTTCTTCAAGCCCACGAACTCGTCGGAGGCCAGGGTGACGTTCAGCTTCGCGGTCTTCGAGATCGCCGTGGTGCGCTTGCCGCTGATGGTCTCGCTGACGTCCTGCGTGACCTTGACGGACTGGTTCTTGGTCACCGAGAGCTTCATGTTGCCCTCGATGGTCTCGGTGTGATCGCCACCGACCTCGATGGTCTTGTTCTTGGTGATCGCGTCTTTGAGGTTGGCGTGGATCGTGATGGTGCGATCGACCCCGACGTCGAGGGTCTGGTTGTTGAGCACGACCGTGTTCATGTCCTTCTGTGCGTGCACGAAGAACTCTTCCGAGCCGCTGGCGTCCTCGAAGCGGATCTCGTTGAAGCCATCACCGCCGACCGAGTGGCTCTTGATCGCGCTCTTGGTCTTCTCGCCCGGCATGCCGTACGGATAGGCGTTGTCGCCGTTGTAGACGCAACCGTTGACCAGCGGGCGGTCGGGGTTGCCACCGAGGAACTCGACCACGACCTCCATGCCGAGGCGAGGGATGAACTGGAAGCCCCAGCCGGAGCCGGCCCAGTTCTGGCGCACGCGGACCCAACACGACGAGGTCTCGTCGTGCTTGGCGTCTTCTTCCCAGTGGAACTGCACCTTGATGCGACCGTGCTCGTCGACGTGGATTTCTTCGCTGCCGACCACGGTCGCGGTCTCCGGCCCGTAGGCGCGCGGCTTGGGTCGCTGCCGCAGCGGTCGTAGGGTCGCGGCCATCGGCACGCAGCTGAAGGTGTTCATGTAGCGCTGGCGGTTGTCGACCGGACGATCACGGTTGCTGTGCAGCACCTCGGGGCACGAGCCGCGGTGCTCGACCCGCGTGATCACGTACTTGCCCTCGAGGTCGGCCCGCTGGTGACGCTCGAGCTCGAACACCGACCCGGGCAGGAACGTGATGACGTTGCCCGAGCCACGCGCGACCTTGCCGGCCACGGTCATGGCGTCGCGGTGCTCGGTCGCCCGGTCGACGCCGTCGTCCTCGATGAAGCGGCGCTGGTCGTGGCGATAGACCCGGCGGATGCGGCCGCGCTCGTCCTCGCCGGTGGCCTCGCTGAAGAGCGGAGCCGACGGCGCCTTCCAGTCGAAGTCCATGTGCTTGGTCGCGGTCGAGGTGGTCAGCCGCCGCCAGTCGAGCCCGACCAGCGACTCGACGTCGTGCAGGTCGTTGGTGACCGGCACGATCGGCACCAGCGAGCTGCCGTCGACGTTGGCGATGTCGGGGTAGTCGGCATTCTCGTAGGCGAAGGTCAGCACCTCGTGGCCCTTCGCGTCGTCGTGCACGAAGTGGTAGCTGATGCCCTCCTCCTCGAGCAGCCGCGCCACGAAGTCGAAATCGGACTCGCGGTACTGCACGCAGTAGTCGCGCACCGCGGTGCCGCGGCTCGAGCCGCCGGGATCGCTGGTGCGACCGTAGACCCCGAGCCCGTCGCCCAGCACCGCGGCCACGATGTCGAGCACGCTCATGTCCTGGAAGATGCGCGAGCGGACCTCGTGGGCCATCAACGCGAACGCCGGCACCACGCGGATGTTGACCAACAGCTGCTCGTCGGAGGCGCCGAGGTAGTCCACGCGATCGCAGATGCCGTAGACGAAGCGGGTGCGCTCCCCGCGGGTGATCTCGACGGTGCACGCAGCACCGAGGAACTCGTCGGTGGCGGCCTCGACGTCGCTGGTCACCAGCTCGAGCATGAGCTCGAAGGGGGTATCGAGCGCCTCGACCAAGTGCATGCGGTGGACGTCGAACTCCGCCGACGGGCCGTCATCGCTGCTGAAGAGGTAACGAACGCTCTCGATCGGTTCTTGGCTCATGACGCTTCCCCGCAGCTTGGTCTGTCGCGAGGATAGCACCGCGGCTCAGCCGGCGGGTGTGCCCGCGTGGGCGAGCGCGAACCCGGTCATGTCGCTGTAGGTGTACGGGAAGTTCAGGCCGGTCACGCTCTCGAACTCGCCGGTGTCGGGGTCGAGTCGGTAGGCGGCGTTCGACCAGTGCGAAGGCGACCAGACGTAGCCCTCGAAGTCGATGCTGATGCCGCGGCCGTAGCCGGTGTCCGGATTGCCATCGATGACCGGCATCGGGTACTGCGCGACCAGCTCCATCGACTCGACGTCGATCGCCGTGATCGCGTAGCCGGCGACCCACATGATGCCGTTGGCGTCCTGCATGCAGCCGGCACCGCCGTAGCCGGGCTCGCCGGCGCCGATGGTCCACAGCTCGGTGGTCGGATCGAAGCGCGCGACCTGGGCGTTGCACGTCCACGGTCGTCCCATCGCGTCGACCGTCATGCCATAGCCGACCGTCGGCATCGGCCACGCGTCGGCCACGAGGTCGGATAGCCGCACCCGCACGAGGTGGCCGACGTCGAGCTGACTGGCCCAGAAGTTCCCCTCGCCGTCGACGGCGCCGCCGTAGAGGCCGAACTCGTTGGAGCCATTGGGCACGTCGGGCAGCGGCACGGTGTCGAGCACCACCCCGGTCTCACCGTCGACCAGCAAGACCTCGATGCTGTTGGCGACGTTGGCGGTGGCGCCCGCGGTCCACACCAGTGTGTCCTTCCACGTGCACGTGGTCTCGTCGAGCGTGCCCGAGGTCCACGCCACCGGACGCTGCGAGGTGTACGGCATCGGCGTGTACCACTCGACGCAGCCGTCCTGCCACGGCTTGACGTCGAGCGCGCCGCTCGAGGTGTTGCTGGCATCGAGGCAGTCCTCGCTGCGCGCGCGGATCATCGTGAGACCGCCGTTGCGGTTGGCGATCGCGACGTCGCCGTTGCGGTTGACCGAGGTGCGCGAGGGGTTGCCCATGCCATCGGGTCGCGTGCTGTAACGCGCGAGCTCGACCAGCTGCTGGGTGTCGATCTTCGAGACCGTGCCCTCGTTGCTGTTGGCGATCCAGATGTTGGAGAACTCGACGCCGTTGCCCCGCCCCGCGCATGGCGAGTCGCCGGTCTCGTCGACCACGCCGACGTCGAAGATCGGCCGGGCATCGCCGGTGGTGGTGGTGCCGGTGGTGGTGATGCCACTGCCGTCGCTGCCATCGCTCGCGGTCGTGGTGACAGTCGTGGTCGGCGTGAATGTGCCCTCACCCTCACTGGTGACGGGGGTGTCGGTGTCGGCGACGGTGCCGGTGCCGACCGCGGTGCCGGCCACGGTGTTGGTGCAGGCGCAGGTGCCGAGCAGCGCGAGGTGGACCGCGTAGCGCATTGTCTTGGAGTCCCTTCTCAGGGCCCTCGCGGGGCGAGGACATCGGGAGCTTGGTAACCGCCGACCGCCCACGGTTCGGTCCCGCCGCGCTTCAGGTGCCGGGCAGCGGGATCTGCAGCACCACCGGGCTCGCGATCGCGAGCTCGCCGCGGGGCCGCCCGTCGCCGTCGAACACGCGGTCCCAGCGATCGGTCTGCACCACCCACGCGTCATCGCCGACGATCGTGACCAGCGTGGGCTCGCCGTCGTCGACCTCGGGCACGTGGAGCACCGACGCCGCCGCGATGCCGGCGAGGTCCTGCGCGAGTGTGATCGCCAGCACGCGCGGCGGTGCAGCGCCGTTCTGGACCGCGATGACGGTGCGATCGCGGCGCGCGATGCCATCGACGCCGCGCAGGTCGTCGCCGGCCGCCGATCGCAGCACCGCGTGCGAGCGCGCGACGCCCTCGCCATCGAGCTCGACCCGCACGAGCCCGGTCGAATAGTCGGCGAGCAGCAGCGCGTGATCGTCGAGCGCGATGATCCCCTGCGGCGAGCGGAAGCTACCCGCGGGCATCACCTCGCGCAGCGCGACGCGATCCGTCGAGGCGGCATAGACCCCACCGCCCTGCGAGTCGGTGGTGTATGCGGTGCCATCGGAGGCGAGCGCGACATCGCCGAGCACGTGGCCGGCGTCGTCCTCGGTCTCCCACGCGTGGATCTGCGCGCCATCGGCCAGCGCGAACGCAACCAGCCCCGCACGCCCACGGTCGTGGGGCAGCAGCTTGCCCTGCGGCACCGCCGAGCACGCCGCCCACAGCCACCCGCGCTCGACATCGATCGCGAGCCCGAACACCGACCAGCCCGCCGCCGGCGCGGCCACGCGCTGCGCCGGCGCGGCGGAGAGATCACTCGCCACGATCGCCTGCCCCACGATGCCACCGAGCAACAACCGCGAGCGCGGGGCGTCCCACGCGAGGCCCTCCGCGAACAAGCCCGGCGCATCGATCGGAACCCGGCGCATCGATCGCGGCGCGGGCGTCGACGCCGGCGTGGGCGTCACCGCGGGTTCGGCCACGGCCGTCGTCGGCGCCGACGCTCGACAGGCCTGCATGCCGAGCAGGGCGATCGCGATCACGGGCCCGCGCAAGGCCGCACGATATCACGGCCGCACGCGGGCGCGTCGTGCCCAGCAGGGTCGCGCCAGGGTGGCAAGAGCCGCAGCCGAGCTCGTCCTCGGCGCCTGGCGCAGTCATCGAGCGGCGCACGAGGCTCGCACGGCATCGCTCCACTGCGAGTCGTGGTGCGCAACGAGGAACGCATTCGCCTCGTCGCGTGCCTGCGCGCGCTCGCCCTTGGCGCAGAGCACGAGCACGCGCAGCGCCATGCGGTGCGGCGCCGCGTGATCGGTCGGCGCTCGCACGGCATGCTCCTGCAGCAGCGCCATCGCGCGATCGGGATCGTCGGCCGCGAGCGCCGCCTCGGCGGCCGGGAGGAGCTCGCGCACCGCAAGCTCCGTTGCCCTGCCCTTCGTGTCGGCCGCGCGCAGCGGTCGTTCGATCGGCGGGCTCGCGGTCGGTGCCTCGACCTCGCGTTCGACGGCGGGCACCCGCCATTGCGACCACCACCACGCGCCACCCGTCACCACGAACGCCACCACTGCGACCACCACCACGAGCCCGCGACCGCGCGCGGCCGTCGGCTCGCTCGGTGCCGCGCCGCGCGGCGCCTCCATCGTGAGCCGCGACACGAGCGTGCCCCAGCTATCGTCCACTGACGGCGGCTCGTCGTTCGCCATCGCGATGTCGATCAGCCTGCGCCCCTTGCGACTCAGCTCAGCCATGGCATCTCTCCTCCGTGCTGCTCCAGGTAGCGCTGCAGCGCGGCTTCGAACGCGTCGCGACCGCGACGCAGGCGCGAGTACACGGTGTTCAGCTTGACCTCGGTCAGTGTGGCGATCTCCGGTGCAGTCATGTGCAGGACCTCCGCCATCACGAATGTCGAGCGTTGGTCTTCGTCGAGACCCGCGAGCAAGTCGTCGAGCGCTACGACGGCGCGGTGTCGAGCGAGACGTTGATCGGGCTCGGTGGGCGGCCGCGGCGGCTCGACCTTGCCCTCGCGATCGCGACGCGCGGCGCCGCTGCGTCGACGATCGCGGACGACGTGATACGCGATCGAGAACAACCACGTGCGAAGGCTCGATCGCCCCTCGAAGTCGGCGAGGCGACGATGCACGACGACGAACACGTCCTGCGTGACGTCGTCGACCTCGGCGTCCGCTATGCCGAGCCGGCGCACGCTCTTCCACACGAACCCATGGTGCTCGCGGTACACCGCCTCGAAGCCGGGCGTGATGACAGACTCCTGCGACGCCGCCGCCTTCATCGCGCGCGCCGCTCCCGACCCTCGAGCACGGCCTCGGCGTCGTGCAACTGTTGCACGAGGTCCGCGCGGTGCTTGCCCTCCAGATCCGCGGCAGCTCGCTCGAGGGCCGCGCGCGCGAGCGCATCCTCGCCACGTTCCAACCGGGCGCGCCCGATCGCGAGCTCCGCCTCCCCCGCGAGCCGCGTGCCGGTCCGTCGGCCATCCACGAGCAGTCGCTCGAGCATCGCAATCGCATCGGCCGCCTCGCCCGCGCGACCCATCTCCGTCGCGACGCACACGTGGGCGATCGAGGCCGCGAGCCGATCGCTCGCGAACACGAGCGTGTCGCTCGCCAGGATTTCGTCTTGTCGCTGCAGCGCCGCGGCCGCCTCTGCATCGCGTCCCGCCCGCGCGAGCACCAGCGCGCTCGCACCGAGCGCCCGTGCAGCGCTGCGTGTGTGCGGTGCAACCTCGATGGCGCGGCGGTGGAACGACAGCGCCTCGTCGGCCTTGCCCTGTCGCTCGCGAATCCACCCGAGTCCGAGCCACGCGTGCGCGAGGTTCTGACCGGTGGGCTCGACCGGCTCGAGCAGCTTCGCGGCGCGCTGCAGCTGCACCTCCGCCGCGTCGTAGATCCCGCGATCGATGCACGAGTGCCCGTAGTTCACGAGCGCATACGCGAGCGTGAAGTCGTCGCCCTCGCCGTCGAGCAGCTCCACCGCGCGCAGGTACGTCCGGCCCGCATCGTCGTCTTCGCCCGAGTTGCGCAGCATGGTGCCGAGGGACACGAGCGCCGTCGCGAGCTCGGTCGGCGTCGCCTGCAGCCGCTCGAGCGCCGCGATCGCGCCGCGCAGACCCGCAATCGCCTCGACGTTCAGCCCGCGCTGCCCCTGGACCTGGGCGACGCGGAGCGCCGTGTTCGCGACCTCCGGATGGTCGTCGCCGTGCAGCGAACGCAGCGACGCGAGCGCGAGCTCGTAGTCCGCCTGGGCCTGCTCGAGATCGCCGGCGTTGAACCGAACGCCGCCGATGTTCGAGCGCAGGATCGCCGACCACCTCGCCATCGTGTGATCGCCTTCGATCCGCTTCAGTCCCTGCTCGAGTTCGGCGATCGCCTCGTCGTAGCGGCCGACCGCAGCGAAGGCCGTGCCGAGCGCGTTGTGCAGCCCGAGCGCCTGCTCGCGCGGATCCCCGAGTCGCTCGAGCTGCGCGCGACCGAGCGCCGCCCATCTCAGCGCCGCGTCGATGTCGCGCTCGTACTCCGCGGCGATCCACGTGCGCAACACCAGCGCGCGCAGCACGAAGGCGTCCGAGCCGATCGCGAGCCCCGTCTCGATCGCCTCGTCGAGCGCGACGCGTGCCTCGTCGACGCGGCTCTGTCGTTCGTGCAGCTCGGCCGCGTACACGAGCGCCTCCACCGTCGCGCGCGCATAGCCGACGTGGCGCGCGAGCGTGACCGCGCCCTCGATCGAGCGCGACGCGTCCTCGAAGCGGCCGGCAGCGGACAGCGCGCTCGCGTCCGCGAGGATGCGCCTCACCTCCTCGACCGACGAGCGTTGGGCGGGCAGAGGCGGCGCGATCCCGGCCGCCAAGGCCTCGAGATCGGCGCACGGCTCGATCGCGCCCAGCGTCGACGCGACCTCGCCCGCGTGATCGACGACATCCGCATCACCCGTCGCGAGCAGGGCCAGCGATCGCTCGAGCACCTGCTTGCGCTGATCGAGGCACGCGAGCCGACGGTCGTACAGATCCTCTGCGTGATCCCGCCGCACGAGCGCGGCCTCGCATGCCTCGTGGTACGCATCGTCGAGCTGCGCCGTGTATTCGTCGACCCGCGTCGACACCTCGGCCCACGCGCCGTCGGCCCCCGGTCGCTCGCTCGCCGCGAACGCGGCCGCGATGGCCTCGCGTCGATCGTCGTTCCACACGCCGCCGAGCTTCGCGTCAGCGCCGGCACACGCGGGCTCCATCAACGCGACCGCCATCGCGGTCGTCGCGATCGCCGAGGCCCCGAGCGCAGCGGGCCACCGCCAGCGCCGAAGCACTGACCCGTCACTCAGCGCCGCCGCCAGCTGCTCCATCGACGCGAAGCGATCACGCGGCCGCGACGACAGCCCGCGACGGACGATCGCCCACAGCCACTTCGGCACGTCGCCGCGCGGACGCGCTCGCGGCGGATCCGCCTTGGCGAGCAGCATCGCCTGCGCGCCGCCGAGGAACGGCCGCTGTCCGAACAGCGCCTCGTACAACGCGACGCACACCGCGTACTGATCGGCCGCAGGCCCGATCTCGCCGCCGGTGTGCTGCTCCGGGGCCATGTACGCCGGCGTGCCGACGACGCGTCCCGTCGCGGTGAGGTGCATGTCCTCGGTCGATGCGTCGGCCTCGACGGCGATGCTCGGCACCGGCGTCGCCGTGGTGGCGCGCGCGATGCCGAAGTCCGCGACGAGCACGCGCCCCATCGTGTCGCCGGGCAACAGGCGCTCGACGAGGATGTTCGCGGGCTTCACATCGCGGTGCACGAGACCCGCCGCATGCACTGCGGCGAGGCCCGACGCGACTGCGATGAACACGTCGACGATTGTCGTCCACGACCGCTTGCCCGCCCGCAGCCACTGCGCCAGGTCGACACCCTCGACCAGCTCGAGCGCGACGTAGACGAGCTCGTGCTCGGTGCCGATGTCGTAGATCGACAGCACGTTGGGGTGCGAGACCCGAGCGAGCGCACGCGCCTCGGCGACGAGTCGCGCGCTCGCTTGACTCGCGTTCGCGCCGACGCGCGAGGGATGGACGAGCTTGAGCGCGACGAGGCGATCGAGCCGCGGATCATAGGCGCGGTAGACCATCCCCATCGCGCCCTGTCCGAGCACGTCGAGCAGGCGATACTCGCCGAACACATCGCCCTTCGCGGCGACGCGTTCGAGCGCGCGGCCGTCGGCGAGCGTCTCGTCTGACGAGGCGGTCGTGGTCCCGCGCGCGGTATCAGCTTCGTGGTTCACGGCGTGCACTCGGGGTCACGCGGCGGCGTCGCCGGACCATCTTCGTCCAGACCCCGACAGTACACACTATCGGCTGTGGTCACGGCGGCCGCGTTCGCCGAAGACTCGGGGTGGTCGCACCCGGTCACCGAGGCGATCACGGTGGGGCGTCCAAGACAGCGTGGGCTCATCGACGGGTTGGTCGGAGCCGACGGCCGGTTCCGTCCCGCCCGCGGGAAAGTCCTGCAATCGGGCAAGCAGGGCACTGCAGCGGGGCCTCGCGACATGCCCGCGCGAACTCACGCGTCCGTCGACACGCAGCCCGACGTGCCCCTCGCGAACACGACCAGGCCGCCTGCCCGGTCGCGGTCGCCGAGCAGCGTCGGTCACCCGCAGCCGAGCTCGTCCTCGGCACCGGCGCAGTCGAGGTACCCATCGCATTGCCACTGCGCCCAGATGCACACGCCGTCGTCGCACGCGAAGCCGTCACAGTCGTCGGTGGCGGGCGGTGTGTCGGCGCAGTCGTCCTCGTCGTCGCCGGCCTGGCAGTCGATGATGCCGTCGCACTGCCACGCGGCCGCGATGCACTGGCCGTCGTCGCACGCGAAGCCGTCGCAGCTGTCGGTCGGCGGCGGCGTGTCGGTGCAGCCGCTCTCGTCCTCGCCGGCCTGACAGTCGACGATGCCGTCACACTTCCAGTCGCCCGCGATGCACTGACCGTCGTCGCAGGTGAACTGCGTCGGCGCGCAGCTGCCGGTGGCGCCGTCGCAGTCCTGCTCGTCCTCGCCGGCGGCGCAGTCACTGTACTCGCCGTCGCAGCGCCACTGCGCCGGGATGCAGCTGCCGTCGGTGCACGCGAACTGTGTCGCCGCGCAGCCGCCGTCGCCAGCGTCGGCATCGTCGTCGCAGGCGGCCTCGTCGTCGCGGTCGCTGCAGTCGGCGATGCCGTCGCAGCGCCAGGCCCCGTCGATGCACTGGCCGTCGATGCAGGTGAAGTGATCGGCGCCGCACTGCGACGGCGGCGTGGCCGGCTCCTCGCAGACCTCGCCGTCACGGAAGTCTCGCTCGGGCAGCTGCACGTAGTAGCTGTTCAGCTCGCCGGGCGGCTTGGCCTGCACGTTGGCACCCGGCGCCAGCCCGTTGGGCTGCACGATCGTCTGCTGCACATACCAGCGGCCACTCACGCCGCCGGCCTTCACGTTCTCGCCCAGCAGATCGCGGATGTTCGCGTTCCAGGTCGCGGCCTGGGCGTCGGCCCCGAGGCCACCGCCGGCGATCGACGGGGAGTCGATGCCCATCGTATAGAACATGTACGTCGCGCCGGCGCAGCCCCACGAAGCCTTGCCGTCCTTGGTCGCGAGCCAGTTGGGATTGAGCGCCATCGGCACGAAACCCCAGCAACGGATGCCGTTGACGGGATGGACGCCCGCGGTGTCGTTCTCGAGCGTGATCACGCAGTAGCGATCGGGGTCGATCTTCCAGTAGCCGATCGCGCCGTTGTCAGGGCCCCAGATGTCGAGGTCGACCCGATCGCCGACCTTGCGCCCGCCGGCGCCGGCCTTGGGCCAACCGACCCAGCCCGAGAACTCGCCGTTGCCGGTGGCCGCGAGCGGATCGTCGAGCATGGCCTTCAGCACGGTCTCGGGCGCGACGCCTGGCGGCAGCGCCATGATGCCGGCGTGGAAGTCGGTGCGGATCCAGCCGTTGCCGTCGGGGTAGTTCCACACCTTCACGCCGCCCTTGGTCAGCTGCGTCTTCACGTTGGCGGGCACCACGAACTGCGACATCTCCTGCCAGCGCGCCTGCACCCACTTCTGCAGCGCGGCGTCGGCGGGGCGGAACACGCCGCCCGGCGCGGGCACGCTCGCGCCGAGCTGCTGGAACAGCACCGTCTGGCCGCGCATGTCACCGCACGACTCGGGCAGCGTCGTGATCTTGCACTGGCCGTCACGCAGCGCGGGGTCGTTGTACGCACACGGGTCGTCGCACTCGGGCACATCGCAGGGCTGACCGCCCGGTCCGACGCAGCTTTCGTCATCGCCACCATCGAAGCCACCGACGTGACCCGGTCGGCCCTCGGCATCGACACAACCGCCCAGCCCCACCACCAACGCCAGCCACCATCCGCTCGGTACGCGATGCGTCATCGAAGCACGGCGAATGCACGGCGCGGCGCAGGCTGCCCGCCGACGGCGCGAACCCACGGATTGCAGGCCCTTGCACACACCGCCGCGCGTGGTGCTGGGTCCATCGCTCGACGCCGCTGCGCAACGGGTCCGCGCGATGCCAGGGCGAGTTGCCCAGCCCTCGCGGGGCGGCGGGGCGCTCGTGGGGCGCGGCCCGAACTCGACGGCTGCGAGCTGGTCACGCGGCCGCGTCGCGTCACCAGCGGATGCGGACCTCGTCGATCCGCACCACCGCGCCCGCGGGCCACCAGCCGCCGAGCCCGAACTCGTGCAGCCGGGTCATCGCGGTGTCGACCGCCGCGCCGCCGCGCCCGGCGAACACCCGCAGCGGCACCTGCAGCACGCGGTAGCGACCGTCGCGCCGAAGGGCGAAGGGCGCGAAGTGGACGACGTCGTCGATCGGCACGTCGCCGTACCACAGCCGCAGCTGACTCCACCAGCTGGTGCTGCCGCCGTCGACGGCGACCGCGAGCTCGAGATACGCGGTGGTCGCGACGCTGCCGGGGCCGAGGCGATCGAGCGCGACGTCGAGGCCCTGCCAGCGCAGGTTCGCGTAGCAGTCCTCGCTCGCGCACCGCGAGATGAACTGCAGGTGCCGCGCGCCGCGAAACGGCGCATCCTCGGCGAGCTGGAGCTCGTCGGGCAGCGGGAAGCCGCGCGGTCGCTCCTCGTCGAAGATCGTGATCGCGTCGATCGGCGCGACCGCGGTGAGGACCCCTGCGGTTTCGGTGCACGAGCGCAGGCCCGCGGTATCGATCGCGCACAGCCGCGCGAACACCTCGCGCTCGGGCGGGTGCCCATCGGTGGTCGTCGCGACCACCGGCTCGACGCCGCCGGTCCGCGGCAACAGGAAGTGCCCGAGCTCGGGATTGTCGCGGTGGGTGAAGACGCGGCAGCCCGGCGCGGTGCCGTCGATCACGTCGCGCTCACGTGCGCACGTGGTCAGCTCGAACGCGCGCAGTGCGTCGGGTGGGCCCTCGGCGCGCCACTGCCAACGGACCTGCTCGGGTGTCGCCCACGCGGCACTCAGTTCGCTCACCGCAATGGCTCCCATGCGGGCGGGCACCGACGCGGCGAGGGTACCCGCCACCGACGCCGCAGCGACCACGCCGACGGCCACGAGCCGCCCCCGCCGGCCCCGCGGGAAACGGTTCGCGGCAACCAGCGCGTCGATGAACGCATCCATGTCGGGGTAGCGGCGGGCGGGCTCGATCGCCAGCGCACGACGCAGAACCGCCATCACGTGGCGCGGGATCCCGCCCGTGGTCGCGAGACGACCGACGAGCACGGCGTCGCGCAGCGCGGTCACGTCGTCACCGACGAACGCAGGGCCGCCGGCCAGCAGCTCGAAGCAGGTGACCGCGAGGCCCCACTGATCCGTGCGCCCGTCGACGGCGGCGCCGAGGAACTGCTCGGGGGCCATGTACGCCGGCGTGCCGAGCAACGCCCCGGTCGCCGTCAGCCCCTCGGACACGGCCGACCCCGACCCCGGCGCTGCGGATGACACGTCGGCCCACGCCAGGCCGAAGTCGACGACGCGCGCGACCCCGGCGACGTCGACCAGGATGTTGCTCGGCTTGACGTCGCGATGGGCAATGCCGGCTGCGTGTGCGGCCGCGAGTCCGCGTGCGGCGTCGGCAATCACCGCGACGATCTCGGCGCGGCTACGGGTCTGGGCCCGTGCCCACTGCGACAGCGTCGGGCCGTCGATGTACTCCATCACGAGGAACATCGGATCGGCCTCGACATCGACGTCGTGCACGGCGACGACGTTGGGGTGCCGCAGCCGCGCGAGCGCCTGGGCCTCTCTCCGCATCCGCGCGCGATCGTGGGCGTGCATCGCCGCACCGAGCGTGCGCGCAATCGACTTCACGGCGACGAGTCGATCGAGCTCGGGGTCGTGGGCGAGGTAGACCACGCCGACACCACCACGACCGAGCTGGCGGATGACGCGGTGACGCCCGAAGCTCGGCATCGCCTCGGCGCCGAACAACGCGAGGGCCACGCGCGACAGCTCCTCGCGCTCGCCGGGCGTGGGTGCGGCGGCTTCGACCACGCGCTGCTCCAGCTCCGACACGAGGTCGATGCTAGCATCGGGTCGGTGTCGGGATCGGCGACCGGTGACGGGGACCTGCTGCTGGCGTGGCGCAGCGGCGATGCCGTCGCGGGCCGAGCGCTCTTCGCACGACACAGCGCGGCCGTGCAGAGGTTCTTCCGCGGGGTCCTCGGTGCCGAGCGCGAGGATCTGATCCAGCAGACCTTCCTCGCGTGTCTCGAGTCGATCGATCGCCTTCGCACCGCAACCAGCTTTCGCACGTTCCTGCTGTCGATCGCGCGGCACAAGCTCTACGACCACCTCTCGCGGCGCGCCGGCGTCGGCGCGCGGTTCGACCCGTTGATCTCGACGGCGATGGATCTCGTGGCGGCGTCACCGAGCCAGGTAGTCGGCGATCGTCGACGTGACGATCGCGTGCTCGAGCAGCTCCGTCACCTCCCCATCGAGCTGCAGCTGGTGATCGAGCTGCACTACTGGGAGGAGCTCGACACCGCGGCGATCGCCGAGATCCTCGACATCCCCCGGGGCACCGTGAAGACCCGACTGATGCGCGCCCGCGATCAGCTGCGTGCGCGCCTCGGGCCCGAGCTCGATGACGCAGCGCGCGATCGATCGCTGGAGACCCTCGGGGCGCGCCTCGGCGATCCCTCCGACGATCATTGATACGCCCCCAGGCTCCACGCCTCCGGGTCGCGGGGAATCCCGTCGAAGTCGAGGGTCGCGAACGGCGAGGGTGTGCCCGCGCCCTTCGCCGGGCTGGACGCCTGCGGGTGGAAGTCGTGCGCCGCGGGATCGACGAGCAGTGGGTCGGCCCCGATCGCATCGACCTCGCCGTCCGGTGGCGGCCCGGCGCCGAACCACAAGTTGTTGCGGCCGGCCACCGCCGTGTCGCTCGCGAGATACGGGATGCCGTCCTGCGTCGACACGAAAAGGTTGTTGCGCAGGTCGAGCATCGTCGATGCGTCGAGCGTGACGCTCATCAGGCCCCGCGCGTAGTCGGGCCCCTCGAGGTAGCTCTCGCCGAAGACGAGGTTGTTGTGCGCGAACACCTGGGTTGGCGTCGGTGCGTACGCGCTGCCCGGCTGGATCTGGAACGGCCAGAACGCGCCGCCATCGGGGAACTCGGGCCCGAGTCCGGTGGCGACGAAGACGTTGTTGTAGATCCAGTTGTCGCCGACGATCTCGCTCCCGAGCAACAACCCGATGCCTCGCTGGTTCTCGACCCAATTGTCGTGGATGTCGTGCTCGGTCAGCAGGGCCCGCGCGGCATTGGGGCCATCGTAGCTCTCGTTGTAGAGATTGATCGCGCGGTTGTTCGCGCAATCGTGGATGTAGTTCCACGCGACGGTCCGCCCGCGCTCGAGCCCGTCCTGCCGGCGATCGCCCGAGAGGTAGAAGCCGTGACACTGCTTGCTGCCGGTGGCCGCGTTCTCGGTCTGCGCGTAGGCGAGCTCGTTGCCAAGCAAGAAGAGACCGTCGCCGCACCTGTCGAGCCCCCCACACTGCACCGAGCCGCTCTGGCAGCCGTCGTTGGTCCGCGGGTTCGAGAGATAGTTGCCGACCAGTCGGAAGCCATCCCCGAGGCCCACCACGGTGTCCTGCGGGCAATCGGGCGGGCTCTCGATACGCAGCTTCGACACCACCCAATGGCTGCTGCCGGCGTTGGCCGCATACGAGTAGTTGTTGAGTAGGGCGTGGCCGCTCGGTTCGCAGACCCCACCGACGAGTACGGTCGCGCCGGGGTACGCGACCAACGCCTTGGGCAACGCGGCGGTGCCCGACGTGTCGAGCCCCACGAGCGCCGCGTCGGCGCCCTGAGCGGTGTCGTCGATCCACCCGTCGGTCACATAGACGACGTCGCCGTCCTCCACGACCGCGGCCGCGGCCTCGAACGTGGCCCACGGCTGCGACCACGAGCCGTTGCCGTCGTCGCTGCCGGTGGGCGAGAGGTAGTAGATGTTGCCGGCGTCGCGCGGCGCGAACGGCAGGGCATTCGACGACACGCCGTCGACGTGCACGACGATCGGCGCGTCATCGAGGGGCGCGTCCCCGGGGATCTGGAACTCGACGCGCTCGATACCCATGCGCGTGTGGAGATCCGCGCCCTGGGTCGCGGGCCCATGACCGTACACCCGCGCCTCGACCCCACCCACTTCGACAATCGGCGCGGCACCATCCGACGCGAGGTGCTTGCCCCACACCGTCACGATCGCCCCGTCGACGCCGCCGTCTTGCCCCTGCGAGGTATCGCTGTTGCCGCGGCGCGGGCCGATGACGAGATCGGTGAAGAACAGCACCGGACCCCCGGGCGTGACCACCGGACCGGGATCGTCGCCGGTCTCCGACGCGCCGGAGCTCCCGGGCCCCGCGGACGTCGTGTCGGCCACGCCGCCTTGCGAGCTGTCGCCATCGGCGAACGTCGCTGCGCTGGGATCCGAGCCCGCACTCGAGCCGAGCGTCGGATCGGCACCTCCGCTTGGATCTCCGCAGCTGCTCAGGGCAAGGGTCAGTCCAGCGGATGACAAGGCGGTGCGCGCTCGCATGCAGGCCCTTGTCGGACGAGCCGCGCGAGCGGTTCACGGACCCGCCACGATTTCTCGACCGCGCCGGCTCCGCGCAGGGCATGCCTCGTGCCTGGCTCGCCGTCTCTCGCCATCGCAGGGCTGCCGTCGCCCGACCATGGCAGCATCGTCGATGCCGACGCGACGCAAGCCGCTCAACGCCGGTGACGGCGACCGCGATCGGCCGCCGTCGACAGCCCGCGGCGCGCGTACAAGCGCCGCGCCCCGTCGCGCATCGCGGCGCCCTGCGCATCGGTGAAGCTCACCGCGCCGCTGCGACAGCTGCACATGATGTTGTCGGTGCGGGTGCTGTGGCGCAGGCCCAGCAGGTGGCCGATCTCGTGGGCGAGCGTGGTCGTGGGCGCGGCCGTGGTGACGACGAGGTACTCGCGTCCGCGCAGCGCGCGGGCGAGGCCGCGGTAGCGCCAGTGCAGGCCTCGCACGCGACGGTTGCGGTGACCGTCGTCGAGCTGTTCGATCGCGAACATGTGCACGGTGCCATCGTTGGGCGCGTAGCTGGCGAGCGCTCGGCGGCCGCGCCAGTGCGTGACCGACTCGAAGCCCGCCGGCATGCGGCGCACCGCGACGACGTCCACCTCGATACCGAACGCGCCGAGCTCACGGTTGGCGCGCTCGACCCACGCCTGCACCGCACGACTCGACATCACCTCGCCGCCCTCCTCGGTCGCGAGGTGCAGTGTGACCGGGATGCGCAGGCCCTGGGCCTGGCGCGGCTGCATCCACGAACCCGCGTCACGGCGCAGATCCGGCACCTTGCGCACACCGCCGGCGTGCGCGTCGCTCGGCACCAGCATCGCCGTCGCTCCGAGACACAGAGCGAGTGCGAAGACGCGGCGCACGAGGAACTCGAACAAGCTGGAGACTCCCACGATCAGTCTGCCATTCGCTACGGGCGCTGCAAGGGCTCAGATCGATCGAAAGCCGCCGCAACGCGCGGCGATGGGATGGGCGCACGGCCCGCGGGAGACACGCGCGAGGCGGCAGCGGCCCACGTTCGCGCTCGCCGGGTCGACGCGCGGACCAAACCCGGAAGGGCGGTGGTAGCCTTGCACGGCGATGTTGAAGTTCACGGACGCCAAGGCGGTGGAGTTCCTGCCCGAGGACGATGCGCGGTCGTGGATCGCCGAGGGCCTCGGTGATCTCTACGCGCGCCTCGGTGAGGCTGCGTCGAAGCCGCGATGGTTCACGGCCTCGCCGATCGCCAAGCCCACCGACCTCGACGCGCTCTTCGAGCTGATCTGCCTCGTGCAGTCCGATGCCGGCCAGCGCGAAGTGGAGTTCGCACTGGTCGAGCTCGAGGCCGGCGGCGCCAGCAAGCAGCTGCCCGGATTCGCGCCGCTGGGCGATCCGCAGGGCCAGCTGCTGCACACCTTCGCCCGCGGCGACGAGCTCGCCATGCTGGTGGTGCCGGCGCTGCTGCGAGTGCCGGCGCTGGTCCACGCCAGCGTCGCGCGCGAGCTGGGACGGATCGCGATCCACCGCGCGGGCGGCCACCGCGTCGAGCCCGAGGACGTCGAGGCCGACGCCGAGCTCGCCGCGGTCGCGCTGGGCCTGGGCATCTGGGTCGCCAACGGCGCCTACGTGTACGAAAACGCCTGCTGCGGCGGCGGCTGCGGCCTCGACCTCAAGAGCATGCGCGCGGGCCTGTCGATGCCCGAGGCCTGCTTCGCGCTCGCGCTCGACGGTCAGCGCAAGGGCCTGTCGTCGCGACTGGCGAGCAAGCACCTCGAGCCCACGCAGAAGGCGGCGTTCAAGCGCAACGCCGGCTTCCTCGAGCGCGCGCCCGAGCTACTCGCCCTCGCCGCGCCCGCCAAGCCCGCGCTCGCGACCTGAGGCTTCGCGCGCGCATCACAGGCCGCGTCGCGTCAACCACCGCTCGAACACCCACGCCTGCACGGTGGCGTGGCCGAGCGCCCACCACGTGAACGCCGAGCCGGCGAGCAGCACCAACGCCGCGATCCCAGCGAGCGTACCGGCGGTGCCGGCCGGCGCATACGCGAACCACAGCGACACCAGCACCGCATCGATCGCGAAGCCCAACGCCGCCGCCAAGCGCAGCAGACGCCGTACCCACTCGCGGCCGCCGAGCAGGAGCACCGCGAGCACCACGTCGAGCACCAACGCCGTGGTCTCGAGCCCGCGGCCACCCCAGTCGCGCTCGCCCCAGCCGAGGCCGAGACCGACGGCATCGATCGCGATCTGCAGCACCATCGCAACCAGCAGCGCCCGAAGGACCCGTGGGATGCCCGCCATCGACGGGGCCAGACACCCGGCCGCTGGCGAGGTTCCGCCGCGCCGGCGCGCCACTTCGAGTACCATCGGCTCGCATCAAGCCGTGCCACTCGTGGAAGCGCTGCTGCTCGGATGCGGCGCGCTGTTCGCCCTCAACATGGGCGGCAGCGGGCTGGCTCCGTCGTTCTCGGTGGCACTCGGCGCCCAGCTGGTGTCGCGGCGGCGCGCCGCATTGCTGTACGGCCTGTGCGTGATCGCGGGCGCCCTCCTGCTGGGCCAGCTGGTCGCCAAGACCCTCGGCACCGGCATCGTGCCGGCGACCGCGATGACGACCACCCGGGTGCTGTGCGTGCTCGGGGCCGCAACCGTCTCGCTGTTCATCGCCAATGCCCTCAAGGTCCCACAGTCGACCTCGTGGGTGACCGTGTTCGCGCTGGTCGCCGCCGGCGTGCACGTGGGCGCGGTGCAGACCCAGGTGCTGACCCACCGCATGCTGCCGGCCTGGCTCATCATGCCGGTCATCGCGTTCGCGCTCACCTACGCGGCGCTGCGCGTGCTGTATCCGCTGCGACCCGCGAACTTCCGGCTCCACGAGCAGCTGCGTCGCCACGAGGGCAAGGTGCGGTGGCTGGTGCTCGGCACCTCGTGCTACGTCGCGGCCGCAATCGGCTCGAACAACGTCGGCAACGTGGTCGGTCCGCTGAGCGCGACCGGTGTGATCGACCTCGTCACCGGCCTCTTGGTGATGGCGCCGCTGTTCGGGCTCGGCGCGCTGCTGTTCCCCGAGCCGGCGCGCACGGTCGGCAAGAGCATCGTGCCGATTGGTCCGGTGGCCGCGAGCATCGTGAGCCTGGTGGTCGGAACCCTGTTGCTGTCGGCGTCGTGGTATGGCATCCCGCAGTCGCTCGTGCAGCTCAACGCCGCCGCCGTGATCGCCGTCTGGCGCGTCAAAGATGACGCCCGGTCCGCGACCGATCACCCGGTGCTGCGTCGCATGTTGCTGGCGTGGCTGGTCACGCCGGCGATCTCGGTGGTGCTGACGCTGCTGGCGCTTCGGATCGCGGGATGACGGACCACGGCGACAACCCGCACGCGGCCCGCAAGGCCGGACGGCGCATCGCCGCCAGCATCCTCGACCTCGTGGGTCACACGCCGCTGGTGCGGCTGCAGCGGCTGCCGGCGGCCGGCGCCGCGGAGGTGGTCGCCAAGCTCGAGGGCTTCAACCCTGGCGGCAGCGTGAAGGATCGCCCGGCGCTGTTCATGATCGAGGCTGCCGAGGCCGCGGGCCTGCTCGACGCGAACACCGTGGTGATCGAGCCGACCTCCGGCAACACCGGCATCGGCCTCGCGATGGTCTGCGCGGCGCGGGGCTATCGCTGCATCCTCGTGATGCCCGACTCGATGTCGCTCGAGCGCAACTACCTGCTCAAGCGACTCGGTGCAGAGGTCGTGTTGACGCCGGCCAAGCACCACATGACCGGCGCGGTCGCCAAGGCCGAGGAGCTCGCGCGCAAGCACGCGCGCGCGTTCATGCCGCGTCAGTTCGAGAACGATGGCAATCCCGAGGCCCACAGTCGCTCGACCGCACTCGAGCTGCTCGAGGCCACCGAGGGCCACATCGACGCGCTGGTCGTGGGCGTCGGCACTGGCGGTACCATCACGGGGGTCGGCCGCGTGCTGCGTCAGCAGCTGCCGAGCTTGCGGATCGTCGCGGTCGAGCCCGCGTCGTCGCCGGTGCTGCAGGGCGGCCGCGCGACGCCCCATCGCATCCAGGGCATCGGTGCCGGCTTCGTACCGATGGTGCTCGAGCGTGGCCTCATCGACGAGGTCCGCTCGGTCTCCGACGAAGACGCGTTCATGCGCACGGGCGAGCTCGCCGCGCGCGAGGGCATCCTCGCCGGCCCGTCCTCGGGCGCGGCCGTGCACGTGGCGCTCGCGGTTGCCAGCGAGCTCGGTGCGGGCAAGCGCGTCGTGACCGTGTTCCCCGATACCGCGGATCGCTACATGTCGACCGCGAGCTACTTCGAGCTGTAGCGGCGACCCATCCCGCGCCGCTTCGCGTAGCATCGATGCCATGCTCGCTTCGCCCTGCGGTCGCCGCACGCACGGACTCCTCGCATGGCTCGCCGCGATCGCGCTCGGCGGTTGCTACCGCGGTGCATCGGGGGACGGCGGCTCGGACGGCAGTGGCAGCAGCGATGGCACCGCGGCGACCACCGCGAGCGTGTCGGCATCGGCCAGCGATCCCACGTTGACCACGACGATCGGATCCGACGACACCGGCGTCGTACCCGACGTCGGCGTGCCCAATCAGCCGCCGCTCGCGATGTTCACCGCCACGCCCGATGCGGGCGCCGCCACGCTGTCGGTCACGCTCGACGCCAGCGCCAGCAGCGACCCCGACGGCACCATCGTGGCGTGGGCGTGGAGCTTCGACGACGGCGCCGACGAGGGCGAGAGCGTCACCCACGACTTCACCGCGGTGGGCTGCCACGACGTCACGCTGATGGTCACCGACGACGACGACGCGACCGCGATGGCGACCGGGACCGTGGTCGTGGCCCAGGGCGCACCCGAGGTGCCGGGCATGGCGACCGTCGATCTCGCGCCGCTGGCGAGCGCGGTGCTGCCCCGTGATCTCGACACCAACGAGGGCACCGCGTCGTTCCACGGCAGCGTCGCGTCGCAGGGCTACACCGCCGTGCTCGCCGAGGTGATGACCGATGGCGTGGTCGCGTCGAGCGTGACGGTGCCGCTGTGCGGCGCAGCACCGGTCGAGTTCGCGATCGACGTGCCGATCCCCGCCGAGCTGGTCGCACACGACGTGCGGCTGTCGTTGGTCGGAGACGGCGCCGATCCCCAGCCCTTCTACACCGCGACCGATCTCGTGGCCGGCGACCTCTACCTCATCCAGGGTCAGTCGAACGCCGTGGCCTCGCAGTTCAGCGGCGACGCCAACGAGAACCAGGGCCCGTTCCTGCGCAGCTTCGGCAGCAACACCGCGGACGGCAACGCGACCGCGGCCGATGCCGCGTGGCACGCCGCCAACGGCAACGCCGGCGGCGGTCCCGGGGCCATCGGTCAGTGGGGCCTGCGGATGGCCGCACAGCTGTCGAGCGCGCACGCGATCCCGATCGGCGTGGTCAACGGTGGCGAGGGTGGACGGCCGATCTCGTACTTCCAGCGCAACGACGCCGACACCACCGATCTCTCGACCAACTACGGCCGCGCGCTCACACGCATGCGCGCGGCGGGCATCGAGTCGTCGCTGCGCGCGATCCTCTGGTACCAGGGCGAGTCCGACGGCAACGGCTATCAGGTGCACCACGACGGCTTCGTCGCGCTCGAGGCCGACTGGCTCGAGGACTACGCCGGCGTCGAGCAGGTCTATGTCACGCAGATCCGCGCCGGCTGTGGCGGCGATCTGATCGGCACCCAAGAGGTGCAGCGCCAGCTCGCCGACGACTTCGACGAGATCACCGTGATGTCGGTGACGGGCCTCGACGCCCACGACGGCTGCCACTACGCCTATGAGAACGGCTACCGCGAGCTCGGCGATCGCTACGCCGCGCTGCTCGGCCGCGATCTGTACGGCGAGACCCCCGCCAACGATGTCGCGCCACCGAACCCCGAGGGGGCCGCATTCGCGAACGGCGGCACGCAGGTGGTGATCGACATGCGCAACGCCGCCTCGAACCTCAGCTTCGCCGAAGGCGCCCACGTCGACTTCCGTCTCGAGGGCGCGGCGGTGTCGATCACCGGCGGCAGTGCGAACGGCAGCCAGGTGATCCTCACGCTGTCGGGCGATGGCTCCGCCGCGACCGGCATCACGTACCTCGGGCACCAGGGCGCAGGCCCGTGGGTGTTGAACGAGAACGGCGTGGGGCTGCTGGCGTTCTGGAACCTGCCGGTCGCGCCGTAGCGGCGAGGCCCTGCAATCGATCCCCTGCGCGAGGCCGCCCGCGTCAGCGCTTCCCCAGGTCGGCGTCCAGCTGCGACCAGAGGAACGCGTCCGCGTCGTCATCGGTCGCAACCACGGTGTAGGGCACGGTCAGCGGCTGCACGAGGAAGATGACGCTGAGGCTGAACCGCATCATGGCGCTCGTGCTCACGAATGCCATGGCGCGCAGGCGGCCTTCGTAGCGCGCGTGGTTGTGCTTCATCCACTCGCCCGTGCGACGGTTCTGCGCCGTGGTCTGCCGCGCGGAGGGTGTGGTGGCGAGCGAAATCCCATAGCAACTGCGACTCGACGCCAGCTCCTCGTAGATGGCCAGCAGGGTCTCGACCTCGTCGTCGTCGGGCGTCGCGAGGTAGCGAACGCGGACGATCGGGCCGGTCGCGTCGACGGCGATGTTGCGAAGTGTGGTCGGTGGCGAAGCCGGCGCCATTGCTGCCTCCCACGGTGCATCGCGCACGGACGCAGGTGCTTCAACCCCTCGGCCGCGATCGGCCTCCTGCGCCCCCGCACCAGTCCAGAACGGTCCACCCCGGAAGCCGACTTGGTCGACCGCCGCGCTTGTGATCACGGCACCGGCACCTTCAACAACGCGTAGTGAAAATTCTCGTACACCCGCTCGACCCCGCCGCGGACGTCCTGCGGCAGCTGTGGCGCGAGGCGGTTGGCGTGCTGCACGGTGGTGATCGCCCACAGCGTGATGCCGCGGCCGCGCGCCTCTTCGACCAGCTCGGTGAGGGCGGCGCGATCGACTTCCTTCATCACCCAGATGTTGGCCTTCGAGAAGTAGGTCTCGCCGCGGTAGTAGAACCACCAGCTCATCAGGCGATCCTGCGGGCCGCGATTGTCGAAGTAGACCCGCATCGCGCTGCGCTGCGACCAGCTCTCGGATGCGCCCGGCACGTAGTCGGCGATCACCCACGCGCGGGTCAGCACGCCACCGAGCACCAGCGACACCAGCGCGAGCTTGCGCGGCGCCCACGGCCACAGCAGCAGGCCGATCGCGAACGGAGCACAGGTCGCCAGCAGCATCGTCACCGGCGGCGCGCCCTCGGTCCACATGCCGGTGTAGAGGTACGTGGTGAGGTGCGCGAGCCAGGCCGGTTGGTGCATCGCGTCGCGGATCACCACCGCCACCAATGCGAGCCCGAGCCCGCCGGTCGCCCAGCCCACCCATGAGTGCTTGGTGCCACGCTCGTCGGCGTTCGCGTCGAGCCACAGGCCCGTCACCAGCGCCGCCGGCGGCAGCACCGGCAGGATGTAGTGGTAGTACTTCGTGGTGCTGTAGGTGATCGCGAACAGTGCAACCACGAGCCACAGCGCCGCGAAGCGCTGCAGCGTCACGCCCGGCTTGCCATCCGGCTGCGCGAACGCTCGCAGGCCGACCACGCCGGCGACCGGCACGATCGCCGACCACGGCAGCGCCGCCAGCCCCAAGGTCTCGAGATAGAACGTGAAGCCACCCACCGCCTGCTTCTGCTCGCCGGTCGAGAAGCGCCGCAGGTTGTTGTCCATGATGAGCTCGTTGACCCATCGCTCGCCGCGGTAGAGCGCCATCGCGTGGTGCCACGGGAACCCGACCAGCACGAAGATCGCGATGCCGGTCGGCAGCCCGCAGCGTCGCAGCAGCTCCCAGCGACCGGTGTGCAGCAGGTGCACGAGGATCACCAGCCCGATGATGCCCGGGCCGATGAGCCCCTTGCCCAGCAGCGACAGCCCCGCGAACAGGTACACCAGGCCCATCAGCGCCTGGCTGCGTCGCTGCCACCGCAGCGATCGCAGCAGGACCGCCGCGACGATCGCCCAGTAGATCCACATCTGGCGCTGGATGTCCTGCAGCCCCTGCACGCGGCGCGGGACCTTGCCGACCGCGCGCCACACGTAGGGATCGAACGCGTGCTGGTGGATCACCGCCAGCGGCACCACGGCGGCGAGCACGAACACCACGAGGTAGGCCAGCCACGCGCGATCCCACGGCACGCTGCGCCAACCGTGGCCGCGCCGTCGCAGCTCGCGATCGGGCTGCAGCCACGCCAGCGCCCACCCGCAACAGGCCGCGACCACCGGCGCGACGAAGAACATGTCGGTCAGCGCCTGCCGCGTGACGATGGCAAACTGCGGCATGGTCGCCACGATCGCGCCGGTCAGCACGCCCGCGCGCGGCGACGCCAGCCGCCACGCGGTCGCACCGAGCACCAGCGCCGCAGCGTAGCCGGCGAGCATGCTCGGCAGCCGCAGGGCCAGCTCCGCCACCGGCGAGTGCACGAGCTCGGCGGGATCGGGCGCCGTGCCGACGCCGAACACGCGCATCGACAGCGCCATCAACCAAAACGGCAGCGCTGGCTTGGATGCGAAGCTCTTCTCGGCCTCGCCGTGGGGGCCACCATTGCCCGGCTGCCACCACAGATCGACCGGATCGTGACGCACGACGATCTGCCGCGCGACCTCGCCGTAGTGGGTCTCCCACGGGTCCCACGGGCCCGCCATCGCGATGGTCGCGAGGTCGACGACGACCACCGACAACGCGACCAGCACCGCCCACCCTGCGGGCGTCTCGAGCAGCCACCGCCACCACGGGCGCGACGCCATCGGGCTCGACGGCGTCGACGAGTTCGACGGCTGGGCGGCGGCGTCCAACGTGCGAGCGAAGGTAGCAGCAACTCGGGCGCGCCATCGCGGGGATCGATCACGAAAGCGACCGAAACCGTCCGAGCGCCGCGCGCGTCGGCTCCGCGCGCGGCTGCGCCGGCGCCTGGCAGGCCCGACCCTGGCGCCCGCGTCGTCACCACCGCAGGTGATAGCGCGTGCGCTCGGGGCCCTCGTCGATCGTGACGTCATCGGCGCGCGGCGGCCGACGCACGACCGCGCCGTAGAACACCGACGCATACGCGCGCAGCAGCAGTGGTGTCCACAGCGCCGCCGGGGCCCACAGGTCGAGCTCGGCGTGGTCGTGCGTCGCGCTCGCGAGCTCGAGCCGCACCCCGCGATGGAAGTAGCCCCACACCATCGGTGCGCCGCGCAGCAAGCGACTCGGGTTCACCAACGCGAGCAGGCGTCCGTAGAGCTTGCTCTGTCGCTGGGCATGGATGACGTCGTACCAGAACGCGCACGCGGCCGTGTCGTCGAGCCCATGACCATCCCACAGCGCGAGCGTCACGGCGTGGTACTCGACCTCGCTGATCCACTCGGTCACGAGCCGGCGGCCGTCGAGCAACGCACGCACGCGCTCGGGCAGCTGCGCGGGATCGAAGCGCGCCGGGGCCCGCGCGGTCGCGAACTGCAGCAGCGATGCTTTCACGCGCAGTGAAGGGAACGCATCGAGCCCCCCACCGGGGCCGGCGTCGAGCGCCGCGAGATATCGTGCGAGGCGTGGGAAGTCGGACATCGACATTGCGGGCGCTTCAGGGTAGCCGCGTCGCATCGCCACGACGAGCGAATCAGGTGGGCGGCGCTGCGGCCTCGCGCCGGATCGCCGCGACCTCGCTGGCGATCAGCCCCAGCGCGATGAGCCGCCACAGCACGTGCACGGCGAGCGCACGGTGATCGGCGCTGCCGAAGCTGGCGCCCGCGAGCAGCACGACATTGTAGACCAGCGACGCCAGTTGGACGACGCCCAGCAGCGCGACCCCGCCCATGCTCGGTCGAGCCCACGCGATCGCACATGCGATCGTGAGCGCCGCGATGTCGGGCCCGACGGTTTCCCATGCGCCCGTGAGCAGGCCCGCGCCAATGAACCACGCGATGTGGCCACCCGTCACCGCGATCGCGCCGCGGAAGCGCGGTGGTGCCAAGCGCGTCTTCGCGAACAGCAGCGCCAGCAACCCGGTCGCGATGCCAGGGATCCACAGCGAAGCCCCGGCGTAGTTCGCCAGTGCCATGCCGCCGATCGCACCGACGACGCCCCCGGCGACGCTCAACGGACTCTGCTTCGGCGCGGGCGGTTCGAGACGACGCATCACGCGTCAGCCTACACGACACCGGCGTGACTCCGCGCGACGAGCTGGCGAACCCCGCGCGTCGCGGCCCGAACATGGGTCGGCGTGGCACCTCGTCGGCGATCAGTGCGGTGCCGCCGATGCCTCGGCCTCGAGCGCGAGCGCGTCGGCGTGCCTTCCCTGCGTGCGTCGGAGCGCGGCAAGATCGCGCAGGGCCCCTGGCAGGTCACCGGGCGCGACGTCCGGTGCACGACGCACGATCTCGAGCTGTTCGATCAGTGTGGCTTCGGCAGCATCGGTGCGGCCGGCGGCGAGTTCGGCGTGGCCGCGACCCTCGAGCGCGATCGCACGCAGGCGCGCCCACGGCCCCTGCGCGGCGACCACGATCGCCTCGGCACGATCGAACAAGTCGATGGCGCGTTGATGGTCGCTCTGCGCCAGGCGAACGCGGCCGAGGCCGATCAGCGCCACCACCAGCTCGGGGTGATCTGGCGGATACAGCCGACCGAGCATCGCCAGCGAGCGCTCGAATCGTTCCTCCGCGGCGTCGTGGATGCCCCGACGCAGGTACTCGAGGCCGAGGTTGCCGAGCACAGTGGCGGCGCTCAAGGAGTCGCCACTGGCCGCGAGGTTGGCCAGTGCGAGCTCGTTCATCGCCAGGGACTCCTCCTTGCGGCCGGCATGGTTCAGCGCGACCGCGAGGTTGATGCGCGCGGTCGCTACCCGCGGAGCGTCGTCCCCCATCGCCAACCGCAGGCCCTCGACGACTTCGGTGAAGACCTCGACCGCCCGATCGTGTTCGCCCGCCGCGTCGAGGAACATCGCCAGCTGTCCTCGCATGCTCGACAGCTGCGGGTGGTCGTGGCCGAGGATCGGCTCGAGCGTCGTGATCGCGGGCTCGAGCTCCGCGCGGGCCCGCACCACCTCGCCGCGATCGCCGTACAGCTTGGCGATGCTGGCGTGGATCGTCGCCGCGACCACGAGCATGCTGGCGTCGGCCTCGGCGATCGCCAGCGCCCGCGCGTACGACTGCAGCGCGTCGTCATAGCGCGCCGCGGTGTCCAGCGCCGCACCGAGGCCATGCTCGAGCCGTACCAGCTCGGCGCGGGGGTCACCGCCGCGACGCGTCAGCTCGACGCGCGCCAGCTCACCCCAGCGGAGCGCATCCTCGATCGTGATCGCCTGACGACCGGTGCTCCACACCAATGCAATCGCAGCGTCGCCGGCGGCCTCGTCGTGGCCGCTCTCGATCGCGAGCCACACCGCCTCCTCCAGCAGCGCGCGGGCCTGCGGTTCTTCGCCGACGCGCTGGTGGGCGAGACCCACGAAGGTGAGCGCCTCGGCAACCAGCGGGGGATACTCGAGCGTGCGGGCCTCGATGACGGCCTGCTCGCCGAGCTCGACGGCGGCACGGTAGCGACCGGCGTCGATCAGCGCTCGACCGCGAGCGAGCTCGGCACGGGCCTGCTCGACGGCCGCGCGGGTGCTCGGGTCGTCCGGCAGCTCGACGGCGTTCGCGAGCGACGCAGGATCACCGCACGGTGCGACGGGCCGCAGCTGCGCGACCAGCTCGAAGGTGTGATCGACCACGTCGGGAGTCGCCTCGGCCAAGGCGTCGGTGATCGCCACCAAACCGCGGCGACGCGCCGCCATGCAGGCGCGGCGCCGATCGAGCAACGGATCGGGCGACGCGGCGCGGCCGAGCTCGCAGAGCTCGCGGTGCATCGCGAGCCACTGCGCGCTCCAGCCGTCGAGCTGCGCGCTCGCATGGGCCCACGCCTGGGGTGCCCACGGGTGCTCACTGCCGGCGAACGCGTTCTCCCGCGCAGCGCGGGTCGATCGATCCCACGCGCCGTCGAGGCCATGGGCGGCATCATCACAGGGGTCGGGCCGAGCCAGCGCGAAGCCCAGCCCACTGGCCCCCGCGAGCGCAACCAGCCCGGCGCCGAGCCACCGACGGCGACGCGCACGCGGATCGTGCGCCAGCGCGTCGCACAACGCGTCCATCGTTGGGAAGCGCGCGGCTGGATCCGGCGCCAGTCCGCGCGCCACGATCGGCCATAGATGCGCAGGCACCCGCCGTCGCGAGCTCGGCGGCCGCGGGCCGGCCCGCTTGGCGGCGAGCAAGCGACGCAGCTCGACCTGGTAGGGCCGCTGTCCCCACAGCGCCTCGACCAGCGCGATGCAGAATGCGAACTGATCCGCGGCGGGCCCGGCCTCGCCGTGCTCGTGCTGCTCGGGGGCCATGTACGCCGGCGTGCCAACCACGCGCCCCTGCGCCGTGACGGCCGTCCGCGCGAGATCGTGGGCGCTGAGCTCGTGTCCGTCGAGCTGCGGCGGATCGAGCTCGACGACGGCCCGCGCGATGCCGAAGTCGCCCACGCGCGCGCGACCATCATCGCCAACGAGGATGTTCGCGGGTTTCACGTCGCGGTGCACCATGCCGGCTGCGTGCACCGCCGCGAGCCCGCGACCAACCGCGAGGAAGACCTCGACGACCTCGCGCCACGGCCGCGGCCCGTCGATGCGCAGCCATCGCTGCAGATCGACGCCGCGCACCAGCTCCATCGCGACGTAGATCAGCCCCCGATGCACGCCGACCTCGTAGACCGCAACCACGTTGGGGTGCGAGAGGCGAGCGAGCGCCCGCGCTTCGGCCACGAGTCGGCCACGCGCGAGCTCGAGCTTCTCCGAGCCGCGGACGCCGGGCGGTCGCACGACCTTGAGCGCGACCTCGCGGTCGAGCGTCGCGTCGTAGGCCCGCAGCACCACCCCCATCGCGCCTTCGCCGAGTGGCTCGATCACCGTGTACCGGCCGACGCGCTCGCCCGGGGCCGGCACTTCGGCCGCAGCCTGCATCGCAGCATCGTCGGTGCGCTCGCCGTCGTCGGCCGGCTCGGTCACGTCTGCGATCATGGATCACTTCGGCGTCCGCGCTGAACGTCCGCGTCACAAGGCCTGCGACGCCGCTCGTGGCGATGCGTCCGCGGTGGCGGCTCACGGATCGCCGGGCACGGCCGACGCGAGCGCAGCGAGCTCGTCGCCCTCGAGCGCACGTCCGTAGAAGCGCACGTCCGCCAGCCAGCCGTCGAAGAAGTACATCTCCGTGCCGTTGTCCGAGTCGCAGCCGAAGCGAACCGGATGCTCGTCGTACGCGATGCCCTGCAGCCCGAGCTCACCCTGCAGCTCGCCGGCCACCCACAGCGAGAGCACGGTTCCGTCGGAGCTCGCCGCGACGTGGGTCCACGCATCGCCCGCGGGCGGCGCAGTTGCGATCACGCTCTCGACGATCACCTCGACGGTGAGCATCCGCAGGTCGCCCTCGCCGTCGACGTAGAACTCCCAGCTGTTCTCCGACATGGCGCCGTAGGCCTTGCCGAAGAGAAAGTAGGTGTTCGCGATCGCCGTGGGTCGAACCCACGCCGCCATCGTCCACGCCGCGGGCGCCAGCGCGTCCTCGTGCGGCACCTGCAGGCACGTGCCGACGCCGTCGAAGCGCGCGAGGCCACCGTCGACCGAAGGACAGCTACCCGAGCACGTCGCGGTACCTCCGAGCACGCCATCGTTGGCGACACCAAAGTTGCCCGCCGCCTCGAAGCGCAGCCAGATCAGCAGGTCGGGATCGACTGCGGGTCCGGTGGTGCTGCCGGTGTCGTCGCTCGAGGCGGTGCCTGCGTGACCGGAGCTCGAGTCGTCCATCGACGCGGACGAGTCGTCGACCGCGAGCGTGGTCGCCTCGACGCCGCTCGACGTGGTCGGCCGCCCCGTCGACGAGCCACCGGTGTCGGCGACGCCGGTCTCCGAGCCACCCGCGTCGGGCGGCACGCACTCACCCGAGCGCGTGATCGCCGTAGCGCAGCCCCGATGCGCACGCGGCATCGGGGAACGCACACGCGCCCGCGGGCGTGCATACACCCTGGGTCGACCCGCGCACGCAGGCGCCGTCGTCGCTGCACGCGAACGCACCGACGCCGCACGACGATGCGACCGCGAGCAGCGAGATCGCGGCGAGACGACTCACCCCACCACTTTACGCGACTCGTCCGACGCTGGTCGCTCTTAATCTTCTTCAGCGCGCGGGCACGTCGGCCCACTCGCAGTCGCCGACGTTCTCGCCCGGCGTCTCGCAACAGGCGAGCACGTGCGCCCGCGCGTCATCGAACCGCGCGTGCCACTCCTGCTCGTCCGTGATCGGCGCCCCCGCACCCGGCATCCAGTACGCCATCCACCACCGGGGGCTGCCCGGCAGCATCGCGTCCAACACTGCGGCCTCGTACTGGGCTTCCTTCGCCGCACCGAGCGCGTCGGCGGCGAGCGTCGTACAGGTCTTGCCATCGCCGAGGCGGTGACAGCTCGTGCACGGGCTCGCGCGCGGCGACACCAGGTGGCGGGCACCGGTCGCCCGCACGTGACCGTCGAGGCCGACCAATCCGTAGGGTCCACGATCCATCGCGACGCTGCGCCAGTCGGTCGACGCGAGGTACGGCGTGTAGATGAACGGATCGTGGTCGTGGCACGGCGTGCAGTTCTCGCCCTCGGTCACGTAGAACTTCGCGCCGAACTCGGCGCGTTGCGCTGCCGTGGCCTGCTCGAGATCCAAGGGCGGCAGGTCGTCACCGTGCGTGACGTCGTCGACATCGTCCCAGAAGCACGCGACGCCAGTGCGCACGTTCTGTCCGATCACCGCCACGTCGTGGTAGAGCAGCCGACCGTCGAGATCGAGGTAGGGATCGCGGCAGATCCACCGCACCATCACGTCGCCGTGCTCGAGCTGCCCGAGCCGGCTGTGCTGCGCGCACGAGCCGGTGAAGATCGACGGGTTCGCGCAGTGCGTCACGCCGATGCCCGCTGGCACCCATGCGCCCTCCGGGGTCGAGAGATCGGCTTCGTAGGTCACGATCGGCTCCGCGCGATCGCACTGCAGCTGCTCGGGCGAGGGCAGCCAATCGTCGAACGCGTGCTTGCAGCGGCACGCGTAGCAGAGCTCGCGACCGGGGTCATGATCGAGATCGACGCACGCGCTTGCGCAGGCATCCGGCGCCGGTTCGGCGCCGGTGGTGCTCTCGCCGCCCGTCGTCGTCGTCGCATCCGTGGCGACCGTGGCAGCGTCGACGCGACCGTCATCGCTGCTGCCCGAGCCCGCAGCGATCGACGGCGCCACCTCGCACCCGAGCCCGACCGCCGCGAGCCCGAGAGCTGCGAGCCGCACCATCGCGGATCCGCGGCTCACTCGAGCCCTCGACAATAGCCGACGAATTCTTCACCCGGTGGCGCCTGCCCGGGGCGGTACCAAGGCGCGCACTCGAGCTGGGGATCGAGCAACGCACACGCCGACGAACGCGTGTCGCAGAACGGCGCGCAGCAGCCGAACGATCCCGTGCAGCCCGGCACCATCGACGCGTCGGCGCAGAAGAGGCCGGGGTCGCACACATTGAGGTACTCGCACGGATCGCCGTACGCACCGCCCGCACCGCCCGCATCGGGTACGCACTCGAAATGATAGCCGGTGGGATAGCAGGCGGTCCCCAACGGGCAGGTCTGCTCGACCGGGCAGCACGACGGAATGCACAGCGCCAGCTCACGCCCCTCACAATGCGCGTTGGGATCCGTGCACGTGGGCGCCGCCTCGAGACCCCGACAGAACTCCACGCAGGTGCCGACGCCCGACTCGGAATTGGCGCCCCAACAAATCGCCGGCAGCACACAGGTATCGACCCCGCTGTACGGGCCGTCGATCACGGTGCACGGCTCGCCGATTCCATCGGGATCCGCAGCGATGGGCACACACTTCATGCCGTTCCAGGAATGACTGCCATCGTAGGACCACGCCGTGCACTTTTCGCCGGCGGGACAATCCTGCGCCCACACGTCGCAGAGGATCATGGGGTTGCCGCCGTCGGGATCGCGGATGAAGCCCGCCTCGTCGACGTCATCGGATCCGTCGTCGACCCCGGAGGTCGTCGGCATCACGGGTTCACGTGCCGGCGGATCGTCGCGCGACCCGCTGGGCCCGCCGCCGGTACTCTCGCCCGCCGTGCCACCGACACCGGTCGCGTCGGCCAGCGCGCCGCAGCCGGCCCCGACGAACATCACGAGCATTCCCACGCACCTCATGCGGGCACCCAACAGCCGCCGACGAACTCTTCACCCGGCGGCGCTTGCCCGAGGTCCTCATACCAAGGCACGCACTCGAGCTGGAGATCGAGCAGCTTGCACGCCTGTGATCGGGTGTCGCAAAACGGCGTGCAGCAGCCGTCCGAATCCTCGCAGCCGGGCACCACCGACGCATCGGCGCAGAAGAGGCCAGGGTTGCACACGTTGATGAAGTCACACGGATCACCGTACGCACCGGCGGGGCCGCTGACATCGGGTGCGCACGAGAAGTGCGGGCCAACGGGATAGCAAGCCTCATCGACCGAACAGTCCTGCTCGAGCGGGCAGCACGTCGAGATGCACAGCGGCACGCTGCGCCCTTCGCAGTGCGTGCGGGGATCGGAGCAGAGCGGACTGGCCTCGGTGCCCGCACAGAGCTCGACGCAGGTGCCGATGTTGGTCTCGCGGTCGACGCCCCAGCACGTCGCACCGCGTACGCACGAGTCGAAGCCACTGACCGGACTGTCGACCACCGTGCACGGCTCACCGACGTCGTCGGGCTCGGGATCGATGGGCACGCACTTCGATGCGTTCCACGAGTTGCCGCCATCGTCCGCCCAGACGTTGCACTTCTGGCCGACGGGACAATCCTGCGCCCACGTATCGCAGAGATGCGCAGCGCCGTCGCCATCGGGATCGCCGATGAACCCCGCCTCGCCGCCGTCCGAGGCGTCGTCCGGTCCGACGCCGGTGGTCACCGCCGGCTCGCGTGCGGGTGGATCTTCGACCGACTCCGGTGCCTCGGCCCCGGTGCTGTCAGCCGCGCCGGAGCCCTCGCCGCCCGCGTCCACGCGCTCCCCACACCCGCCGCAGAGGGCGAAAACGAGGGCATGATGACGGCGCAGCGACGATGTGATGCCCATCGAGGCAGGATAATCCTTTGATTGCTAACGAATCAAGCTCGGATTCCTCGCCTGCGAGGGAACGGCGTCCCGGCATCCGCCCCGTCGGTGCGTGGACCCACGCGGTAGCCTTCCCGCACCAGGATGTCCGCCCCCCATCTCGATCTCCAGCGTGAGCACGTGCGCGAAGCCGCGACCCGTCTGCACGGGCGCATCGTCCACACCCCGGTGGTGCGCGTGCCCGCGCTCGACGAGCGCAGCGGTCGCTCGCTGTTCTTCAAGGCCGAGAACCTGCAGCGCATCGGTGCCTTCAAGGCCCGCGGTGCGATGCATGCCGCGATGCGAATCGATCCTGCGCGACGCGCCCGCGGGCTCGTCACCTACAGCTCGGGCAATCACGCGCAGGCGGTGGCCTGGGCCGCGCGCGAGTTCGGCGTGCCGGCCGCGATCGCGATGCCCACCGATGCGCCGCCGGTGAAGCTCGCGGCGGTGCGACGTCTGGGTGCCGAGGTCGTGCTCGCGGGTACGACCTCGACCGCGCGCTACGAGGCCGCGTTGGCGATCGCCGAGCGCACCGGCGGCGTGATCGTGCCCCCCTTCGACGACCCCGACATCATCGCGGGCCAGGGCACCGCGACGCTCGAGCTGCTCGAGCAGTGCGAGCGCGAGCACGGCGTGCAGCTCGACGCGTTGGTGGTGCCAGTCGGCGGCGGTGGCCTGCTCGCGGGCGCGTGCGTGGTGTGCCGCGGCACCACGACGAAGGTGTGGTCGGTCGAGCCCAAGGGCTGCGACGCGATGGCGGCGAGCATCGAAGCGGGCGCGCGCGTGCGCGTCGAGCCGGCCGCGACGCTCGCCGACGGCCTCAAGCCAGTGCAGGTCGGCGAGCTCAACTTCGCGATCGCCCAGCGCGAGCTCGCCGGCTGCCTGCGCGTGGTCGACGAGCAGCTCGCCGACGCGCTGGTGGCCCTGCTCGTCCACGGCAAGCTCTTGGTCGAGCCCTCGGGCGCGGCCGGGCTCGCGGCGGTGCTGTCCGGCGCCTTGCCGGCGTCGTGCCGCAACGTCGGCGTGATCCTCTCGGGTGGCAACGTCGAGCCCACGCTCGTGGCATCGTTGCTGACCCGCCTCGGGACCGACGCGTGACCATGCACCGAACCCTGCTCGCATCGCTGCTGGTGGCCACCGCCTGCTCGAACAAGCCCGAGGCCACCAGCGACACCGGCCCGCCGCCCTCGATGGTCGCGACACCGGCCCCGGCCGACCCGGCGCGCAAGACCGACGCGCCCGAGTCGGTGGTGTTCGCCGATCGCACGTCGCTGGCCTACGTGTTGCTCGTCACCGACGACGTGAAGGTGCCGACCCGCGAGCAGCTCACCGCGCTCGTCGACGCCAAGCTCGGCGGCGACACCCAGGATGCCGAGGTCGGCGTGCTGCGCGAGCTGATCAGCCTCGACCCCCAGGGCGACCCACGCCTGCGTCCGGGCAATCACCCCCGCGATCTGCTGGGCCTGTACATCGAGGGACTCGATGCGAGCGCTCGACGGGCCGCGGTGTCCGAGGGCGCGCTCGCCGATCCCGTGCTCACGCGCGAGCTCGAGGACGACGAGCGCGCCGCACTGGCAACCCACCGCCGCGGCATCTTGCTCCGCGCCGACTACCGCAACGAGCGGGCCGTCCGCGGCTTGCGACTGCTGCAGACCCTCGTGCGCCTGCTGGCGAGCGAGACCGGCGCGCTCATCCACGATCCCGACACCGGCGAGACCATGGGCGTCGAGGCCTTCACGCGCCGGCGCTTGCAGGCCGGGCTCGGCAACGTCGCCGACCAGGTCGCGGTGGTGCCGTTCCCCGATCCACGCCACGGCGCACCGTTCATCCGCCTGACCACCCGCGGCATGCGGCGCTTCGGCAGCGCGGATCTCGAGCTCGACGGCCTGCCGCTCGACGAGCAGGAGCTGCAGCGAGCGACCTACCTGCTGCACGGCCTCGCCTATCGCATGACGCGGCTGGCCGAGCTCGACCCCTCGGGCTATCCACTCGAGATGACCGACGACGTCGAGGTGACCCACGCCGACGTCACGCGGGCGTACTCGCGGCTGCAGGGCAAGATCCCCCGCTGCGAGGACTGCATCGGCGAGGTGACCGTGGGGCTTCGCAAGCGTCCGGCCGAGCCCAGCGATCCCCAGGATCACCTGGTGCTGCGCGTGGTCGCACCGCGCGACGACGCAGCCGGTCTCTCGGATCACCCGGCGTGGGTACGACAGGCGATCGCGAAGCTGCTGGGCAAGCCGTGATCATCGACATCGGCGCGTGACACCGGCGCGACAACCAAGGTAGATCGCGGATCGCCGTGAACGCTCCCCTGGTGTGGATGGATCTCGAGATGTCGGGCCTCGATCCCGACCACTGTGCGATCCTCGAGATCGCGACGATCATCACCGACGCCGAGCTCGGCATCATCGCCGAGGGCCCCGACCTGGTGATCCACCAGAGCGACGCGGTGCTCGACGCGATGGACGAGTGGTGCACCCAGCACCACGGTGACAGTGGCCTCACCGCGGCGGTCAAGGCCTCGACGGTGTCGTTGGTCGATGCCGAGGCGCAGACGCTGGCGTTCATCGACCAGCACTGCGGCCCACGGCAGGCGCCGCTGTGCGGCAACACCATCTGGCAGGATCGCCGCTTCCTGCTGCGGCACATGCCGACACTCGAGGCCCACCTGCACTACCGGCTGGTCGACGTCAGCACCATCAAGGAGCTCGCGCGGCGCTGGTATCCCAAGCTCGAGGCGCCGAAGAAGTCGGAGAGCCACCGCGCGCTCGATGACATCCGCGAGTCGATCGCGGAGCTGCGGTTCTATCGCGAGCGCCTGTTCGTCGCGCCCTGAGCAACCCGTCAGTCGGTGAAGAGTCCGACCCACGCGTCTTCGCCGGTGCCGATCTGGGCGACCCAGCCGACCGCGGCGATGCCGACCCCGGGCACCACCGCGAGCGAGGTGATGCCGTCCTCGAGGCCGAGATCGCCGCTCAGGGCGTAGGCCCACTGCGCATTGCCGGCGTCGTCGAGGCCGGCGACGAAGCCATCGTCGAGCAGGATCGTGGTGCCGCCGACGACCATGCCGTGGTTGCCGAAGACGACCGCGCTCGCACGTGCAGCCGCACCGCCGATGTCGAGCGGACCGTTGCCGTCGGGCACGCCATCGGGCGTCCACCACCAGATCCAGCCGCGGTCCTGCTGGCCCATCTCCCCCGGCGGGCCCATGGTGCCGACACCTGCGATGCGACCGTCCGGGGCGATCGCGAGGCCGCGCACGCGGGCATTCATGCCCGGATCGGCCTCGAACGAGCTGCTGAAGCCGGTGCCGCCGTCGGCGGTCAGCGAACCGAGCCAGATCGTCGAGGGCATGCCCATGCCACCGAACGCGTTGCCGGTGAGGATCGTGCCACCGTCGGCGGCGGGGATTGCAGCGCCGATGAAGACGGCATCGGCGAGCATGGCGTCGCCGAGCAAGGCGCCGGTCGCGTCGAAGCGCGGCGCGGCGATGCCGAGGCTATTGAAGCCACCGGTGTTCGCAATGATCGCGAAGCCCTCGGCGGTGGTGCTGGCGAACACGGTGCCGGTCGCGAGGTCCTCGGGTCCGCCGTCGAACTGCGTGAACTGATCCTCGTCCCAGCGCATCACCAGCCCGCGATCGTCGCCCATGCTCGCGCCCGCGACCCATACCGAGCCGTCGGCGGCCACGGTCACCGAGGTGGCGTATTCGTCGTCACCGAGGTCGAGCAGCGCCGCGGCGGCGTTGCCACCATCGGCGGTGATGCGCTGCGCCCAGGCGTCGTCGCTCGCCGTCGCGAGGTTGCCGACCACCAGCACGTCGCCTTCGATCGATGCCGCCACGTCGCGCGCTCGATCGTCGCCGCCGCCGTCGAAGGTCTGCGACCACACCAGGAGGCCCGGCGTGTTCGTGCAATCGGGCTCGCAGCCATCGCCGGGGATCGCGTTGCCGTCGTCACAGATCTCGTCGCCATCGACGAAGCCATCGCCACAGAAGGCCGCCACGCCGGTGGTGACATCGCCGCCGACCTCGCCACCGACCTCACCGCCGACCTCACCGCCGACCTCGCCAGTCGGTCGCGCATCGTCGCCGCCATCGACCTCGCCACCGGCGCTGCTGTCCGCGCTCGACGAGCCGTCGGTGCCGACGTCGTCACCGAAGGGGACCAGCGGCGCGCACCCGGCCGACAACACGAGGAGCACCGGGATCGTCGGGCGCGAGGGCATCGGCGGCATCGGGCCGATCCCTTACCAGGATGGCCGTCGCAGGTCACCCACCGGGGGACGTGGCGGCGAACCGCAGCACGCGATGCCGTGTCGCGTTGGCCCCGCCCGTCGCGACGACCAGGGCGTCACCGCGGGGACGCCACGCGAGGCCCACGGGGGTTGCCGGGCAGCTCGACGCCCGCTTCAGCGCGGGCAGATCTCGGTGCGGCAGCGCCCGACCCAACGCGCGGTACCGGCAACCGCGTCGATGCGGTCCTCGAGCTTGCGGAAGGCTTCGAGGCGCTCGTTGCCGCGACAGCCATGGTCGTCGAACACGCGCGCGTCGACGTCGGTAGCAGTGAGCGTCACGATCGCGCTGGGATGATCGGTGCGCAGCTCTTCGCAGTCCGCGGGGCCGCTCTCGGAGGACGCGGTGGGCAGCCCGGCGATGTCCTGCGCGACCAAGCGCCGCCAGAGCTTCGCGAACGCTGCGGTCGTGATCTTCGCCTCGCGGTCGCCGTGCTGCGCGACGAAGTGTCGGCCGTGAAAGCGCACCACGCCGTCGGCGGTGAGCACCACGTCGTAGATCGGACACGCGCCGTAGCACGCACGCCGCGCGAGCTCGATGCGCGCGTCGTTCGGGATGCCCTGCGCGGGCGCGCGCACGAGCGGCGCGCGCGAGACCGCGAGGTCGGTATCGTCCGCGGGCGCCACGAGCTCGACCGGCACGCGCTCGACCGGCACGCGCGGAGGCACCGCGGGCTCCGCGAGCACGAGCGGGTCGGGCTCGACGAAGCTGGTGCACGCGGCCAACACGAGCGGAAAGCTCCAGCGCTGCATGTTCTCTCCCCGACCACCGCGACGCGCCGGAGTTCCCCGTAGCTCGCGGCAGGCGAGATCTTCGACCCCGACCGCCGCGTCGACGACCACAGGCCGCCTCGCCGAACCGCTCGCGCTCCACCGCAGAACTCCAGGTCGTCGCATGATGGAACGCGACCAAGGCTCAGCGCGCGGTGAACGAAGCGTCGAGCTGCCCCATGTCGCCCCGCTCGTAGCGCGCGAACGCTTCTGCGACGTCCGCGGCACTCGTCATGGCGAAAGGGCCGCCGAACACCACCGGCTCACGGATCGGCGTGCCACCGCCGATCACCAGGTGCAGCGCCCGCCCCTGGGTCGTGAACGTCACGGTGTTGCCGCCGTGATCGTAGCCGACCGCATGGCGATCGGAGCCCGGCTCTGCCGAGAGCGTTGCGCCGCGCTCATCCGCGAAGCCCTCGCCGGCGATCGCCATCGCGAAGATGTTGTGGTCGGGCCGCACCGGCAGGGAGACGCGTGCCCCGGGGTCGAGCTGCACGTCGAGCAGCAGCGCATCCGTGAGCAGGTCGACCAGGGGCGATTCCACGTCGCCGCACCGGCCCGCCAGCACGCGGACACGCGCGCCATCGGCTCTCCACTCCGGAACGTGTTCGCGCGCGACGTGGAACGCCCGCGGAGCCGCCTGTTTGTCGGCGCGGCGGAGGTTCACGAACATCTGCAACCCGTGGCAGTCGATGCCTGGGTGCTCCGGTATCTCCTCGTGCAGCATGCCTCGCGCCGCCTGGGTCCAGTGGATGGCGCCCGGCTCGATTCGCGAGCGGTCGCCCAGGCTGTCGCGATTGATGAACCCACCGTCCGACGCTTCGAACATGTATGTGACCGCCGAGAAACCGGCGTGAGGATGGGGCGGAAACGTCGGGGTCGACATGTGAAACTCGTCGACGTTGAGAAATGGATCGAGTGGGATGGTCGATCCGTGGCGCAGGCTTCGCGTGCGGAAGCCCGCGGCCATTCGGGATGCCGCGAGTGCGGTCGCGGCGACGACATTGCGAGTGGTCATGGCGTCCTCGTCTCCGGGCGTCCGATGGCGCCGCGGGCCATCGCCTGGGCCACCGTCTCGGGGACGATCTGCGGATACCTGTCGTTGAGCAGCGGACCGAGCAGCGCCTGCCCACCGAACACGCCGCGTGCGTACATCAGCGGGAGCCACGCGAACATGTTGCCCGGCTCCTGCGCGAGCCGACGTCCGGTCTCGGCAGCGAGGTCGTCGAGCGTGCCCAGGCACTCGGTGGCGAGCTCGCGACCATGCACCATCGAGAACGTCTTCGCGAAGCCGAACACGTCCATGCGATCGCCGCGGACGAAGAGCTGCTCGGGCACCTTGCGATCGTCGAGCGCTGCCGCAGCGGTAAATCGCGCGGTGTCCTCCCAGGTCGTCCAATCGATCGGGGTCTTGCCGTCGCCCCAGTAGCGAATGACGCGGCCCTCTGCGTCGAGCAGACCGAGGAAGCCGAGCACGTACGCGTCCGCGAAGATTCCTTGCATGACGTGCACGACTTCGAAGCTCGGTCCGACCTGCGCCTGCGCCCGCGTGGCGAACGTCCGCCGCCAGTCGGAGTTGACGTTGATGCCCTCGGGGAGCGAGAAGAAGTCGAACGAGAAGTCCGAGGGGATGAAGCGCCGGGCGCCGGCCGCCTTCGACGCCTCGAGCAGTCCGAGCTGTGCGTCGACGATGATGTCGGGCCCTCCCTGCAACGCGGAGATCACGGCCCATGCGCCGCGCACGGCGTTGGCCAGGGCGGCGGGGTCGGCGTTCGCGACGTCGATCTCCTGCACCTCGACGTTCCCTGCGCCCGCGAGTGCGAGCTTGGACTTGTCGCGGACCAGCGCACGCACACGCGCCGATGGTTCCTTGGCCACTGCTTCGATGATGAGGCGGCCGAGCTTGCCGCTGGCGCCGGCGACGACGATGAGCTTGTCGTTCATGGTGCTCCCAGCCTGGGCGTCGATGGCCGGTTCGACAATCCGGCATTGCTCCGACTCTTTGTCAGGAATACCTTGACGATCGCATGATCTCACCGGCCGACATGATCTTGTTCGCGGCGGTGGTGCGCGAGGGGAGCTTCACCGGCGCGGCGCGACACCTCGGCATCACGAAGCAGACCGCGAGCGAGCGCATCGCGAAGCTCGAGATGCAGCTCGGGGTGCGGCTGCTCGAGCGAACGACGCGGCGCCTGCGAGCGACGGACGCGGGGGCACATTACGCCGAGAAGTGCAGCGCGATCGCGGCGCAGGTCGAAGACGCCAATCGCGAGGTGCAGCAGCGACAGTCCGAGCCCTCCGGCGTGCTCCGGGTGTCGACGCCCGTGCTCTACGGGCGGCGCTACCTCGCGCCGGTGGTCGCGAGCTTCCTGTCGCGCTACCCCCGGGTTCGCGTCGAGCTCGTGCTCGCCGATCGGCGCGTCGAGCTGGTCGAGGAGGGCTTCGACATCGCGATTCGCATCGGGAAGCTGCAGGACTCGACGCTCGCGGTCCACAAGCTCGGCGTGGGTTACGTGTACTTCGTGGCGAGTCCCCGCTACCTCTCGACCCACGGACACCCGCAGCGCGACACCATGGCCCAGGCGCGCTTCGTCGGCACGCGGAGGATCGAGCAGTGGGAGTTGCTCGGGGTGCGGACGCGCATCGAGCCCACCCTGGTCGTGAACGATCTCGAGGTCGCCTGTGAAGCGGCGGTGGCCGGCGTCGGCATCACGCGCGTGCCCGGGCTCGTGTGTCGACCAGCGGTGGAGCGCGGCGAGCTCGAGGTCCTGTTCGGTCACGATCCCGCGCTCACGACGCCCGTGTATGCAGTGTTTCCCAGTCGCACGCATCTCGCGGCCAAGGTGCGGCTGTTCGTCGACGCGCTCGGCGAGCTGATCGAGCCGATGCTCCCGCTGCCCGTCACGCCGCCCACGGCAGCTCGCGGCCAGCGCAGGCCGACGTCGGCTCGAAGCGGCGCGCGAAAGGCCGGCGTACGACGAGGCAGATGAGAGCGTCCTTGGACGCGACCGCCGCTGCGGCCGTGGACCCGAGCGGCGCTTCCGCGGGCGCGCGCACGAGCGGCGCGCGCGAGACCGCGAGGTCGGCGTCGTGCGCGGGCGCCACCGGCTCGACCGGCACGCGCTCGCCGGGCGCGGGCGGAGGCCGATGGGCCCGGATACGATCCGCGCCCACGCGAGCGACGGCGGCGAACGCCGTCGATGGTACGATCGTGCCGTGCATCGCAGTGGCGTGGTTCTCTTCGTCGCGGTGCATGCGTGCACACCTGACGCGCACGACGCATCAGCCTCCAACGGCGGCAGCACGACACGCGGCGAGACGACGGTCGCGAGCACCGAGACGTCGACGTCCAGCGTCGCATCGACATCGACCTCGACCTCGAGCGCGGACACCTCGAGCGCGGGCACCTCGAGCGCTGGCACGTCCACCGGCGAAACGACCGGCGGCGACACGCCACCGTCGTACACGCCGCGGCAGAACGTCCGCTACGTCAGCCCCGCGGGCGACGATGCCCAAGACGGCATGACGATCGCCACCGCGTGGCACCGCGTCGACGCGCACATCGAGGCCATCCCCGAGGACACCGAGGTCGTGTTCCTCGATGGGATCCACGACGGCTACACGACGGAGATCTACAGCAGCTACGGCGACCGCCCCTTGCTGCCGCCGCACATCACCCTCCGCGCCGCGTCGCATCGCGGCGCAACGATCGTCGGCCCCGGCACGCCCGACGGCGACACCGGTGGCAACGCGTTCACGATCGAGGCCGTGGGGGGCAATGTCACGCGCGATCTCGAGATCTGGGGCCTCGTCCTCACCGGCTGGATGGACCAGTACGGCAACGGCGTCGTGAGCGTGCACGGCGACGTCGACGGCCTGCGCATCGTCGGCAACGACTTCCACGGCAACGGCTCGGGGTCGCTGCTCGACCACACGATCTATCTCTCGGGCGGCGAGACCCAGGCGACGGCGCCGCGCAACCTCGCCATCTTGCACAACGACGTCGACGAGCCCGGCGGCAACGGGGCCTTCGTGCACGTGTACATCGGCCCGGGCGAGCAGTTCGCACCCCACGACTGGGTCGCCGCGGACAATGTCGTGCGCGGCACGCAGACGTGGGGCTTCATCCTCGATCCAAACTTCGTCGCGCCCGCCAACATCGAGATCCACGACAACGACGTGCGCCTCGCCGCGTCCGCGGCCATCGTCGACTTCTGGTACGGCGATGCGACCGGCATGGATGGGGTCGACGACACCTGCGTCGTGCATCACAACGTGTTCGTCAACGACGGCGAGGGGAATGTGGTGAAGCGACAGGCGGTGAGCACCGGCAGCCCGCATGCGCCGGTGCTGCACGACAACCGGTATTGGAGCTCGACGGGTGGAGTCGTGCTCGATGGGATCGAGGCGGGGGACGGCGATGTGATCGGCCCGCCGTGATCGGCTGCGGCGTCGCATTCGTCCGCCGGAGAGGGCAGCGCACGCCTCCGCCGCGCCATTGATCGAGCCCAGGCCGCAAAGACCCGCGTCAAGCCTCCCAGCAGCGCGTGGACGAAGCCGCGGTCGCAGCCCGCGGCGGCCTCACGCACACGCCGATCGCACTCGTGGAGACGGTGGAGACGGCCAGCAACCTCGCCACGTACGTGTTCCCGCCAGAAGCGGCGCAGGCGACCAGCCGCTGCCTCTGGAGCGAAGTGCCAGCGTGAGGAACCATTGCAGACCGTCGCGCGGTACGGTGCGATGCTCGGGTGGCCGATGACGCAGAACAAGCCCAACAACCCAGTCGCCACCGCCATCGCCTTTGGCCTGCTCACGGGTCTGGGATTCGCCGTGGTGGGTCAGCGCGTGTGGGACGAGATGGAGGTCTCGCAGGGGTTGACGATCGCCGTCGTCGCCGTCGGGTTCATGCTCGGCGCCGGAGTCACCTGGATCGCCCGGGGCAAGCGGTCGGCGTCTTGACGCTGCGCGCCGCCATGCGCCGCGCCGGGTGTGCCGCGTGGCTGCTCGCGTCCACGGCGTGCCGGTCCAACGTGCCCCCGGCTACGGCGGCGCTCGAGCGACTCCCCGCGGCCGTGGTGCCGGTCGCTGAGCCCGACGCCGAGGTCGCGGTGCAACCCGCGTTGGCCCGGCGGTGCCCGGTCGGATGCGACGCCGCTGCGTCGCGCGTTTGCGGTTCAGCCCCGGCGGTGTGCGAGCCCCTGGCCCGGGCGATCGCCTGCGACGATCCCGAGGCGTTGCTCGGCACCATGCACACGGACTATCGCGTGCTCGTGCAAGACTGCAGCGCCGGCCAGTGCCGCGACGCCCACGAACTCGACGGTCGTGCCGAGCTGCGCTGGGCGCTGGATAGCGCCGGCGGGGTCGCCGGGCTGCTCGGCATCGAGCGCTGTGCCGTGCCACAGCTGCGCTGGTGCTCGCACTGCCGCAACAACCAGATCGTCGGCCTGCTGGTGGGAGATGCCCGGCTGAGCGGCGAGGGGCATTCGTTGCACTGGATCGCGACGACGGCGGACGTCGACGCCGACACCGATCGCGACGGATTTGGTGTGCTCGACGATGCTTGCCCGGACGCTGGCGAGACCTACGACGGCCACGACGATACCGACGGTTGTCCCGAACCGGGGGGCAAAGTAGGAGTCGCCGTCGACCGGATGCGCAAGGAGCTCGTCTTCGAAACGCCGCTCTCGGTCACGACAGTCGGTGGCGGCCCGACCGCCGCCTCCGAGCGCGCGCTCGCACGGGCAGCTGACTTCCTGCGGGCGCATCCCCGACTCGGCGTGGGCGTCCACGTGAGAACCGCGGGCGTCGGCGAAGCCGAGGTCGAAGCCGAGGCCAGGTCGATCGTGCAGGGGCTCGTCGCCCACGGCGTCGCCGACGGTCGCATCGACGCGCAGCCGATGGTCGACACCTGGGCGACGGCGAAGCAACGCCGCGCGCACGCACGGACCATTCGTCTCATCCTCACGCCAACGCCTCCAGGGCGTTGAACTACCATGGCGCATTCGCAAGTCGGCCTCACGACCCCATGCGCGAGGTTGTCAGGTGAGATGTGTCGCTGCGAGGAGCCCGTGAGGTTCGCGCCGATGCTCGCCGCGTTCGCGCGCATCGTCTCCACGAGCACGGCTTCCATGTAGCCGTCGGGACCGCCGGCGCCTTCCGCAGCTCAGCGGACGCGGATGCCGTCCGCGATCACGACCTTGCTGCCGAGGTTGGTACGCGACAGCTGGATCTTGTTCCAGCCCGCGGAGAACTGGAACGTGCCGAGGGTCTTCCACTGCTTGCCGTTCTTGGTCTGGTCGGCCGACGTGGTGCCGACCTGGACGCCGCTGGCGTCGAACGCGGTGAACTTCGCAGCGGTGGTGCGGTTGGTGCCGGCGGTCCACCATGCGTCGATCGTGCGCGTCGTCGCCTGCTGCAGGTGGAACCAGAACGTCGCCGGATCCGAGCCGGCGGTCGTGCTGCCGAATGCGTAGCTCGTGCCGTGGAAGCCCGCGGTCGCGCTGGTCACCGTCCACTGGTCGCTCATCGCGACCCAGCCCAGGTCCTGATCGTTGTTCGTGTTGCTGCTGTCGATGAGGATCTCGGTCGGTACCGGGCCGGGACCCGCATCCGGATCGGGCTCCGGCATCGGCTCCGGCTCGGGGGTCTCGTCACAGTGCGCCCGCGCGAGCTCGAGGTACTCCTGCCACGGCCAGTTCGGGCCGGGGTCGGTGCGATTGTGCGGCTGCAGCCGACCGTGACCGACGACATGCACGTCGTCGATCGGGATGCCGTTGTCGCGTGCGATGTTGCAGACGAGCCGCGCCGAAGCATCGATCAGGCCCGGATCCCACGACGCCTGATTGCCGAAGCCCGCGTGCTCGATGCCGACGGTGAAGTTGTTGCTGCTGCTGCCGTTGCGCCCGCAGTCGTGGTTGTCGTTGAGCGAGCACTTGTAGCTCGCGCTGATGTGCCAGCCCTTCTTCGACTCGTTGACGAGCTGGGTGATCTCCGAGCCGGTCGAGTTGACGACGTAGTGCGCGCTCACGCCCGACTGCGCGTTGGCGAGCCACGAGTAGCAGCCGACATACGCACCTTCGCAGGTGTGGATGATGATCATCGCGCGCTTGCCTGCGTTGCCGGCCGGTCGCGAGCTGAAGTTCGGCGACGGCCGCCACAGCGACAGCTCGTAGTCGGGACCGGCCTGCAGTGCCGGTTCCGGCGGCGGCACGGTGAAGTTGGGGTAGACCTCGATGGGCTCGAGCTCGCCACGGACATCGCCGTTGTCGTCGACCTCGATCGCGCCTTCGCGCATGCGCGGATAGACCTCGACGTAGACGTACGCGGCTTTCGCCCACTCTTGCGGCAGATCGCTCCACTCGGCGACGACGTCGGCCCACGCGCCGATGTCGCTGCGATCTTCGATCTGCTTCTCGGTCGCGCGCTCGTCGAGCCATGCCGCCGCGGCGCGAATGTTCGCGACGCGATCGGACTTCACCCTCTCGGGATCGAGCCCCGCGAGATCGGCGGCCTCGTCGAGCCGCGCACCACGCATGCCCATGATGCCGAACGCGACCTCGCGCCCGTCGATCTCCTCGGCGCCCTCGATCATCTCCCAGCGCGTCTCCACGTGGCCGATTGCCTGCAGCAGGGGCATCGGCACGTCGTACTCGTCGGCGATCGCCTCGAACACGCCGTCGAGATCACGCGACGAGAGATCGTCGCCTGGCGATGCGTCGTCGATGCCGACACCAACGCCACCGGCAGAACCTCGCCCTTCACCTTCGTCACACGAAGCGAGGGCGAGCGAAGCGAGAGCAGCGAGGAGCGTGGATCGAGCGCGCGTGGTCATCGTCGTCGACCAGAGCGTTGCGAATCCCGGGCGCGAAGTTCCGCCCCAATTCGGGGGTTGCCGGCTTTGCTGTGAGCGACGGTGCCGATGCGTGCGGCCGCGGAGGTGCGTGTCGCATCGAGCGATCTGCGTAGGGCACAGCGGGCGAAAGCCGCAGGAAATGACACTGCGCAGCGGCGAAGCCTGGGATTTCGCCCAGGCTTCATGATCGTCCACCGCCGCCCTCGCGGCGAAGGCGTCGCAGCTCGTCACGCTCGTCCGTCGGACCTCGGCCTCGAACTCCGCCGTGATCGCGGCCAGCGCAGGCCGACGTCGGCACGACGCGGCGTACGACGAACCGGCGTACAACGAAGCCCATGAGAGAGTTCTTGCACGCGCTCGCCACTGCATCCGTGGACCCGAGCGGCCGGCGCTGGATCTACGCGCCCTACGATCAGCTCACCGCGGACGTGGGGCCACTGGCGCAGACCGATCCGCGCGAGCTCGGGCTCGTGCTGATCGAGGCGCCACACAAGGCCGCGCGACGGCCGTACCACAAGGCGAAGCTCGGGTTCGTGCTCGCCAACCAGCGACACTTCGCGCTCGAGCAAGCGCGGCGTGGGGTCGCGGTGCGCTACCTCGTCGCGTCCGGCGGGTACGCCGACGCGCTGGCGCGATTTCTCGACGAGACCGACGCACTTCGCCGCAGTGCGCCACTGATGATGATGGAAGCGGCCGAACGCGAGCTCCGTGCCGAGCTCGCCCCGCTCGTCGACGGCGGGCGGATTCACAGCGTGCCGCATGCAGGGTGGCTCACGTCGCGCGCGGACTTCCTGCGCGCGCAGCCCCAGCCGCCGTGGCGCATGGATGCGTTCTATCGACACGTGCGCCAGGCGAGCGGGTTGCTCATGCAGGGTGGAAAGCCCGTCGGCGGCAAGTACAGCTTCGATGCGGAGAATCGCCGGCCTTGGCGCGGCGAGCCGCCGTCACCCACGCTGCCGCGATTCGAGCCCGACGCGATCAGCAAGGAGGTCGAAGCGCTCGTCCATGAGCGATTCGCACACCATCCAGGCACGCTCGACATCGGCGCATGGCCGACGACGGCCGCGGATGCCGAGCGCATGTGGGCGTGGGCGAAGCGCGAGTGCCTGCCGCACTTCGGGCCGTTCGAAGATGCGATGAGCACGACTTCGGCCGGGCTGTTCCACACCCGGATCTCGCCGCTGCTCAACGTGCATCGCCTGCTGCCGGCGCGGGTCGTCGCGGAGGTGGCGACCGACGATCGCTTGCCGCTTTCGTGCCGCGAGGGCTTCGTGCGGCAGATCCTCGGTTGGCGCGAGTTCGTGCGCCACGTGCACTGCGAGACCGATGGCTTTCGCCGCACCGCGACGGCGCATGCGATCGATCCCGGTGCCGGCGACGGTGGCTTCGCGCGGTGGCGGGGCGAGCCGTGGCCAACGCGGGACTCACGGGTGGATGGCGGCGCCTCGCCCTCGACGCTCGGCGCGAGCGCAGGGTTGCCGCCGGCGTACTGGGGAGGCAGGTCGGGTCTCGCTTGCTTGGACGGCGTCGTCGCCGATGTCTGGCGCGACGGGTGGAGCCATCACATCACACGCCTCATGGTGCTCGCCAACTTCGCGACGCTCCTGGGCGTGAGCCCGCGCGAGCTCACCGACTGGTTCTGGGCCGCCTACGTCGACGCATTCGATTGGGTCGTCGAGCCGAACGTGCTCGCGATGGGATCGTTCGCGGTCGGCGAACTGATGACGACCAAGCCCTACGTCTGCGGCGCCGCGTACATCCACAAGATGAGCGACTACTGCGACGGATGTGCCTTCGATCCGAAGCGCGACTGCCCGATCACGCCGCTGTACTGGGCGTTCATGGCTCGACATGCCGATGCGCTCGCGAGAAATCCTCGGGTGGCCGGCCCGGTCGCTTCGCTGCGCAAGCGCAGCGACGCACAGCGAGCGCGGGACGAGCAGGTCCTCGCCGTGGTCCGCGACGCGCTCGATCGCGGCGAGGCCCTCGAGCCCGGGGCGTTTGCGGTCGCCGACGCCCCGGTGCAGAACGGCACCGCCCCGGGCAAGCGGTCGAGCCCGCGATGAGCGACGCGCACGTCGATGACGCGGATCGGGTGTGTCCGTCGGCTCGCCCACGCGGACCGTCGCCGTGCGGAGGCCCTCGCACAGCGTGGTGAGCCAGCCGCGGCCTTCGGCCTCGCGCACGACGAGGTCCAGCTGCTCTGGCCGCGCCGCGCGAGCAGTTCGAGGGCTCGCGCATCGATGACATCGTGCTGAACCCAGCCTGACGTGCGGCGGGAACGGCCGGGCGTACCGCGGGCGCATGCCGGCTGCTACGCTCGGGCGATGGCGATCGGCCGCCGTATCGCGCTCGCACTTGCGACACTGCTCGCGTGCTCGAGTGGGGAGGCGCCTGCGATTGCGCCGCGGGAGCCCGGCGCGGATCCGGTCGCGGAGCCCGGCGCGGATCCGCGGGTCGCTACGCCCACGCCGGTGGTCGCACCCGTGCTCGCGCCCGCAGTCCGTGCCGAGGTCACGCGGCTGCATCCCGCGCTGACGACTGCGCGCTTCGGCGGGATCACGGGTGACGATGTGGGGCAGGTGATCGCCGTCGGTGCCGGCGGCACGATCGTGCGCTCCGAGGATCGCGGCGTTCACTGGACGGTGGTCCCGGTCGACACCACCGCGACACTCTCGGCCGCGTGGCGGGCACCGTCGGGCGCGTTCTTCGTCGCCGGTGACGCGGGCACTGTGCTGCGGTCGACCGACGCCGGTGCGACTTGGACCGCGCTCGGCACCGGCACGAAGAACGCGCTCGCACACCTGGCCGGCAACGGGTCGCAGATCTTCGCGGGCGGTGCCGCCGGCACGATCGTTCGCAGCGACGACGGCGGCGACACCTGGCGCGCGGTCGCGATGCCCTCGTTGCCGCCGCTCGCCGACGATCGCGATCGTGGTCGCGATCGCTTCCGGGGCATGCCCCGCGACGACATCCTGCTGCCACCCCGCGAACCGACCGAAGCCGAGCAGCTCCGCGCGCTGACGTTCGCCGATGCGGCGGTCGAGGGGCTCGGCTCGAACCGCACCGGCGAGCTGTGGGTGCTGGTCTCGCGCCTGCTGTGGGTCACCGATGACGACGGCGCGTCGTGGCGAGCGATCGCCCGCGCCGCGCCGCCGCACGATCACTTCGAGCACCTGCACGTCGATGCGAGTGGATTCGTGATCACAGGCCGCAACACCCACCCGCATCGGCCGGACCTATTCGTGGCGCTCGGACGCACGCCATCGCGGGTGGAACTGTGGCAGGACCTGTCGACGCGGCTCATCGGCCCGCCGGTCATCGCCACGATTCCGCGTCCCGGCAGCGATCGCCCGCGCGTGCTGCTCGCCGGCGACGGCTACGACGTGCTCAGCTCGATCGACGGTGGCGCAAGCTGGGCCAGCTCCGAGCAGAGCGCGCAGATGCAGGCGCCGTACAGCCTGGCCAAACGCGCGCTGTGGGTCGCGGCCGACGGCGAGGTGTTCGCGGCGGGCGACTCGGGCGCACTGATGCACTCGATGGATCAGGGCGAGAGCTGGGCGCTGCTCGACGGCGGCGCGCGCGAGCCGCTGTGGGGCGGGGCGCTGTCGGCCGATGGCGCGACCATCTACGCGGCCCTCGCCCACGCGGTGCTGCGCGGCCGCGATGGCACCTGGGAGCTGCTGTCGCCGGGCACGGATCGTCGCGGCCTGGTCGCGTGCTGCACCGACGTGGTGGTCACCCCCGACGACGCGATCATCGTCGCGGGCGAGGGCAGCGTGTGGCGGGGCACCGACGACGGCACGCGCTGGACCAAGGTCGTCGACCCTGCGCGCGGCGACTGCTGCTGGTCGCTGTGGGGCGATGCGCGGGCGATCCACGGCATCGATCGCGACGTGCTGCGCTCGTCGTTCGACGGCGGCAAGACCTGGAAGCGCACACCCCTGGGCAAGCTGCTTCGGCGCGACGACGGCAACCGCTTCGACATCTCGGGCCTCGGCGACGAGCTGCTCGTGGTCGGTGGCCAGGGCGTCATCCTGCGCAGTCCCGATCGCGGCAAGACCTGGTCGCGCCAGGACGCCGGCACCACGGAGTACCTGTACGGCGGCTTCATCGGTCGCTCGGCCGCGGGCTCGGTGCTCGCGATCGCCGTCGGCGAACACGGCATGGTGCTGCGCTCGGTCGACGGCAAGACCTGGTCGCCCGCCGCGACCGGAACGACCGAGCCCTGGACGGGCGTGTACGCCGACGCGACCCGCGGCGAGTGGTTCATCACCGGCGCCGCCGGGCTCATGCGATCCCGCGACGACGGCCTCACGTGGACCGCGGTCGCGCCGGAGCAACGCAGCCTGCGCCATGTCTTCGGTGACGGTCGCGGGCGGGTGTTCGCGCTGGGCGACGCCGGCGTGGTGCTGCGCGTCGAAGACCGGCCGTGATGCATCCGTCGCGCGCGTGCTCGCAGCGTCACGCGCTCGACACGTCGGGGGATGGCTCCGAGCTCCGCCCCTGCGCCGAATCCCCGTCGAGAGCGCGCTCGCGGTGCCGCTGCTGCTCGCCGCACGGATGTGCGTCGGTCTCGACCACCACGAACGCATCGTGCACGCCATCGTCGACCCCAGGCGAGGTGGCGCAGATCGATCGCAGCTCGATCACAGCTCGATCACGACCGGTTCGACCTCGCGCTCGGGGCTGAGCTCGACGGTGCGGCAGACCGGTGCGCCGTCGTCGAGCGACACGCAGGCAGTGTAGGGCCCGGCCGCGAGATCGTCGAACTGGGTGGTGCGCCCGAGGTCGGCCTGCGGCGCCGCGCCACCAAAGCTCCGCATGCGCACGGCCTGCTCCCCGACACGCACGGCGAGGGCCTCGATCTGCTCGGCGGTCGCGAACGCGTGGTGCCCATCGGCGAGCACATGGGTGACCATTGCGAACCCCGTGGGGGCGGCGCGCAGATCGGCCGAGAGCAACAGCGTGAGGCCCGGATCGAGCGCCAGCTCGACCTCGTTCGCCTCGCCTTCGATCACGGCCAGCTCGCGACGCATCGGACGGCCGAGGATGTCGTCGCCCGCACTCGTCGCCGACACGTCGGCAAGCAGCGCGCCGAACGGCGCCGGCCGGACCTCGAACCGGCCGTCACCATCGGTCTCGAGCGCGATGAATGCCGTGTCGGTGCGCTGCGGTGCGAACAGCTCGATGCGTCCAGCGAACCCGTCTTTGCCGCGGACGATGCGACCGCTCAGGCTCGTCGCGCACGAGACGGTGAGCGTGACCGTTCGACCCGGTGCCAGCGCCGATGGCGGCGACATGCAGGCGTCGGTGAACGCGACCACGTCGGTGAGCTCGGCCACCGCGAGTTCGAATGCGCCGTCCTGGTCGGCTCGGGTCGCCGCGTCGGCCACGACATGGGGCTCCTGCGCATCGGCGAGGTCGAAGCGCACGCCGCCTGCGACGACGAATGCGCCGGGAACTGCGTTGCCGCCGACGTCGAGCACGCGGCCGCGCAGCGATCGCGACCGCCGCAGCGGGAACTTCGCGTGCGCTCGCGCGAGATCGGCGGGATCGTCGGTGCGCAACTCGACGCTCGAACCATCCTCGGAGCGGAAGGCGGCGATCTGCGAGCCACCACCGGCCAGATTGATGGTGGTTCGCACGCCGAGCTGGGACACCTCGAGGTCGCGCCGACTGGAGATCATGGGCTGGCGTCCCGGCTGCGCCGGTGCTTGCGGCGCATCGGCCGCGCGTTCGCGTGCGCGCTGTACCTCCGCCGTGGACGACTCCGATCGCCGCCACGGCTTGTGCGGCGCCGAGACCACCGCGGCTTCGGGATCGGTCCGCGCCGCGCTCGTCGCATCGATCGTCACCACCGCAGCGCCGACCACCAATGCCAGCGCCGCGGCCCCCAAGATCTTTTTTCCACTCGCCATTGCCATCACCCCAGCTCCGCTCCACCAACCGTTGCCACCATCGATCTCGCCCAGCGGCATGACCATCGCGACGCCCGCGATCTCCTTGCTGCTGCGCCGACCCCCGCGTTCGGATAGTTCATCGCCCAACAGCCGCTCGACCTCCTTCGCCAGGGCCGCCCGGCCGCGCCGGAGCCGTTGCTCGGCGGCGTCGACCGTGATCCCGAGGATCTCGGCGATCCGGCGGGTCGGCTCACCGGTCGCGTGGAACAGGATCAGCGGCTCGCGATACGCCGCGGGCATCCGCATCAGCGTCCGCATCAGCAGCTCGCGTGCCTCCAATTTCGCGATCGGGTCGCCGACCCGATCATCGACCACGTCGGTCACCAGCGGCTCGTGCGTGCGTCGCTTCGATCGCCGGCGTGCGAGTCGTCGCGCCACGCCGCGCAACCACCCGCCGATCCGCGATGGATCCCCGATCGCTGCCAGCCGATGCCAGGCGACCACGAACGTCTCCTGCACGATCTCGTCGCTCAGGTTCGCATCGCCCGTGTGGGCGTAGGCCACCGCTCGGACGCCCGCACGGTGGGCCTCGACCAGGGCCGCGAACGCGGTCGCATCGCCTCGTCGGGCGGCCTCGACAGTCGTGGCGATGTCTCGCGCTTCCACATCCCCCACTGCACGTAGGCATGCACGATCCGACAAGAAAGAACTCGGATCGCGGCGACGCCCGCAGGGTGGGCACCATTACGCGCGCGGCGCGAGGTCGTGGCAGCCCCGGACCGTCGGGTGCGGACGAAGAGCGCGACGTGATCGTCAGTCGAGCTCGATGGCCCCGATGTCGCAGACCTCGCCATCGCTGGGGCGCGACTGTCCGTCGAAGTCGTAGCCGACCAGGCACGGCATCGCGTCGACCGCGGGACTCCCGGCCGACGGCTCGAGCCGCGTGGTGTCGACGAACTTCGGGTCGGCGATGGTGCTGGCGTCGCCGTGCCCGGTGAGATCGGAGAGCGCTGCGTTCCAGGCCGCGGCATCGCCCCCGTCGTACAGCCCCGACGCGTTCAGCGTGAACACCGGAGCGCCGCCCTCGGCGAAGTAGAGGTTGTCGCCGACCACCAGCGTCGACCAGTCGGTCATGCCGAGATCTTCGGTGTCGGTGAAGACCCGCGAACTCGAACTCTGCGCGACGATGTTGCCGCGGAACTCGACGTCGGTGCTCGGCTGGCCCACCTCCGACTCGTTGGTGAGCATGAGCGCGGCGTGGATCATCGTCGCGGTGTCGAAGCAGGTGTTGTTGTACACCCGTGCGCCCCGGCTCGAGCCGACCGCCACGCACGCGCCGGCGACGTGGGCGATGACGTTGTTGCGCACCATGCAGTCGTAGGTCTCGTAGTCGCCATCGACCAGACGATCGGCATCGGTCGACTGCCCACACATGATCGCGTTGCCCTCGCCGCCCTTGCCCGTGTCGGCGATCATGTTGCCCTCGAACACGACCTCGCGCGAGTTGCCCTTGGCGTAGGCGGCGATGTCGGTGAGGTCGTGGAGGTAGTTGCCGACCACCTGCAGGCGATCGGCGCCGGTGATGTCGATGCCCTGGGCGTTGTCGCCGGGCGTGACGATCGCCGGATCTTGGTAGATCTCGTTGCCGTAGATCACGGTGTCGTCGGCGGTGCGCACGTTCTTGATCACGTCGGCCACCGAGCAACACAGGCGGTTGTTCACCAGCTGGACCCGCGGCGTGTCGATTTTGATCGCGTTGCCGTCGCCACCACCATTGGGGCTACCTTGCACGCGGAGACCCTCGAGACGGACGAATGCGTGGGTGCAGTTGCCGTCGACCAGGCCGTTGTCCTCGTCGCATGCGTCGGCGTAGAAGTAAATCGTCGGTCCATCACCACTGCTCGTAATCGTCACGTCCTCGCCGTCGAGCGGTCGCATCAGGATCCACTGGTCCTCGGTGCCGAACTCGCCGTCGCTGACCATGAAGCCCTCGTACTCGCCACCGCCGATCTCGATGATCGAGCCGGGCTCGGCGAGCTCGAGTGCACGGTCGAGCGTACGCACCGCGGTTTCGAGCGTGAGGCCGTCCTGGGCGTCGTCGCCGTCGGCGGCCGCGTAGACGGTCGGACCCGAGCCGACGCCCGGCGGGAGCGGATACTCGCCGCCAGGTGGCGGGGGATCGTCCGGTCCCGACGTGCCGTCGGTATCGGCACCGGTGTCGGGATCGAGCGAATCGGAGGTGGTCGGATCGCTGCCCATCGTGCCTGCGGTCGCTTCACCCGGCGTCGGACCTTCGTGGGTCTCGGCGGCTTCGGATGTCCCCGTGTCCGCGAGGTCAGAGCCGCCTGCCGGGGAGTTGCCGCACGCGGGGGTCAGCCCAGCGAGCGCGAACAGGATGCGGTTACACAGCGGGAGGCGAGCCATCGCAGGCTAAGGTGGCCGACACCCACGGGTTCTGTGTGCGGCCAGCGGACCATGGCTCCGCGCGCCGACGTGCCCACATCGGGCGGCGCGCCCCGCCCAACTCGCGCAGTGCCACACCCAACCCACCGAAATCCCGTGTGGCCGGTGGCTTGCGTAGATGGGGGACATGATCGGCCTGTACGTCGTCTCGAGTCTCGCCCGCGCCTGCACCACCGCGGTCGCGCGCCTGGCCGCGACCACGGCGCTGCGGGTCGCGATCCGCGGCGCCGCCCTGCGATCGGCCCGGACGCGGCGCTGAGCAAGCAATCTGCTCGGCGATTGCCGAGGAGAATATGGCCCAGTCCGCGAATGCGTGTGCGCGATCGTGCAGCACGCCGGGCAGCGACACGAGTGTCGGGGCAGCGACAGCGCCCGGATGATCAGCGTCGCGGTCTACGGGCGCCGCGGTACCGCGTCGGTGGCCTGGAGGAACGGCTCGAAGCCACCATACGACTGCGACACCAGCGTGTGGAGGTGGAACCCGTCATCCGCGTGATGGTCGTGGGTATCGTCGAAGCGCTGCCGCCCGGTGCGACGCGCGACATCCAGGTGCCGTTCGCGTATCCAGGATCGATCGCGACGATGGAGCATGGTGCGGCGCAGCTGCGCTTCTGCATCAGGTGGGCATCGAGTTGGCTGCGTGCTGCGGGCGACGCGAGCGATGGGGTCGATTGGAATCCGTCGTTCGAGCCGTGCTCCGAGCTTCGCGTCATGAAGTAGGGCGAGCACGTCGCGTTGCACGGTGCTACGTTCCGCGTGTCCATGTCGCGTCGCTCCTCGTTGTTGGCCATGTTCATCGTCACGATGGGGTGCGGCGCTCCGGCTGCACCCTTCTCGCCGCCACCCGTTTCACCTGGCTCGCCCCAGGCCGCCCCGCTGGAGCCCGCCCCATTGGAGCCCGCACGGATGAAGTCCTCGTTGACGCCTGCCCAGCGCCGGACGCTGGGGCCTCGACTGCGCGCGTATGGTTCGGGCTGGGATCTCGCGAACCTCGAGCAGTTCATGGACATCCGCGTGTCCCAGACGCCGAAGGGGCACCAGCTGACGTTGACGATGCGCGGCGCCTCGGGCCTCCGCTCGGTGTACCAACTCGACGACGAGAATTTCTCGGGCGAGCTCCTGCAGATCCCGCCCGGCGACGAGCTGACCGCCGCACAGCTCGCGGACGTCGAGGCGATCATCCGGGCGCACCGCACCCTGTGGATCCACCGACCCGAGGGGCGCACGGTCCCGGTGGACGTGTCGCGCGGGATGGCGGCGCTGATCGAGAAGGGCCCGAGGCAAACGCGGCTGCGCGGGCGGCACGCGGTCGTGTACTCGCGCGCGTCGAGCGATGAACCGACGATCTTCGTCCTCGCCGTCGACCTGACCAAGCGCCGGGTGACCGAGGCGGCGTGGTACGACGTCCCGCCCCACCAGACCGGCCTGATCCCCCCCGAGGACATCGCCGTGATCGACACCGCGATGCGTCGACACGGCGACTTCGGGGTGTACGGCAGCGTGACGGCGGGCCTGGTCACGCTCGCAAAGACCTCGACGATCGTGCTCCAGCGACAGGAGCGCGATTATTGGGTGCAGGTCCTGCCGCCCGGCGGCCACGGGCACGAGTTCGCGTTCCGTGTCGATCTGAAGACCGCGACGATCAGCGGCGCATCGGCGGGTCACAGCGTCGAGGCCGAGTGATCGACTCCCGCGCGAGGGTGTCGAGTCGCGCGCCCACTGCAATCACAGCGACGAGCCGGTCCACTTGCGCTCGACCATGCGCGAACACGAGATCCGATCGCTGCTCGCCGGCCTCCGTCGCATGACTCGCAGCTACGGAGCCTCCATGCAGAGGCCGGTTTGATCGTTGCACACCGGCTTGTACCAGGGGCAGTTGGCGTCGACGCCCTGGCAGGGCTCTTCGCCGCGACAGCACTCGCCGGGGCACTTGCTCGCGTCGCAGCCGGCGGCCGCCCACGACTGCGGGTCGGCGCTGCAGACCGAGAACGGATTCGACACGTCGCGGCAGGCGGCAATCGCATCGTCGCCACAGACCTGTTCTGGATAGCATCGCGTGCGATTCAGCGCGACATCGCGACACGGATCGAGCAGCTCGTCAAAGTAGTTCGACAGACACATCTCGACGGTGGAATCGGACCCGCAGGCGCGAGCCCATTCGGCGAACGCCTCACATGCCTCGACTTCCTCGTCCCGCTCGGGATCGTCGACCACGGTGCGATCGCTGCAGCCACACCAGAGCAGCACCGCGAAGGGGACGAAGGAGACGAAGATGAGTTCACGCAGTCGCATGACTCGCATGACTCGCAGCTACGGAGCCTCCATGCAGGCGCCGGACGGCTCGTCGCACACCGGCTTGTACCAGGGGCAATCGGGATCGTACCGACACGGCAGGGATCCGCGACAGCACTCGCCGGGGCACTTGCTCGCGTCGCAGCCGGCGGCCGCCCACGACTGCGGGTCGGCGCTGCAGACCGAGAACGGATTCGACACGTCGCGGCAGGCGGCAATCGCATCGTCGCCACAGACCTGTTCTGGATAGCATCGCGTGCGATTCAGCGCGACATCGCGACACGGATCGAGCAGCTCGTCAAAGTAGTTCGACAGACACATCTCGACGGTCGTCTCACCCCCGCAGGCCTGGGACCACTCGCTCAGGGCTTCGCAGGCTTCGACCTCCTCGTCACGCTCGGGGTCGTCGACCACGGTGCGATCGGAGCAGCCCCACCCGACCAGGATCCCAACAGCGGTGAAGACGAGCTGGCGCAATCGCATCGACGTCACCTACTCCACCCGGTACGTGATCGTGAGTGGCGACCCGCTGCGGAGCAGCGTGAGTGTGAAGTCCGACGCCGAGGCCAGGCTCGCGTACGCGTCCAGCACTCCAGGGATCGTGTTCAAGGCCATGCCGTTGAGCACCATCGGTCGGTCACCGGTGCGCAGACCGAGGGCATAGACCACCGTGCCCGCGCTGACGCCGGTCAAGGTCCAGTTGGTGCCGGTGACCATGTCCACCCGCGGAGACTCCTGCAGCAGCCAACCGGGGTTGTCGAGCATGTCCTCGAAGAAGCCGGCGTCCACGTCGTACCGGCTCTTGTCCGAGTTCCACGTGATCGCCCGGCTGAGGACGTAGTGATCGGTGTAGCTGTCGTCGGGGAGCTCGGCGACGCCGGGGTCGACGTCGAAGCCCGCGGTGGTCGAGTCGGCGCCGCCGGTGGTGTCAGGAGCGTAGATCTGGAACGCGACGCAGCTACCGATGCCGCCGCTCTGAACGAGCTCCGGGATCAGGTCGGCGTCGAGCGAGGGGCCGATGATGTTCTCGCACTCGTTGTGGTTGACCCCGGGGGTCTCGTCGATGATCTCGAGGCAGCGCGTGACGGCTGCTGCGTAGATCTCGTCGCGGTAGAGCGTGAGGATCCCGCCGGGGGTCTCGTCGTCGCCGATGATGTGATCGACGGCGTAGTCCGCCTGGACCTCGGGAGGCACGCAGACGCAGCCCTTCGGCGCGCCGCCGTCGGGCTGGGGCTCGATGATCTGACCCTCATTGTCCTCTCCACACACCCACGGATCGACCGTGCCGTTGCTCTTACAATACCGCGGCCCCTGCGTCCCGACCGGCGCGTCGGGATGCGCGGGCATTCGAGCGCACCACAGTGTCCCGTCCATCACCGGCATGCTGCCGGTGTCTTCGGCACTGCCGATCGTGCCCCAACTGTCGACCGTCTGATCGTTCAGAACTCCCTTTGCGCAGCCCACGACACCCGTGGGCGCGACGCTGAGACCGAGCAGCATCACGCAGCTACGTAATGCGATGCGATGCGATGCGATGCGATGCGATGCATGATTCCGACTCCTTCGTGCCCCGCACATCCTCGCGAGGTCCAGAGCAGTCTGGCGGCCGAGCATCCGATCGTCAAGCATCGGAAGCGATCGATGCCCGTCACGTCATCGCTGTCGCCGCTCGCACCATCAGGGTTGCCCTGAGCAGCCGCATCTCGATCGAACGGCCAACGCATGCGTCGGCGTCAACGCGACGTCGTGCGTCGCCGCCGGCGGCGACGCACGCACCACAGCACGAACGACGGCGCGAGCCCGTGCACGGGCACAACGTCGGTGCCCGCCGAGCACCCGCAGCCGAGCAGCCCTGAATCGCCCTGCGGTGCGGCCGGACAGCGAAAGCGCAGCTCGGCCTCGCTGATGAGCGTGCGGTACTTCGCGGTGACGGTGAGGTGCCGCGCCTGGCCCTCGAATTCCTCGGTGCAGAGGTCGCCGAGCACGACGCCGTCACCCGGGAACTGGTCGTCGAGGCTCGCCTTGCCGTCGATCGACCACTCGATCGCGGCGCCGTGCAAGCGCTGACCGACGACGTCGCGCAGCAGCGGCTGCACCAACAATGGCATCGCGTCGGCGTCGGCGTCCTCGCAGAACTCGCACGCGCTCCAGCCGACCACCAGCTCGAGGCTGGCTGCCTCGTCACCATCGACGACGATGAGCTGCGGCGCGACCACGGTGCCGGCGGCGAACTCGAGACCCAGGCCGAACGCGTCGCCCATCGCAGCGACGATCCGCGGACTCACGTCGTCGAAGACGAAATCCTCCGGTGCGGGATCGCCGAGGATGACCGGCGTGCCGTCGGTGTACGCGAGCGACACCAACGGCTCGCTCTGCCGATACAGCTGCAGGCCGATATTGGCGGGCTCGCCCGCGACGATGCGCCAGCGACCATCGGGCTCGGGCGCTGGCGCCGGCGGGAACTCGTGGCCCGCTTCGGGCTGCAGCTCGGCGTACAGCAGGCGCAGCGTGGTGTCGTCGTAGCGCAGCGCCGCGTCCTCGAAGGGATGGACCTCGAGGCGCAGCGTGTCGGCCCGCAGCACGTCGGCCGAGGGGCCGTCGCAGGCCTGCGGCGACAGCTGTAGCTGCGAGGTCCCCGGGGTCTCGAGGGTGAAGCAGCCGTCGACCAGCGGCAGCGGCGGATCGAGGGTGAGGCCGAAACACCCGGGCTGCAGGCTGCCGCTGCCATGGCCCTGATCCCAGCTCACCACCTCGGGGCAGAATCGCGTGCCCGCCAACAGTTGCGGCGGCGACTCGGGGTCGTGCAGGGGATCGAGCGAGAGCTCGGTCGCGTCCAGCCCCAACTCGCCGTGATCGGTGATGAACATCGGCTCGTCACAGGCCGAGAGCACGCACGCAGCCGCGAGCGCAACGAAGAGTCCGTAGATGCGCATGGTTCGAGCTCCGGTGGTGGCAGTCCACGGACGCGCGCCCTGGATGCATCGGAGTCTCGGCCGAAGCGCGCCACGTCACCTCGATCGATCGATCGTTCCCGCCCCGAACGCGCAAGAGCGTCATCGGCGCGCACGCGAGATCAGGCCACAGATACCCCCTGCGTGACGATCTTCGAGCACATGCGCGACGCGCCTGCGCACCGCCTCCGATCGCGGGCGTCCCACTCCACGGGGCAGGCAGGCTTTCGGCCGCCGCGGTCGCGCTCACGCCATCGAGAGGCGTCGAGCGCGGCCGCGGACGGTGCGGCGGCCCGCGACGCCTCGAAGGAGTGCTGCGATGCGAACCACGTGGATCATCCTCTCGTGCTTGTCGTTGGGCGGTTGCTACGTCGGTACCACCGGTGATCGTGCGCCGTGGTTCGACGGCACCGAGCGCGCCTTCCCGCTGCGGGAGCCAGATGACGTCGCGCAGGGCTGGTTCCTCGCGGCGACGCGGTACCAAGAGCTGTCCTACGAAATCGTCGACGGGGTCGCGGTGCACGAGGGCGACATCGTGCTGGGTCGCGTGGTCGACTTCGACGCGGTCGCGTTGGGGCAGCGCGCGCCCGATCGCTCGGCGGTCAAACCCGATCGCCTGTGGACCGACGCCGTGGTCCCCTACGTTTTCGACGATGACCTGCCGCAGTCGATCCGCGACGAGGTCGGCCAGGCGATCGAGCACTGGCACCAACACACGCGCCTGCGCTTCGTGCCGCGCAGCAGCGAGCCCGACTACGTCCGCATCCAGCCCGGCGACGGCTGCTCGTCGAACGTCGGGCGGCTCGGCGGCGAGCAGGGCGTGTGGCTCTCGGGCGGCTGCGGCGTGGGCTCGATCATCCACGAGCTCGGCCACACCGCGGGCCTGTGGCACGAGCAGTCGCGGGCCGATCGCGACGCCAACGTGACGATCGACTGGGCGAACATCGCCCCCGGCTTCGAGCACAACTTCCTCACCTATCTCGAGCAGGGCACCGAGGGCGCCGACATCGGCGGCTATGACATCGGCTCGATCATGCACTACCCCTCGTGGGCGTTCGCCATCGACCCCGACCGACCGACCATCACCACGCCAGACGGCGGCTGGATCGAGGGCCAACGCGAGCGACTGAGCGACGGCGACCTCGGCGGCATCGCGCACCTCTACGGCGCGATGCAGGGCGCCTTCGATCCGACGTGCTACGTCAGCGAACTCTACCGCGACGTGCTCGGGCGCGAGCCCGATGCCGGCGGCCTGGTGAGCTGGGTCGGGGCCATCGAAGGCGGCGTCGGTGCCTCGAGCGTCGCCGACGGGTTCGTGCGCTCCGAGGAGGCGCGCACCGGGTTCGTCGTCGATCGCTACTTGGCGCTGCTGCGCCGCGAGCCCGACGCAGCCGGGCTCGAAGGCTGGGTGAAGGCGATGCTCGGCGGCCTCGGCGAGCACACGATGACGATCGGGTTCCTCGCCAGCCCGGAGTACTGGGAGTCGATCGCGGGCAGCGACGGACACGGCCTCGTCGCCCAGCTGTACAAGGACGTGCTCGGCCGCGAAGGCAGCGAGATGGAGATCCAGGGCTGGCTCGGGGCGTCGCTCGCGGGCGTGAAGACCCGCCGCGACGTCGTGACCGCGTTCGTCACGAGCGACGAGCACCGCGCGCTGGCCATCGCCGAGACCTACCGTCGGGTGCTGGACCGCGAGCCCGATCCCGCCGGCGCGGCGGCCTGGCTCGACGCCATGCGCGACGGCAGCACGATCGAGTCCGTGCGCGTTGCGTTCCTCTCGAGCCCCGAGTACCTCTCGCGCTGCCCGTCGAAGTGAGCGTGCGCCCGTCGCGAAGCTCAGCGCGGGTCCGCTCTAGCCGAGGGTGTAGTCGAGCTCGTACGCGTGGCGTCCACCCTCGACTTGAATCGTCATGCGACCGGTGATGCCGACCAACGCGCCGGTGCCCGACCCACCCACGATCACGACCTCGAGCGAGCGCCCGTCGGCGTCGCTGGTGGCGAGGTGCGTGACGACGAACGAGCCCGCGCGACCGTCGAGGGTGCCGTCGATGCGCTCGATCGCGACGTAGGCCGCGGCCGCCGGGTCCGGCGTCCGTACCGACGTGAACCACACCACGCTGGTCGCCTCGAGCCCACCCGAGAAGTGCTTGTCGAATGTGGCGCGACCGATGACGACGCCGTCGCGCTCGGACAGCGGCGGCTGTGCGTTCATCTTCACCTCGAACGACCCCTGTGCGTGCATGCGCGGGGTGTAGCGCGTCCATGGGCGCGCGTCTTGAAGGAACGCGTCACCGCGAGGGCGGAGGGCGCGCTGCATCCGAGCTCGCCCTGGTCGCGCGCGCGCGCGTAACATGGGCCCCCCGCGTGTCCGTATGATCGCTCGCATGTCGGCGGCATCGGTTCTCGAGTCTGCGCGCAACCTGGGCTCCCGCAGCACGGCCCAGGAGGCCCTCGGTGGGCTGTCGCTCAAGGGCCGTCGCCTGGTGGTGACCGGTGCGAGCTCGGGGCTCGGCATCGAGACCGCGCGGGTGCTCGCACGTGCCGGAGGTGACGTCGTGGTGGCGTGCCGCGACACCGCCACGGGCGAGCGCGTCGCCGCCGAGCTGCGCACGGGTTTCGGCCCCAACGCCGGCACGCTGAGCGTGGCCGCGCTGGACCTCGCCGACCTCGACTCGGTCGCCGCGTTCGCGCGCGGGATCGTCGAGGGCGGGCAGCCGCTCGATCACCTCGTCAACAACGCCGGCGTGATGGCGACGCCGCTGTCGTTCACCAAGCAGGGCTTCGAGCTCCAGGTCGGCACCAACCACGTCGGCCACCACCTGCTGACGCGCCTGCTGCTGCCCGCGCTCGAGCGCGCGCCGGCAGCCCGCGTCGTCACGCTGTCGAGCGCAATGCATACCCGCGGCCGCGGCGAGCGACTCCTGCGAACCCTCGGCGACGACCGGCGCTACGAGTCGCGACGCTATGCGCCGTTCGACGCCTACAGCGATGCCAAGCTCGCCAACGCATCGTTCGCGCGCGCGCTCGCGAAGCGCGTGCCGCAGCACATCACGTCGCTCTCCGTGCACCCGGGCGTGATCGCGACCGCACTGTCGCGCAGCATGGGTGTGATGGGCGTGGTCTTCCGCGCCGTCGGGCGTCCGTTCATGAAGTCGGTGCCACAGGGCGCGGCGACCACCGTGTTCGCCGTCGCGGCGCCCGAGCTCACCGCGCACTCCGGGGCCTACCTCGCCGACTGTGCGGTGACGCGCGCGAGCGCAGAGGCACGCGACGAGGGCTTCGCCGACACACTCTGGGATCGCACCGAAGCGTTGGTCGACGCGTATCTGCGGTGATCGAGGTTGCAGGATCGCCGCCGCGACCTGCGACCCGCTCGCGCGCCACCGCAGTCACTGCGCGACCACGGCCGCTGACGCGTCGTCGCTGCAGCAACGCGGGCCTGCGTCGCGCGCTAGCGTCATGCTCACGCATGGCCACCGATACGTCGATGAGTCCCGAGCCCGAGGTCGAGCCCGACCGCGATCCCGAGCCCAGCTCGCCGCCACCCGGCTTGCCGACGCAGCCGGAGACCCCGGAGGTGTTCCCGGTCTCGCCAGATCCCGAGCCGGCCACCGAGCCGCCACCGCTGACGTTTCGCGCACGGGTCTAGTACCTCGACACAGCGATAGTGACGGGCCATAACACCGCCCTGACCGCGCCTCGCTGCGTTGCCGCACCTTGAAATACGCCCGGTATTCCGGCGGCACGGCGCCTTGCGGAGTCGCGGCCATGACGGCGTTCTGACCCATCACTATCGCTGTGTCGAGGTACTAGTGAGTTCAACCCTACGACCGGTTCGGCGGCGACTCGGCCACCATCGCTTGCACGCGCTCGAGCCAGCGCCGCAAAGACGTCGCGTCCTCTGCGATCTTGTCGACCCCGACGCGCGCAAGCACGCCGGCGACGTCGGACGTAGCGCCTGCGAGTGCCGTGCGTCGCTCCTTCGCGGCACCGGTCGATAGGGCCTCCGTTGGCCGCGTGCCCGTCCAAGCGAGCAGCCATGCATCCGCGCACTCACACGCAACTCCTCCCGCGACTTTCAGGAGGGTGCTCTTGCCGGAGTCGTTCGGCCCGACGAACGCATGGAGGGCAGAGAGCTGGGTGCGAACATGCTCGATGCACCCGAACCGAGTGACTTCCAAGGAACCGAACATGATCGCGCCGCGACATCGTACCCGAAGGTGCCGCGTCGGGCACGGTCCCCGAGGCACTTCGGCGGCTGGCATTCCGGCGAGGGAACGCGGCGCGGCGGTCTGGTCCACGCTCGCGCTTGCGCGGCGGACCCGTCCGCGCTCGTGCGCTCGACTCGAGCGGCCGTGCTGCCCAAGTCGGGCGAGCCGCATGTGACATGCGGTCCGCCCGCGCCGCCCCGATCCCCGCGCAACCACGGCGGGTCTCGGGCCGGCTGCGGTCGTCGTGCCCAGTCGGCACGCAACCTGCGATGCTGCGGGCCGCCGTGCAGCTGCATCACTTCGACGCCCTCCCCGCCCACTGCCACCACGCGGTCTGCGTGCTTCGCTTCACGTCGGCGCTGCCGGGTGCCCGCTGGCGCGCGGTGCTACGGACGCTGGCCGCCGCCGACGTGATCGAGCGCGACGACGACGACGATGGCGTCGGCGATGGCGAGCCCTCGGCGTTCGTGGCCGCACCGTACGTGCCCCGCACCGCCGACGCCCACGCCGCCGCGGTCGCGCAGCTGCAGGCGATCCCCGATCTCGAGGCCGGCTGGCTGTTCACGGTCGCCACCACCGTCGACGCAATCGCGGCCGAGGCCGCCCGCGAGCAGCGCAGTGACGACGACGACGACAGTGACGACGACAGTGACGACGACACCAGCCACTGGCGCCACGGCCCGCCGCCGCAGGCCGAGCACGCGAGCTTCGTGGTCGACAACTACCCCGACATCCTCGAGGAGTTCGACGGCGAGGGCTTCGGCGTCGCGCTCAAGCTCGCGGGTCCGCAGGTCGCCGGCGAGGCCGCGGTCGCAGCGGCACTGCACCACGTGTGGATCTCGAGCTACGTCGATCGACGCGTCGACGACGTGCCCTTCCGCCGCGCCGCGATGACCTTCGACGAGGCCCATCGCGCGGCGCTGCTGTGGGTCGACCAGTTCGGCCCGCCGGCGACGATCCCCGAGATGGTCCACCACCTGCTGTGGATCGCCGAGCGCATCCACGAGATCACGCCGGTCGCACACGCCCGCTTCGCGCCGGCGACCGAGGCCCAGCAGTACGCCGCGCTCGCCGACGACGGTGGTCCCGCGTTCGTGCTCGCCGGCAACCCGCTGCGCGCCCAGTTCCACGAGCACGGCGAGTCGGAGGCGCTCGCGTGGGCACAGGCGCAATCCCTGTGGTCGCCGGCGGAGCTGGCCGCGATGCTGGTCGAGCTCGGCACCGATTTCGATCCCGACGAGCCCGAGGGTGGCGCAATCGCGGCGCGTCTGTTCGATCGCGCCAACCTGCTCGATCCCGCCAACGACGACGCACGCAGCTATGCCCTGGTCGCGCTGGTCCGCTCCGGCCGCGTCGACACGGCGCTCGAGCGCGCGCTCGCCAGCAGCGAGCCGACCCTACGCGGCTACACCTTCGGGTTGCTCGCCGAGCACGCGACCGCGCGCCTGGCCGATGCCCTGCCACTGCTCGACGCCGCGACCCTCGACGGCATCGCCGAAGAGCGCGTCGGCGAGATCCTCGCGGCAGTGGCCGAGCACGTCCCGCAGGCGATTCCCGAGCTGCTGGGCAAGCTGCCGCGCACCACCGCCACCGTCGCGCACGTCTACAACGCCTCGTTCAAGTGCGAGGACGACGCGCTGCGCCTCGCGGTCCTCGAGCACGTGATGGCGCTGCCGGAGCCCGGCACCGACGAGGACCACCATCGCCACGCGTACACCTTCGCGTTCAACAACGCCTGCGTGTTGGCCCACGCGATGAAGGACTACCCGAAGGCGCTGGCGATCGCCGAGGCCGCGCAGCGCTGGGCCGAGGAGAACCCGTACATCTTCCACGGCGCCGCCTGTGCCTACGCCGCGGTCGGCGAGTTCGACAAGGCGATGCATCAGGTCGAGCGCGCGGTCGCCCGCGACTACGATCACCTCGACAAGCTCGAACAGGACACCGACCTCGGCGAGCTGCGCAACTGGCCCCGCTTCATCGAGCTGTTCGCCGAGCGGCGCGCCCGCCTGGCCCGCGCGGAGCCGGTGCGGGAGATCACCGCCGACGCCTTCGAGGGTGCGGTGCTGGGCGCGAGCGTACCCGTGCTGGTCGACTTCACCGCATCGTGGTGCGGCCCATGCCGCCGCCAGGCGCCGATCCTCGACCGCCTGGCGCAGAGCGCCGACGGCAACTACCGCATCGTGAAGGTCGACATCGACGCCTGCCCCGAGCTCGCGCAGCGCTACGATGCGACCAGCGTGCCCACGCTGGTGGTGTTCCACCGCGGCCACGAGGTCGCCCGCACGGTCGGGTTGTCGCAGCGCGACGAGCTGCAGGCCCTGCTCGCGCAGGCCCACGACGACGCCTGAACGCGCCGCGTCAGCGCGCCGGGATGACGAGCACAGGGCACGGCGCCTCGCGGATCACGCGATCCGCGGTGCTGCCGACGAAGAACCGCGCGACGCGACTGCGGCCGCTGGCAGCCATGACGATGAGGTCGGCCTGGAAGCGAGCGGCCTCCTCGAGCACGCACTGCGCGGGATGACCCGGACCGATGGCGAACTCGACCGGCAGACCTGCGCAGTGCTGATCGGCGAGATGACGCAGCGCGCCCTGCGAGGTGGCGCGGGCCTTGCTCTCGATCTCCTCGATGATCGCCGCCGGCAAGGTCACCGGCCCGGTGTACATGCTGGTCGACTGCATCGCGGGCGTGACGTGGACCAGCACGATCTTGCCCTTGGATGCGCGGGCGATGGTCGCGGCCATGCCCACGGCGCGCAGCGACGCCGGCGAGAACTCGATGCCGTGGCCGCCGATGACGACCGCTCGACCCGCCTCGGTGGCCTCGTCGTCGGCGGGCTGGAAATCGACCGGCACGAGGATGCGCTGGAAGTGCTGACCGTCGCTGTCGCTCACGTCATCAGGGTAACAGCAGCGAGGCGACCGCGTGGCCGCAGCTCGCCGCACACTCTGCAGGGTCACGAACGGCCCGGGTTTGCGGGCGTGCGCACGACGTGCAAGCATCCCAGGCGGTGACGAGCGCGGCGCGGGGTCGGACATGAAGGGCTGGGTCGGCTGGGCGTTGCTCGCGATCTCGCTGATGGTCGCGATCGCCGGCTGGCGTAACGCACAGCCCGAGCCGGAGACGGAGACGCTCTCGCGGCAGTGGGTCTGCGAGTCGGCGACGGGGCCGTGCGCGATCCAGGGCACGCGCCCGGGCGCAGTCGCGACGGACTTCACGAGCCGTCGCTACCAATGGGCGACCTCGGGTGGACCGATCACGGTGACCTGTCGTCGCGAGTACGTCTTCGCCGGCGCGTGGCACTGCACGCCGAGCCCCGGTGAGATCGCGAAGTGATCGGTGCGCGCGGTTGGCGTGCGTCGATCACTTCGCGAATCGCCGCAAGGCCTGTCACATCGCGCGTGCGTGGTCTCTCCCACGCATCATGGATCGCATCCTCACCACGTTGTGCCTCGTCGCGTCACTCCCCCTGCTCGCCTGTGATTCCGGTGGCGGTGAGTACGTCAAGAAGATGGAAGAGTTCGCGGGCCAGGCGTGCGCATGCAAGGACGCGGCCTGCGTGTCGAAGGTCTCGCAGGAACAGGCCGACTGGCTGAGCAAGAACGCCGCCACGGCGGCCAAGCTCGACGCCAAGGATGCCGAGAAGATCGGTGCCGCGACCACGAAGATGACGGAGTGCATGACCAAAGTGACCTCCGGCGGCGGTTGAAGGGTCCGGATCCGCGCTTGCGGGGCCGTCCGTCCCGGCCCCGTCCGGGGTTCGAGCCAGCCGATGGCGGCCGTCATGGCGCCGCTGGGTCCTGTCCATGGGGGAACAGCCGGTCTCACCGCGAAGTGAGCGGCGAACACGACCTCACCCAATGTCGATCTCGAGGCTCCTGCGACGCCGCGTGGTCGCTGCACCGCGCGCGACAGGAGACATTCGGGCGGGCCGCCGCGCCGGTGGTCGGTGGATGCGGCGTTGGAGGACCCTCGCGAAGTCTGCTAGCGTCCCGGTTCCGGTCGTGGCGCCCGAAGACGAAGCGTTGCTGCAGCGCGCCTTGCGAGGTGATCGCGCGGCGCGACGCCAGCTGGCCGAGCGGCTGATCGATCCGATCCAGCGCGAGGTCGCCATCAGTGTCACCCGAGCCGCGGTCGGCAGTGGGCGCGACGGACGTCAGGAGGTCCGCGACTTGGTGCAGGACGTGCTCGTGGTGCTGTTCGAGCACGACGCCCGTGAGCTCCGCCGCTGGGATCCCGCGCGCGGCCGCAGCCTCGAGAGCTTTGTCCGATTGATCGCGCGTCGTCGCGTGGCGCGGGTGCTCGGGCAGCGTCGGGGCAACCCCTGGGCGCTGGTGCTCATCGACGCCGAGCCCGAGGACGCCGGCGCCACCGAGGGCGCCGAGGGCAATCACACCGAGGGCGAGCTCCTGGCCCGACTCGAGCAACGCAACCTCCTGGACACGCTGTTGCTGGCCCTGCAATCGCGCATGGACGACCGCGATCACGAGTTGTTCGAATTGGTGTTTGTCGAGGAGCGCGACCCCGCGGAGGTCGCCGAGTTGGTCGGCATCTCGCGGGGTGCCGTGAGTGCGTGGGGCTATCGCATGCGCAAGCTCGCACGCGCGCTCGCATCGCAGATCGGCGATGACAACTCGTCATCGACCGCGGTCGCATCGTCAACGGGGGAGGTGGGGCGTGGATGACGAACTCCTGCGCGCCCTGGCACGCACGCAACGACGTGGGAACGCCCCGGACACCTCGATGCCCGACGCACAGCCATTGCCGATCCCCGCGCCCGAGCTGATCGCACCGTTCGACAGCGCCGAGCGCGACGCGTTGCTCGACGCCGTGTTCGCCGAGGTCGACGGTGATACCGCGGCCGCACAGGTCACGCCGATCACCGCGGCACCCAAGGCGACACGCGGACGGGCCGTCGGCCTCGTGGCGGTCGCGCTCGCCATCGCAGCCGTGCTGGTGCTGTGGCTGGCGCGGCCCGGGGGCTCGGTCGCACCGCTGCCGAGCTACGAGCTGACGGAGCTGCGCGGCGGTGCTGCGACGGTGCGCGCCGAGCCCGGTGACGTCGACCGCGAGCTCGCGCTCGCGCCGGGCGATCGCATCGAGGTCACGCTCACACCCGCGGCACCCTCGACGGCAGCGATGGTGGTCGACCTCGTCGCGCAGTCACCCGGTCGCGCCGACGTGACCGCGCGCGTGCCCGCACAGGTGTCCCCCAGCGGGGCCGTGCGCGTGAGCGGCCCGCTCGATGCTCTGGTCGCGTTGGAGCCGGGTGCGTGGCAGATCTGGGTGGTGCTCTCGCCGGCCGATGCGGCCCCGGGCGACGCCCGCGAGGTGCTCGCGCAGCCCAACGTGCGCAAGGTCGGGTTTCGGGTGAAACTCGCCGCGCCTGGATGAGATCGCGCTGGCTGCCACTCGCACTCGCGTTGCTGCCACTGGGTTGTGATCGTTCGACCGACGAGGTCGCGCCGGCGCCGAGTGCCGCGCCGGCGTCGGTGGCCCCGGCTTGGGCGGGCTGCGACGACTGGGTCGAGGACGCATGCATGCTGCTCGAGCGTGGCGCGGCGGCGCGCCTGCGGCTGTGGGTCGACGTGCCGCCGAGCACCGTGCTGACCGTGCGAGTCGACGGCACCGCCACCGTCCCCAGCACCACGCTCGCCGACGGCGGCACGCTGGCGCGGATCGAGGTCCCCGCCGGTGCACGCGAGGTCTCGGTCACCGGCGCGGGCGTCGAGGGCACGCTCGCGATCGAGTGGCAGCCCAGCGACGCCGCGGTTGCCGGCGCACTCGCCTCGCTCGCGGAGGGGCGCGTCGACGAGGGCTGCCGCGGGCTGCGTCAGCTCGCGCCCAGTGTCGGCGTGTTCCAGCGGGTGCAGGCGCGGATCCAGGAGGTCTTCACGTGCGATGCGGCGTTGGGGCCCGAGCACGCCGTGGGTCGCCTGCGCGAGGCCGCCGAGCTGGCGGCGCAGGCCGGACTCGACAAGCTGTTCGTGCACGTCGCGACCGCCCTGCTGTTCACCTGTGTCGAGCGCACCGGCGATCGGGCGTGCGCCACACAGTGGAGCGCGCGCTTGGATCACGCGTGGCGACCGGAGCTCGACCTGCGCGCCCGCTACTCCCGGGGGCTGTGGGCGATGAAGCGTGGCGAGCTCTCGACGGCGGTGCAGCTGTTCGAGAGCTCGGCGCGTTGGGCCGAGCGCTTCGGCATGACCGCCGACTACGACGCCGCCTCCGAGCAGCGCAGCGCCCTGCTCGCGGAGCTCGGACGGGTCGAGGCCACGCGTGCGGCGTCACAGCGCCTCTATGCCAGCGCGCGCGAGCGCAGTGACGCCTGCGCGCGTGCACAGGGCATCAACAACGCCGCGTGGCCGCTGCAGACCCTCGTCGAGACCAGCTTGATCGATGATCCCCCGATCGAGTGGTGGCTCGAGGAGCTCGATCTCTACGAGCGCGGCGACTGTGACGACCCCCGCAGCCGGCTCTTGGCGCGCATCAACCTGGCCTCGGCGCTGCTCGAAGGCGGCGACCTCGAGGGTGCGATCGCGTGGCTCGAGCGGATCCGCAGCGATGATCTGCCCGCCGCGTCGACGGGCCTGCTGCCCGAGATCGACTACCTGGCACTCAACCTCGCGATGGCGTCGAATCGCTGGGAGCTCGCCCCCGTGCCGCTGCTGCTCGAGCGCGAGGGTGCTGGCGAGGCGAGGTTGCGCTGGCGTACCGCGGTACAGCGGGCGCTGCTGCTCGAGCGCTTCGAGCTCGACGCGGCCGCGCTCGATGCGTGGCGACGTGCCGAGGCCATCCTCGACGCCGAGGTCTCGAGCCTCGGGCTCGCGCAGGGGCGCGAGACGCTGATCTCCGCGCGCTTCACCAGCGCGAGGGGCCTGGTCGACGCGCTGCTGCGAAGCGGACGCGTCGACGAGGCACTGTGTCGCATTCGTCTGGCACGAGGTCGAGCCCTGCGTGCTGCGGACCGCCGCGCCGGCGGTGAGCGACCCTCGGAGCTGGCACAGTCCGACGCCTTTGCGCAGATCCGCAGCGAGCTCGACCTCGAGGCTGCCGCAGACTGGGAGTACTCCGCGGACGAACAACGGCGACGACGCGCGCGCCGTGACGAGCGACGACGCGAGGCATTGAACCTGCTCGAGCAAGCCGGAGCGCCTGGTTCGCACACATACGACGACTGCTCGCTGCTGCGTCCGCGCGCCCCCGACGAGCTGTTGCTCGCGCTGCTCCCCGCGCGCGACGAGACCCTCGCGATCGTCCACGGGCCCGCGGGCGCTCGTGCCTGGCACGCCACCGAAATCCCCGAGCACGAGGCGGATGCGATGACATGGGGCGCCGCACTCGTGGATGGGCTCGGCGACGACCTCGCGGACGTCGAGCGCCTGCGGGTGTTGCCGGTGGGCGCTGCGTGGACGGTGCCGCTGCACGCCGCACGCACGCACGGCGCACCGCTGGTCGATCGCGTGGCGGTCGCCTACGGCCTCGACCTCCCCCGCCGCAGCGTGGCCGCGCCGTCGGCTCGCGCGATGGTGGTCGCCGATCCGTCGGAGGATCTGCCGCAGGCGCGCGCCGAGCAGCAGCTCGTCGTCGAGGCCCTGCGCGCGGCCGCGTGGCAGGTGCAGCTGCTGCAGGGCAGCGCAGCCGGACGCACCGAGGTACTCGCGGGCATGGGCGAGGTCGAGCTGTTCCACTACGCCGGGCACGGTGCCCACCGCGGCGACGATGGTTGGGACGGTGCGTTGCTGCTCGATCGCGGCAGCACCATCGAGGCCGCCGACGTGCTGGCGCTGCCGCGGGTGCCTCGCTTCGTCGTGCTCGCCGGCTGCGAGACCGGTGCGGTTCGATCGGCGCTGGTCGATGGCGGCATGAGCCTGGGTCGCGCCTTCCTCCTCGCCGGCGCGGACGCCGTCTTGGTGGGCGATCGCAAGCTCGGCGACGAGGACTCCGCCGCCTTCGCGCGTGCGCTGTACGACGGCAGCGCGGCGCCGGGTGCCTTCGATGCCACCGCGGCGGTGCGACGCGCGTATCAACGCCGCCAGGCGTCCGATGCAGCACCGGACGCCTGGGCGGGGTTTCGATTGTTGGTTCGCTGACGCCGCTACATCGACACCGGCGGCAGCAGATCGCCGACCACGACTTGGTTGGGGAACGAGATGCTGATGGTGCCGCTCTCGACCTTGCTCGTGAAGGGCGTGGCAGGGTCCGGCACGAGCTGGAGCTTGTGCGCGGTGGTCGTGAGGGCGGCCTCGGCCGGGTCGATGCGCACGGTCATCTTGGTGCCGTCGGCCATGAGCAGGTCCACCGAGATCGCGAGGATCGATTGCGAGCTGTAGCTCGCGGCCAGTGAGGCGATGAGGTAGACTTCGTAGACCGTCGACTTGTCGTCGGGGTCGCCGCTCGTGATGATCCCGCACGTCGGGCACGCGGGGTTGCCCGGAGCCGGCTTGGTCAGGTAGTCCGTGCGGGCCTCGCCCTCGAGCGGCTCGCAGGTCGTCGCGAGCCCGCCCGAGTAGTAGTTGTCGGCGAACTCGCCGCAGTACTCCGCACAGGTCTCGTCGGGGAAGCTGGCCGCGAGCATCTGCACCTGCGAGGTCTGCTCGGGCACGATCGCAGCGATCGTGGCCTCGAGCGTGTCGGTCGAGCGCCACGTCGTGCGGCAGCCGAGGTTGAACGACGGCGGACAGTCACCGGGCGTCGCGCATGCCTCGGAGAGCGCACCACATGCGGTCGCGCGACGGATCTCGTAGGCGGCCCCCGAGCGAGTAGTCCGAGCTGTCACCGGTCGGCACGCCCGCGTCCCACAACAGCTCCATGATCTCGGGTCCGGTGAGCGTGTCGCGGTAGCTCCACACCAGCGCCGCGATACCGCTGACGGTGGCCGCGGCCATCGAGGTGCCGGTCCGCGCAGTGCGACCGAGATCGGACCCGACCACGTGGTCGGCGATCGCGGCAAGTCGCGGGCGCCCCCCGGGCCGAGAGACCGACACCGCCTCGTCGTCGTAGTCGACGCCGCCGACCGAGTACACCAGCGGCAAGTACGTCGCACTGCCGGGGCTCACCGGTGCTGCGATGCCGATCGGCTCCAGCGGGCACTCCGTGGCCGTCGGGGCGGCGAGCTCCTCCCACGCTGCCGGCATCAACGGCCCTTCGAGGCAGTCGTCGCTGTCGTTGCCGGCCGCCGCGATGATCACCGCGCCCTTGCAGCTGGCGCGCTGCAGCGCGAGCTGCAGGGCGTCGACCGCCGGTGACTGGCCCGCGACCCCGAACGGCGGCAGCCAGCCGACGCTGAGGTTGATGATGAGCTTGTAGGATCCGCCGGCCAGCTCCCAGTTGCGCACCGCGGTGTAGACCCCACGCGCGAGATCGCTGTGGAACCCCGCGAAGCCGCCGCGCCCCGTCGTATCGACGTCGGCCTTCATGAGCCCGTAGCGCGGCAGGCCCAGCACGTTGTCGATCACCACCTTGCAAAATGGCGAGTACGTCTCGCAGCCGTGGGCGATGTCGGTGATGAGCTCGGCGACGACGATGCCGTGATCGTCGCGTGGGTTGGCGGGGTCCACCGGTGGCGTCGTGTCGACCACCGCCACGCGGACCCCCTCACGACCGCTCGCCGTACCATCGATGTCGATCTCCTGACCCGTCACCGCGTCGATGCGACTCTCCGTCAAGCGACTCAGCTCGGGGTTGAGCTGCTCGTCGAGGCTGGTCTGTGCCGTGTTCGCGATGCAGTCGGGGGCGACCACCTGGAAGGCGGGCTTCTTGAGCGCGAGGAGGTCGTTGCCCTGCGGCAGCCCCGCGCCCAGGAAATCGTAGATGCAGTAGCGGCCGGCCCAGCTGTTCGCCTCGGTCCAGCCGGGGAACATCTTGCTGCCCTGCCAGCCGCCGTTCGGCGACGCGATGTTGGGACAGTCCCCCGACGCGTGGCGCCGCGCGATCTGCCGCCAACCCGGGCACACCTGCGCCTCGACATCGAGCACTGCGGGCGGCGGTGGCGGCCCGACGCGGAAGTCGACGTCCGAGTCCCCTTCGTCGTCGACCTCCGCGTCGACCACCTCGACGCTACACGCCCCGGCGATCACGCCGAGCACCAACGCACCCATCCATTGCCAACGCGATTGCCAACGCAGGTTCATGTCCATCTCCATCCCACTCGCGATGCGGTGTCTGCCATGCCTCGACCCCGAGGTGGGGCCATGGCCCCGGTAGAGTCGCGACGGGCGTACCGGATCACGCAACGAACCCCCATGGACGACGGGAATCGCTGCGATGACGGGCGCGGAGGAGTTTTCTTGGTGCGCCAGCTTACGTCGGTGGCATCCCGAGGATGCCACCGACGGTCGGACGGCAGGGTCGAGCGCGCGTCGGCCTACTCGGGCACGCAGATGCCACCGCAGTCGGCACCGCCGTTGGCCGGGTCGCAGCCGTCGTCGGGGTCGTCGCCGCAGACCATGCCCTCGGGGCACGGCAGGTTGGCGAAGCCACCGCAGAAGATCTCGCAGGCACCGTCGTGGGCGACGCTGACGCCCGCGCTCGCGGCGTTGCAGCTGTTGCCGTAGGTCTGGCCGTCGCAGCCGCAGACGGGGTCGAACAGCGCGATGCAGGCCTCGGGACGCGGCGCGCATTCGCCGAGCTGATCGGCGAAGCCGCAGTTCTGCTCGGGGGCGAAGGCGCAGAACTCGTCGTCGGCGCAGATGAGGCCCTGCAGTCCGCCGCACGCGTCGCCCTCGGGCTCGGGCTCCTCGATGCCGCAGATCTCGTCGGCGTCGCTGCAGCAGTCGCCGAAGTCGAGGCACAGCTCGTCGCACCAGCAGTTGCCGCGGCCCTTGCCACCACAGAGCTCCTTGCCCTTCTTGGTGACGCAGCTGCCGACGAGGTCGGCCTTGCCGATCCCGCCGCGATCGACGTCGCCGCCGCCGGCATCAGAGGTGGAGACGGAGCAGGCGCCGAGGCCGAGCACGAGGAACGAGAGGACGGTGGCTCGCATGTCGCGGCCGCCCTGTGCAAAGGCTGGGTCAGCCGGTGGTCGCAGCGGCCCGCTCGAAATCACGCAGGAAATCCGTCGCGTGACGCGCCGCCGACCGAGTCGGCAGTTGCCGCAGCCGGCTACGCTCGTTGCCGCGCGTGCCCGCACGCCCACCCGAGTCAACAGAGCATGGCGAGCACTGCGGCGCCGACGGTGGTGCCGGCGCATCCCAGCACGATCCGATGGGCAGCTGCGATCGCCTGCACGCGCGCGAGGTGATCCGGCTCCGGCTCGACACCGCGATCGAGGTTGCGAAGCCCTCGCATCGCCAACACGGCGCAGGTGTGCGCGCGGGCCTGCAGCGCGCAGAAGCTGCCCAGGCCGACGAGCACGACCAGCACGACGAGCACCCCGAACGTCTCGGCGAAGGGCAGCAACGCCGCGATCGTGAGGGCTGCGGCCGCGGCCGCCTGCCATCGCAGCCGTCGTTGTCGCGGACCCAGGTTGCCTCGGCATCGCCCCATCGTCGAGATCGATACGTCGCGACCGAGAGGCTCGGATCACCCCCACGTACACGAAGCGGCGGCCCGGCCCCTACGATCGCGTGCGGCCGCCGTAGCGCCACGCACGGTGCGGCGGCGGTTCGCGCTGCACGTCGGGATCCAGCGTCGACGCGGTGACATCGACGAAGCCGGTGAGCTCGGGGTCGAGCACGAAGCCGCGCTTGTTGGTCGAGAACAGCAGCGTGCCGCCCTCGGCGAGTCGGTCGATGCAGGCCCGCAACAGCGCCGGGTGATCGCGCTCGATCTCGAAGGTGCCCGCCATCGACTTGGAGGCCGAGTAGCTGGGCGGGTCGCACACGATGAGGTCGTAGCGCCCGCGATGCTGGCCGAGCCACTGCACGATGTCGGCGCGGACGAACTCGTGCGCGCGCACGTCGAGCGCGTTGGCGGCGAAGTTCCGGCGCGCCCACTCGAGGTAGCGATTCGAGAGATCGACGGTGGTCGTGCGCGCGCCGGCATGCGCAGCGGCGACCGAGATGGTGCCGGTGTACGCGAAGAGGTTGAGCACGCGCATGCCCTTGGCGACCGACGACGCGACCAGCCGCCGGAAGCCGCGGTGGTCGAGGAACAGCCCGGTGTCGAGGTAGTCGTGCAGGTTGACGAGGAAGCGCCACGGGCCCTCGCGCACCAGCAGCTCCTCGCCGCGATCGGCGAAGCGGCCGTACTGCCCCGCCGCCGCCTGCGAGCGGCGACGCTTGACCGCGATCGCCGAGGCCCGCACGCCGAGCACCTCGGCGGTGGCGTCGATCATCGCCTGCAGGCGCAGGCCCGCCAGCTGCGGATCGACCTTGCGCGGGGCCTGGTACTCCTGCAGATGCACGTGCGCGCCGTAGCGATCGATGATCGCGCGGAAGTTCGGCACGTCGGAGTCGTACAGCCGCGCGCACTCGACCTGGTAGCGATCGAGCCACGGCTGTAGCTTGGCGAGGTTGCGCTGCAGCCGAGCGCGGAACGCCGCGATCTCGGCCTCGGGGATCGCGGGGCTTCGCGGGCTCGCGGTCGCGTCATCGCCGTCGTCGTCGCTCGGCTCCGGCAACGGCGCACCGACGGTGCCCGCAACCCAGCGACAGGGGATCGCACCGTTGTCGATGGTCTGCGGATCGATCGGCAGACCCAGCAGCTCGGTCGGCGACGACTCGGCGACGATCAGCTCGGCATGCCAGCCGTCGAACTCGCGCCGTAGCGTCGCATCGAGCTCTTGGTACAGCTGCCGCACTGCAGCCTCGCTGCCGAGCCGCTCGCCGTATGGAGGATTGCCGACCACGAGGCCAGGCCCCGGCTGCGGCGGGCGGCACTGCACCACCGCGGTGGGCTCGAACCGCACCATCGCGGCAACGCCGGCCCGCGTGGCGTTGCCGCGGGCGTGCTCGAGCACGCGGCGATCGACGTCGTAGCCGACGATGCTCGGCAGCTCGCGCGTGGCTCCGGCCTCGGCGCGGGCGCGGGCCTCGGCGGAGAGCTCGGTCCACACGTCGACGTCGTGGCCGCGCCAGTGCGTGAAGCCGAAGCGGGCGCGCAGCAACGCGGGCGCGCGATCGGCCGCAATGCAGGCGGCCTCGATGGCGATCGTGCCGGCGCCACAGACCGGATCGACCAAGGGCTCACCGGCGCTCGCGCGCGCGGGCCAGTCGGCGCGCAGCAGCAGCGCGGCCGCCAGGTTCTCCTTGATCGGCGCGGGCCCGTGATCGCCGCGCCAGTGGCGGCGATGCAGCGACTCGCCCGAGAGGTCGATGCCGATGCTGCAGCCGCGGCCGCGCACGTAGACGGCGATGCGCACGTCGGGCGCGTGGAGGTCGACCGAGGGGCGCTGACCGAAGCGGGCGCGCATGCGATCGACGACCGCATCCTTCACGCGCTGCGCGGCAAACTGTGAGTGCGTGATGACCTCGCCGCGCGCGACGACATCGACGCAGAGCGTGCCCTCGGGCGCGAGGTGGTCCTCCCAGGCGAGCGCGTACGCAGCCTGGTAGAGATCGTCGACGCTACCGATCGCGGCGTCGTGCAGGTGCAGGATCACCCGCGAGGCGCAGCGCGACCACAGACAGATGCGGTAGCCGAACGACAGCGGCCCGCGCACGCGCACGCCACCCGGCTCGGGACGAACCACGCGTGCGCCGAGCTGCTGCAGCTCGTCGGCGACCAGCGGCACCAACCCGCGCGCGGCGGTGACGAAGAAGCTGTGTGGACCCGCCATGTGGGATCAGGCCACGCGCATCCGTCGACGTTGCCAGCGCTGCACGTGGGGCAGCGCCTCGTCGAGCCAGCGGGCCTGACGATCTTCGATCACCAGCAGCTCCTCCCACTTCGCGCCGACATCACCGCGCGCGATGTGGGGCTCGAAGGCCCACAGCCCCGACTCCGGTCGCGCGTCGGAGCCCGGGCCCGTGTAGCAGAACGGCGCGCCCTGCTGCAGTCGCGGCACCCGCTGCGTGATCGCCTGCGGCACGCGACTGACGACGGTCTGCGCGAGCAGACCGATGCTGGCGCCGAGCCCGAAGCCGAGCACCGGGCGGCCGCCGAGCGGCGTCACGGGTTGCCGGTACACACGATGGGCGAGCACACCGAATGGGTAGTGCCGATGGCAGTTGCGCACACCGAGGTCGGCGAGCATGTCTTCGACCGCGCGATAGATCTCGGCCAGCGTCTCGCCCTGACGCACCCGATCGACGATGAGCGCACGGAAGCCCTCGAGGTCGTCCTGCAGCTGCTCGAGCTCGGGGTTGTCGCCGAGCGAGAACGAATAGCCGATGTCGGCCGCGAAGCCATCGACGATGGGCGCCACGTCGAGGATGCCGGCCATGCCATGCTCGATCGCGCGGTCGGTCGGGAAGAACTGCAGCGGGTGGCGAAAGCCCTTGAAGCAGGTCCGATCGCCGAACCACGCGAACGGCTGGTGGAAGTAGCCATCCACGCCCTCGCGCTTCAGCGCCTGGCCGAGTCGCGCGGCCGCCTGCTTCTCGGTGACGCCGGGGACGAGCTCGTGCGCGACCGCTTCGGCACAGCGGTACGCGAGCCGCTGCACGTCGCGGAAGCGGTCCAGCTCGAGACTGCTGTACGTGCTCGCGGTCATCGCCAGCGAGCCTGCCACAGGCGAAGCTCAGCGGTGCAGCAGGCTTGCGATCCGGCGTGCGATCCGGCCGTGGGCGGGCGAACGCCCAGGCCGCGCGCGCACCGAGCCCCGGCCGCGCCGACTCGCGCGGTTGCGCAACGCCGGACTTCGTGCCACGTCTGTTGCCCTCGTGGATGCCACCGCGCCGGCCCCGACTCCCCTCCCCAAGTGGAAGCAGTACATCGTGCTGGCGGTGGTCTGCGGCATCGCCTTCGCGGCCTACTCGCTGCTGCGCGGCCCCAAGGAGTGCACCACGAAGGACTTCCACGACCGCAGCGTCGGCCACCACTGCACGCTGAGCGGCACCATCGAGACCTTCGCGCCGCCCGCCAACCGCGTGGGCCACTGGAAGCTCGGTGACCACGAGGTCGAGCGATTCAACCTCACCGACGCCGCTAGCACCGCCGAGGTGCTCGTGCTCGAGGGCACCGTGAAGCTGCCGGCCAGCGGCACGCGCGTGGTCGTCGAGGCCGAGGTGACGCAGGTGCCGTCGCTGCAGATCACGCGGCTGGTCGCGAGCGCAGTCGAGCCCGCGCCCTGACCCGAGCGCGCGCGCTTCAGCCCGCGCCGCCCGTGATCACCCCGCACGCGATGCGATCACCCGAGGCGCCGCTCGGCTGGGTCTGCAGATCGTCGGCCTTCGCATGCACGACCATCGCGCGGCCGACCACCGAGCCCGCGTCGCCGGCGGTGAGCGAGAGATCGGGGACCACGGCGTGCACCTGTGCACGACCGGCGGCGTCGGCCTCGATGTTGCCGAGATCGCCGAGGTGATGCGCGGCGGCGGCGGGACCGGCATGCGGCGCCTTGGTCGGATCGAAGTGCGGACCGGCCGACTCGAACTTCGGCGCGGTGCACTCGCCGACCTCGTGCACGTGGAAGCCGTGCGCACCGGGGGTGAGACCGGTGATCGTGCCATCGACCTCGAGGCCCGCCGCGGTCTCGCGCAGCACCAGCGCGCCCGTGACACCGCCGGGCGACTGCAGCTGGGCGGTCGCCTGCGCGCCGGCGGGCGCTTCGACGGGATCGGCCGGCGTCTCGTCGGGGTTGGGGTCGGGGTTGGGATTCGGCGCTGCCGTGCTCGAATCGACCGGCGGCTCGGGCGACGTCGTCGTGGTCGACTTGGTGCAGGAGACGGCGAGCGCGACGAGCAAGAGGCTGAGCGTGGTGCGATGCATGGCGCCGCAGGTCTAGCAACCGACGACGCGCATGCAAACCCGGCGATGCCCGAAAAGACTCGCAGCGGGCGCGAGCGCCCTACGGGCGTGGCCGCTCGGGCGGGAGACCCCCGTCGTCGGCACGGGCGAGCACCAGCGCCTCGATCAGCAGACGCACGCTCAGCGGGCCCAGGAGTGCCCCCCACGCACCCATGACCATCACGCCGCCGAACGCCGAGACGAACAGCACCAGTGTCGACATGTGCAAGGCACCGAACCGCGAGAACACCGGGCGCAGGAAATTGTCGATGGTGCCGATGATGCCGAGCCCGATCACCGCGAGGATCGCGGCCTTGATCGGGTGATCGGTGAGCAGCAAGCCGACCGCGACCGGCAGCCAAATGAGCGCCGAGCCGATCGCGGGGATCACCGACGCGATGCCGGTGAGCGGCCCCAGCACCAGCGCCTGCGGCACGCCGAGCGCGAGCAGGGCGATGGTCGCGACCACGCCCTGCGCGAGGCAGGTCAGGCCGACACCGATGAGCAGCCCACGTCCGGTCTCGTCGAACGCGGCCGCGAATCGCTCGAGATGATCACGGCGCAGCGGCATGTGCGTCGCGATCCACTGCCAGTGGGCCGGCCCCTCGCGCATGAACTCGAAGGTGGCGACGAAGTAGACCACCAGCATGAGCATGGCGCGCGCCGCCGCTCCGGCGACGTTCGACAACAGCGTGAACGCCTGCGAGCCATACGTGCGCGCCAGCGTCATGACCTCGCCGAGGGTGTGCGGCACGGTGAACGCCTCGCCGCCCTCGCCGCTCGCGATCTCCTCGAGCGCACCGCTGGCGGTGGGTGACGCGGCGATCGTCACCACCAGGTCGCGTGCGCCGACCACGACCGCAGTGCCGAGCAACACCACCGGGGTCGCGAGCGCGAGCGCGACCACCGAGGTCAGGATCGCCGCCGGTGCCCGTCGCCCGCCGAGCCGCCGCTCGAGCCGCAGCTCGAGCGGCCGCAGCAACGAGGCCGTCCACGCCGCGAGCACGAGCGCCGGCCACAACGGCCAACACAGCCACAGCGCCCCCGCACCGAGGATGAGCGTGGTCCAGCGCAGCGCGACGGTGGGGTGCAGGCCGGCGGACATCGGGTGGCGCAGCCTAGCAACCCGCCGTGTGCGCGCACCGACGATCGTGATCGAGCGGCTGCGCCACACGGCTCGGCTCGGTCCGCGGGCGCGCGAGACCCCACTGGGCCCGCGACTTCATGCCGTCCACGCCTGCGTCGTGAAGACCTCTGCGCGCAGGTCTGCGGCGCGCTGCGGATCGATCCCGGCCTTCTTGCACAGCGCCGTGATGAACGCCGACACCCCCGGCAGCTGGGCCCATACCACCGGCAGGAACACGGCGCGGCGGGTACCCTCGTGCAGGATCACGCCGTCGCGGCCCGGCACGATCGCGGCCTCGATGGCCGAACGGCCCCGCACGTCGAGCTCGCGTGGGGGCGAGAGCACCGAGATCTCGAGCTCGGCGCCCGCGACCTGCTCGGCCCGCATCGCGGGCATGCGCGGGTCGTGCAGGCCGGACTGCACGGCGTAGTGCGCGACCGCGTCGGCCAGCGACGTGCCTGCGACCAGCGTGCCGATGCAGCCGAGCAGGCGACCGTGCTCGTGCCACGACACGAACACCCGCGCCGGCGTGTGCAGGGCCCCGTCGTCGGGCATCGGCCCCGGCGCGGGCACGCGATCGTCACAACCCAGCGCGCACGCCAGGGCGTGACGCGCATGGGCCGACAACCACCGCTGCGAAGCCTCGTCGATCACGGGCCGTCGACGTCAGTCGCAGCCCTGCGCCGCCGGATCGGCCGCGCAGGACGGCGGTACCGGTACCCAGTCACACGCGGCGAGCTTCGCCATGCACGGCTCGTAGCGCACCTGCGTGCCGCGGCTGTCGAAGTACGCACCGATGAAGTGCTCCATGAACTGCCCCACGTCGAAGGGCAGCCCGGTCAGGCCCGGCGGCGGGAAGCCGTGCACGCCCCTGTACTCCGAGATGATGGGATAGATGATGCCGCTCTTGCCGTCGGTGGTGCCCGGCGTCTGTACGGCGATGCGCGCCGGTGGCTGCGTGCGCGGTGCGACGAGCGAGTCGACCGAGCCGGCCGGATCCTGGGCGAGCACGTTGGTGCTGTCGCTCAGGTTGTCGACATCGACGAGCACAGGGCCCCAGTCGGCGCCGCGCACCTCGAGCCACGGGATGCCGGTGACGATGCCCTCGTCGATCAACAGGCGGTTGGGGGTCTTGCCCCACCGCGGATCCGGCTCCTCGAGCTCGATGAAGCCGCCGATGCGCGCGATCGAGGTGCCGGTGTTCGGCGGCACGTTGGGATCGCCGATCGTGGTCACGTCCATGACGTTGGTGGGTGCCTTCGTGAACTCCTTGCCGTGCTCGCGGAACGTGAACGGATCGCGCGAGTAGTGCGGTGCGAAGATGGCCGGATCGGCCGGCTCGACCACGATCGCCGCGATGCCGAGGAACCGGCGCAACAGGGCGGTGCCGCGCTGGAAGCCGTAGCCGTCCTCGAGCGCCACCAACGGCGAGCCCTGCGGGTAGTCCTTGCCACGGTAGTGGATCGGCAGCGCGTCGAAGCGATCGACGCTGGCGCGCAGCACCGCGTCGTCGTCGATGTAACAGTCGCGCTCGTCACCCTCGATGGTCGCGACATCGCCGCCCGCGAATACGTCGATGCGCACGCGGTCGCCGGCATCGGCGGCCACGCCGAGGCGGAACGTGCCCGCCAGGTCGCAGGCGTAGGTGCCCTCGGTGCCCTCCGGGCAGGTCCGGCACGCGCCGGCATCGTTGAGCGAGCAGTTGCTCGCGCCCGCCCAGCCCTCGTAGTTCTCGTAGCCCGGCGGCGGCATCATCGGCATGACGCGCGTGCAGCGAGCCGCGCCGGTGTCGAGGTTGGTGACGCGCACGGTGTCGCCGGGCTCGATGCCCGCGCGGTAGGCCACGTCGTAGCGGGTGTCGATGTTGCCGTTGGGGAACAGCTCGTAGATGCGCACGTCGCCGTTGCCGGTGGGCTCGCCGACGAACAGCGGGCCCATCATGCGCAGCATCAAGGCCTCGACCACGCCGCCCTGCTCGCTGCGGCTCGACAGATCGACCAGGCCCGCTCCGCCGGCGATCGGCGCACCGGCGACGACCTTGGCCTCGACCGCCGACAGCATCGCCGACAGCAGCCCGCCCAGGCTGGTGCCGCTGGCGAAGAAGGTCGCGTCGTCGCCACCGATGTCGATCATGCCGTCGGCGTCGAAGTCACCCAGCAGCTCGGGCTTCCCGTCGCCGTCGACGTCGAGCATGTTGGTGCTGCCGAAGCTACGGATGAGCCGTACCAGCGTCATCCAGTCGAGCAGCGTCTGGCGCAGGTTGTCGCGGGTGCGGAACATGTAGCCGCTGAAGAACTCGCCGCCGACGTCGAGCGTGCCGTCGCCGTCCATGTCTTCCATGCGGTTCTCGGCCAGCGCCTCGAAGGCGGGGCCCATGCCGTAGATGTTGAGCAGGGCGCTGGCCGCCGACTTGGAGTCCTCCGGCAGCGACACGCCGTGCAGCACCGCGTCGATGCTGCAGCCGGCGATGCCGAACTTCGCGTGCAACGCCAGACCCAGCTGCTCGAGCTTGTTCGAGGTGTAGCCGTGGGCGTAGAGCACCACCGGCGCCGGCTTGTCGGGGTCGCGCTTGTACTCCTTCTTCGGGATCGCGCACCAGAACTGCACCTCGTGGCTGTCGATGCGATCGCGCAGGCTGGGGTCGCGCAGATTCTCTGGCCATGCACGGGCGTCGAGCGTGCCCTCGTCGACGAGGTCGAGCAGTCGCGGCGCGCGGAACTTGCCCGACACGTGATAGGCGTAGAAGTCGTGCGTCACGACCAGCTGGTCGGTGTCGCTGATGCCGAACGAGGCGAACGCCAGCATCGCGAAGGGGCCCAGCACCTTCTTGAGGCGCTCGCTCGGCAGGATGTACGGGTTGGTCGGCGGCGGCTCGTCCGGCGCGGTCGGATCGGCCTCGACCATCGTGAACAGCTTGGTCATCTCCGGCGGGAAGTCCTCGTCGAGCCACGCCAGTGGGCCCTCGCCGTAGAGGCCGTCGCGCAGCGTCACGAGCTGCCCCGCGGCCTCCTGGGTGGTGTACGTCCACGCGAACGCGATGTCGTCGGCGCCGAGGTCGAACTCGGCCAGCGCGTCGACCACCGGGCGCAGGTCGTCGGTCTGCGCGGCATGGTTGACGTACTCGAACGGCGAGCGCACCGGCTCACCGTCGGCACCGAGCAGCCGGTTGGTCAGCACCACCGCGTAGGTGGACTTCTCGCGCAGCGGCAGCACCGGCTTGAACACCAGCGTGTTGGTCTCGAACTCGTAGAACGAGACCAGGTCGCGGATCGGATCGAGCGCGGGGTTGCCGTCCTCGGGCGCGTAGACGTTGGGGTGATCGAGCACGCCGTCGAGGTCGAGGTCCTCACCGGGGTCGAGGCGGCCGTTGCCGTTGAGATCCTCCTCGTAGCTCTCGAACGCGAGCGCGGCGGTGATGGTCTTGGGATCGTGCTCCCAGTACTGCGTGGGCGTGCGCAGCAGCACCGGGAAGTTGCCCTCGCCGAAGTCGAGCGGCACCGGCTTGCCGAAGTCCGGCGAGTCACGGGTGACATCGATGAGGTAGACCGCGTCGTTGGTGAAGTCGTAGTCGCGACCGTCGGGGCGCCGGTAGTCGCGATGACGGGCATAGATCGCGTCGAGGTCGAGCGGCGCGTCGAACTGCACCGAGATCGGCTGGTACACCCCGAAGCCCGACAACTCGTCGATGCGCCGGCGCGCGGTCTGCTCGAGCTCGGTGGCCGCGACCAGGCTCGCGTTGACGCGCAGCCCCGTGGGCGACGACGGGTCAGGGCGCGTCGCGATGTCGTTGGGGAACGGGATCTCCGGCAGCGGCCGGCGATCGAAGTCGAACACCACGCGGGGCCCATCGCCCTGGGGCGTCTCGAACAGGCCCTCGGGCGACTGCGCACAGGCAGCCAGCGCAACGAGCAGCAACGGGAACGAACGTGCGTGGATCATGGCGGCCCCTCTTCGACGCGCGCGCGGGCCCCTGCTGCCCCCACGCGACTGCGCCATGGTGGCACAGCACGCCAGCGACGTGGGGCCCGACACGATCGCGGCGGCCGACCGATCGCGCACGGTCGTGCGCGACACCCATCGACCGCCGTCGAGGATCGACGCCAGCGGGCGACCACGCCGCCATCGGCCTCATCGGCGCGGCAGCGCCGCCCGCGTCACTTCGGCTTCCGCCAGCCGCCGCCCAGCGCCTGGTAGACCTTGACGACCGCCAGCAGCTGGTCCTTCTTGGTCTCGATCAGCTCCATCTCGGCGTCGAGCGAGTCGCGGCGCGTGAGCAGCACTTCCATGTAGTCCGCGCGGGCGGCATCGTACAGCACGCTCGACACCTCGATCGCCGCCTGCAGCTTGGCGACCTGCTCGGCCAGCCGCTCGTACTCGTTGCGCAGGTTCTCGATCTTCGCGAGGTTGTTGGCGACCTCGGTATAGCCGAGCAGGATCGTCCGCTCGTAGTTGTAGACCGCGCGGATCTGCGCCGCGTTCGCGGCCCGGTAGTCGGCCTTGATCGCTGCGCGATTGAGCAGCGGCGCCATCAGGTTGCCCGCGACGTTGTAGGCGAGCGACTGCGGCGTGGCGACCAGATGCCGCATGTTGAAGGAGTCGTAGCCGACGCCGGCCTCGATGCTGAGCGAGGGATAGAAGCGGGCCTTGGCGACCTTCACGTCGAGCTTCGAGGCCTCGAGCTCGAGCTCGGCCTGACGGATGTCGGGGCGGTTCGCCAGCAGCTCCGACGGCACGCCGGTGTAGATGCGCGGCGGTGCGGCGTTGAACGCCGCGGGGTTGCGCTTGACCGGCTGCGGGTAGCGACCGACCAGGAAGTTGATGCGGTTCTCGGCCTCGATGCGGCGCTGCTCGAGTGCGAAGCGGTGGGCCTGGTTCTTCAGTACCTCGGCCTGGAAGCGCTGCACCGCCAGCTCGGTGGCGCGGGCGGCTTCCTTCTTGAGCTTGACGATCTCGAGCGCGTCGGACTGCAGCGCGATGTTGCGATCCAAGACCTCGATCTGGTTGTCGAGGGCGACCAGCTCGTAGTAGGCCTCGGCGATCTCCGCGACGATCTGCGTGACGATGAAGTTCCGCGCCTCGATGCTCGCGAGGTAGCGGTTCTTCGCCGACTTCATCGCGTTGCGGAGCTTCCCCCAGATGTCGATCTCCCACGCCGCCGAGAAGCCGAAGTGCAGGTTGGGCAGGTTCGCCGGCACGCCGTGCAGCTCGTCGCTCACGCCCTGACTGCTGTAGCGACCGACCTTCTCCACGCCACCGCCAACGCCGGCGCCGAGGCTGGGCAGGTAGTCGCCGCGCTTGGCCGCGATCTCGTTGCGCGTGATGATGATCTCCTGGAGCTGCATGTTGAGCTCCTGGTTGTTGTCGAGCGCCTCCTCGATCAGCGCCTTCAGATCGGCGTCGGAGAAGAACGCGTCCCACTGCGCCTGCGCGGCCACGCTGGTCTGGGAGCCGCTGTCGCCGGCGAGCTTGCCGAAGTCGCCCGGCATGGTCTTGTCGGGATCGCGCGCGGGCGCCTGATCGAGCAGCTTGTTGCCGCAACCACCCGCGAACAGGGCCACTGCAGTGAGTGCAGCTGCGAGCCGGCGACGCCCGACACCCATGCGAACGCCCTCGGTGCGCAGCGGCGACGCGGCGAAGCAGGCGATGCGCGTGGCGGGTCGATCCGATGTTCGCTTCATGTCCGTCGATCGTCTCTCACGTGCAATCACGCGCGGAGAATCCCGCGAGCTGCCCCGCGGCGAGGCATTTATGGCAGTACCATCGGTGAGGGCAACAGCGATGACCGTCCGCGGGCCGCCGAGGTTGCGCGCGGCGGGTCGGATCGACACTGCCCCATCCGGGGCGGCACCGTCCCCCGTCGACGCCAGGCGCCATCGATCGCAGCGCCCGCTTGCCGCCGCGCGCGAGCCGCATCGGGCGGGGACCTCGGTGTGTCATTGCGGCCCAAGCCGACACCCCCGCGCCGCCGCGATCTTTTCTCGCGAGCCCTGTCGTGGCGGGCGGCGCTCCGGCGTCTCCCCGGCATCATGTCCTCACCGTTCGTCTGGTTCCACCACAACGGCCGCGCCACCGCGGCCAACCGTGCCTTCTACACCGCCCTGCTCGACATCCGCGACGCCGACGGCCCCGGCGGCATGACGATGCTGTCGACCGCCGAGGGTCCCTTCGCCGCGCTCGGCAACGAGGGCGATCGCCATGGTGACCGCGACGAGTGGATTCCGTTCGTCGCCGTCGACGACGTGGCCGCCGCGACCAAGCGGGCCGTCGGCCTCGGTGCCACGCTCGTGCGCGACAAGACCCGTGGCCCGGCGGGGGAGTTCACCGTCGTCCGCGACCCCGGCGGCGCCGCGCTTGCGCTGTGGAAGAAGGCGTGAGCATGGACGGGGTCGATGACGACCTACGCCCTGCTCATCTACCGCACCACGTCTGCGGATGAGCCGCTGCCGTCGACGCCTCCGACGCCGGGCTCCGACCCACTCGCGGGTCACCGCGCGGTGCAGGCCGAGGCCGACCTGCGTCACCAGCTCCACGCGGTGGCCCGACTCGACGCGCCCGACACCGCGCGCACCGTGCGTGTGCGGGCGAGCGGTCACGAGGTGACCGACGGCCCGTTCATCGAATCGAAGGAGTGGTTGGTCGGCTTCTATCTGGTCGACTGCGACTCGCTCGAGCACGCGCTCGCGCGCGCGCGGCAGATCTGCGGCGATCCACACCACGTGATCGAGGTACGGCCGGTGGACTGGCGATGGCGGGGCTAGACCCGAGCGGTCTCGCGGCGGTGATCCGCCGGGTCTACCCCGGTGTGCTCGCGCGGCTGCTCGCGTTCACCGGCGCGATCGCGGACGCCGAGGACGCGGTGCAGCACGCGGTGCTGCGGGCCTTGTCGACGTGGCCGCGCGACGGCCTGCCGCAGTCGCCGGAGGCCTGGCTGGTGACGACGGCCTGCAACGCCCACCGCGACGGGCGACGACGATCGCGACGGGCCGATCACCACACCGACGCGGTGCTGCGGCTGGCGCAGCTGAGCCCGTGGACGCGCATTGCTTTGGCCGAGCCCGATGTCCTGCGCAGTTGGAAGGACGAGCTCCTGCGGCTGCTGTTCGCGTGCTGCCACCCGGCGCTCGAGGTCGGAGAGAGCGCTGCGCTGGCGCTGGCGACCGTGGTGGGCCTGTCGGTGGACGAGATCGCGAGGGCATTCGTGGTCGCACCGCGCACGATGGAGCAGCGACTCACGCGTGCGCGCCAGCGTCTGCGCGAGCGCGGCGACCCCGAAGGCACCACGCCCGAGCACGCCCGCGGGCGCATCGCCGCGGTGCTGCGCACGATCCACCTGCTCTTCAACGAGGGCTACTGGTCGGGCGATGACGACGCACCGATCCGCGCCGACCTGTGTCGGCTGGCGATCGGACTCGCGCGATCGCTGTGCGAGGCGTTCCCGGATCACCCCGAGGCTGCGGGCCTGCTGGCGCTGCTGCTGCTGCACGACGCGCGTCGCGACGCGCGGCTCGACGCCGACGGCGAGCCGGTGCCGCTGCCCCAGCAGGACCGCAGCCGCTGGGACCGCGCCGCGATCGCAGCCGCCACCGCGCTGCTCGAGCGGGCACTGGCGGCCGGCGCCCCGGGTGCGTTCCAGATCGAGGCAGCGATCGCCGCGGTGCACTGTCGAGCGCGCGACGCCGACGCGACGCAGTGGGACGAGATCGCGGATCTGTACGCGTTGCTCGAGCGCGAGCGACCGACACCGGCCGTGCGTGTGCATCGGGCGTTCGCGCTGGCGCAGGCGCAGGGGCCCGCGCGCGGACTCGAGCTGCTCGCGCGCGGCGACCTCGAGGCCGACGCCCATCCCTCGGTGCACCTCGTGCGCGGGGTGCTGTTGGCCGAGATCGGCGAGACCGACGCCGCGGTCGACTCCCTGGAGCGCGCCGCCGCGTGCAGCCGCAACGCCCACGAGCGCCGGCAGATCGAACACCGCATCGCTCGGCTCCGGCGCCCCGCGGCCACCTGAGCAGCCCGTGAATGCGAGCGACCCGGCCATTGACCGGCACATCCGCAGTGCCCGACAATCTCCGCTCATTGGTGGACGGCGCGGGCTCGCTTGCCCGCGGATGGGGAGGACTCTCGTGGGCTGGAACTTCCGAAGCTTCGGTGTGGTGACGATGGTGCTGTGCGGCTGCGCGGACGATACCGGCGTCACCGGTGGTGGTAGCGAGGGCAGCTCGCACGGCGGGGGCAGCGGCAGCAGCACGGGTGGCAGCGACGGCTCGACCGGCGGCACCAGCACGGGTGGCAGCACGACCGCGACCTCACAGGCCGACTCGAGCAGCGGCCCGTCGGTGAAGTACGACGTCGGCGTCGGCGACAGCAGCACCGGCGAGGTGGTGCCGTTCGACTGCAAGGCCGTCGATCCGATGGGCGAGGTCATGCCCTGCCAGCAGCAAGCCCCCGCCGACAGCTTCGAGCCCGACGTGCAGTGGGAGTGGCTGGGCGCCGACGGTCTCACGCAGGTCGTCACCTCGCCGCTGGTCGTCAACCTCACCGACGACAACGCCGACGACGAGATCGATCTCTGCGACATCCCCGATGTGGTCGTGGTCGCCTTCGACGTCGGCCTCAGCACCGGCCGCATCTTCGTGCTCGCCGGTGACACCGGCATCGAGCACTTCTCGATCCCCACCAGCGTCGATCTCACCGTCACCCCTGCGGTCGGCGACATCGACGACGATGGCATCGCCGAGATCGTCACCATCGATGGTCAGTCGATCTTCGGCGGCGGGATCGGCCACCTGGTGGCCTTCGAGCACGACGGCACCATCGCATGGACGAGCCCCGACCCCGCCGGCGACGTCGCGTTCACCGGTGTCGCCCTCGCAGACCTCGATGCCGACGGCGACGTCGAGATCCTCGCCGGCGACGCGGTCTACGACCACCTCGGCGGCCAGCTGTGGACCCACCCCGAGGCGCCACTGCCCGGCGGCGTGGGCTCGCTGCCGACCGCCGCCGACCTCGACGGCGACGGCACGCTCGAGGTGATCCACGGCCGCAACGCGTACGCGGTGGATGGCAGCGTCTTCTACAGCACCGGCCTGCTGCCGGGCTTTCCGCACGTCGCATCGTTCGATGCCGACCCCGAGCCCGAAATCATCCTGATGAACCCGTCGGGCATCACCATGCTCGAGGCCGACGGCACCATCGTGTGGCAGGACCAGCGTCCGACCGGCGATCCGCCGTCGCCGGAGACGGTGTGGCTCAAGCCCGGCACGGTGCACGACTTCGACGGCGACGGTGCGTCGGAGTTCGCGACTGGATCGGCCAACAACTACACCGTCTACGAGATCGACGACGCGGGCCCGACGATCCTGTGGCAGGCGCCCGTGCAGGATCTGAGCGGCTCGGCCGGCGGCACCGCGTTCGACTTCGACGGCAACGGCATCGCCGAGGCGATGTACGCCGACGAGACTCAGCTGTTCGTGTTCGATGGCAGCGGCGATCCGCTGTTCACCACGCCGCGCGAGAGCGGCACCGGCCTCGAGTACCCCGTGGTCGCCGACATCGACAACGACGGTGCGGCCGAGATCCTCGTGGTCTCGAACTTCCAGACCCTGCCCAACTCGCCCGCGGTGGTCGCGATCCGCGACGTGCAGGAGCGGTGGATCCAGGCCCGCCGCATCTGGAACCAGCACACGTACCACGTCAGCAACGTCCGCGAGGACGGTACGATCCCGCAGCACGAGACGCCCTCGTGGCAGCAGCTCAACACCTTCCGCACCAACTCGCAGATCGAGGGCGGCTCGGTGTGTCAGCCCGCGGGGTGAGCGGGTCCGCCGGGTGCTCACGCGGCCGCGCAGGGCTGCGGGCCGGGGGCCAACGACGCGATCACGGCCCATGATACCGTGCGATCGTCGTGCGTCGCGTCGCGCTGTGTTTCCTGACGGCTTGCGGTGATCCATCGGCGAGCACCGGCGAGGGTTCGAGCTCGACCGGCGATGTCTCGACCACGGGCGGATCGTCCGAGTCTTCGTCGTCCGGGTTCGGGTCTGGTTCCGGGTCCGAGACACGCGGTGATTCCAGCACCACGGCCGTCGATCCGTGCGCCGCGTGTCCGCAGCACTCGCAGTGCAGCGACGACGCCTGCGTCTGCGACGACGGCTACTTCGCGAACAACGACGCGTGCGTGGACCGGATCCTGTTCGCGCTCCCGATGGCGAACCCCGACGCGGAGTTCATCGGGGAAGTGGTCGGGTTCGACAACGATCCGCTGCCCGGCGACGGCCCCCTCGACTGCCTGTCGCACGACGGCCAGCCCTTCCCCGCTTGCTACGACGATCACACCGGCACCGATTTCATCCTGCTCGGTGGATTCACGACGATGGACAACGGCAGCGCCGACGTGCTCGCTGCCGCCGAAGGCGTGGTGGTGTTCACGCACGACGGCGAGTACGACCGCTGCGCTCTGAACCTGGCGGCGCAGATGGTCCAGTGCGAAGACGGGGGACCGGTGACGCCTCCCAACGAGATCACGGTCCTGCACGACGACGGGATGTCCACCCGCTACCTCCACCTGAAGAAGAACAGCATCTTGGTCGCCGAGGGCGACCGGGTGTCGTGCGGGCAGGTGATGGCGCTGGTCGGTAGCTCGGGCAACTCGTCCGCACCCCACCTCCACTTCGAGGTCGTCGATGTCGAGGGCGCGTCGATCGATCCTTATGCCGGCCCCTCGTCGCATCCAGAGACCTACTGGGTCGAGCAGGACGGCGCGAACGACCTGCCCGGCGCGAGCTGCCAGTGAGACGGCGCCATGGCGCGCCGCGGCGGTGACTTTCGCGGCCGTGGTAGCGTGACCGCCCGTGCCGACCACCAAGGCCATGTTGCTGCCCGTCATCGCCCTCGTTGCGTGGACCTTCGTGATGTGGGCCTGGATGTACGCCACGCGGATCCCCGCGATCCGCCGCGCCGGCATGAGGCTCGATCCCACCGCGCCGCGCGGCGAGCAGATGGCGAGCCTGCCCGCGTCGGCGCGCTGGAAGGCCGACAACTACAACCACCTGTTGGAGATGCCGACGCTGTTCTACGCGATCGCGATCTCGCTCGCGCTGCTGGGCGGCGGCAGCGGTCTGGAGCTCACGCTGGCGTGGACGTACGTCGGCCTGCGCGTGGTCCACAGCGTGTTCCAGGCGACCGTGAACGTGATCGAGGTGCGCTTCGTACTGTTCTTCGTGTCGTCGCTGGTGCTCGCCGCGCTGACGCTGCGCGCCGGCCTGTTGGCGCTCGGCTGAGGCCGCAGTCGCGACGGCCGCCCCCCCCTGCTACCCTGCGCGAACCCATGGCCCGCCGCCGCGCCCGTGTGTCCCTTTCGCTCCTCGCCGCCGTACTCGTCGCGACGTCCGCACTCGCCACCGATCTCCACGCCGACGAGGGTCAGTGGATGCCGCGACAGATCCCGGAGCTCGACGCGGCCACGCTGGCGCGTCTCGGGCTGCAGCTGCCGCTCGAGGCCCTGCACGCGACCGATGCGTCCGGCAACGAGACCGGGCTGCTCGCGGCGGTGGTCAACCTCTCGGGCTGCTCGGCGGCGTTCGTCTCGCCCGATGGTCTCATCGCGACCAACCACCACTGCGCGTACGGGGCGATCCAAGCGGCGAGCTCGGTGGAGCACGACTACCTCGCCGACGGCTTCCTGGCGCGCACGCGGGCCGAGGAGCTACCGGCCAAGAACACCACCGTGCAGATCGTCGAGTCGGTCACCGACGTGACCGCGCAGATCCGTGCGGTCGCCGATGGCGAGCCCGAGCCCGAGGCCCGCGCGAAGGCGGTGAGTCGGCTGCGCAAGCAGCTCGTGCTCGACTGCGAGGCCGCGGCCAGCGCTCGGCGCTGCCGCGTGGCCGACTTCTACGCCGGCGCGGAGGTGCAGCTCATCGCCTCGCGCGAGTTCACCGACGTTCGCCTGGTGTACGCGCCACCTTCGTCGGTCGGCAACTACGGCGGCGAGGTCGACAACTGGATGTGGCCGCGGCACACGGGCGACTTCTCGCTGCTGCGCGCGTATGTCGGCCCGAGCGGCGATCCGGCCACGCACGCGGTCACCAACGTGCCCTACCGACCCGCGCGACACCTGCCGCTCGGGCAAGACGGCGTCGCGCCCGGCGACTTCGTGGCGGTGCTGGGCTTCCCCGGCTCGACCCAGCGCTATCAACCGGCCGCCGAGGTCGCGCGCTGGGTCGAGCAGGTGTTCCCCGCACGCATCGATCTGTACGGCGAGTGGATCGGCATCCTCGAGGCCGCCGGCGCCCGCGACAAGGCGGTCGCGATCAAGGTCGCGGCCAAGCAGAAGGGGCTCGCCAACCGGCACAAGAACGCGCTCGGCATGATCGATGGGCTCGCGCGCAACGGCACCGTGGCACGGCGCGAGCGCGAGCGCGAAGAGCTCGATGCCTGGTGCTCGACCCAGGCCGACACCGGCTGCCGCGAGACCTTCGACCAGCTGCAGGCGCTCGCGCAGGAGCGCCGGGAGTCGTTCGCGGTCGACTTCCTGGTCGACAGCCTGCCGCGCGGGGCCAACGCGCTGGCGATCGCGATCGACGTGGTGCGCCGCGCCAGCGAGCGCCGCAAGCCCGACCTCGAGCGCGACGAGGCCTACATGGATCGTCGCGCCGCCGAGCTGTGGTCGGCGCAGACCCGGCGCATGCGAGACTTCGACCGCGACGTCGACGCGGCGCTGCTGGCCGCGGTGCTGCGTCGCGTCGAAGCGCTGCCGGCCGCGCAGCGGTTCACCGATCGCCGCGTCGCCGACATCGGCGGGCTGCTGCGCACCCGCGTGGTCGACGAAGGCTTCGTGAAGGGCCTGTGGGACGCCGACTGGGAGGTCGTCGCGCGCGAGCGCGATCCCATGATCGCCTTCGCACGCGCCCTGCTGCCGGCGATCGAGGCCGCCGACCGACGCGAGCACCGGCGTGAGGGCATCCTCCTGGTCGCGGGCCCACGCTACTTCGCGGCCCTGCAGGCACTGCGCACCGGCCCGGTGTACCCCGACGCCAACAGCACGCTGCGGCTGTCGTACGCGACCGTGCAGGGCTATGTGCCGCGCGAGGGCCTGCTCGCCACGCCGCAGACCACGGTCGCGGGGCTGGTCGCGAAGCACACCGGGGTCGCGCCCTTCGATGCCCCGGCGAAGTTGCTCGCGGCCGCGACCACCAGCGCGCAGTCACGATGGGCCGATCCGCGGCTGCACGACGTGCCGGTCGCGTTCCTCGCCAACGCCGACACCACCGGCGGCAACTCGGGCAGCCCCGTGATCGACGGGCAAGGCCGCTGGGTCGGGCTCAACTTCGATCGCGTCTGGGAGAACATCGCGGGCGACTTCGGCTACAGCCCCGAACGCTCACGTAACGTCATGGTCGACGTGCGCTACCTGCTGTGGCAGCTGGATGCAGTCGAGCACGCAGATGCGCTGCTCGCCGAGCTGGGCGTCACCGGGACTGCGACCGCCACGGCAACCGCGACTGCCACTGCCACCGATGGCGCGCCCGCGCGCGACCTCTCCGCCAACGCAGTGGGCGTGCCGGTCGCGGCACCGCGCGAGATCGCCAGCCCACAGGCCGGTTGCGCCTGCGGTCTCCAGGCCTCGACACCCGAGCGCGGCGCGGCCTGGGCGGGCTTCATGTCCGCAGCCCTGTGGTTCCTTCGCCGTCGACGACGATGAATCGCGCACGCGCGGCGTGGGTTCACGCAACGCCCCTGTCGCTTGACTGCGCCACAGATCCGGGCAAGGTTCTGGTCGATGGTTTGGATGAGTCGTTGGGTTGGTCGTAGGGTTTCGAGCTGGATGACGTGCGCCGCACTGTTCGGCACCAGCATGTCCGCGGCGTGTGGCGAGACGGGTGGCTCGGAGGGCAACGCAGATTCGGGCGACAGCTCCGGCGGCACCGGCACGGCGACCGCGTCCGGCACGGCGTCGGCGTCGACGTCCGCATCGAGCTCGGCCTCGACCTCGGCCGCCACATCGGCGAGCAGCACCACGGTCGCGACCACCGGCGAGACCGAGTCGAGCACGATCTCGGACACCAGCGCGACCGACTCGACCACCGGCGAGCTGCCCTGCGGCCTCTCCGAGAAGCCCGGCCAAGACGGCCCGTGGTTCGACCTCGGCAACCTCGGCGAGCCACTCGGCGACACGCTGACGATGGAGTGCGGGGGCCAGGGCGCGTTGATGTTCTTCCTGCAGACCGACCAGGGCGGTCTCGTGCCCGTCGACGATTTCGTGATGTACGACGTCACCCTCGACGTCCCCGGCTTCGACGACCTCTCGCCGACCGGCCACTTCTACGAGGCGCAGGGCTACCCGGTGTACGTCGGCTGCGGTGGCATCGGCGAGCCCGACGGCGGCTTCAACACGGTCGGCATCGCGATGCTCTTGCCCGATGCCCTCACCGACGTGCACATGGTGGACGGCGTCGAAGCGACCCTGCACGTCAGCTTGCTGCCACCCGACGACGAGCCGGTCGTGTTCGACGCCACCGTGACCATCGCAGTCCCGCAGTACCTCTCGCTCGACACCTGCGGCTTCGGGGTCTGATCCGCAGCGACCCCGTCGGGATCGCGTCGGTGCCGGCCGCTGGATCACGGGCACGCGTGGTCGAGCAGAAGCCGCTGCGTCGCGCGCTCGCGAAAGACCGCGTCGACGTCGTAACCACCCAGCGACCGGTTCTCCGCGGGGGTCGGAATTCGGTACTCGACGGCACGCAGCTCGATCCGGGCCGTGCCGGGGTGGGTGCGACAGAGCCAGCGCGCATGACCACTGCGAAAGCGCTGACTGCGGGGCTTGGCGAGTACCTCGGCGATCTTCCATCGACGATCATAGCCCAGTGACGCGGGCGGTCGCAGCTCGGCCAGGTGGAGATCGGTAGCGAGCTCCACGGCTCGCTCGGACGCATCGAAGGCGACGGCCTTCAAGAACACGTTGGTTTCGGGCGGCGTGGCCCACATGCCCCATCCCTGCGCAGTTCGGGTCGCGTCCATCCACATGCGCGCAGCAGCGAACTTCGCTGCCTTGGGGTGCACGGTGGCTGCGATCGCCACCAGATGCCATGCAATCAAGACGCCGCCCAACGCCCGTACCCGCGGTGAGTATGCCAGGGTCGCGTGGTGCGGCGGACCGCATCGGGTGAACACGAGCAGCGTCGCCAACATCACCGGGTGAAACCAGCCGATGTTCATGAGCAGCCACATTGCCGAAAACAGCAGCGCCGCCGCACCGACCCAGACGCGCGGGTCATGGACCCGACGCCACGCCGACGGCCGAGCGCGCGTCCACACCCAAGCGCTGCCACCGACGGTGACCAACAGCGCCGCCGCCGCCAGCACTGGCGAGTCCACCGGCACGAGCCGCGGCTCACCGGTGACGAGCGCGACCCCTGCGGCACACGCGAGGGCGACCCACCAGGCCACCACAACGGCGGTTCGCTGCGTTCCCTGCAGCCGAGTGAACCGCGCCTCGGACCACGAGCCGATCACCCCGACGAGCGCGAGCGAGAACAGCGTCTCGATGCTACGTGCCGTGAACGTCACGGCCGCCATCGCCTCGGGAGGAATGCGCGCGAGCAACCCGGTGATGCGAAACCGGGTGTAGTGCTCGTAGCTGAGCGCATAGTAGACGGCATCGCCGCGCAGCCAGGCACCGTCGTGTTTCAGCAACCCCGTGGTCGTCATGATGATGCAGAGCTGGACCAGCATGAGTCGCCGTGGCCACGCTGGCACGAGTGCCGGCGGACCCTGGACTCCGCGACGCCGCCGCAGCCACGCGTCCACGGCGAATGCCTCGCCGCAGCGCGAGCACACCAGATACACCAGGAAGACCCGGAACACGACCTCGGTGCCCTCCCAGAACACGCGGTTGCGCCACAGGATCATCTCGAACGCGACGAGTGTGATCAGCCCCGCGACACGGGTGCAGAGCCCGACCATGAACAGCACCGTCGCCAGCTCGAACACCACCAGAACGACGGTGAATGCGTACGCATCGTCCCAGTAGTGCAGCACCGAGAAGTTCCCACGTAGCAGCGCGCCCAAGGCCGCGACCGCGCCCTCATCCGCCGCGCCGAAGGCCGCTCTGGCTTGCGCCGCGGTGAACATCCCGCTGGGCTCGAACAGCAGCTCGAACCACTCGTGCAGGCCGTTCACATTGCAGAGCAGCAACAGCGCGAAGACCACCCGAAATCGCGCGATCTGGCGCGGATCTTCGCACTCGAACCACCACTGCTGCCAGCGCTCGCGCAACAGCACGACGACGACGATCAGCGCGATGACTCCGGCAACTCCCAGGAGCGCTGCGATGGTCACTCCGCCTGCACCTCGCCGCCCGAACAGCGCGCAAGGAGCAACCATCCCCCGCAGCGCGTCACACGACGAGCGTACCACGGTCGCCCATGACGCCCCACGGCGCCACGAGGGCGGCACCGTGACGTGCGGTGCGTGCGGTTCGAACGACGGGACGATCGCGACGCACGGCAAAGCGTCACGTTGCACCTCGCGAGCGGCCCGGCGCCGCTTCGCCGCTGCTATCCTCCCCGACGATGGTCTCGAGCCCCGCGACTTCCGTCGACGCGTACATCGCCTCGCTGCCCGCCGATCGTCGCGACGCGATCGCGACGATTCGCAAGGCGATCCTGCGCAACCTTCCCCGTGGCTACGAGGAGCGGTTGATGGCCGGGATGATCGCGTACGTCGTGCCGCTGTCGCGGCTGCCGAAGACCTACAACGGGCAGCCGCTGATGCTCGCGGCCCTCGCGTCGCAGAAGCAGCACATGTCGCTGTACCTGCTGAGCGTGTACGGCCACGAGGGACTGCGCGCTTGGTTCGAGCAGGCCTGGCGCGCCGCCGGCAAGAAGCTCGACATGGGCAAGTCGTGCGTGCGCTTCAAGCGGCTCGAAGACATCCCGCTCGCGGTGGTCGGCGAGACCATCGCGCGCGTCGACGTCGACCGCTACGTCGAGCAGTACCACGCCGCCCGGGCTGGCACGGCCGAGGGGCGACGCGCGGCCGCGAAGACGGCGACCACGTCCGCGAAGGCGGCGACCACGTCTGCGAAGACGGCGACCACGTCCGCGAAGACGGCGACCACGTCCGCGAAGACGGCGACCACGTCTGCGAAGAAGGCCGTGACAAAACCCGCGGCGAAATCGACGGCGTCGACGAAACCCGCGGCGAAGTCGGGCGCTCGCACGGCGCGTTCGGGCCGTACGTCGGCTCCGAGCCCGCGATCTCGCGGCCGCTAGTCGGCGGGCATGACCGGCGGGGTGCCGATGTTAGCGTCCGCCCATGCGGAGCTCACCCGTCATCGTCGCCCTCGCCCTCGCTGCGTGCTCGCCCAAGTCGGGCACCCCCACCACCGTCGCGCCGGATGCCGCCGGTGCGACCACGAAGACCTCGGCGCCCAAGCGCGACGCGGGCACGCCGCAGTCGCGCACGCTCACCGCCGACACCCCCAGCACCACCACGGCGGGCAACGGCTTCATCGCCCCGGCGCAGTGGCGGATGACGGTCGACGGCGCGGTCACGCGGCTCGAGTCGCCCGAGGGGGACTCGTGGGTGGCGCTCGTCGACCTCCAGGCCAAGAGCGCCGACGAGGCGCTCGCGAAGGCGTGGGCCACGGTCGCGCCCGACATGAAGTGGAAGCAGCTCGTGCGCAACGAGGCGCCCGACAAGGACGGCTGGCAGCACATCACCGGCTATGGCTACGAGGTGCCGCCGAACCTCAAGCGCGCGATCGGTGCACAGGCGATGTTCGCCAACGGCACCTGGACGGTGGTGCTGATCGACGTCGCCGAGGCGACCGCCGAGAAGCGCGGCAGCCAGCTGGGCCTGATGTTCGGCCGCCTGCTGCCCAAGGGTGGCCAGCTCGAGTCGTTCGCCGGCAAGCAGGCCCACCCGCTCGACGCCGCCCGCATCGCGCAGCTCACCAAGTTCGTCGAGGAGGCGCAGGCGTTGCTCGGGGTCGAAGGCGTGGGCCTGGGCCTCATCGATCAGGGCAAGGTCGTGTTCGCCGGTGGCTTCGGCGTGCGCACCCGCGGCAAGCCGGCCAAGGTCGACGCCGACACCCGCTTCATCGTCGCCTCGAACACCAAGGCCCTGACGACGCTGATGCTGGCCAAGCTGGTCGACCAGGGCAAGCTGGGCTGGGACACCAAGGCCACCACCTTGCTGCCGAGCTTCAAGCTCGGCGATGCCGACACCACCGCCAAGGTCGAGGTCAAGCATCTCATCTGTGCGTGCACCGGCATGCCGCGACAGGACCTCGAGTGGCTGCTCGAGTTCAAAGACCTCACCCCGGAGGGCGCGATGACGGCGCTCGGCCAGATGCAGCCCACCAGCAAGTTCGGCGAGCTGTTCCAGTACTCGAACGTGATGGCGGCCGCTGCCGGCTTCATCGGCGGACACGTCGCGTACCCCAAGCTCGAGCTCGGCAAGGCCTACGACAAGGCCATGCGCACCATGGTGTTCGACCCGCTGGGCATGAAGTCCACGACCTTCGACTACAAGAAGGCAATGACCGGCAACTACGCGATGCCGCACGGCTTCGACATCGACCTGAAGCCGGCGGCCGCGGTGCACGAGCTCAACGACTCGGTCATCCCCGTGCGCCCCGCCGGCGGGGCTTGGAGCACCGTGAACGACATGCTCGCGTACGTGCAGATGGAGCTGGCCGAGGGCAAGCTCCCGAACGGCAAGTCATACATCTCGAAGGAGGCACTGCTGGCCCGACGCGCACCGCAGGTCGCCGTCGACAAGGACACCAGTTACGGCATGGGCCTGATGGTGGACACGCGCGATGGCATCCCGATCGTCAGCCACGGCGGCGACCTCATCGGCATGCACAGCGACATGATCTGGCTGCCCGAGGCCGGGGTCGGGGCGGTCATCCTCACCAACAGCGATCGCGGCGTCGCCATCCGCAGCCTCTTCAAGCGCAAGCTACTCGAGGTGCTCTACGACGGTCGACCCGAGGCCGACGAGGCGCTGGTGCAGGGCGACAAGAACTTCCGCGCCGCGTTCGCGGCCCAGCGTGAGCTCATGACCGTGCCCGCCGATGCCACCGCCGCGGCGGCCCTGGCCCCACGCTACGCCAACCCCGTGCTCGGCACGATCACCGTGCGCAAGAAGGACGCGGCCGTGATCTTCGACTTCGGCGAGTGGAAGTCCGAGGTCGCCAGCCGCAAGAACCCCGACGGTTCCGTGTCGTTCGCGACCATCGCCCCCGGCGTGGTCGGGTTCGAATTCGTGGTCGGTGCCGACGGCAAGAGCCTGGTGCTCCGCGACGCGCAGCACGAGTACGTGTTCGCGGCCGGCTGAGCGCCGACGCGGTTCGGCGACGACGAGGACGAGCTCCGGGCGCGGCGCCGCGCCCGGGCGGTCTGGCGCAGCGACGAGCGGGCCGCTACGCTGTTCGCTGTGGCGCTCGCCCGCACGCTCGGTGCTCGCAAGACGATCGACGACCTGCTCGCGATCCCGCTCGCCGAGCGATTCCACGAGATCATCGACGGTGAACTCTCGCGCGAGGCCAAAGCCGAGCGCGCGTCACGGCGCTGCACCGTCATACCGCGGCTGGTTACCTGGTCGTGCTCGCCGCGGAGCGCAGCGAGCGGGTGCGGGCTGAGCCCTTCGAGGCGATCGAGCTCCAGGTCGGGGTGCTGTTCGGCGACGACGAGGACGAGCCCGTCGATCCAACGTGACCCGGGTGGCGGTCACTTCGCGGCGGCGTTCGCCTTGGCCTTCGGCGCCTCGAACTCGAGGCTCTGCAGCAGGTCCTCGAGCGCGATCTTCTTCTCGAGGCGCTGGCTGTTCAGCTCGACGACCTTGCGACCGATGCGGTCGCCGTCCTTGGTGAACTCGTCGAGCCGCCCGTTGAGCTTGCTGCGCAGCGCGCCGGCGGCGGGATCCTTCTTGATCGCCTCGAGGTTCTCGCGGGTCTCGTTGGCACGCTGATCGAGCTCGACCTGCTGGCGCTTGAGGCCCTCGATCTCGGTGTCGATGCGACCGATCTCCTGACGCAGCTTCACCACCGGCTCGAGCTTCTTGCGCAGCTCGGTGGTGAGCGTGGCCTGGGCCACGAGCCCCTCGAGCAGGCCCAGCGCGCGGCCATCCCAGATCGACAGCGTGGTGACCGACGGGGTCTGCTCGACCAGCGTCACGCTGCCCTCTTCGCCGGCCTTGGTCACCATGACCGGCACGAGGTAGCCATCCGGGAGTTCTTCGGTGCCCTTGGGGCGATCCTGCAGCTCGTAGTTCCAGCCCGACTTCGAGTGCCGCACGAGCACGGTGAAGCTGCCCATCGACTTCGGCGCCTTGACGCTCCACGTGGTGGTCGTGCGCGCGAAGGTCTCGACCTCGAGCACGCCGCGGACGATCCGCAGTAGCTGCATCTGATCGCCCGAGTAGGTCGCGATCGAGCTGACCATGATCGCGGGCTCGACCGCGAACGGCAGCGTCGCACTGACACCGCTACCGACCGACTCCGACAGCCCTTCACCGACGAAGCTGTCGCCCGAGTAGATCGCGATTGGGCCCGGCTCGAGCACGAACGGCGTGCTGTTGCGGAAGCGGACCACACGATAGGGATTGGCCTCGTAGCCGATGCCGGCGCCGCCGGGCTTGTACAAGAAGGTCTGCTCGCCCTCGACCGACTCGTTGAGCACCGCCACCATGGTCGAGTTGCCGTTGGGCACCGTCACGCGCTCGCGCAGGTCGAAGCTCGTGAGCCCGGCGGCCTGCTTGGCGCGTGCGCTGGCCTGGGTCGAGCGGCGCAGCGCGTCGTAGTCGATCGAAGACGCCGGCGTCGCGGCCGGCTGCGGCTCGGCGAGCCGGGCGGGACCCGCCGACGCGCGGCCGCCCGCAGGCTTGGCCGCGGGCTTCTCGTCGCGACGGGACTCCTCGCGTCTCGCGGACTTCTCGGGCGCGCCATCCCAGTCCTCGGGCGCGGGCATGTCGAGCTCGGCTGCGGTCTCGACCATCGGTTCCGCATCCGACTCGTCGTAGGTGGTCTCGCCGACTGCGACCACGGCGCGGCGAGAGACGCCGGCCTCGGTGAGATCGGCGCGGCCGACCGTGCGCGGCGTGTGGAGGTCGTAGCGAAACGCGATCGGCTCGCCCGAGGTCAACGACAACGCGACGTCGTTCCAGTCCTCTCCACTGGTGTTGTCGACCACCGCCCAACCCTGCAGCAGCGCCTTGCCCTTGCCCTGCTCGGGTAGCACGACCCGGTAGGTCGGCTTCCACATCGGCGCCGCGACCACGTAGCTCACGGCGAGGTCGTGAGCGTGCTTGCCCGCGAGTCGCACGATCACCTCGACCTGCTGGAACATGCCCTCGCCGGCGCTGGCATCGAGGCGACGGTTGAGCTGCAGCGCGAGGTCACCGTCTTCGAGCTTCACGCCGTAGATCTTCGACAGCCGCACCGTCTGGAGCTCGTCGCCGTCGAGCAACGTGACGCGCCAGTCGTTCTGCACGCCGTTGTCGGGCGACGGTACGATCGCCCGCGCGGCGCGATTGCTCGGGTCGGGCTCGTTGACGATGGCTTCGACCATCACGATGCGACCACGGATGCGTCCCTCGAGCGTGCGCAGCACGACCGCGGTCCCCCGCAGGCCGTCGAGCACGGTGGCGAGGCTGCCCCGCCCCGGAGCCAGGGTTGCCAGCGCGGCGTTCGCCCAGCTCTCCGGGTCCAGTGGCATCGAGACGCTGACGGCCTTGCCGGTGCTGCGGTCGATCACCGTGAGGCTCTTGAGCAGATCGTCGACCTGATCGCGCCGCACCTTGATCGCGAGATGGTCGTCGTCGACCTCGCCGTGCCGCTCGAAGTAGCCGATGCCGTTGCGGTACAGCACCACGCGACGCAGCGCGAGGTCGGTCTGCGCGGCGGGATAGGCCCCGCGCGAGTGGGCACAGGCGCCGACCAGTGACAGCAACGAGGCCGCCAGCAGCAGCGAGGACGAACGCGAACGAAGACGGTGTGTCATGACTACTCGACCAATCGGATCTGCTGCACCAGCTCGGGTGCGACGGGCACCATGCCCAGCTTGTTGCGCGCAATGTCGGCGACCTGATCGGGATGCCGCAGGTAGGCCCGCTCCGCGAACAGCCGCCGCTTCTCCTCCTGAAGCCGCGCCTGCTGGTCCGTCAGCTCGGTGATCTCGGCACCCAGCGCGAGCACGCGGGCCGAGGCCCGCACGCGCACGATGCCGGCGGCGCACAGCGCCACCACCAGCAGCGCCATCAGCAGCGAGGTCCCGGCGGGCGCCCAGCGCCTTCGCAGTGCCTGCACGACCGGCGCCACGTGGGCATCCCCGACGCGGCCCCAACCGTGCGCGTAGGTGGGCGGCGGCGCTTGGCGACGGCGACGACGGGGTTCGGTGGGGTTCATGGGCGACGCTCCAACACGCGCAGACGAGCGCTGCGCGAACGGGGATTGCGGGTGAGCTCGTCGGGCTGTGCGGTCGCTCCGCCCTTCCACTCCGACGGGATCACGTAGTCGGCGACCGGCAGCTCGCCGGCACGCATCGGCACGTGCGCGGGCACGTGCGGTGGGCTCGCGAGCGCCGCGAAGCGCTGCTTCACGCGACGGTCCTCGAGCGAGTGAAACGAGATGATCGCCACGCGACCGCCGCGGGCGACCAGCGCCGGCGCCTGCTCGAGCAGACGATCGAGCACGCCGAGCTCGTCGTTGACGTGGATGCGCAGCGCCTGGAACGTGCGGGTCGCGGGATGGATGCGCAGCCCGAGCTTGCGCCTCGCCGGTGCACTCATGGCCTGCGCGACGACCTCGGCGAGTCCGAAGGTCGTGGTCGGCCGCGCGCGCACGATCGCCGCCGCGATGCGCGACGCCTCGGGCTCCTCGCCGAGCTGTCGCAGGATCCGCGTCAGCGTGCCGACGTCGACGTGCGCGAGCAGCTCGCCGGCACTCTCGCCGCTGCCGGTGTCCATGCGCATGTCGAGCGGCGCGTCGGTGCGCCACGAGAAGCCCCGCTCGCCGCGGTCGAGCTGCAGCGACGAGACCCCGAGATCGGCGAGCACGCCGACCACGTCGGCAGGGCCCAGCTCACGCTCGGCGAGGAGCGGCGCCAACAGCTCGGCCATGCGCGAGAAGTTGGCGCCGATCAACACCACCTCGCAGGGCGCCTGGGCCAGGTTGCGTCGCGCCTGGGCCAGCGCGTCGGGGTCCTGATCGAAGCCGATCACCAGCCGCGGCTGGGCCACCGACGCCTGCGCTGCGGCCTCGAGCAGCGCGAGCATGTGCCCGCCGAGCCCCACGGTCGCATCGATCACGACCGCGCTCGTCGAACCCGCGAGCGCCGGGATCAGCGCGCGGCAAACCTCACGCACGAGCACGGGCACGTGTTCGGATCGCTCGGCCACCGTCGACGACCCCTGCCAAAACCCGTGAATGCGGTCAAATTCCGGACGATTGCGCCCTCGCGACACACCATGCGGGGAGGCCTCGGGGCGCGTCAGGGCACGTCAGGCACCACTGGCGGTCGATCTGTCCGATCCGTGCGCGTAACCGTTGACCACGCGGCGGAGAATTCATTAGCGTGCGCCCCTCGGAGTCGCCCCAAGCCGATGATGCAGCCCGCGCGCGCAAAGACCTACCGGCAACTGCAGGAGGCATCAGAACTGCTCTGGGAGAAGCTCGGAATGCTCTCCCCGACCCAGCGGGTCGAGTTCGACCAACGCTTCCTGATGTCGTGGATCTACCACGACTTCGCGTTGGAGGGCACGGTGCTGAACGTCGCGGAGATCAAGGCCGCGATCGACGACGAGATCATCAGCGCGCCGTCGCTGATCCCCGCGTACAACCACATCATCGCCGTGCGCGACGGCATCCGTCACGTGCTCGACACCCGTGGCAAGCGGCTGAGCCTCAACCTCGAGTGGCTCAAGAAGCTGCACCACCTGCTTCTGCCGGTCGACAAGAAGGATCAGATTCAGTACCGCAAGGACAATCCGATCCACCGGATGTACTTCCACGACCTCGCGCCGGCCGACAAGATCAGCTACCGCATGCGCAAGCTGACGGACTGGTTCCGCACCGACGAGTGCAAGCGCGCGCACCCCATCGAGCTGGCGGTCGAGGTCCATCGCGAGGTCATCCGCATCTTCCCGTGGCCGGACATCAGCGGTCGCGTCGCCCGCCTGGCGATGAACAACATCCTCGTGAACGAGGGCTACTGGCCCGGCACGATCCATGCGATCGACCGCCAGCGCTACTACGACGTCCTGCGCCTCGACCAGGACCAGCTCCTCGAGCTGGTGCTCGAGAGCATCGAGCTCGGCATGTCGTCCTCCAACAAGCTCTACCAGGGCATCGTCGACGCATCCCGCGAGTTCTGAGCCGCCGCATCGTCCCCAGGTGCCCATGGGTCCGCGCGTGAAGCTGTCGATCGTCCCCTCCGAGCTCGCGGCAACCCGCTTGGCGGTGCACGAGCATGCGCGGGCCAAGCTGCCCACCACCAGCGGCGCATTCGACATCGTCTCGTTCGTCGACGCGGCCGGCACGCTGCTCGACGACATCGCGCTCGTGCGCGGCGACCTGCAGGGCGATGCACCGGTGCCGGTGCGCGTCCACTCCGAGTGCGTCACCGGCGACGTGCTGGGCTCGCTGCGCTGCGACTGCGGCGAGCAGCTGCGTCAGGCGCTCGCGCAGATCGACGCGGCCGGCCGCGGCGTACTGCTCTACCTGCGCCAAGAGGGCCGCGGCATCGGCATCGCCAACAAGGTCGCCGCCTACGCGCTGCAGGACGCCGGGCTCGACACCGTCGACGCCAACCTCCACCTCGGCTTCGACGACGACCTTCGCAGCTACGCGACGGCCGGCGCCATGCTGCGCACGCTGGGGCTGGGCTGCATCGAGCTCATCACCAACAACCCGCGCAAGCTCGACGGCCTGCGCGCCGCCGGCCTCGAGGTGGTGCGACGGGTGCCGATCGTGATGCCCCCGCGGGCCGAGAACCGCGAGTACCTGCGCACCAAGCAGGCCCGCTCGGGTCACCTGCTGGGCGGCGACGACTGACGCGGGCCGGCGCCGGTGCTCGCGCGCCGGTGCTATGCTGGCGCGATGCTCCGCCGCGCGCGTCGGCTCGTGTTCGCCTGCAGCATCGACCTCGCGCTCGTGGGGGCGGCGGCGTGCGGCACCACCGGCGACGCGCCAGGCACCGAGGGTGGCGCCACCACCGGCGCCGCGAGCACGGGTAGCGGCACCAGCGACGCGAGCACCACGACCGGCCTTGCCGACAGCAGCAGTGGCGCCAACGACGAGAGCTCCTCGGGCGGCGACGACAGCAGCGTCGACGCCGAGTGCTCGATCTGGGACCAGGACTGCCCGATGGGGGAGAAGTGCGCGCCGTGGTCCCTCGAGCCCGACCTCGTGCCCGACGAGATCCGCTGCTGTCCCGAGGACGCCAACGCGGCGCAGCCGGGCGACGAGTGCGTCATCGACGGCTACTTCGGCAGCTGCATCGACGACTGCGTGAAGGGATCGATGTGCCTCGACTTCGACGGCGACGGCATGGGCACCTGCCAGAAGTACTGCACCGGCTCGGCCAACGACCCCGCATGCCAGCTCGGCCAGGGTTGCTTCATCTACTTCTCCGGCGTGCCGTTCTGCTTCGACACCTGCGATCCGCTGGTGCAGGACTGCCCCGAGGGCAACGGCTGCTATCCCGACGCCGAAGCCGACGGCGGCACCGGCTTCCTGTGTCTGCCGTCGATCGGGCCCTCGGCGGTGGGAGGTCCGTGCTGGTTGCTGAGCGGCTGTCAGCCCGGACTCATCTGCGTCACGCCCGACTTCGTGCCGAGCTGCAACCAGAACTTCGGCTGCTGCACGCCGCTGTGCGACATCACCGAGACGCCCGACCCCTGCCCCGCGGTCGACACGGCGCTCGAGTGCGTGTCGTGGTACATCGGCGGCCAGATGCCGCCCGATGTGTCCTACGCCAACGTCGGCGCATGCGTCATCCCGCCGTGAGGTGGGCTTTCGTCGCGTGCCGGCGGCGACGTCGATGGCCCGCTCAGACGAAGGCGGCGGGACCACTTTCGTAGTCCCGCCGCGGTGGGCACCTCGGGTCGAATCCGGTTCCGTTGGCGACGAGCGCCGTTGGGCGCTCGATTGGTGTGGAGTCACGACGCTGGGTGGAGCATCGCGGGCGACCGCGTGACGTTTGGTTCGCTCGCGATGGGAGCCGACGGGTCACCATCGGCTCGAGCGGGGGGCCTGGTCGCGCCCCCTGCGGTTTCGAGTGCGGCCGAGCAGGCCGCTTGCGGAGTGCTTCGCACGCCGCTGGGATCCCTTGGCAGCGCCACTTCGGATCCGGATTCGGACCCGGTGCGGATCCCGTTGGACGGGGACGAAGGGAGGGCAGTGCTCGTGATCATGCCCTCGCACGTCGTGTGGGCGGCTCGTGGTCTTGCGCACGCCGACGACGGTCCCCGGACAGCGCTAGGAGGCCCCCCCTTGCAGGTCCAGCAGTTGCGACGTCAGCGTCGCTGCGACGAGTTGCCAGTTGTGCCGAGTGTGGTTGTGCTTCATGCGACGACCTCCCATGCCGGGGACCGAAGGTGCCACTTCACATCGTAGCATCGGCCTCGGCATCTGCCCACGACGGACGGGATCGCGCGGCACCCTCTGGCCGTTGACGCTCGCGCGGCCCGCTTGCTATTCGAGGCCGCTGACCCGGTCGTCGCGGCGAGTGCAGGGCTCGCGCCGGCCGACGTCCGCCGATTTTTCCACGCCATGGCAGACCAACACGAACGGCCCGCAATCACCGACGACCTCCCCTGGGTGCGCGCGAACGCGGAGCGGTTCGGGCTGCGCGTGCGCGACGGCGCAGCGTGCGTCCGCGGGGTCGCGCTGGCCGCGATCGCCGAGGCCGCGGGGACGCCGACCTACGTCTACGACGCCGTCGGGGTTCGGGAGCGGGTCTCGCGACTGCGCGCGGCGCTCGGACCCGGCAAGGGCGGCGTACCCGACCCGCTCATCTGTTTCGCATTGAAGGCGAACTCGTCACAGGCCCTGCTGCGGGTGCTCGCGAGCGAGGGCGTGGGTGCCGACATCGTCTCCGGGGGCGAGCTCGCGCGCGCGCTGGCGGCCGGCTTCGCGCCACAACGCATCGTGTTCTCCGGCGTGGGCAAGACCGACGCGGAGCTCGACGCCGCGATCGCGGCCGGCATCCGCTCGATCAACGTCGAGTCCGCCGAGGAGCTGCAGCGGGTGATGGCGCGGGCCCAGGCCGCGCAGGCGAGCGTGCCGGTGAGCCTGCGCGTCAACCCGGACGTCGATCCCAACACCCACCCGTACCTCGCAACCGGCCTGCGGCAGTCGAAGTTCGGCATCGCGATGCCGCAGGCGACCGAGCTCGCGGTGCAGGCCCATCGCCACCCGAACCTACGGCTGGTCGGCATCGCGTGCCACATCGGCTCGCAGATCGCCGACATCGCGCCCTACCGCGAGAGCATCGTGCACCTGCGACGGCTGGTCGGCACGCTGCGGGATCGTGGCGTGACCCTGGCCCACCTCGACCTCGGTGGCGGCCTCGGGGTCGCGTACCGCGACGGCGAGCCGGAGCTCGACGTCGAGGCCTGGGGCGCCGCGATGCGGGTCGAGACCGACGAGCTCGGCGTGCAGCTGGCGATCGAGCCCGGACGCTGGTTGGTGGCGGACGCCGGGCTGCTGCTCACGCGGGTGATCGGCCGCAAGCGCGGCGATGCGGCCGCGTTCGTGATCGTCGACGCTGCGATGAACGATCTGCTGCGTCCCGCGCTGTACGAGGCCCATCACGCAATCGTGCCGGTGCGCGAGCCCGCACCGGGCAGCAACACCACGGTGGTCGACGTGGTCGGCCCGGTGTGCGAATCGGGCGACTTCTTGGGCCTGGCGCGCGTGCTGCCGCCGGTCGAAGCCGGCGACCTCATGATGGTGCTCGATGCCGGCGCCTACGGCATGACGATGGCGAGCACGTACAACTCGCGACCGCTCGCTGCCGAGGTGTTGGTCGACGGCGAGCGCTTCGCGATCACGCGGGCGCGCCGCGACATCGCGGCGCTCATCGCCGAGGAATCGGTGCCCGCGTGGCTCGCACCATCCGACAGCTGAGACCGGAGCGTCAGAGCACGCACCAGGTGCCGACCTCGAGGCCGTTGACCACCTGCGTGGTGCACTCGCCCGAGGGGCAGTCGTCGCCGTTGGCGTCTGCGGTGCAGGGCTGCGAGCAGATGCCGTCGCCGAACACCACGTAGCACGTCAGCGAGCCGCAGCTACTGCCGGTGCCGCTGCAGCTCTCGTAGTCGGCCTCGGGATCGGTGCACTCGCACGCATCGCCGATGTCGGCGTCCGGTGAGCCGGTCGCAGAGCCCCCGCTGGCGCTGGCGCTGGCCGAGCCGCCGCTCGCACTGCCACCGCCCAGGCCGCACGCCGAACCGGTGCCGAGGAACACCCCCGTGAGCGTCGCGCAGTCCTCCATCTCGAGGCAGTCGAGCTGGTCCTCGGTCAGCGAGCCGCCGCAGACCGACTGACACTGCGAGGCCGCGACGTCTGCAGGCGCGCCGCAATCGCTGGCCTTGGCAGCACAACGCTCCGGGCAGTTCTGCGCGGCCGGGCCGGTGCCACCCGAAGCGCTCGCGCTGGCACTGGCCGACGCCGACGCCGACGCCTCGGTACCGGCGCCCGAGTCCGAGTCCGAGTCGCCGTCGTCGCCACAGGCGAGTGCAGGCACGAAGATGGCGGCGCCGAGCAGGAGGGACGACGCGCGAAGGGCAGGCCAGGAACGGAGCATGGACCCCACGACGCCACGTGCAGGTGCACCGTCGCAAGAAAAATCCACCGACGCTCGTCGGCGTCGCGCCGGCCGCAGCCGCCGCGGCACTAGCTAAGCGGTCGAACCCACGCCCGCGGCGCGAGCGCGAACCCCACCAACGCCGCCGGGCCGACGGCCATCAGCGCGAGCGCAAGCCCGAGGCCCCAGCGATCCGCGGCGAGCCCCAACAACCACGGCGTCACCAACTCGAACAGGACGAACGGCTGCGAGGCCGCACCGATCAACGCGCCGCGACCGGGCACCTGCGCGTGGGCCTGGGCCTGCGCGATGGGAAAGAGCGGCGCCGTGGTGACGCCGACGACGACGAGCGCGCCGACGACCGCGGCGGTGCTCGGGAGCGCCCACCACAGCGCCGCCGCAATCGTGCACGCCAGCGCCGCGACACCCAAGACGCCGCGCGCCGATACCCGCAGCAGCACACGCTCGGTGATGGCGAGCGCCAGCGCCGAACCTGCCGCCCACGCCGCGACCGCAATCGCGATGGTGCTCGGACTGGCGTTGCGGTCGAGTCGCAGGTGCAGCGCGGCGAAGGCCACCAGCACCTCGTCGAGCAGCGTGCACGCGGTCGCGGCTGCGAGCCATGCCATGAGACGACGGTGTCGCAGCGCGTCGCGCAGCCCGAAGGCGAGCGCGTCGCCGACCTCGTCGCCCGCCGCGGACGCGCTCGCCCGCGGGCCCAACGACACCGCCAGCGCATGCATGCCGACCAGCGCCGCGACCGCGAGTAACGCGGCCTGCCAGCCGAGACCGACCGCGGCCGTGGCCGCGAGCAGCAGCGGCGCGGCCACATCGCCCAGCGCGGACGCGAGCGTCCATCGCATCATCGAGCGCTCACCCTGCTCGGGGTCGGCCGCGACGACGAGCCCCTGCGCGAGGCTGGTCGACACGCCGCTGGCCGTGCCGGCGAGGCCCAGCATCAACGTCACCAAGCCGGCCGCCGGCGCGAGTGCTGCGATCGCCGTGCACGCGGCGATCACCAGCTGCGAGCCCGCGATCCATCGCCGCGGATCGCCGCGCTCGGCCCACATCAACAACCGCACCTCGAGCACCGCCGCGAGCAACGCGGGCGCGACCAGCAGCATCACCGCGGTGCCGCCATGGGCGAGCGCATGGGTGCGCTCGAGCGCCGGCGCCTCGATGACGGGCACGCCGGTCCACAGCTCGTCGAAGAACGGCACCGCCAACAACAGCAGTGCGGCGCGGTCGACGGTCGATCAGATGCGCTCGGTCAGGTCGCGGGGCATGTCAGCCAACAAGGTCGCGCGGGTCGGACCCAGCGGTCAAGCCGCGAGACGCTCGCGCAGCCGGGCTGACGCGCCGTCGAGGAGCCGCGACGGGGGTGGGTCCCTCGGGTGCGCTCGCGCGGGGCTCGCGACGCGGCCGCCTACGCCAGAAACTTGCCCGCACGCGGCGATTTTGGCAGGCGAGCGAGGTGGACCCCAGCGCAGCCGGCCCCAGCGTGGCGCCCCCCGCGAGCGACGGCGCCGCGCGTCCGCTGGCGTCGGAGCCCCTGCCCGACGGCAACGGCAACGCCCGCACGCGCAACCTGTTGCGACGCGGTGGCGAGCTCATGCGCCCCATGGCCACCGACCTGCGTGCGGTCCGCAACCGCGCGACCGTGGTCGGATCGGTGCTCGCGCTCGCGCTGCTCGGCATGATGTGGCGCGCCTGGTCAATCGGCGTCGTGCAGCACGATCGCTTCGCCGAGCTCGGCCACCGCCAGCAGCTCCGCACCTACCGCGTCGAGGCCACGCGCGGGGATGTCGTGGATCGCGGCTACATCGCGCTGGCGATCACCGACCGCGTCTACAAGATCGTGGTCAACCCCCGGCTCATCACCGCCCGCGGCACCGTCGACGACGTCGTCGCCGCAGTGCTCGAGCTGTTCCCCGAGGAGGACGCGGCGTACCTGCGCGAGGAACTCGGCCGCGACAAGGCCTACCGTCAGCTGCGGATGTCGCTCGACGACGCGCAGGCCAACCAGCTGCGCGCCCACGGACTCGAGGGCGTGAGCCTGGAACAGGCACCGCATCGCGTCTACCCCCGACGCACGCTCGCATCCCACGTCATCGGTCGCGTCGGTGCCCAGGGCAAGGGCAACCTCGGCATCGAGTACGGCATGGAGGAGTATCTTCGCGGGCGCGATGCGATGAGCCGCGCCTACTTCGCGCGTGGCAAGAAGCTGTTGGTCGAGGGCTTCCCCGATCCGGACGTCTCGCGCGGCAACACCGTGGTGCTCACGATCGACTCGGCGATGCAGAGCATGGCCGAGCAGGCCGTCGATCAGCTGGTCGCGACCTGGACCCCGGCGAGCGCGAGCATCGTCGTGCTCGACCCCCGCAACGGCGAGGTCCTCGCGATGGTGAGCCGGCCGAGCTTCGACCCCAACCACCCCGTGGACACCCTGGCCCAGACGGTGAACCACGCCGTGCAGAGCGACTTCGAGCCCGGCTCGACCATGAAGGCGATCACCGTCGCCGCCGCGCTCGAGACCGGCGCCATCCGCAAGGAAGAGAGCTTCTTCTGCGAGAAGGGCAAGTGGAAGTACACCGAAGACCACTCCATCTCCGACACCAAGTCGTCGGAGTGGTTGAGCGTGAGCGAGATCCTCGCGGTCTCGTCGAACATCTGCACCACCAAGATCTACGAGCGACTCGACAAGCAACACCTGCACGAGTGGGTCACACGGTTCCACTTCGGCGAGCGTCCGGCGATCGAGCTCTCGGGGGCGACCGCGGGCGTGCTCGCGCCATGGCAGAAGTGGTCCGACATCCAGGGCGCGAACGTGTCGTTCGGCCAAGGTATGACCGCGAGCCCGCTGCAGGTCGCAGCCGCCTTCGCCGTGCTCGCGAACGAAGGCAGCTACAACCCACCGACCATCGTCCGCAAGGTGCTGACGCCCGAGGGCGAAGAGGTCCCGATCACGCGCCCGCCCAAGGAGCGCGTCGTGCGGGCCGCGACCGCGCGCACGGTGCTCGAGATGCTCGAGAATGTCGTGCACAGCAACAAGGGCACCGGCAAGAACGCGGTGGTGCCGGGTTATCGCGTGGCCGGCAAGACCTCGACGGCGCAGAAGGCCAGCAAGCAGGGCGGTTATGCCGAGGACGACTACTTCGCGTCGTTCGTGGGCGCGATCCCAGCCCGTGATCCCCGCGTGGTCATCCTGGTGTCGGTCGACCTGCCGCAAGGCGGGCACTACGGCAACGAGGTCGCGGCGCCGACCTTCGCCGTGCTCGCGGCGCAGCTCATGGAACACATGGGCGTGCCGCGCGAGGACGGCTCGAAGCCCGCGCCCGATCCAATCCGTCTGCTGGCGAGCAACGTCAAGCTCGCGGAGGGCTTCGCGGACGTCGACGACATCGAGCCGCGACTCCCCGGCGAGCGTGTGATCGAGGTCGAAGGCGGCCTGCCCGACTTCACCGGGCTCACGATGGCCGAGGCGATCGATGCCGCGGACGAGGCCGGGGTCGTGCTGCAGCCGGTGGGCACCGGCATCGCCGTGATGCAGGACGTGCCGCCCGGTCCGGTCGAGCCTGGCGCGACCGTGCAGGTGCTCTTCGAGCCGCCGCACTAGCGAACGTCGCGGTCGTGCGCCTTCCAGCGCCATCGTCGGGGTGTGCCCGCGAGCGGCCGGCACACCCCGACGTGGCGACGACAAGCCAAGTCAGGGACGTAAGGTTGCGTTGTTGCGGGCGAGGCAGATCAAGCCAAGTTCAAGCTGCGGTGGCGAGTCGAGGAGCTCCGGGAGCCACCCGGCTCGTCACCACGCACGAGCACTCGTGCAATCGCCTTGCCAGCGCTTTCGTCGAGCAACCGAGCGCGCGCTGCGGGCGACCGCGACGCCGACGTCGTGAAGGTCATGGGGCGGCGCGACGCGCCTGCCATGGCGCATCGATCGGGCGCGGCCGCGCTTCGCTTGCGGCGCGGCCGCGGTTGGCACCGATACGGCGTCAGCCCTTGCCGACGACCTTGCGCAGCACCACGCGATCACTGGGCACCGGCGTCGACGGATCGGCCTCGAGCGTGACGACGACCTCGAACTTCTCGTAGCCCGCGGTGGCGACGATCTCGCCGGTGCGATCGTCGGCGTCGTAATCGAGCATCCCGAGCTTCGCGGAGCCGTGGCCCGGGACGAAGATCCACACCGCGTAAGCCTTCAGCGCCGGGTCGATGCGGGAGGGCGGCGCGAGGTGGTCGATGTGCATCGTCAGCTCGCGCTGCTCGGTCTTGTTCACGCGCACCGCGAGGTCGGCCTGGGCGGCGTAGTTGGGCGCCTCTGCGTCGACGTGGTAGCGGTTCGCGCATGCGCTCAGCGTCAACGCGGTCAGCAGGAGCGCACTCGACTTGCCGAATCGTGGCGTGTTCATGGACGGCCGCTTCGACGCACCCCCGCGCCCGATCGATCGGCGCTCCACCCGGGGTTTACCGGCGGGAAATGCGTGGCGTTTCGCCGCGCGAGCGCGGCGTCACGGCATGCCCGCGTACAGCACGGTCACGCTCTGGCGCGAGATGCTGCCGCCGATGATGTCGTCGCGATGGTCGCCGTCGACGTCGGCCAGCAGCAGCACGTCGAACTCGTGATCGAGCGCGAGTTCGTGGATGACCGGCGTGCCGTCGTCCCAGTCGGTCAGGAGATCGAGCCGCGGGTCCTCGTCGTTGCCGTGCCGCGCCAGCACGACGTCGGCGATGCCGTCGCCCGACACGTCACCGACCTCGATGACGTTCGCCGCCGCCGCGCCCCAGCCGTCGATGTCGGCGATCGAGGACGGGCCCGTCCACGCGAAGCGATGCAGGCGGCCGTAGAACTCGAGCACCAGCAGGTCGTCGTGACCGTCGGCGTCGACGTCGCCCACACCTTGGTGGTGCCCCTCGCCCGAGAACCACTGCACGCCGTAGTGGCCCTGACTCGCCGGCCACACACGCACCTCGGCCTGGAACGTGCCCGCGCCGTGCATGTCGATCACGGCGAGCGCGTCGACGCGGCCGTCGGCATCGACGTCGCCGAGGTCGATGCCGTTCGACGCGTACGAGAAATCGGAGCTCTGACCGTACGCGGTGAGCTGCACCACCTCACCGAACGCGCCGCCGGCCAGCCGCACGGTCGCGATGCCGCCCGGATCGGCCAGCTCGGCGACCGCGTACAGACTCTCGCCGTCGTCGCCCGCGGGCATCACGACCAACGACACCGGCGCCTGAGGCAGCGCCGCAGACTCGACCACGCTGGTGAGCGTCGAGGCGCCGCTGCGGAGCTCGAGCACCACACCGTTGGCGCTCACGAGATCGTGGTGGCCGTCGCGATCCACGTCGACCAATGCGGCACCGAGCCCCGCGTCGACCGCCGCCGGGAGGATCGTGAAGCGCTCCCGCGACTGCAGCACCACCACCCGAGCGCTCCCCACCGGTGCGTCACCCCGGACCACGAGATCCGGCGCGCCGTTGCCGTCGATCTCGCCGACCGCGAGATCGCGGGGCGCAAGCCCGACCGCGAGATCGATGCGGCGCTCGAAGCAGGCCGCGAGCGCGAGGCAATCCTGCTGGGACGGCGCATCATCACCGGAGCTGCTGGCGACGCCGGAGCTGCTACCGCCGACCACGATCGCACCGTGATCGATCGGCGTCCACGGCCCGCAGGCCGCCGTCGTCCACACCATCACGCCGAGCCATGCGCGCACGGCGGGGATGGTATCAGGCGATGTGCGGCGCGCTCCTCGTCGCTGGGCGCACCCCGTGCGCGGGCAGGCGGGCGCTCGGCACGTACTATGCGCCGCGCAGCAGCGAGGCGAGGCCGTCGAAGCCGCCGGCGTCGCGCACGATGTGCAGCGCCATCGCGCCGGCCCCCGTCGCCCCGATGATGTCGTCCTCGTCGTCATCGCCGACGTGGACCAACTCGGCCACGGGTGCGCGGAGCCGCGACGCTGCGCGCTCGAACGCCTGCGGGTCGGGCTTCTCGCAGCCGAGCTCGGCGGAGCTCATCACAGCATCGAAGGCCTCGGCGATGCCGAGCGCCGCGAGCGTGCCGTGCAGCCGCAGGTCCCAGTTCGACAGCACGCCAACGCGCAGCCCCACCTGACGCAGCGACTGCACGCACGCGAGTGCGCCGTCGGCCACACGCCACGCCTTCGCGCCCGCGAAGTGATCGAGCAGCGCGTCGGTCAACCCGGGCACGTCGACGCCAGTGGTGTCGGCGATGACGGCGGCCCAGTAGGCCCGCCACGCCGGGTCGACGGCCCGCAGCCCACGATGGCGCGCCATCGCGGGTCGGAGCGCGGCAGCGATCGCAGCGCTCGAGGCCGATGCGCCGAAGCCCTTCGCCAGCTCGGCGTAGGTCGCCGCGATCGACTCGCGTGGATGCACGAGCGTGCCTGCGGCGTCGATGGTGACGGCCTGCAGGCGTCCCCGCGCCCGCGCGGAGGCGACGCGCTCGCGCGGGTTCACGGGCGACGGCGCGGCAGCACGTGGCACTCGACCGTGAAGCCGCTGGTCGGACGGCGCGGCCCCAACGTGCGCGGCGTGGGCGGCATGGTCGTGCGCGGACCCGCGGGGCAGGTCTCGACGACGAGGCTGGCCTGCGACCGCGACGATTCACGCGGGGGCGTGAGCTCGGAAGAGGTGGCGGCGTCGCGGGGCTTTGCCATCGGCGTCGGGTTTGTATCAAACCCGGCTCGCCCCGCAAAGCCCAGCGTCGTGTTCGACGACGGCGGTCCCTTCACAGCGAGACGAGCGGCGCAGATGCGGGCGCCGGCTCCGCCTCGACGTGGCCCGTTGGCCTCGTGGACCATGGCACCCACGCATCGTCCTGCGACGCGGGACGGTGGCGCCGCTGGTGCCACGAGGATTCCTCCTGGGCACGCTCGAAGGCGTCCTGCGCCGCCTCGACGGCGCGCTCCTGCGCACGCGCAGCCTCCTCGAGCGCGTCTTCGTACGCGTCGGCACTCGCCTCGAGGTCGAACTCGAACGCGCCGTCGTCGAAGAGATCATCGCCGTCGAAGAGACCGTGCAGCTCGATGGCACCGCGTCCACCCCACGGCGAGAACGGGCCGTCGAACCACCAGCCACCGTGGATGATGATGCTGACGCCGTGCTCGCGGGGCGGTGGCGGCGGTGCGGCCGGCAGCGGCGGCGGTGGCGGTGGCGGCAACGCGCGCGGGGCCGCCACGTCGAGCTCGACGGTCTCGTCGCGACCGACGATGCGCACGCGGGCGCGGTCGTGGCCATCGGCGCCATCGAGGTCCTCGACCACGATGGTCGCGCTCGGCTCGGCGACGCGCGGGGCGATCGCGAGCGGCTCGGCCTGTGCACGGGCGCCCGGCACCAGCCACGCGGTCGCGCCCAGCAGGCCCAGCCCGACCCCGGCCCGCCACGCGGGCCGACCGTGCTGGCGCCCGGCCTGACGCCGTTGATCATCGAGCAGTCGACGGATGCGCTTCACGATCGGCGAACGAACACTCGCCATCGCCGGTGCGGCGATCGTCGCCGGCTGTCGCTCGACCCACGCGGCGACCTCGGCGAGGCACTTCGCGAGGTGCACCCCGGTGCCGCTGTGGCGCGCGGCCCAGTCGTCGCACTGGAACTCGGCGACCTCTTCGAGCTTGCGCCGCGCGAGGTGATTGAGCGGTTGGAAGAAGAGCAACGCCTCGACGATCGCGCTGGCGTGCAGCCACCATGCATCGCGGCGAACGACGTGGGCGAGCTCGTGCGCCAGCATGCCCTGCTGCTGCAGCGGTGTGAGGCCCTCGATCGCGCGCTCGGGGATGCAGACCTCGCGACGGGCCAACGCGACCGGCGACGGCAGCGTGGCGCTCGCCGAGAGCCGCACGCGCTTGGGCAGCTCGGCCTTGTTGCACAGCGCCAGCCAGCTCTCGAGCAGGGGATCTTCGATCACGTCGCGACGGTTCGCGAGCTGCTTGCGCAGGCGATGGGCGGCGACGCCGAGCCGCACGAGGCCGAACACCGCGCCGGCGCCGATGAGCGACAGCAGCACCCACGGCCACGCGCTGGGTGGCCTCGCCGGGCTGGCCATCGCCGCGACCGGTCGCGGTGCGCTCGCACGCGTGGCGACGATCGTCAGCTCGCCGGCGCGATGTTGCAGCTGCGCCGGCCGTGCGTCGGACGTGGGCGCGGCGGCGAGCGTCGCGACCGCGGGCTGCTCGGTGGTCTGTAGCGCCTGTGGCAGGCCCAGGTGCCCCCACGGCGGCGCGAGCTCACCGGCCTGTTGCACACTCGCGGTGAGGATGCCGCCGACCAGCGCGAGCTTCCACAGCGACTCCTGCATCGACAGCGAGATCCGCGGCACCGCGCGGGTCACCAGCCAGATCGTACAGATGAGCGCGGTGCTGTGCAGCGCATAGGTCAGCGCCCACGACAGGATCGTCGTAACCATGGGAACACCTCGGATGGGTCGAGAGTTGGTGGCTAACTTGGGTCTTCCGACTCGGATTCCCGCCGATCGGCGAGCAGTCGGTCGATCGCAGCGAGTTCCTCGGCATCGATCGATCGACTGCCGAGCAGATGACTGACGAGTGCCGTCGGATTGCCGCCGAAGAAGAACTCGGTGAGCTTCGCGAGCATCGTGCGGCGCACCTCGTGCTCGGGGACGCTTGCGCGGTACACATAGCTGCGACCGCGCATCGTGTGGGTCACGAGGCCGCGCTTCTCGAGGCGCTGCAGCAGCGTCGCAACCGTGGTCGGTGCGAGCGCGCGGTCCTGCTCGCGCAGGGCCTCGTGGACGTCGGCGGCGGTGGCTTCGTCGCGGTCCCACAACACCCGCAGCAGCGCGAGCTGCAGGTCACTCAGCTGGGCATCGGACATGGTCTCGGCGTCCCGTACTACGCTTGTAGTACTACGGTCGTAGTACTACAACTGTCGACGAAGCGCGTCAAGACAGAATTCTCCGTCCGGGCACGTGCTGCTCATCGCGACGGTGAGGTGATCGCCTCGGCGAGCGGCACGCGTTTGGGTTCGCGCGCGCCACCCGGCTCCCAGATCGCCACGATCGACGTGAGGGTCGCATCGGCATCGTCGGCGCTCGGCAACGACCACGCGACGGCGGCGACGATGCCGGCCACCACCAGCGACGCACCACCGACCGCCGCGCGACGCCCGGCGGGCACGCTCGCCGTCAGCACGAAACCCAGCGCCCCCAAGGCCGCGAGCCCGCCGACCACGTCGGCGAACGGCACGATGCCGTGGGGATGCATGCCGCGCCACAGCAGCGGGATCAACAGGTCGCGCAGGGGATTGCCGTCGGGCACCAGGTGCGGAAAGAGGTTCGCCGCCAGGGCGTTGCACACGGTCGCGAACACGGCAGCGCCCAGCAGCAACGCGAGCGCCCCCTCGCGCCCTCGTAGTCGTCGCAGCACCACGACGAACGCCGGCGCGAGCATCGGTAGCGCCGCCACGAGGTAGCGCGGACCCACGCGCCAACCGCCGGCCTGCTCGAGCCCCAACGTGAGCACGAGGAACGCGACGAAGATCCACGTCATCGTCCGCATGGGCACGCCCGCCTGGTCCGGCGTGCGCCAGGCCAGCGGCACGAACACCACCAGCGGCGCCCAATACAGCAGGCCCCCCCACGGTGACACCAGGTCCTCGACGAGCTGTCCCGCGTGCGGCCACGTGAAGCCGAGCAGACCATGGCCGTGGATGGTCGCGAAGCCCTCGTCGACCACTCGGTGGTAGCCGGTCGACCACGGCGAGCCGAACGCCAGCTGATGATAGGCAGCCAGCGCCAGCATCGGCACGACCGCGCCCGCGACCGCGGCCCACGCCGTGGCCCGACGATGGTCGCGCAGCGCGGGCCACAGCATCGCGGTCAACGGGATCGCGGCAACGATCGCGCCGTACTCCACGACCACCGCGAACGCGGCCACGAACCCGCCGAGCACCGCGTGTCGTCGTGCGCGGGCGGCTCGATCGTCGTGCAGCGCGTCGTGGATGGAGAGCACCCCGATCCAGAGCGAGAGCGCCGCGAGGCTGTGGCCGAACAGCACGTGCGCGTAGCTCAGCATCGGCGTGCTCACGATCACCAGCGTGGCGGCGGCGCGCGCCCGATCGTCATCACCGAGGCGCCGCGCGATCGACCACGCGAGCAACATCGTCGGCAGCCACGCGCCCAGCAGTCGCGACGACCACGTGAGCGCGAACAGCGTCGGGGTCGGGCCGCCCGCCGCGGCGACCAGCCGCAGCGCGCCGTAGGCGATCACCGCCGGCAACGTCGCGCCAGGGGGCTTGTTCGGCAGCAATCGGCCGTCGAGACCACGCGCGACGTCGATGCCGGGATCGATGCCCCGTGCGACGACCGCATCGAGCGCGATGCTGCCGTGATCGACGATCGCGATCGCCTGCAGCAAGCGCGGCCGCTCGTTGGCGTTCATCAGCCGCGACAGCAGCGGGCAGGCAGCGCCGGTCGCGAGCGCCAGCAACAGCAGCCAGAGCCAGCGCCGACGCGAAGCCATGCGCCGCCAGCATAGCCCTTGGTGTGCCTGCTCCGTCACCATTGCGCGCGGTTGTCCGACCCCTCGCGGGCCAAAGCTATGCTACCCATGCAGGGAGTCGTGCGTGCGTCGAGCCAGCCGGGAGTGCGGGCCTTCGGGGTGGCCGGGCTCGTCGCGCTCGCGATGTCGTCGGGCTGCAACGTGGTCGAGCGGGTGAAGGCCGTGATCAAAGGCGAACCCGCGGCCGACGACACCGGGCAGGGCGCCACCGAGGAACCCGAGGAGCTGGTGGCGCAGATCGAGCGTCCGCCGGTCGCGAAGCCGGCGGAGCCCTCGAACGAGCCGCCGCCGCCGCTCGAACGGGCCAAGCGCAAGCTCGCGTACGCGGCCCGCGGCGCGACCCACCTCGGCTTCAACCTACAGGGCTTGAAGGGCCTGCGCGCGCTCGCAGGCGCGCTGGAGGTGCCGGCATGGGCGGTCGAGGGCGACGGCGAGGTCGGTCGCATGCGCGACGACGATCTGCGCACGGCCTGGACCTGCGAGCTCGATCCCTACAAGCCCTGTGCGCTCGGCATGCACCTCGGCGACGACGCGCAGCTGCAGGCGGTGCGCCTGTTTGCGGCGGCGGAGGGCAAGGCGTTCGACAAGCAGCCGCGACCCGCCAAGGTCCGCATCCACACCGACGACGGCTGGGTCGACGTCGAGCTGCCCGACGTCCGCGACTACGTCTACGTCGTGTTCGGCAAGCCCATCGCGACCACGGCGGTGACGATCGAGGGGCTCGAGTACCACGGGCCCAAGCGCGGCGATCTGCAGGTGGCCGAGGTCGAGATCTACGGGCTCGGCGGCACCGCCCGCGAGCCGCTCGAGCTCGACCCGAGCAAGATGGTGGTCCAGCTCGACACTCCGGCGTGGTCGAAGGAGCGCGACGCTTGGAGCCGCGGCGCCTCGTTCCTCGAGCGACTCGCCGACGACGGCACCCACACCCGCGTGATGCCGGCCACCGCGATCTTCGGCCATCGCGACGATCGCATCCAGCTGGTCGAGCACCTCGACGGCACCGACTGCCGCAGCCATCGCGGGCTGTACTTCCTCTTGGATCGTGAAACCCGGGTGATGGCGCCGGTCGGCGACCTCGGCGGACTCGGCTCGCTGGTCTTCCGCGCGCACGATGGCCTCGGCTACGTCAGCGGCTACGTCGACGACGAATCGGCGCGGCTGTCGGGCGTGGTGCTCGACGGCGAAGTGCTCCGGCATCGACGCACGCAGCGACTGTCCGACAGCGACGGGCCCGGCGTGCTCGGCGACTGGGGCATGGACCGCGACCCGGTGCCACGCCCGGGCTCGCCGAGCAATCGGCCGCTCGACGACTGCACGCTCGGTTCGGACGAGAGCATGGCGGCGTTCGTGGCCGCGACCAAGGCCAAGCCCAAGAGCGTCGAGAAGCCCGCCGAGTGGATGATCTGCGAGCTCGGCGAGGGCGTGCGGGTGTACCTCTCGGATCACGGCCCGTGCGGCAAGGCGTGGGACCTGATCGTGCTCGGCGAGCAGGGCGTGGTGGCAAAGCAAGGCGGCCATCGCAACGGCGCGCGCCTGCGACTGCAACGTCGCGGCGGCCGCGAGCTGTTGGTCGAGCTCGGCGGCAGCGACGATGCCGTGGAGATGATGCGTGTGACGCCCAACGGCATCACCTCGCTCGGGACCACCGAGTTCGCCGCCAGTGCGCCGGCGGCCTGCCGCAAGCGCTGCGACGACGTGCTCCGCAACCCTGCCGCGCCCTGACGAAAGTCCGCGTGAGCCACTCGCTGCAACGCACGCTACGTCGGTTGCCGGCGCGCCGGCAGCAACGACTCCTCGCCGGCGACGTCGGCCGCTTCGCCGCGCTCGAGTTCGGCGGGCACGGCATCAGCGGCGGCTTCGCGGTGTTCGCCACCCTGGCGTTGCTCGGCACCGTGCTGAACTACTGGCTGGGCCGCTGGTTCGACGGCCCGCCGCCGCTGGGGCTCGACGGCATCCTCGGCTCGGCGTTCACGGGCGCCGGCCTGTGGATCGCCGCCGGCGCGGTGGTGTCGCACCGCCGCGCGCTGGCGGGTCGCGAGGTCCCACGCCGCGCGATCGCGAGCGCGCTGCGAAGGGAGCTGCACGTCGCCGATCGCAGCCGCGCCGAGCTCGAGGCGCTGGCGTTCACGGCGGCGCGCGCTTGGGTGTTCGGTGGCGACCGGGTCGAGCGCCTGCTGCTCGAGTGCGTCGATGGGGAGTTCGTGGGGCTCTGCGGTCCGGGCGTGGGCGATCGCTTCGCCCCGGCCGAACCCGTCGGACGTCGGTTCACGATCGAGCGCCTGCGGTGGACCGGCACCGTGCTCTCGCTCGCCACCGGCGGCGCCGCGTTGCCGCTGACGGCCGCGCGTTGGCCCGATGCCGAGGACGGCGGCACCGCGCCCAAGGACGACGGCACCGCACTCGTCGCCCACGACGGCATCACCATCTGCGAGGTGTGGCAGGCCCACGAGCTCCCACCCATGCTCGCGGTCGCGATCGGTCGCGCCCCGGCGCCGTTCCGATGACGCGCCAGCTCACCCGCGCCCGATCCTGCACGCGGCTCGAATGATGCGATCCTGCCCGCCTCCACCCACGACCGCGGCCCACGAGGTCGCAGGACGAACCCCACACGTGCCCACCTCTCGACAGCTCCTCCTGGTCTCGATGGCGTTCCTCGCCGCATGCGGCGGCAGCTCCGACGGCAGCGGCGGCGGCGGAGATGCCGGGGCCTCCACCGGCGGCGATGAAGCCCTCACCCACGGCTTCGTCGCGCTGCGCTTCGAGGGCGACGCGGCGACCTATGCCGGCACCGACACCATCGTCGCAACGATGAACTATGGCCCCTGCCTGACGACGTTCTACGCCGACAACCCGCAGATGCGACAGTACGGCAACTTCGGGCAACAGATCTTCGGCGACGGCTCCGCCGGTGGCGAAGGCTGGAAATCGCGCCTGTGCGGAGATGACATCGATCACAGCCCCTGCGAGATCGTGTGGATCACCCAGCGCATCGATACGGTGCAACAGCTCGCCGTCACCTATCAGGTGAGCGAGGCGATGAACGACGGCACGCTGTTGTTCGGCCCGATTCCGACCTCCGACACCGCGCTGTGCGACGGCGAAGCGCTTCCGGTGGTCACGGTCGACATCTCCGAAACGACTGGAATCCGAGGCATCGACGCCGAGGGGCACGACCTGTGGCGTGCGACCACCGTGACACCGAACGCGGCCTCGACCGGACAGAGCGACCCGATGGTGGTGTCCGCCGCACCGGTCGGTGGCTGACGTCCACGACAGCGCTGTCACATTGCCGAGCCGTGGCCCGCGCTGCTAAGGTCCGCCGGTCACCATGCACTTCGATACTCGGAACCACCAACTCGGCTTTCTCCTCTCGCTGGCGGCGCTGCCCCTCGCCGGCTGCGTGATCACCAGCGACGACGGCGACACGGGTGCCGACAGCACCGGTGCGTCCGCGTCGGCTTCGGCGAGCGCGTCGGCCTCCGCCACCGACTCGGCCTCCGCCTCGGCTTCGGCCACCGACTCCGCCAGCGCGTCGGCTTCGGCTTCGGCTTCGGCCTCCGCCTCGGCCACCGACTCGGCCTCGGCCTCGGCTTCGGCCACCGACTCGGCCTCCGCGACCGACACCGACCCGACCGCCGCCGACTCCACCACCGGTGACGTGCCCGCGGTGTGCGAGGCCTACGGCGCCCACTACGTCGAGTGTGGCATCGGCAAGGACCCGACCTACGCCGCGTACTACTGCACCTACGCGCTCGGACTCGGCGCCCGCTATGCCGACTGCGTCGCCGCGGCCGAGGATCTCTACGCGTGCCTCTCGACCGCCGACTGCACGGCGCTGTCGCGCGGCTCGGCGTGCCCGACCGAGCTCGAAGCCGTCACCACCGCGTGTGGCCTCGGCGGCTCCAGCGGTGGCGCCGGCACCAGCAGCGGCGGCTGATCGCGATCGCGATCGAAGCCCGCGGCGCGGCGGCACTGACCACGCGCCGATGCGAAGCGACCGGACCCCAAGCGGCCCGATGCACCGCGCCCCAACCGGCCGCGATCATCGGGCCGCTGCTATGATGCGGCCATGCCCCCCGTCTTGCTGCGCGCCATCGTGGTCACGACGACGCTCCTGCTCGCCTGTGACGACACCACCGCGCAGGTGACCGCAGCGGTCGACGGCGCCGGCAAGCAGGTCGACGCCGCCAAACAGACCGCGGCGCAGGTCGCCGACGATGCCAGCAAGCAGGTCGATGCCGCCAAGCAGGCGGTCGACGGCGCCGGCAAGTCCGCCGCCGACGCGATGGATCGCAGCAAACGCGCGTGGGCGGGGCTCACCGACACCGGCCAGCTCAGCAAGGACGCGCTCGCCTGGCTCGGCGCGCAGGCCGAGGGCACCGACATGGGCAGCGTGGTCGCCAAGGGCGTGCAGGTGGCCCCGGTCGCCCTCGAGATCGGCGTGACGATCAACCAGGCGGTCGACAGCGAGACCGTGGTCGAGCCGATCTACCAACCGCTCGACGGCCGCGATCCCGAGGCGGTCGATCGCGCCATCGCTGGCATGCCGCGGGTCGAGGTCGTCGATGGCGTGAAGATCGGGTTCAGCCAGCTCAACCGCGTCGATGCGGGAACGTCGATCGACGAGCGCGCGTACCTGGTGACCTGGCGACGCGAGACCCACCTGGTGGGCTTCGTCTACCGCACCAAGCGCACGGTCGACCTCGAGATGTTGATCCGCGAGAGCCCACGCCTCTTCCGCCTCACCCGCGACGCCATCGCCGACGAGACGCCATGATCACGCTGGGCCAGCTGCTGCAGGGCGTCACGGACGCACGCATGGTTCGTTGCGACGCCGCCACGGCGATCGCTGCGGTCGCCACCGACTCACGACGCGTCGCGCCGGGGGACCTCTTCGTCGCGCTCACCGGGGCGTCGCACGACGCCCATCGATTCGTGCCCGAGGTGCTCGCGCGCGGTGCCGCGGCGGTGGTCGTGCGCGAGGGCTTCACCACCGACGGCCCCCACGTATCGGTGCCCGACACCTGGGCGGCGCTGCCGATCATCGCCGCGCACGCGCACGGCGACCCTGGCGAGCACCTGCGGCTCGCCGCCGTCACCGGCACCAACGGCAAGACCACCACGGCGCACCTGGTCGGCGCGATCCTGCGGACGGCCGGCCGCGCCCACGCGCGGCTCGGGACCACCGGCAACTGGCTCGTCGACCACGAGGATCGCAGCAGCTTCACGACCCCCTTCCCACTCGAACTGCAGGCGTTGCTGGCCGACGCCCGCCGCCGCGGCGCCACCGATGTCGTGATGGAGGCGTCGTCGCATGCGCTCGCGCAGGCACGCGTCGCACCGCTGCGGTTCGCAGGCGTCGGGCTCACCAGCTTCAGCCAGGACCACCTCGATTTCCATCGCGACATGGACGACTACCTGCGCGCCAAGTGCCTGCTGCCGTCGACCTATCTGCGGCGCGACGGCATCGCGGTGGCGGCCGTCGACGGGCAGCCCGCGGCGGCGAGCTTCCTCGCGGCCGCAACCGCCGCGGGCGCGAGGGCATGGCGCGCCTCTCGACAAGACCCGACCGCCGAGATCCACGCCGACGCGATCGTCTTCGCCGACACCGGCACGCGTGGATGGCTGGAGACGCCAATGGGGCGCGTCGAGCTGTCGAGCCCGCTGCTGGGCCCGTTCAACCTCGACAACCTCATGGTCACCACCGGCCTCGCGCTCGCGCTGGGACTCGCGCCCGAAGCGATCGCGCAGGGGCTCGCACACGCCCACGGCGCCCCTGGTCGGCTCGAGCCGGTCCGAGGTGAGGGCGGCGGTGGCCCCACGGTGATCGTCGACTACGCCCACACCCCCGACGCGGTCGAGCGCACGCTCGCGGTGCTGCGACCGCTCGCACGCGGGCGGCTGTGGGTGGTGCTCGGCTGCGGAGGCGATCGCGATCCCAGCAAGCGACCGCTGATGGGCGGCATCGCGGCCCGCGACGCCGACCGCTTCTTCGCCACCTCCGACAACCCGCGCAGCGAATCGCCCGAGCGCATCGTCGACGACATGCTCGCCGGCATGCCGTCCGCACTGGCGGCCAAGGTCACGCGCGAGGTCGATCGCGCGGCCGCGATCGCGATGGCGATCGCGCTTGCCGACGACGACGATCTGGTGGTCGTCGCTGGCAAGGGCCACGAGGACTACCAGCAGCTCGCAGGTCAGACCATCCACTTCGACGATCGCGAGCACGCCCGTGCGGCGCTCGCGAGGCGCGGCTGATCACAGCCGCAGGGTCTCACCGATCGCGGGGATCGAGCGTCGCGCCTCGGGCAGACCGCGCGCGTCCCAGTGCTCGCGCAGCAGCGTCGGTGGTTCGAGCAGGTCCTCGTCGGTCAGCTTGAAGGTGCCCCAGTGCATCGCGACGAAGCGCGTGGCGCCGAGCGCTTCGAACGCCTGCACCGCCTCGATCGGATCGATGTGCTGGGTGCGCATGAACCACCGCGGCTCGTAGGCGCCGATCGGCAGCATCGCCGCGTCGATGACACCAGCGCGACGGCCGATCTCTTCGAAGCCGTCGAACCACGCGGTATCGCCCGAGTGGTACACGCGCACGCCGTCGCGCGCGATGACGTAGCCACCCCACAGCGTGGCGTTCTCGTCGAACAGCCCCCGGCGGCTCCAGTGCTGTGAGGGCACGAAGGTGATCTCGAAGCCCTCGACCTCGCGCTGCTCCCACCACTGCATCTCGACCACGCGCGGGAACCCTGCGCGCTCGAACCACCGCCGCAGGCCATGCGGTACCACGTAGACCGCGTCGGGGCCGATCGCCTTCAGGCTCGGCGCATCCATGTGATCGCGATGGTTGTGGGTGATGAGCACGACGTCGATCTTCGGCAGGTCGGCGCGGGCGAGCCCGGGCGGGCCGTTGCGCACGACCACCGCCAGCCGCCGCGAGAACACCGGGTCGATCAGCAGCGAGCGTCCGCCCTGCTGGACCAAGAAGCTGGCGTGCCCGATCCACGTCAGCGAGGGCTCGGCGCCGCCACGACGCAGGGCGGCGCCGTCGTTGGCCACGCGCGGCACCTCGGCCGTCGCCGCCGCGACGATCTTCCGACCGTCGTGCAGACCCAGCTTCCACTTGAGCACCGTGCCGAGCCCGTGGGGGTTGCGGCTGCCATCTCGATTGGTGAAGCGCGACATCGACCTGGGGGGCGCGCGGCGACGGCCGCGACGCTCCCAGGTTCTAGCAGAACCAAGGTGGCTTGCAGGTCAGGCCTTGAGCGCGTCGAACTCGCCGGCCTCGGCGAACGCCGGATCACCGAAGATCGTCAGCGGCCCACCGGTGTCGTCGGTCACTCCGCAGGCGTTGGCGATGGTCGTGAGCAGCTTGTTGTGCGGCGCGTCGACGTCGTTGACGGTGCTGTCCTGCGCGGTGACCTTGATGTACTGCCCCGTGCGCAGGTAGCCGCCGCAGGAGCCGAACATCACGTACGGCATGTCCATGAAGTGGTGGGCCTTGCCGTCCGAGAGGTTGTTGGTCCACATCACCGCGGTGTGATCGAGCACGGTGCCGTCGCCTTCGGTGTAGGCATCGAGCTGATCGAGCAGGTACGCCAGCTGGGTGGCATACCAGCGATCGATGTCGAACAGCATGTCGAGGTAGCCGTCCACCGCCGAGCCCGAGCAGTCGTCGGCGGTGTTGCCGTGCGACAGCTTGTGGTGGTTGTACTGGTGGCTCATGCCGTCCCACGTGAAGACCGGGCCACCGGCCTCGGAGCCCCACATCAGCGTTGCGGCATGATTGGCGCCGCACGCCAGCGCGAGCGCGAGGATGTCCATCTGCAGCAGGCCGATGCGCTTGTACTCGCTGTCGGCATCGACGTTGGCCCCCTCGAGCGCCTGCAGCTCCGACACACGGCCGTCGTCGAGCATGCACGGGATCAACCCCGCCTCACCCATGCCGACCTCGAGGTCACGGATCGCGGTGAGGTGCATGTCGAGCTTGGCCCGATCGGCCTGCGAGATGCTGCCACCGCCGATGCGGTTGAAGTCGCGCTCGACCAGATCGAGCACGCTCTCGCGCCGCGCGGTCAGGCGCATGATCGCGACGTCGTCGAGGTTCGACAGGCCCATGAGGTCTTGGTAGACCAGCCACGGGTTGTTCTCGCCCACCGCAGGGCCGTTGGCACCGGTGTACGAGACCACGCCGTTGGTGCCCTGGTAGCGGTAGCCGACGTGCAAGTTGAGCGCCGGTGTGCCGCCGTCGTTGCGCTGGGTCGCGATCACCTGATCGAGCGATGCACCGGTGGCGTAGAGCGTGCCTTCGTCGAGTGGCCGCGCGGTGAGGCGGTGGCCGACGCCCTTGACGTGGTCGCAGCCGGCGACCGGGTCCCAGCCGAAGCCACGAGGCACGGTGTGGATGCCGCGGGGGACCAGCATCTTGTCGACGTGGGCGGAGAGCGGCTCGAGTGCGGTGCCCGCGAGGCCCGCGGCCGTCAGCGCACCATACGGTGAGGTGGGCCAGAAGCGCGTGATCTCGACGCCGTTGCAGCAGCAGAAGCCAACGAAGCGTCGAGGTGTGCCGTCGTCGGCCGCACGTGCACGGCGGGGCAGCATCGACTCGAGCATCGGCAGCGCGACCGCGATGCCACCGGCGCCCCGGAGGAAGTTGCGTCGTTTCATGTTCACTCGCCCCCTTGCGCAGCGCGGAATCGGAAGCTGGCAGTCTGCGTCAGCGCGACCAGCAGCTCTTGTACGTCGTAGTCCTGCGCGAGCATGGCCTCGTGCAGGCCGTCGAGCGTGCAGGTGTCAGCAGAGGTCTCGGCGCGCGCGCTGGCATAGCGGAACCACTGCGTGCTGTAGCAGCGCTTGGCGACATCCGAGGTCGCGAGCTGCTCGATCATGTCGACCGCGCCCGTGAAGCTCATCGAGGTGCCGTCGGGATTGGTGAACGAGGCCACGGTGTCGACCGGCTCACCGTTGTCGACGCTGCGCAGCGTGCCCATCGCGTCGAAGTTCTCGAACGCGTAGCCCGGCGCGTTGATCATCGCGTGGCACGGCGCGCACTGCTCGGGCGAGGTGTGCTGCTCGACACGTTGACGGGTGGTGCGGATGTTCTCGTCGGCGGGGGGCAGCTGCAGGTCCACGCCCGGCGGCGGGTCGGGGATCTCGGTGCACAGCACCTGGCGCTGCACGAAGGTCCCGCGATGGATCGGCGAGCTCTCACCAAAGTACGCGTTGGCGGCCAGGAAGCCCGGGTGGGTGAGGAAGCCGGCACGCGTCGCGGGATCGACCTCGACCGGCGTGAGCGTGTCGCCGAAGCCACCCGCGAGGCCGTAGATCCGCGCCAGCCGATCGTCGACGAACGTGCTGCGCGAGGTCATGAGGTCGGCGAAGGTCGCGTCCTGCTCGAGGATCAGCGAGCGGAAGAACTCCCGGGTCTCGGCCGCCATCGAGGCCGGGGTCTCGGCGTCGAAGTCGGGGAACAGGTCGGGGTCCTTCGAGATGTTCGAGTAGCGGTCCATGCGGAGCCACTGGCTGTGGAAATCCTGTACGGGGTCGGCCGCGCGCGCGTCAGCCAGCAGGCGCCGTGCGTGCGCCTCGATACCGGCGGCGTCGTCGAGCTCGCCGGCCTCGGCGGCGTCGAGCAGCGCGTCGTCGGGCATCGAGTTCCACAGCATGTACGAGAGGCGCGCGGCGATCTCCCAGCCATCGAGCGCGACCACGGCGTCGTCGGGGCCCGGCGTGCTGAGCTCGACGCGATACAAGAAGCTCGGCGCCTGCAGCATCGTCTCGATCACCAGCGCGATGCCCTGCTCGAAGGCGGTGCCCCCCTCGTAGAGCCCTGCACCCCTGGCGTAGATGTCGACGAACGCTGCGTGCTCGTCGGCGGTGATGGGGCGGCGGAAGGCGCGACGGCCGAAGCGGTCGATGAACTGGTCGACGCACGGCATCGGGTCGGCCGCGGGCTCGCAGCCGACCACCCCCGAGAGCCGCGGGGTATCGGCCAGCAGATCGGCGGCGATCGCCTCGGCCGCACGGCGATAGTCGCGGGCGAGACGATCGTTGACGACCAGCTGATCGGCGTTGTTGGTGAAGCCCTTCACCGCGGTGTCGGCGAGGAAGGCGGCCGAGGGGCGGTCCTGCACACCCAAGAGGTCGCGCACGGTGTTGTCGTACTGGCCGTGGGTGAGCCGCACGAACTGGGTCATCGGACCCGGCATCGCGTCGGCCTCGCAGTACGGGTCCTCGGCACCGGACTCACCGGCGTCGGATCCCCCACCGTCCGCGGCACCCGATGCCTGGGTGTCGACCCCGCGATAGCAGGCACCGGTCAGTGGCAGCAGCGCGAGGACCAGCTTCGAGGTTTGCGTGGCCATCTCGCGAGCACGACACGCGAGGCCACTCGCGTGGGTGAGAATTTCTCGGGCGGCTCGCATTCGTCCGGCGGCGGTCGCCGAACGGTAGCGAGCCCAACGGGATCGGCGCCCGCGCGCTTGGGGCCCGTAGACCGCAGCGCGCGGGGACTCTGCGGGCGGCCATGATCGCCGGCACTGCGCCGGATCCATGCAGACCCGCCCCGGCCGGCGTGATCGTCGGCACCCGTCGGGGCACTACCGCTTGCCAGCGGCCGCCCGTCGCGGCCACGCTCGCCCACCTTACCGGAACTCGACATGTCCGATCGCGACCAACTCCATCGCCTCTCCTTCCTGCTCATGTTCGCCAGCCTGCCGCTCGCCTGCAGCGACGATGGCAATGGCACCGGCGACGACGGCTCGTCGTCCACCGATGCCTCGAGCACTTCGGCCTCGACCACCGCGTCGACCACCGCGTCGACCACGATGACCTCCGACGCGACCACGACGGAGAGCACGACTGCGACGACTGCGACGACCCAGTCCGACAGCTCGAGCGCGGGCGACTCGAGCAGCACCGGCGACTCGACCGCCGGTGACTCGAGCGGCGCCGGCGAGTCGAGCAGCGGCGGCGGCACCGATCCCGGCAGCTCGAGCAGCACCGATCCCGGCAGCTCGAGCGGCAGCTCCGGCGGCATGCAGGGCAACTACAGCTGCGACGGCTACGCGGCGCTCGTCGTGATGTGCAACCCGGAGTACGCCAACTATCTCGATCAGATCGAGGCCGAGTGTCTCGGCCAGGTGGGGATGTTCGTCGACGCCGATGGCCCCGAGTGCGGCGCCGCGCTCGAGGACATGCTCGCGTGCGTCAGCACCCTCGACTGCCCCACCTGGGAGAGCGGCGACTTCTGTCCGACCGAGTCGGCAGCCGCACTCGACGCGTGCCCGAGCATCATGGCGATGAACTAAGGCGCAGCGGCCGCTGCAGTCCTGCGTGACCGTCACGCTCGATTGCAGCGGTGCGGGTGTCTGCGTGGCGTAACCTCGACGCGGCCCGTCGCCGATCGAGGTCCGCATGAGCGCCAGCTTTCCCCAGATGTTCGAGCCTACGCGCCGCGACGAGCGGCGCTTCGATCTCGAGGTGCAGCCCGGCTGGGCCCAGGGTCGCGGCACCTTCGGGGGCTTGGTGCTCGCCGCACTCGTGCGCGCAATGCAGCAGTGCGAGCCCGAGCTCGAGCGATCGCTGCGGTCCGTGACCGGCGAGCTGGTCGGGCCGGTGGTACCGGGCGCCTGCGAGATCACGGTCGAGCTGTTGCGGCGCGGCAACGCGGTGTCGAGCTTCTCGGCGTCGTTGCGACAGCCCGCGCACGCCGGCGACGACGTGCTCGCGCGCGCGACGGCGGTGTTGGGTCGAACCCGCGCGGTCGATCGCACGTGGGCGCCGGCGCTCGAGGCTGCGCCGCCGCCGTGGGCCGAGCTCACGCCGCTGCCCTACGGCCCGTTCGTGCCCGAGTTCACGCAGCACCTCGAGTTCCGGCTCACGGGTCCGCTGCCGTTCTCCGGCGCGACCGAGGCGATCGCCGCGGGGTTCGTGCGTCCGCGCGTGCCCGGGGCGGTGATCGACGCCGCCACCGTGGTCGCGCTCGCCGACGCGTGGTGGCCCTCGGCGTTCTCGATCGAGCCGCGGCCACGACCGATGGCGACCATCGCGTACACGCTGCAGAACCTGCTGGGCGATCGCCAGCTGCCCGGCGACCTGCCGCTGTACCACCGCGCCCGCGCGATGGCCTCGGACCAGGGCTACTTCGTCGACATGCGCGAGCTGTGGACGCCCGATGGTCAGCTGGTCGCGCTCAACCAGCAGACCTTCGTGTGGATCAAGTAGCGCGCCCGGCCCCGCGCAGCGCGTCGACCAGGCCTTCGACCACCCGCTCGAGTCGCATGCCGCGGCTGCCCTTGAGCAGCACCGCGCTCGGGCCCGTCATCTGCGCGAGCACCCACGCGGCGGCCTCGTCGACGTCCTCGGTCGCCAGCGATTCGATGCCCGCCGCCGCGGTCTCGCGCACCAACTCCCGCGCGCGCGGGCCGAACCCGACCACGGCGTCGACGCCGGCCTCGACGCATCGACGCCCGACCTCGGCGTGCAGCGCGAGCTCGTCGGGGCCGAGCTCGAGCATGTCGCCGAGCACCACGATGCGTCGGCGATCGCGGTGCAGTGCCGCGATGCTGCCCAGCGCGGCGGCGACCGACCCGGGGTTGGCGTTGTAGCAGTCGGCGATCACCAGGTGCCGCCCGCAAGCGATCGCCCGCCCGCGATCACCGACGGGTTCGACCGCCGCGAGCGCGTCGAGCATCGGCGACAGCGGGAGCCCGGCGAACAGACCCACCGCGAGCGCAGCGGCGGCGTTGCGGGCATTGTGCAGCCCGAATAGCTGCAGCGTCAGCTCGAACTCGCCGTACTCGGCGGTCGCCAGCCTCACCTTCGTGCCGGCGTGCTGTTCGACCGCGACCACGCGCACGTCGGCGTCGGCGTCGGGGCCGACGCGCAGGAGCGTCAGGGCCTCACCGCCGGCACGGGCCAGCACCGCCGGGGTGACGTGGGGGCGCAGCAGCGGCTCGTCCGACGGCACCACGACCGCACCGCCGGGGCGCACGTGGGCCACGGGCTCGGCCTCGGCAGCAGCGATCGCCTCGATCGACTTCATGAACTCGAGGTGCTCGAGCGCAATCGAGGTCACGACCGCGATCGTCGGTCGCACGATCGACGCCAGCAGCGCGTTCTCGCCGGGGGCACTCATGCCCAGCTCGATGACGGCGGCGTCCGGGTGCTCGGGCTCGCCGAGCAGCGTCAGCGGCACGCCGAGGTGATTGTTGAGGTTGCCGCGCGTGCACAGCACGTCCTCGAAGCCGGTCGCCAGCACCGCGGAGATCATCGCGCGCGTGGTGGTCTTGCCATTGCTGCCGGTGATCGCCACCACCGGGCCGTCGACCGCCTCGCGGCGACCGGCCGCCAGGCGCTGCATCGCAGCCAACGTGTCGTCGACCTCGATGATGCTGAGCTGGGTCCGGGATCGCAGATCGGCGGGCACCACGTAGCCGCGGCGCACGAGCAGTGCGGTCGCGCCGCCGGCGACCGCGTCGGGGATGAAGTCGTGCCCGTCGCGCGCCGCGACGATCGGCACGAACAACCCGCCGGCCAGCGGCCGGCGGCTGTCCAGAAACGCGCCCACGATGCCCGCACGCCCGCTCTGGAGCACTCGACCGCCCGCACCCGCCGCTAGACTCTCCGCCGTCCACCGCATCGCCCGCCCCGACCCGTCGCGTCTCTACTGCGACCGCAGCTTGCTCGCCTTCCGACCCCTACCTCTTCCCTGCCTCTCTTCATAGATGAAGTCGCCCCTTCGCCGCAAACGAAACGAAGCGATCGACCAACCCGCTCGCCGCCGTGCTACCTTGGGGGTTCGACTACGGTGGGGCAAGATGGCCTTGCGCGATACGTTACTGCTCGATCAGGGCTACCAGCCCATCAAAGTCATCCCCTGGCAGCGTGCACTCTGCATGCACTTCGTCGGCAAGGTCGAGGTGCTGCGTGACTACGAGTGGCTGATCAGCACGGTGTCGCGTAGCTATGCCGCGCCGGCGGTGGTCCGCCTGCTCCGCAAGCAGGTGGTGCGGCCGCTGCACGTCCGCTTCTCGCGGGAGAACGTCTACCTGCGCGATGGCCATCGCTGCCAGTACTGCGGCATCCGCTGCGGTCCTCGGGAGCTCACGCTCGATCACGTGGTCCCGCGCAGCGAGGGCGGCAAGACCACGTGGCGCAACGTCGTGACCGCGTGCGTCTCGTGCAACCGTCGCAAGGGCCGTGACTCGCCGGAGGAGGCGGGCATGCGCCTGCGCTCGGTGCCGAACAAGCCGGACTGGCTGGCACCGCGGCTGCTCCACCTCGGCGACGAGGCGGTGCCCGAGCTCTGGCGCGACTGGCTGCACTGACCCGGCGTCGCAACCCATCGACGGTGCCGGGGGCGACGGACCCGCCGGCGCGATGCCGGTGGGCCGACCCAGGCGGGGGCATGGGCCGATTCCCGCCGCCCTGCGCAGGCGCACGCCCCGAGTTCTTGCGCCCACACGGCCGGTCGTGCCACGACTACCGCGTCACGACCGGCCGCCGCTTCGGCGTGCGCGGTCTGCGAATTCGGGGCTTTGGTGCTCTACACGCTGCTCTACCCCTTGAGTGCCAAGTACGCCGCGTTCGGCTGGCTGAACGTGCTGCGCTACACCTCGACGCGGATCATCGCGGCGACGCTCACGGCCCTGCTGCTCTCGTTGGTGCTGTACCCGTGGTTCATCCGCGCGCTGCAGCGGATCCAGCTCGGCCAGGTGGTGCGCGAGGACGGCCCGCAGTCGCACCTGTCCAAGCGCGGCACGCCGACCATGGGCGGCAGCCTCATCCTGTTCACGCTCATCATCCCCACGCTGCTGTGGGCCGACATGAGCAACCCGTACGTGCTGCTCGCGAGCCTCACGACCGCGGGCTATGGCGTGATCGGCTTCGTCGACGATTTCTTGAAGGTGCGGCGCAAGCACTCGGGCGGCATGCCGGCCAAGGTGAAGTTCGCGCTGCAGATCCTGGTCGCGTGCTCGACCATCATCTACCTCTACGAGTCCGGCGTGATGCCCGACAGCATCCGCTACCGCCTGGCGGTACCGTTCCTCGACTTCTACGAGTACGAGCTGGCGCTCGACAAGTGGCTGTACATCGGCTTCGCGGTGTTCGTGGTGGTCGGGTTCTCCAACGCAGTGAACCTGACCGACGGCCTCGACGGGCTCGCGATCGGCCCGGTGATCATTTCGGCCGCGACGTTCCTGGTGCTGACCTACGCGGCGGGCACGATCATCAATCGCAACTTCGACATCGCGTTCTACCTGCACATCCCCCACATCCCGCAGGTCGGTGAGCTGGCGATCTACTGCGGCGCGATGGTCGGGGCCGGCATCGGCTTCCTCTGGTACAACACCTACCCCGCGAGCGTGTTCATGGGCGACGTGGGCTCGTTGCCGCTGGGCGCAGGCCTGGGCTTCCTCGCGGTGGCGTCGAAGAACGAGCTGACCCTGCTCATCGTCGGCGGCATCTTCGTGCTCGAAACCGTGAGCGTGATCGTGCAGGTGACCTCGTTCAAGCTCACGGGCAAGCGGGTGTTCCGCATGGCGCCGATCCACCACCACTTCGAACTCAAGGGTTGGGCCGAGCCCAAGGTGATCGTGCGCTTCTGGATCATCAGCATCATCCTCGCCCTGGTCGCGTTGGCGACGCTCAAGCTGCGATGACGGCCGTCGACGCGCCGCTGCCGTGGCACACGGCGATCGTGATCGGCCTGGGTGCGAGCGGGCTGTCGGCCGCACGCGTGCTGCTGCAGCTCGGGCTGGAGGTGCGGGCGTACGATCGCAAGCGCGACGCCGCACTGCCCGAGGGCGCGGTCGATCTGCGCGGGCTCGACGAGATCCCCGCCGCGGGCATGCAGGGCGTCGACCTCGTGGTGCTGAGCCCAGGCGTGCCGCCCGGGCCCGCCCGCGAGGCCACGCGCCAGTACGCCCCCGATGCGACCATCACCGGTGAGCTCGGCCTGGGCCTGCAGCTGTGGTTCGGCCGACACATCGCGGGCCTGGCCCCGGTGCCGCTCGTGCTCATCACCGGCACCAACGGCAAGAGCACCGTCACCGCGCTCACCGGCGAGCTGCTGCGCGCGGGTGGCTTCACGCCGTTCGTCGGCGGCAACCTCGGCACGCCGCTGTGCGACGCGATCGCTGCCAGGCTACAGGGTCGCGGCGAGGCCCACGACGCACTCGTGCTCGAGTGCTCGAGCTTCCAGCTCGAGACGCTGCCGGCGATCCCCAACGACGTCGGCATGGTCCTGAACGTCACGCCCGATCACCTCGATCGCTACCCCACGATGGAGGCCTACGCCGACACCAAGGCCGAGGTGTTCCGCAACCTCGTGCCGGGCGGGCTCGCGTTGCTCGATCACGGCGGTGAGTTCCGCGAGCGCCTGCAGCCCTCGCGCACCGACGTGCGGGTGTTGGCGATCGGCGAGCCCGGCCATGCCTTCATCGAAGGCGAGGGCTCGGGCCGCACGCTGGTGCTCGGCGACGAGCGCTTCGATCGCGCGCTGCTGCGATTGCCTGGCCGTCACAACGCCAGCAATGCGCTGTTCGCCTTGGCCGCCGCGCGCCACTTCGGCGTACCCCACGACGCCTGCGCACGCACGCTCACCGCCTTTGCGGGTCTGCCCCACCGCATGGTGCTGGTGCGCGAACTCGACGGCGTGCGCTACTACAACGATTCGAAGGCCACCAACGTCGCCAGTGCGATCGCCAGCCTCGGCGGCCTCGACGAGCGCTTCGTGCTGATTGCCGGTGGCCGCGGCAAGGGCGACGACCTCGCGCCGCTCGGCGAGCTGCTGCAGCGACGCGGCCGCGGCGTGGTCGCGATCGGCGAGGCCGGCCCGCTCTTCCACGCGCTCGGCGGCGACACCGTGCCCGCCGCCTTCGCGCCCGACCTGACCGCGGCGGTGACGATCGCCCGCGGCATGGCGCGAACCGGCGACGCGGTCGTGCTCGCGCCGGCGTGCGCGAGCTACGATCAGTTCCGCAGCTACGCGCACCGCGGCGACGTGTTCACCGCCGCCGTGCTCGCGTTGGTGTGATCGGCCGCGGGCCCCCCGGTCGCAGGGGCTTTTGAGTTCGGTGGGCTCCTTCCGGTACAAGGTCCGGGTGCCAGCCCTCCCCGAGATCCTCGCGCCCGCGGGCGACGCCGAGAGCCTCGATGCGGCACTCGCCGCCGGGGCCGACGCGGTCTACTTCGGCCTCGACGAGGGCATGAACGCCCGCGCCCGTGCGACGAACTTCTCCGTCGATGCGCTACCGGCCACGCTCGACCACATCCATCGCGCGGGCGCCCGCGCGTACGTCACGCTCAACACGCTGGTGTTCGAGGACGAGCTGCCGGTGGTCGAGCAGCTGCTGCGCGCGTGCGCGCTGGCCGGGGTCGACGGCGTGATCGTACAGGACCCCGCGGTCGCGCTGCTGGCCCGCGAGGTCGCGCCCTCGATGGAGGTGCATGCCTCGACGCAGATGACGGTGTCGTGCCCCGAGGCGGCTCGCTTCGCACAGTCGCTCGGCGTCACGCGGGTGGTGGTGCCGCGCGAGCTGTCGACCGACGAGATCCGTGCCTTCGCAGCCGGCACCTCGCTCGAGCTCGAGGTCTTCGTCCACGGCGCGCTGTGCATGTCGTGGAGTGGCCAGTGCCTCACCAGCGAGGCCTGGGGCGGGCGCTCGGCGAACCGCGGGCAATGTGCACAGTCGTGCCGCCTCCCGTATGCGCTGATCGTCGACGGCACCCCGCGACCGCTGGGCGACGTCGCGTATCTGCTGAGCCCGCTCGATCTGGCCGGCGCGCGCGCGTTGCCGGCGTTGATCGACGTCGGCGTCGCGAGCCTGAAGATCGAAGGCCGTCTCAAGGGCCCCGCGTATGTGATGACCGCGGTCGAGGGCTATCGTCGCTGGCGTGACGCCGTGGCCAGCGGTCACCGCGACGACGCCGAGGCGCACGCGCAGCTGCAGCGCGACCTCGGCAAGATGGCGGTCGCCTACTCGCGCGGCTTCTCGGACGGCTTCTTCGCGGGCTCCGATCATCAGGACCTCGTCGAGGGCCGCTTTCCGAAGCACCGCGGCGCGCTGCTCGGCGTGGTGACCGAGGTGCGTGGCCTCGACGTGCGCGTGCGACGGGCCGAGCGTCGCAGCAGTGGCGGTGCTGCGACCGGCGGCGGTGCGCCGCGGGGCGTGACCAAGGTGGCGTTGCCGGTCATCGGCGGCGCGTCGCCGGTCGATGCCCGCGGGGTGCCGCTCGCGGTGCCCGAGCCGATCCCCGGCTGCGGTGTCGGCTTCGACACCGGGCGACCGCAGCAAACCGAGCCCGGCGGCGCGCTGTTCGGCGTCGACGCGCTCACCGATGGTTGGTGGCTGCGCTTCGGTCGGCCCGGGCCGGATCTCTCGCAGGTGCGCCCCGGCGATCAGGTGTTCCTCTCGTCGGACCCGCGGCTGCACGCCGAGGCGAAGGCCACGGTCGATCACGGTGCGCGCGGCGTGGGCGGGCGCGTGCCGGTGACGATGCACGTACGCGGCTCGGCCGGCGCGGCGTTGCACGTGTCGCTGCGCGCCGAGGGCCCAGTGGGCCGCGGCGCGACGGTGTCGGGTGCGAGTGACGCGAGGCTCACCGCCTCGACCGGCACCGGCCTCGATCGCGGGTTGCTCACCGACAAGCTCGGCGGCCTCGGTGGCACGCCGTTTCGCCTCGCGCAGCTGGACCTCACGGGGCTCGACGCCGGGCTGCACCTGCCGGTCTCGTCGCTCAAGCAGCTGCGCCGCACGCTGGTGGCCACACTCGAGCAGCAGATGCTGGCCGCCGCGCGCCACCGCGTGCGCGAGGGCGACGCGGCCACGCGGGTGCGTGGTGCCGCCGCGAGCCTGACACAGCCGCAGCGCTGGCAGCCACCCACCGTGCCGCAGCTGGTGCCGCTGGTGCGCACACCGGCACAGCTCGAGGCCGTCATCGCAGCGGGCCTGCCCGAGGTCGAGCTCGACTGGATGGAGCTCGTCGGCCTCGAGCACGCGGTGCGTCGCGCGAAGCAGGCCGGGCTGCTGGTCACGATCGCGACCACGCGGGTGCAGAAGCCCGGCGAGGCCGGCATCGACGCGCGGCTGATGCGACTTTCGCCCGACGGGATCCTCGTGCGTCACTGGGGCGGGCTGGTGCATTTCTCGCAGGTGGTCATGGCCTCGCGGCCGGTCGTGCACGGCGACTTCTCGCTCAACGTCACCAACAGCGTCACCGCACGCCACCTGCTGGCGCTGGGTTGCGACTCGCTCACCGCCGCCCACGATCTCGACGAGACCCAGCTTCATCTCCTGCTCGCGCACGTGCCCGCCGAGCGCATCACCGTCGTCGGCCACCACCACATCGCCACCTTCCACACCGAGCACTGCGTCTACGCGCACACGTTGTCGACGGGCCGGGACTACCGCACGTGCGGCCGGCCCTGCGAGCAGCATCGCATCGCGCTCGGCGATCGTGACGGGCGGCAGCACCCCGTCGTGGTCGACGTCGGCTGCCGCAACACGGTCTTCAACGCGCAGGCGCAGACCGCCGCACGCGCGGTACCACGGCTGCTGGCGGCGGGCGTGCGACGATTCCGGCTCGAGTTCGTGTGGGAGGACGAGGCCACATGCGCCAACGTACTCGCGGCGTGGAGCGCCCTGCTCGCGGGCCGCAGGCGCCCCGACGAGGTCGTCGCCGTGCTCGCCGCCCACGAGCAGTTCGGTGTCACCGCCGGCACCATGCGCGTGTTGTCGCCGCTCGAGGTCCGACGATGACGCCCACACAGCAAGCCCAGCTCGAGGCCGCGCGCGCGCAGATCGATGCCCTCGACGACGCGCTGCTCGACCTGCTCGAGCGGCGCGCGACCGCGGTCGCAGCGCTGTGGGCATGGAAGCACGACGAAGGCCTGCCGCGAGCCGACCCTGCGCGCGAAGCGGCGGTGATCGCCGCGTTGGTCGCGAAGGGCATCGCGCGCGGCCTCGACCCCGAAGCCCTGCGCCGCGTGCTCGCGACCATCATCGGACGACGACTGCGATAGATCGGGGGGTCGACGCGACCACCGGAGCGGCGCAACGCCGCGCGGTCAGATCGGGACGAACGCGATCGCCTCGACCTGCAGGAATTGGCCGTCGAACGCCGCGGGCGCGGGATCGAGGGCAGGCACCACGAGGCCGTCGTCGTTGCGGCGCTGCTCGTCGTTGCGAGGATCGATCTGCAGCGAGACGAGCGCGCCGCTCTCGATCACGACGTCGTGCTGCATGTCGACCAGCACGCAGGCTTCGCCCTGGCCGTGATTGAGGCGCACGGCGAGCGGTGGCATACCGATCGCGAGCTCGGTGTCGCTGCGATTGTCGCCGGCTTGGCCGTCACCCTTGGTGCACCAGTTCCCATCGCGCTGGGCGCAGGTGTAGGGCTTCTCTTCGACCACGCCGCGGATCCACAGCGTGACGCGGAAGCGCTGACCGGGCTCGCCCTCCAGGACCACCTCTTCGCTGGCGTTGGTGGCCTCGCACTGCCCCTCGTCGGCATCGACACCACAGGGCACGTCGACCCGCAGCACCGGCAACGTGGGCACCGTCGTGCACAGCTGGCCATCGCCGATGAGCTCGGGCGCACAGGTGCACACCGGCTGCAGGCCGGTCGCGTCGGGGGCACAGCTGGCGTCGGGATCGCAGGCACCCGGGTCCCCACAGGGATCGACACCGCTGGTGCTGCCGTCACCCGAGTCCGCACCCGCGCCCGAGCTGTCCACGCCCGGCCCGACACCACCCTCGGCACCGCCCGAGGACCCGCCGCCCTGCGTGTCCATCGCGGTGTCCGCGGTTGCGCTGCCGCCCTGCGTGTCGGTGTCGCCACCGGCATCGGTGTCGACGCCCGAGCTGGCCATGCCGCCGCTGTCGAAGCGACAGGCGGCGACCGCCAACAGGCATGCGATGCGTCGTGCCACGCGCGTCCCCGACCCCGACGCAGAGCATACCGCAGTCGCGAAACGGCGGCGGGTTGCAGTAGCATGTCGGTGATGCCGATCGAGCCCAGCGACGAAGAAGAGAAGTACTTCCACGAGGTGGAGATCGAGGCCCGACGTAGGCTGCGCGAGCACCTCGAGGACAACGCCCGCAAGCTCGAGGAGGCCGCCAAGGTCGCCGAGCACCTCGCCACCGACGACCACGGCCTCGCCGAAGAAATCCGCGCGCTCGGTTTCGCGGGCGACAACGCGAAGATCTTCGACCTGCTGCCGCTGGTCCACGTCGCCTGGGCCGATGGCAAGATCCAGCGCAGCGAGCGGGCCGCGATCCTGAAGCTGCTCGAGCAGCGCAACCTCGCGCGCGACTCGCAGCCGTTCCAGACCATGGAGGCCCTGCTCGAAGAGCGTCCGACCGACGCGTTCATGCGCGAGTCGCTGTCGCTGCTGCAGCGCGTGGTCGCCAAGCAGGGCGGGCGCGCCGACGAGATCGTCGAGCTGTGCATGCACGTGGCCGCGGCCAGCGGCGGCCTGCTCGGGCTCGGCAGCCGCATCGACGAGGCCGAGCGCAAGCGCATCCGCGAGATCGCCGAGCAGCTCGGACCCGCCGCGAACACCGCGGTGACCTCCCAGCTCGAGTAGCCCGCGCCCCACCCAACGGGGCGAGCACGCCGATTTCTGGCGTCCGGCACGGCGGTCATGCCACAGCTGACCGCCGTGCACGTGAGCGCGGCGCTGACGAGTGAGGGCCCGGAGGTCGACCCCCGCGAGGTCGAGGCGCCGCTGCGCCGCCCGATGGACCCGTGGCTATTCGCGGCGGTCTTCGCCCTCTCGGCGCTGGGCCTGGTGATGGTCTACAGCGCCAGCACGTGGCTGGGCTTCCACCAGCACCACGACTGGGGCTACTTCCTGTGGCGGCAGGCGGCGTTCCTCGGCGTCGGCTTCGTGCTGATGCTGGCGGTGAGCCGTCTCGACTATCGCTTGCTGCGACGCTTCGCGCCGCACCTGATGTTCATCGCGATGGCGATGCTGGTGGCGGTGCTCTTCGTCGGGCAGGAGATCAACGGCGCGCGTCGTTGGGTGCGCTTCGGCTCATTCGGCCTGCAGCCCTCCGAGCTGGCCAAGATCACCCTCGCGGTGTTCCTCGCGTCGATGCTCGCGCGTCAGGGCGAGCGCGTCCGCAAGTTCCGCACCGGCTTCCTGCCGGTGACCATGGTCGCGGCCATCACGATGGTGCTGGTGCTGCTCGAGAAGGACCTCGGCACCACGCTGCTGATGGGCGCGCTGACGTTGGTGATGTTGTTCGTCGCCGGCACGCGTGCCAGCTACGTGGTCGCGGCCGTGATGCTCGCGGCGCCGATGATCTGGTACCAGATCCTCGGTGTCGACTACCGCCGCGGTCGCCTCGAAGAGTTCCTCGCGGGCGACAGCTACCAGGTGCAGCAGGGCTTGATCGCGATCGGCTCGGGCGGCACGTGGGGCCTCGGGCTCGGCAACGGCAAGCAGAAGCTGGGCTTCCTGCCCGAGAACCACACCGACTTCGTGCTCGCGACCGTCGGCGAAGAGCTCGGCTTCGTCGGCATCGCGGCGGTGATGATCCTCCTCGGCGTCGTGGTGTGGCGCGGCATCGCGATCGCGCGCGTCGCCGAGGATCGCTTCGGCACCTACCTCGCAGCGGGACTCTCGGCGCTGTTCGGCCTGCAGGCGCTGGTCAACATGGGCGTCGTGCTCGAGGTCATCCCCGCCAAGGGCATCACGCTGCCCTTCCTCAGCTACGGTGGCTCGTCGATGCTCGCCGGCATGGGCGCGATCGGCATCCTGCTCTCGATCTCCCGCAGTCCCGACGCGTGGCGCTGGAGCGACCAACGCAGCCGCAACCGCGTCAAGCCGCTGCGGCCCGGCAAGCGCGAGCCCGAGGGCCCGCGCAAGCGCAACGTTCGTCGCGCTGCGCCGCAGGTCGGCGACGCGGTGGCGTGATCGCGGGCCGCTCGCCCGAGGATCGCGATCACTTCGGCGGGACGGCCTGCTCGGCGGGCGCGCGCGTCTTCCTCAACGCGCTCAGCAGCGTGAGCGCGGCCACCAGCTGCGCGACGACCTGCGTCCCTTGTTCGTCGAGGCCGGCACGGACGCGGTAGGCCGCGACGCGCTGCGAGCGGGGATACGCGCTCGCGAGCGCGCCGTAGGCCGTCGCCGGATCCGCCGTGTGCGCCGCAACGGCGCGTCGTGCAGCCCGCGCGGCGCGGCCCTCCGCGGTGCTGTCATCACCGAACGATCGCCACGCGGTTCGGATGATCGAACCTTCGCCGTGCGGCGTGGTCCACATCGATAGCGACGACAACGACGACGCCACGTGAAAGCCCGCTTCGATCTGCTCGGCGTCCAGCGCTGGCCCAGGCGCGGTCGACGACAACATGTCGCGCATCGCCGCTTGCACCCGTGGCGACTGCAGCGCATCCAGCTCCACGTGTGCAGCGAGCGAGGTCGTCCCGTCCCGCAGCGCCGCCGCCAGCTCGGGCGGTAGCGCAGCGAGGAACGCCGCCGAAGGCCCCGCGGGATCGGGAAGGAGCGCGCCCACGGCCGAATCCTCGGATCCCAAGGTCGACACGAGCACGCGATCGGTGACCCAGACGATCACCTCGGGTGCCAGCCCGAGCGCGACGAACGGTGCGAGCACGCGCCCTGGTTCGAAGTGGAAGCGCAGGATCGGTTGCGGCGCCGCGGCGCCCACGTCGATGGCCTCGATGCTCGCGCGCATCGTCGTGCCGTCACCGAGCTTCGGCGCGCGGTTGGCCTCCAGCGACAGCACCGGGAGCAGCTGCTCGAAGGTGCTGCGATCCGAGATGCCCCAGAACGACGCGACGCCGCCCGCCGAACCCGCGGCCGCCAGCGAGAATTCACCGGTGAACGCGCGGGCGAGATCGGGCGCGAAGGCGGGCCGCGGGGTCGTCCTGCTCGCGGCGATCGACGCCGGGTCCAGGCGCGCCCACACGAAGCTCGCGCCTGGCTGGAGTGCTGCGAGGGTCCACGCCGGCTCGCCGCTGCGCACCACGAAGGTGCGATCGAACGTGTGGCTCGCGATGTCGAGCTGCAGCACACCGGATGCAATCGCGGCGGCGACGGTGCTGCGTGGCCCGTCGCCCGCGACGCTGACCAACACGTTCGCGCGGTCGATCGTGGCGCCATCGAGATCGGCCTCGAGCCAAGCCCGCAGCCCCTTCGCATCTCGACCCGGCGTGTAGCTCGCGAGCACTTCGGCCTGTGCCGCGCAGGCGACCATGCCGGTCCCCGCGATCACCTTGCACCGCACGCGCCGCGTGAGGTCGGCGTTGGGCGCGATCTTCCACAGCGCAGTGGGCACCGCCTCGACATCGTCGGCGCCGACGATCGCCACGACCCCATCGACACCGCCGAGGGCCAAGCCGCGCTCGAGATGCACCCCCGACTCGACGAGCGCGTCCCGTAGCTGCCCGATCCCTGGCAGCTCGTCGCCGAAACCCGGCGCGACCTGCTCGACCCCCTCGCCCCCCTCGCCCCACCAGTCGCCCAGCACCGTCGCGAGGCCGTCGAGAAGCGTTCGCGGATCGCGGACGATCAGCAACCCCCCGCTGCCGTGGGGTACCAAGTCGAGCAGACGATCGAGGTCGCCGGTGGGGTCGGGCGCGATCGTCGGTGCGTGCGACCGCACCGGCGACTTGCAGGCGGACAGCGTGAGGCTGCCGCCGAGGATCACGGACACGAGAGCGCGCGGTGCAGTGCGCATGCCCGCACTACTTCGGCGCCGCGGCCTTCGACCTTGCAATGTACTGCTGGAACGCCGGCACCGCGATCGCGGTGAGCATGCCGACCATCGCCGCTCCGGTGGTCGTGCCACCCTCGGTCATGCCGGCGCGGGCGCGGTAGCTCGCGATGCGACTCGAGTCGGGGTACGCGGTGACGAGCGCGCCGTAGGCGGTCGCGTGGTCCTTGCGGCCCGCATCGACGTCGAGCCGCGCGGCCTGGGCAGCGCGACCTTCGTCGCTGGCCGGGTCGCCGAAGGAGCGCATCGCGAAGTGCATGACCATGCCGTCGTCGGCGGCGGTGTTCCACATCGAGAACGACGACAGCGGCGAGGCCGAACGCAGCGCGATGCCGGCGGCCTCCGAGCTCGGCATCGGGCCTGCCGCCGGCACGCCCGCCAGCGAAGCGGCGAGCTGCTCGCGAAGCTTGGGTCCGTGCAGGCCGTCGAGCTCGACGTGCATCACCATCGACGCGGTGCTGTCCTTCAACGCCTTCGAGAGCTCGCTCGGCAGCTCGGCGAGCAACGCCTCGGAGGGACCCGAGAGCTCGGCACGGGCAATGTCGGGCACGATGCCGACGCCGGTGCCGAACGAGACCGCCGCGTACTGCGAGGTCACGAACGACACGACCTCCGGCACCAGGCCCGCGTCCTTGATCTTCGCCAGCTCGGTGCCCGGCGTGACGATCGCGCGCAGCACCTGCTGCTTGCTGCCGCCGCCGTCGTCGATGTCCTCGATCTTGAGCGCGACCGTGCTGCCATCGGGCAGCGGCGGGATCTTGTCGGCGGCGAGGCCCGCCATCGGGATGAGCCCGGCGATCGGGGTCTTGTCGGTGATGCCGACCAGCAGCGACACGCCGCCCAGCTTGCCGGGGCTCGCGACCAGGAACTCACCGCTCAGGGCCTTCACCATGTTGGCGACCATCGCGGGCGCGCTCGCGGCCTGCTTGGCGAGCGCCGCGGCGTCGAGGCGCGTCCACATGAAGCTCGAGCCGGGGGACAGCAGCGCCAACGTGTTGGCGGGGCCCGGTGCATCGACCGCTGCGAACTCCTTGCCTTGCGGCAGCCGCAGATCGAACTGCACGACACCCGGCGCGGTGAGCACGGAGAACGCCAGCGGCCCGTCCTTGCTCGGCACCAGCGCGACGACGTTGCCGTGCGCGACGTCGGCGGTGTCGAGGTGCGCCTCGATCGAGGCGCGGGCGCCCTTGGCGTCCTTGCCCGGGGCATAGGCGGCCAGCGCTTCGGCGTTGCTCGAGCACGCGACCATGCCGGCGACGTCGAGGGTCTTGCACTTCGTGTCCTCCTCGTCGGGCTTGGTGCTGAGCGCACGCAGCATCTTCGGCACCGCCTCGGCATCGTCGGCCGCGAGCACGGCGATGGTCGGCTTGTCGTCCTCGCCGTCGCCACCGATGATCACGAGCCCGCGATCGAGATGCACACCGGCCGTGCCGAACGCGGTCTGGACCAGCTCGTACTCGGTCAGCACGCGGCGCATCCCGGCATCACCGTCGGGCTTGGCGGGATCCTTCGTGGCATCGAGCACGCGGGTCCACATGTCCTTCTGCTCGGCGATGAGCCAGCCGAAGCCATCGATGAACTCGCCGGGGTCGCGCACGACCGCGAAGTACTTCGCGCCCGCCGGCACCAGCTCGAGCAGCGCGTCGAGCTCGGCGGTATAGCTGGGCTCGGGCGTCTGCGTGCGGGGCACGGCTGCGACCGGCGTGGCATCGACACCGGTTGGCGTGGGCTTCGCGTCGGCCTTCGCGTCGCCGGCGGCGAGCTTGGTGTCGGCCTTCGCGTCACCCTTCGCATCGGTCTTGGCGTCGGTCTTGGCCTCGCCGCCGGCCGCCGGTGTGTCCTGCTTGCAGGCGGGTCCGAGGCAGAGCGCGAGGATCGTGGACAGGGCGGTGACGCGTCGCATGGGGCGGCGCAACCTACCACGGGCCCGGCGTTCTCAATCCCGGGCCCGCACCGGACACAGGCGGGACCCATGTTCTCGCGGCCCCACCGCCCGTGGGCGCCGGCGGCTAGTACCTCGACACAGCGATTGTGATGGGTCAGAACGCCGTCATGGCCGCGACTCCGCAAGGCGCCGTGCCGCCGGAATACCGGGCGTATTTCAAGGTGCGGCAACGCAGCGAGGCGCGGTCAGGGCGGTGTCATGGCCCGTCACAATCGCTGCGTCGAGGTACTAGACCCGGCGCATGCAGGCTTCGGCGCCGGTGACCTCGATGCCCTTGCCGGGCTCGACCTCGATCGAGGTGACGACGCCGTCGTCGAGCACCGCCGAGAAGCGGCGGCATCGCTCGCCCATCTTCGGTCCGGTGAGGTCGACCTGCAGGCCCATCGCGCGGGTGAGCTCGCCGTTGCCGTCGGCGAGCATGTCGATCTTGCCCTCGGTGCCGAGGTTGTCGGCCCACGCCCGCATGACCCAGTGGTCGGAGATCGCCATGCAGACGATGCCGGCCACGCCCTTGGCGGTGAGCTCGGCATGCTTGGCGAGGTAGCTCGGCACGTGCTCGGCGTGGCAGGTCGGCGTGAACGGACCCGGCAGACCGAAGAGAATCATCTTCTTGCCCGCGAACTCCTTGGCGGTGTCGAGCTCGACGGTGGTGCCATCCGCGAGGATGCGCTTGAAGGTGACGGAGGGGATGCGCTGACCAACGGCGATCATGGAAACCTCGTGTGGGACCGCCCGTCGCGAGCGGCCGCGCGGACCCTAGCAGATGTACCGAGATCTGCCGTCACGTCACCCGTGGCGTGACTCACCGGCGTCGGTGATTTGCTGTCAGATACCGGCGTGCGAGCACGAATTCCGAGGACTCGGGGCGACGCGGGCGGACCCATGTCGACCGCGGGGCCCGGTCGGACGGTGGCCATATGGCCAGTTCAACTGCCGACGCGGTCGGACGGCCACCTGCGGTGCGATCCGCGGGCTGGACTTTCGCGCGCGGTTGCGGTGCGATCGGTTCCTCAGCACCCGCACCGCTCGCAATCAGGAATTGCAACGGTGCACCGCCTCCGGTCGACCAGGGCCGCCGCTCCCCATGCATTGCACGCACCCCGTCGTCGTTCGCCCTCGACCTGCGTTCGTCAGCCGCCGGCTGACGTGGATCCTCACCGCCGGCGCGCTCGCGATCGCGCCGGTGGGACCCGCTTCGGCCAGCGCCCCCACGCGGGTCGCCGCCGGGGCCCGCAGCGCGACCGCGCCGGAGCCCACCAAGCAGATGAGCATGAAGGTCGAGGTCTCGCTCGGCGGCGCGCAGGACGACAACTTCGTGCAGCAGATCGAATCGAAGGTGACCGCAGGCGCGGCCGCCCACGGCATCGCCATCGAGCCCGACGCCGGGCCGCAGTTCTTGGTCGCGATCTCGTGGGCCAACGCGGGGCGCTCCGACATCGAGCTGCGCTACTTCGCGGTGTCGAAGGGGGGCAACTCCGAGAAGCTGCGGGGCACGGTGTGCAAGACCTGCGGCTCGAGCGAGGCGCTCGAGCGGCTCGCAGTCGATCTCGAGGCGCTGTGGCCCGCGCTCGGCAAGGCCGCAGAGCCGATCCCCGCCGAGCCCGCACCCGCCGACGAACCCACGCCGCCGCCGGTCGTGACCGCACCGGCGACGACCAGCCCTGACGCCACCCGCAACCCCGAGCCCAGCGCCGACACCGACGCCCCACGCGGTGGTGTCTCGGGCATGGGCATCGCGGGCGCGGCCCTGGGCACGCTGGGGCTGGGGGTCGGCACCTGCGGCGTGGTGTTCGTATCGCTGCGCTACGGGCATCCCGCCTCCGACCTCGGCCGCGTCTTCGACTACAACCCCGCCGGCTTCGCGATGATCGGCGTCGGGGCAGCGTTGCTCGGTACCGGCGTCGCGTTGCTCGCCGTCGATCTCAAGCGCGCCAAGCGGTCGCGCAAGCTCGCGGCCGCACCGAGCATGCTGCCGCGGGGCGCCGGACTCACGCTGGCCGGGCGCTTCTGATGCCTGCGCCTGCCTGAACGCGGGCGCTCACCAACTCTCTCCAGACGCACGCGCGACGATGCTGCAGTTCGGCAAATACCAGCTCATCCAGCCGCTCGGCAAGGGCGGCATGGCGCAGGTGTGGCTCGCCCACAAGCCCGGCATCGCCGGCGCGCTCAAGGTCTGCGCGATCAAGTTCCCGCGCGACATGTTCACCGACGAGCCCGCGCAACGCGACGCGCTGCTGCGCGAGGCGAGGGTCGCGATGATGCTGAACCACAGCAACATCGTGCAGGTCAACGACATCGGGCTGGTCGGCGAGCTGCCGTACCTCGAGCTCGAGCGCATCGATGGCGTCGACCTCGCAGCGCTGACCGAGCAGATGCGGATGTTCGCGATGCCGTGGTCGTTCTCGCTGGCCGCGTACATCCTGCAGGAAATCCTCGAGGCGCTGGCCTACGCGCACACCTTCAGCATCGACGGCAGGCCGCAGGGCATCGTGCACCGCGACGTCAGCCCCCACAACGTGCTCGCGAGCACGGCCGGCGAGGTGAAGCTGATGGACTTCGGCATCGCGGCCGCCCACAGCGAGCACTCGTCGGGCATGCACGCGCGCGGCAAGCTGCGCTACATGGCGCCCGAACACCTGCTCACGCGCGCGGTGCCACAGTCGGACCTGTTTGCGGCGGGCGCGATCTTCTGGGAGCTGCTCGAGGGCCACAAGTTCCGCGAGGGCCGTTCACAGGCCGATCTGCGCGTCACGGTGATCAACCACACGGTGCCGCGGCTGACCCGACCCGACGTGCCGCTCGAGCTGGCGCGCCTGTGCTACGCGCTGCTCGAGCCCGATCTCGGCAAGCGCGTGGCCTCGGCCGACGAGGCGCTCAAGCTGCTGCGCTTGTGGCCCGGCAGCACCAGCGAGCGCGCGGGCCTGCGGGCCCTGCTCGCGCGCCATCACATCAACCGGCGCTCGGGCATGACCCAGGCCGACGTCGCGGTGCCACCGTGGCTGAGCGCAGCGCTGGTCGAGCTCAACCGCGAGGCCGGCATCACGATCCGAGCCGAGGCCGCCGCAGCCGCCGGACGCGGCTCGTCGCCCGACGAGGGCTGGGGCACGCCGACGCCGATGGCTCGCACGCCCTCGGGCATGAACGACGCCCGCACGCCGGGCATGCACGAGGCCGGCGCGCCCGAGCCGATCGCGTCGTCGTCGAGCGACGCGACCGCGGGCATGCGCGCCGCGGCCGATGCTCCGGTGGCCCCGCGCAACGATCGGACCTCGCGCTACGGCGACGACCGCAGCGCCCGCGCATCGGGCCTCGATGGTCGCTCGATGAGCGTGCGCGACGAGGTGACCGCGACCGCGACCGGACTCACCGGCGGCGGCACCAAGGCGCGCCCGTTCGTGCTGTGGGCGATGGCGTTCTTGGCGACGATCGCCGGCGTGGCCGCGCTGGTGAGCTGGCTGGTCGCCACGCTTCGCGAGCGCAACGTGGCGAACCCGGCTGACGATGCGGCCGTGACCGATCAGGCGGCGATCGTCGCCGACGCCAGCAAGCCCGCCGAGACCGCGCCCACGCCCACGCCCACGCCCACGCCCACGCCCACGCCCACGACGAGTCCCGCGCCGTCGGCGGCCGCGGTCGAGGCCACGCCCACCGCACCGAGCGTCGCCTCGGATGCAGGCACGGCGGGCGCGGACGATGGCGCGGCGGCGCCCACCCACGTGGGCACGACGTCCGCGACAGCCCCCGAGACGCCAGTGTCACAGCCCACGCCCTCGGAGCCCACCGCGGCCACACCGACGCCGAGCGTCACGACCCCGAGGAAGACCCCCACCACGCCCAAGAAAGAGAAGGCCGAGGTGAAGGTCAGCGTGCGCCTGATGTTCGTCGATCGTGCGCAGCTCAAGATCGGCAAGCAGACCGTGACGGTGGCGCCCAGTGCCGAGCTGCGCATCGCCGCCGGCAAGCACGCCGTCAGCTGGCGGCTCTCGGACGACGCGAGCTGGCAGTCGGCGGGCAATCACGTCTTCGGCGAAGGGCTTTCCCACGTGGTGCGCATCGGCAAAGATGGCCCGAGCTTCGCAGCCTCGAGCGAGGCGAGCCCATGAGCGGCGACGAGACCACCAGCGCGAACCTCGGCCTCGGCGGGGGCGTCGAGGGCGAGTTCCTGCGCGGCCAGCAGATCGTCGATGGTCGCTTCACCGTCGAGGCCCTGCGCGGTCGAGGCGGGATGGCCACGGTCTACCTGGTCTACGACCACACGCGGCAGCGCGAGGTGGCGCTCAAGATCATCGGCGAGAAGTACGTCGGCAAGCCCGCCGCCGAGCAACGCCTGCGCAACGAGGGCGCCTTCGCCCAGCGTCTGGGCGAGCACCCCAACGTCGCGCGCCCGCTCGAGTGCGATCGACTGCCCGACGGCCGTCTGTACCTGCTGACCGAGTTCGTGCGCGGCCCCTCGCTCGCCGATCTCCTCGCGATGGAGCGCGTGCTGCCGCTCCCGCGCGCGTGCCGTGTGGCACGCGACATCGCCGACGCGTTGGTGGCGATCCACGCCGCGGGTCTGGTGCACCGCGACGTGAAGCCCGACAACATCCTCGTGGCGCCCCACGGCGAGGGCGGTCGCGGCGCAGAGATCGCGAAGCTGATCGACTTCGGTCTCGCCGGCGAGATCGAGCCCACGGGCGACCGCCTCACGCAGCTGCACGAGCGTCCGGGGACGCGGCTGTACATGGCGCCCGAGCAGCTGGTCGGCGCCCCGACCTCGCCATCGTTCGACATCTACGCCCTGGGCATCACGCTCTACGAGGCGCTGTGTGGCTTCGCGCCCAACGAGGCCCGCTCGGCCGAAGAGATGATGCGGCGCAAGCTGCAGGGCGAGCCCAGCATCGCGCAGTTCCGACCCGACTTGCCGGCATCGTTGGTCGACCTGGTCGACACCTGCATCCGCCCGGACCCGCGCAACCGCATCGCCGACGCCCGGAGCCTGCGCGCGGGCCTCGATGCGGTGCTCGACGAGCTCGAGCAGGAGCGCATGGGCGCGCCGCGGGTGATCGTCGCCAGCGGTCTGAACCCGATCGCCGGTGACGCCCATGCCGTCACCGAGGCCGCCCGCCATGCGCAGGATCAGGAGCCCACGCGGCCACGCATGCGCGCCGCCAAGCCGTTGCCGTCGCATCGCTCGACGCAGTCGGGCTTGAATCGAGCGCCGATCGTCATCGCCGCCGCGGTCGCGGTGATGGTCGCGGTGGGCCTCGCGTGGTGGCTGTTGCGACCGCCGGGGTCCCCACAGGTCGCGGTCGATCACGCGACGATCGGCACCGGCACCGATCCCGCCGAGGTGCTGCTGGGCGACGATGGCTCGACGCCGAGCGCCGCGCCGGCGCCCACGGCCCCAGCACCCGCGCCGGAGATCGCCGTGGCCGCGCCGCTGCCCGCCGTGGCCACCCCCGCGCCCACGCCCTCGACCCCGACCGCGCCGACCCCGAGCACCGACGGCGGCGCGATGCCGGCGACCGGCCCCGATGAGGGCCCGGGCCCGAGCGACGACGGTGGCCCCGCACCGACCCCGAGCGAGCCGACCCCCAAGCACCCGAGCGCGCCCACCGTCGATCCCGAGTCCGACGCGTGCCGAGCCGCGCGCGAGCAGGCCGAGCGCGCCTACGAAGGCGAGAGCTGGTCCGAGGTGCTCTCGCACACCAAGCAGCGCGCGTGCTTCACCGACCGCAACCGTCGCACGTTGCTGCGTGTGACGGCGTTGTCCGAGCTCGAGCGCTGGGCCGAGTGTCTGCGCGAGGGCGAGAAGAAGTCCGATCCCAAGACCGAGCGCCTCGTGCGGCTGTGCCGCGAACACGCGTGGCGCGGACAGGAAGAGAACCCATGAAGCTCGTCCCTTCGCGCGGCCGATCGTCGGCACGCCAGTTTGCATACTCGTGGTGCGCGGCCTCGGTGGCGGCGACGATGTGCATGAGCGCGCCGCTCGTCGCCCTCGCGGACGAGCCCGCCGGCAAGCAGCTGGCCGAGTTCACGATCGACACCTCGGGTCTCGAGCGCGAGGGTGAAGACATCGCTGCGCTCACGCGCTCGCTGGAGAAGCGGCTCGGTGCGGCGCTCGAGCAGCGCCACGTCGCGCGCGACGTCGCCACGGCACCGAAGCTACGCCTGGTGGTGCTGTGGCTCGACTACAAGCGCTCGGACTACATCGGCAAGTACGAGGCGATGCGGCCGGGGAAAGCACAGTGGGCCGACGCCGCGCGCTTCGAGTGCTTCGCGTGCTCCAACACCGCGCTGTCGAAGAAGGCCGAGGAGCTGCTCGACGAGGCGCTCGAGAACGCGTCGCGTCCGCCCAAGCCGGCCCAGACGACGCACACGCCGGCCAACCCCGATCGTCCGGCGACGGTGACCCCGACCACGACCAACCCCGACACGACCCCGCGCCACGACGGCAAGCATCCGCTGGGGCCGCTCGGCAAGGCCGGCATCGGCATCGGCGTCGTCGGTCTCGCGGTGCTCGGCACCGGCATCGGGCTCGCGGTGCACGGCTCGAAGCTGGATGCTGCGGCCACCGACGAGCTCGAGAAGGGCGCCGACACCACCATCCCCGGCATCGCGCTCGCGGCGGTTGGCGGCATCGCGGTGGTCAGTGGCATCACGATGCTCGTCGTCGATCGCGTGCGCGCCCGCAAGTCGCGGGTCAGCGCCTCGATCGGCGGTACCCCCCATTCCTTTGGCTTCCAACTGCAGGGCCGCTTCTAGCGCCCAAGAGGGACGTGAGATGACCATGACACGACGCACCACCTCGATCCTGACGACCCTCACCGCGGCCACCGCCGGCGTGCTCATCGGCGACGCCTGCAAGTTCAGCGAGCTGCGCGATCACTGCGCCAACTCCGACGGCAATGAGTACTGCATCCGCAAGTACGAGGACGAGTCCGACCTGCGCCCCTACTGTGCTCGTGGCACCAACGAGTGCTCGTCGGAGTACCCCAGCGAGGCCCGCGATGGCTGCGTCGCCGAGCGCCCCGCCGATGACATGTGCTACTCGCCGTGCGGCGGCATGAAGTCGCTGAGCGACGACCCCGACTGCGAGGGCGTCGCCGACGACAGCTCGAGCAGCGCCGACAGCACCGTCTCCGCCACCGCGAGCACCACCGACACCACCGGCCCCACCTCGAGTACCTCGAGCATGACCGGCAGCACCATGAGCACCACCGACCCGTCCAGCTCGACCGGACCCCAGGGTTGTGCCGGCGACGACGAGTGTGGTGGCCCAGGCACTCCCATCTGCATCGACCAGGTCTGCAGCCCCTGCGAAAGCGATGCCCAGTGCGCCGCCAAGGACCCGGCAAACCCGGCCTGCCGCGACGATGGCCAGTGCGTCCAGTGCACCGCGAGCAATGATGACGGCTGCGGTGGCGCCACGCCCATCTGCGATGCCGCCGTCAATACCTGCATGGGGTGTGCGTTCCACGAGCAGTGCCCGGACTCGGCATGCCGCATCGCCACCGGCGAGTGCTTCGACGAAGCCGATGTCCACACCGTCGGTGCAGGTCAGGACTTCGAGGACTTCACCGCCGCCGCCGGCTCCCTCGGCGCCGAGATGGCCGTCCTCCGCGTCGCTTCGGGCGTCGACTTCAACGAGGCCATCGTCCTCTCCGGCTCGAGTGCTGTCTGGGCCATCCTCGACGCCAACCCCGACGACGACACGCTCCCGCTGTGGGCGAGGACCTCGGGCAACACCTCCACCCTCTCCATCGACGCCGGCGCCGAGGTCTACATCCAAGGCATCTCCGTCTCCGGCAACATCGGCTCGAGCATGTTCCCCGGCATCGCCGTCGACAACGCCTCGCTCTACCTCGACCGCGCTCGCGTCGTCCAGAACGCAGGCGGCGGCATCTCGCTCGACAACGGTGGCTATGCCCTCGTGCGGAACTCGTTCGTCGGCGGCAACGGCAACGGCGCAAGCGACACACCTGGGCTCAAGTGCTCGGACTCAGATGCTGTCGTGCTCTACACATCTTTGGTCCGGAACGACGCCATAAACGACGACACGTTGACCTGCAACGCAGGGAGCAACGTCGATGTCCGCAATTCCCTTCTGCTGGGGCGAGACCCGAGTTCCATCAACTGCAACGCCACCGTCACCTACTCGGTCGTCGATGAGATGTTCGCGGGTACCGGGAATCATCAGGTCGCAATGCTCAACAACATGTGGTTCGTCAACGTCGGCGCCAGTGACTTCACTCCGACTGCCATGGGCCTCGCCGAGTTCGGCGATGTCGCCCAGTGGCAGTCCGGCGACCCGCTCGTCGACATCGACGGCGACGCGCGTCCCGGCGTCGACGGCTCCGCCGACGTCGCAGGCGCGGACATCCCGTAGTCCTTCCTCGCCCCGCAACGCACCCCGCCAAGGACGGCACCCATGCTCCCTCGCTCCACTGCACTCCTGCTCGCACTGGCTCTGCCGTCCGCCTGCACCTCACCCTCCGCAAACACATCCGAAGGCGACGGTTCGAGCACTGCCGTCGCCGACGACAGCTCGAGCACCGCGGACAGCACCGTCTCCGCCACCGCGAGCACCACCGACACCACCGGCCCCACCTCGAGCACCTCGAGCATGACCGGCAGCACCATGAGCACCACCGACCCGTCCAGCTCGACCGGACCCCAGGGTTGTGCCGGCGACGACGAGTGTGGTGGCCCAGGCACTCCCATCTGCATCGACCAGGTCTGCTCGCCCTGCGAAAGCGATGCCCAGTGCGCCGCCAAGGACCCGGCAAACCCGGCCTGCCGCGACGATGGCCAGTGCGTCCAGTGCACCGCGAGCAATGATGACGGCTGCGGTGGCGCCACGCCCATCTGCGATGCCGCCGTCAATACCTGCATGGGGTGTGCGTTCCACGAGCAGTGCCCGGACTCGGCATGCCGCATCGCCACCGGCGAGTGCTTCGACGAAGCCGATGTCCACACCGTCGGTGCAGGTCAGGACTTCGAGGACTTCACCGCCGCCGCCGGCTCCCTCGGCGCCGAGATGGCCGTCCTGCGCGTCGCTTCGGGCGTCGACTTCAACGAGGCCATCGTCCTCTCCGGCTCGAGTGCTGTCTGGGCCATCCTCGACGCCAACCCCGACGACGACACGCTCCCGCTGTGGGCGAGGACCTCGGGCAACACCTCCACTCTCTCCATCGACGCCGGCGCCGAGGTCTACATCCAAGGCATCTCCGTCTCCGGCAACATCGGCTCGAGCATGTTCCCCGGCATCGCCGTCGACAACGCCTCGCTCTACCTCGACCGCGCTTGGGTCGTCGCAAACCTCGGCGGCGGCATCTCGCTCGACAACGGTGGCTATGCCCTCGTGCGGAACTCGTTCGTCGGCGGCGTTCTCGACATCCCAGCTGTCACCGCATCCGACTCCACACTCGAGGGATTCTACAGTTCGCTCATTGGCTCCGCCGGCGAGTCTGCTTCGGTGATGTGCAACGCGGGTGCAACCGTCACCGTCCGCAACAGCCTCCTGCTGTCGAGAGCCGATGCAGCGAGCGACATCCAGTGCTCCAACGCATCCATCTCCGACTCCGTCACGGAAGCCAACTTCCCGGGCGGCAGCAACATCACCACGGTCGGGGTGATGGGTGCGACCGAGAGCATGAGTTGGTTCGCTGGCTACGCAAGCGGCAACTTCCACCTCACCCCGATGGCGCCCGCCGCCATCCTCACCGCGGCCCAGTGGCAGGCCGGTGACCCGCTCGTCGACATCGACGGCGACGCGCGTCCCGGCGTCGACGGCTCCGCCGACGTCGCAGGCGCGGACATCCCGTAGTCCTCGTAGTCCTCGTAGCCCCGCACGCCAAGGACGGCACCCATGCTCCCTCGCTCCACTGCACTCCTGCTCGCACTGGCTCTGCCGTCCGCCTGCACCTCACCCTCCGAGTCCACATCCGAAGGCTCATCCTCGACTGCCGTCGCCGATGACAGCTCGAGCACCGCCGACAGCACCGTCTCCGCCACCGCGAGCACCACCGACACCACCGGCCCCACCTCGAGCACCTCGAGCATGACCGGCAGCACCATGAGCACCACCGACCCGTCCAGCTCGACCGGACCCCAGGGTTGTGCCGGCGACGACGAGTGTGGTGGCCCAGGCACTCCCATCTGCATCGACCAGGTCTGCAGCCCCTGCGAAAGCGATGCCCAGTGCGCCGCCAAGGACCCGGCAAACCCGGCCTGCCGCGACGATGGCCAGTGCGTCCAGTGCACCGCGAGCAATGATGACGGCTGCGGTGGCGCCACGCCCATCTGCGATGCCGCCGTCAATACCTGCATGGGGTGTGCGTTCCACGAGCAGTGCCCGGACTCGGCATGCCGCATCGCCACCGGCGAGTGCTTCGACGAAGCTGATGTCCACACCGTCGGTGCAGGTCAGGACTTCGAGGACTTCACCGCCGCCGCCGGCTCCCTCGGCGCCGAGATGGCCGTCCTCCGCGTCGCTTCGGGCCCCACCTACGACGAGGCCATCGTCCTCTCCGGCTCGAGTGCCGTCTGGGCCATCCTCGACGCCAACCCCGACGACGACACGCTCCCGCTGTGGGCGAGGACCTCGGGCAACACCTCCACCCTCTCCATCGACGCCGGCGCCGAGGTCTACATCCAAGGCATCTCCGTCTCCAGCAACACCGGCTCGAGCATGTTCCCCGGCATCGCCGTCGACAACGCCTCGCTCTACCTCGACCGCGCTTGGGTCGTCACCAACCTCGGCGGCGGCATCTCGCTCGACAACGGTGGCTACGCCCTCGTGCGGAACTCGTTCGTCGGCGGCGTTCTCGACATCCCAGCTGTCACCGCATCCGACTCCACACTCGAGGGATTCTACAGTTCGCTCATTGGCTCCGCCGGCGAGTCTGCTTCGGTGATGTGCAACGCGGGTGCAACCGTCACCGTCCGCAACAGCCTCCTGCTGTCGAGAGCCGATGCAGCGAGCGACATCCAGTGCTCCAACGCATCCATCTCCGACTCCGTCACGGAAGCCAACTTCCCAGGCGGCAGCAACATCACCACGGTCGGGGTGATGGGTGCGACCGAGAGCATGAGTTGGTTCGCGGGCTACGCAAGCGGCAACTTCCACCTCACCCCGATGGCGCCCGCCGCCATCCTCACCGCTGCCCAGTGGCAGTCCGGTGACCCGCTCGTCGACATCGACGGCGACGCGCGTCCCGGCGTCGACGGCTCCGCCGACGTCGCAGGCGCGGACATCCCGTAGTCCTTCCTCGCCCCGCAAAGCACCCCGCCAAGGACGGCACCCATGCTCCCTCGCTCCGCTGCGCCCTCGCTCGCACGGGCGCTGCCGTCCGCGTGCACCTCACCCTTCGCAAACACATCCGAAGGCCCATCCGCATGCGCAGCAGAACGGGGAGTGCCATGAACCCATCGGCTCCCACGTCTGGCGCGAGCCCCAGCACGGCAAGTGCACTACCTGCCGAGACGCCGACGCGCGTCGATCCGGCCACGACCTCGGTGGGGGAGCGGCCCCGACTGCTCGCAACGCTCGCAGACTCGCGGTCGATGACATGGTTCGGTGCCGCGGTGCCTCTGCCAATCTACGTGCGCGCGTCGACGAGGCATGTCGTTCGTCACGTGGCACGCACAGCAGGCCACGTCGATCGGCTTCTGCGTGTCGGCGATGTTGCTCGTCATCTGGGTCGTGGGATTCGACCGTGGAGGGATGGCGACCCTGGGCGTAGCGCCGTCGAGCGGCTGTCTCGGGCAGCTTGGACTGCTCGCGGCGGGCCCGCGCGACCTCCTCTCCGCCGTCGCCGCGCTACTGTGTGGCGTTGGCATGGCCGAGGCGCTGTGCGGGCGCACAACGTCGCTTCCGCTCGTGCACGGGCTCGCCGACCGCTACGCGCGTGAAGGTTAGGATGCAGCTCGAACCAATCGACGCGCTTCGAGCATCTGGGCCTGGTCAGCACGCCCAGCGAGGTCTCCCGCGCCCCGCGTCTCGGGTCTCTCGATGGAGCGCGCCTCTCGCGGCCAAGCGCGTTCGTGGCCGAGCTGACTGCTCGGGAGCATCGCCGTTGGGGGAACGCGGATGGTGAACCGAACGATACGCATCCCCGGCCGGTTCGGCGGCGACATTCTGATCGTGCGATGGCCGGGCACTCGGCACTACCGCGCGGGCGAGGCGGCAAGCGTGCTGCGCGACGCCTGCGAACGGAACTCGTCGAGCGCGGACGACATCATCGCGCTCGCATCCGGGCGAGGCTACGGCCACCGCCACTCGATCGACGAAGCGATCCAAATCGTGGCGGAGATGATCGAGAGTCGCGAGCTCGTGCTGCTCGAGATGGAGCAGGAGTTCGCTCAGGGCGCGGCGTCATCGCTGAGCGCGGGTGCGAGCGCTGCGTTGGACTGGGACAACCTCCGGCGACTTTCCGATCTGCGGGAAACCGACCCCACCGTCACCTTCGGCTCGCTGTCGATCGAGCTGCTCGATCACACCGGCATTCCGTTTCGCAACCAGGAGCTGAAGCTGCGCCACGGTGACGGCGGGGTCGACCGCATCGTGCTCGACGAGCAGGGCAAGTGGAGCACCCGCAGCATCGCGAAGTCCGGCACCTGCAAGCTCGTGCTGCCGGCGCGGCTCGAGCTCACACCGGAACAGCTGGCCGGCGGCGGGCCTGATGGCTTCCGCACCATGGCGGGCGACCTCCGGGTGAAGCGGGTCGAGTCCGGCGAGCTGTCGCTGCCCGGCTACGACGCCCACTACCGCATCGTCGTCGAGCCCCCCGCGCGCCAGGCGACTCGCAGCTTCCCCATCACGAGCTTCGCGAGCGAGAGCGCGTTCCCGACACCGGCGATCGCGAACCTCGTCACGTACGCGCACGAGCTCCTGGACCCCGATCCCGCCGCGCGCATCGGTCTGTTCGGTCATACCGACACCACCGACGACGCCGACGCCAACAAGCTGCTCGCAGACCGACGCGCCGACGTCGCGTTCGCACTGCTGACCGGCGACTACCCGCTGTTCGCCGCCGTCGCGCAGGCCGAGGACTGGCCGCTCGCACACTACCAAGTGATGCTGCGCGTGCTCGGCTGCAATCCGACGGCGATCGACGGCGAGTCGGGTGTGCAGACCGACCTTGCGATTGCTGCCTTCCGCGACGACTACAACGCCGACGCCTGGCACGACGAGGGCCGCGCGCGAGCCCATGGCGACCTGCCACCGGGCACCGCGCTCGATGCTGCGACGAAGCTCGCGATCGTCGATGCCTACCACGCCGAGCTCGCGGGCAGGATTTCGCCCGACCGCCTGCTCGGGCCCAAGCGTGCGGGGTGTGGCGAGTTCAACCCGCTCGGAGCGAAGCACGGCGACAATCGTCGCGTGACGCTGGCGATCTACGGGCAAGACGCGCCGACCGAGCGAGACTTCCCGTGCAGAGCGGGCGATGCCAGCGCGTGCCAGATCGACGATGCCGGCCAGGCTGGCCAGCCCGGCGGCAGCTTCCGCTGCAAGTTCTACCGCGAGCGCATCCACGAAGAGCACGTGTCGAGCGAGGCGATACCGTTCTGGGACTTCGAGTGGCTGAAGACCGAGTCGGGGAAGGCGCACCTGTCCGCGCTGACGCACCTGCCCGATACGAACGAGGCCGAGTTCGTGGTGTCGCTGGTCGAAGACGGCGAGCAGCCGCCGGACGACGGCGTGGGTGCGGTGCCCGCTCGGGGCCTCGAGGTGGGGCGAATCGCTGGTCTGGTTCGAGGTGGCGTCATCTACGCTCTGTGGACACCCCCCGAAGGCTATGACCCGTTCATCATGGAGAACTGGTTTCGCGCGCCCTCCGAGGTCGAGGCACGGCCGTGGCAGCCGCGGTTCCGTCCGCCCGTGTTCGGCGTGGCGGCGCACGGGCAATGGGGATTCGGAGCGGCGCCAGGGCACAGGCGCGACCGAATTCGCTTCGCCGTGGAACCACAGTGGCCGATCGTCGTTCTGTGCAACGATGGCAAGCTCCGGCTTGTGCCGAGCTTGGAAGCGCTTCGACAGCTCGACTCCCTTCATGTCAACGGCATCGCCCACCGCCCCGCAAAGTGAGACGGCATGCAGGTATCAGAGATCGGCACCAAGCTAACGGAGAGCACGATCGTGCTCCACCTGCAGAACATCGACGCCTCGCCGCTCACACCCGCGTGGCTGCAAGACAAGCTCGGTCTGCGAACCGACGAGCAGTGGACATCGCTCAACGCGCCTGGGAACGACGAGTTCCTCGCCGCGATGTACGACGCCAAGCGTGCGGACTGGAACGCTACAGTGCTGCGACAGCTTTCGGATGGGAGCTTCGAGGAGCTTCCGATGGCGCCCGCCGCGGAGCTGACCCCGGAGCAACAGGTCGACCTCTTGCTCGAGGGCGCCGTCTGCAACACCCCGTTCCCCACGTGGTCGCTTCCGAAGCAAGACTTCATCGTTCCGTTCTCCGGCACCCTGCTCGGGCAGATGTGCGGGCTCACCCGCGGAGAGTCGGCGTCGTGCATGACCGTCAGCGCCGAGCGCTTCGAGTTTCCCCGTGACGCGCTGGACGAACTCGCCGAGCGTGTCGACGCTCTACGCAAGGCGATCGCCGCCCGTGAGCGGCGGTGGCGGGGCTACGCCAAGTCGATCGCGGCGTACCATCGTGTGGACGGGCTCTGCAAGCTGCTCGAGCGTGCCTACCACCACGCCGCGCGCCGACCCGAGGATCGCGAAGAGGCGGAGTTGCGTGCCGGGCAGGTCGCCGACTTCCGGGCGAATCTCAACGGTGCATATGCGAACGTCGTGCAAGACGCGCATCGCGGCGAGGAAGCACTCGCCGACGCAGTGCTCGAGGCGCTGGACGACCCCGGTCTTGTGGAGGCAGCGGAGAAGCTGGCGTTCGATCCTTTGAGCGTCGACGGAGACATCGCAGAGGAGTTTGCAACCGCGGTCCGTTACGCGTGCGAGCAGCTTGCCATGTCGGTGCGAGTCGATGCGCTCGTTCGCGACCATGTTTGGCCGGCGCTCGGCGCTGCTGCGGCGAACGAGCCGTACGGCTTCACCGAGATTGTCGAGCAGCTCAAGGATGCCGAACTGCGCACGGAACTCTCGGGTGGGTGGGAGAAGACGTTTGCGGAGGTGCAGAGCTACCTCGGCAAGAAGAAGAAGCGAGGGGTCGTCGAGACTCTTGCCACGGCCGGCAAGTACTATCGGTCTGGCCCGTCCATAATCTCGAACTCACTCAATGAGGGCGTCTTGCTGCTCGTGTGGGAGGGTCTCACTGATGATCCGAAGGCCCGTGGAGGGCGTTTGGCGGGGCTGCTTCTACGCTACGTTGCCAGTATCGGGCTGCCGGACCCAGGCAACGCGCGTCTGATGGTCGCGGGTCGCATCGATGTCGGGAAGCTCTTTCACGCATTCGATGAACTCCGGGGGGCGAATACCCCGGCGGCGCTCGAGGTCAGGGCGAAGATGATCAAGAATCTGAAGCTGAAGGACCAGTTCGCCCGGGTTCCTGCGCTTCAAGGGCTGAGTATCGTTGCGTATGTCGCGGCCATCTGGTCCGTCGCTTCCAACGATCACATGGACGCGCTACAGCGCGGGTTTACTATCGCCTCTGCTGTCATGGGGGCCACAGAGTCGTATGCACACATTGTTGTTGCGATCGATGCGTACTTCAGCAGAGATGTGCCGATCCCGGAGACGAAGTTCGTTGCAAACTGGATTGGTCGTTCCGCTGTGTGTCTGGGGGCGCTTGCGTCGTTGATCGCGTTTGGTCGGGAGCGGGATGTCGCGAGTGCACTGTCCTTCGGCGGCGGCGCGCTTCGTGTCGAGGGATATGTGTTCTCGATTGTTGCTGAGGAGTTGTCGGAGGGGCTTGCCAGTCTAGCGACGTCCTTGCGCATCGCTGCAGGGTGGCTGGGCTTTGCAGGGACGCTGCTCGGGCTTGCGGCCATGATCTGGTCCCTCGCTGAGGCGCCTGTGCCCGCAACCGTCGGTGTCGCGGCGCTTGTCTCGAAACCGCTCGAGATCCTTTTCGAGATTGATAGCCCATTCTTGCTTCGTGAGGCCGACTTGCGTGCCGCGTTGAAGCGTCTTCCGCCGCGCGTTCTCAATGTAGAGCTTGTGCCGGTGGCTGGTTTGTGGACGAACGACCAACGGGTCGGCACCAAGATGGCATGGGGCGACGAAGAACCCCCCACGTACCACGCGGCAAGCATGTTGGGTCTCGTCGCGTCTGAGATTGCCACCCTCTTCGGCGTGTATGAGTCGGAGGTCGTGCGCGCGGGACTGCCGACCGCACTGCGCGGGCCTCGACGACCTTCGGTGACATAGGCGATGCGCGTCGTACTCGGTTGGTTCCCTCAATACGTCTCAGCTCGAGGTCCCTCCATGTCCCCTGAAACCCCCGCAATCATCTGGCTCGTGGTCGAACTCGTCCTCGTGGGCGTTGTCAGCTTCGCGGGGCTCGGGTACCTCTGGGTTCGTCTCTCGCGCCCTCTCGGCAAGGTGCCAACGCCCGGCCCGACCGTGCCCGACGGCTTCGGTGCGGTGACGTGTGAACTCGTTGGTGGGTCGTCGACGCTCGTCTCCCCGATCAGTGGCCGAGCTTGCGTCGCGTGGCAACTCGACTACCGGAACCCGGATGCCAACGGATTCCTGCGGCATCGCGCGACCGCAGATTGGTGTGATGCGCTCCTCGTCCGCCTGGCGTCCGGAGATGCGGTCACCGTGGAGCTTCCTGAGCGGGGACTCATTGTCAACGGCCTGCATCGGCAGGCAGGTGACTTCGAGGCGTTTCACCACAAGGCGGAGGGCGCGAAGGGCGGTGGCGTGTCGCGGTTGCGCGATCGCGCTGCGTTCGAGGAGGTGAGTATCGCGCCTGGCGACCCGTTGGCGGTCGTCGGTACGTTCGAGGCGATGCCAACGGCCGGTGACCCGATGCGCCACGGCGAGCTCGGAAGCGGCCGCGTCCGCCTTCTGATTCCGCCGCGCAGTTCCAGCCGCGCCGTCGCGGCGATCCTGCAGGCCGAGGACTATCGCGAACTAGGGTGGCGGGGCAAAGCGGCGTTGCGAGCGTTTTTCTCCCCGGCGCACTTGTGGTTTCTGCTCTATGGAAGCTACCTCGCCGTGCGGGTGACCGCCTTCGTGGGGCCAGGCATGTGATAACCGCGTTCTCGCCCGGCAATGCACAAGCGCATCGCCGAGCGTGTCACGAAGTCGGGGCAAGGCCACCCCCTCCCCGCGTGGACCCGCGGCCGTCACCCGCTCGCGACGCAGTTGAGCACGTCCTCGTCCGAGAGGAACGCGTCGTCGCAGTCGAGCACGAGCCCGACGCCGTCGGCGATCGCGTAGGACGCCGCGTCGATGCACGCCAGCACGTCTTCGTCGCCCGTCACCGCGTCGTAGCAGGCGCTCGGGAGTGCGACGGCGGTCCAGCTGGGTCGCGCGGCGCTGACGATGCACGCGAGCACGTCTTCGTCGCCCGTCACCGCGTCGTAGCACTCGCTCGGCAGCTCGTTGGCGTCCCACGCCGCGGGCGCGGCCGCTGCGATGCACGCCAGCACGTCTTCGTCGCCCGTCACGGCGTCGTAGCAGTGGTCGACGAGGGCGACGGCGTCGCCGAGGGCTGCATTCGCGGCGTCGATGCAGGCCTGCACGTCGTCGCTGCCCGTGACAGCGTGATCGCAGGCGTCGACCACCGAGGTGCCGGCGGAGTCGCCGGCGCTTGCGGACGCGTCGCTCGCGGAGCCCTGGCTCGCGGAACCATCGCCCGCGGAGGCTTCACCGGCCGACGCATCACTCGCGGAGCCTTGGCTCGCCGAGCCGTCGCTCGCAGAGCCCTGGCTCGCCGAGCCGTCGCTCGCAGAGCCCTGGCTCGCCGAGCCGTCGCCGGTGGGGCCCTGGCTGGCGCTGCCGAGCGTGACGGAACTCTGACCCGATGCGTCGCCACCGCTGTCGCCACCGTCGTCGTTGCCGTCGTCGGTGGTGCACGCGACGACGGACAGGGCCGCGACCACGACGGGCACGAGGCGGAGCCAGTGGGAGGGGGCGCGGTGAGTGGTCCAAATGGACGATCGCATGCAGCCCCCCACGACGCAGCCTGGCGACGAAGTGACGCAAGAAAAGTTGGCGTGCGCGGGTCGACCGCGCGCCCGCACTGCGGGTGGGCTACACTCCGTGGCCTACCCGCAGGAGCCTGTAGATGCGCATGAACGTTTCGTCGCCCGCCTCGGTCGCGATCTTGGTCTGTCTTGCCGGCTGCCCGGTCGCCGAAGACGTCGTGCAGGACACCGAGGGCTCGAGCAGCAGCGGTGGTTCGACTGGTGCGAACACGACCACGGTTTCGACCTCCGCGAGCACCACGTCGCAGGCCGACAGCTCGACCACCGATCCGACCGTGACCACCACGATGACGACGACGGGCGAGACCGACTCGACCGACGCGTCATCGAGCACCACCTCGCAGGCCGAGTGCGACTCGTCGATCGATTGCAACGACCCCGACAGCCCCGTCTGTGTCGACGGGAGCTGCGTCGGCTGCTCGAGCGACCAACAATGCGAGGAGAAGAACGCCAACGTGCCCGCGTGCGATGACAGCGGGCACTGCGTCGAGTGCTCGGCCACCAACACCAACGCCTGCGAGGGCACGGTGCCGCTGTGCGATGCCGACATCGGCTCGTGCGTGGGCTGCACCTTCCACGAGCAGTGCCCAGGCGCCGCGTGCCACATCTACACCGGGGCCTGCTTCGCGCCCACCAGCGTGATCCACGTGGGACCGACCCAGACCTTCACGACGATCGCGTCGGCGGTGGCGTCCGTGATGGACGGCGAGGAGGCGGTGCTGCTCGTCGACGCCGGCTCGTACAGCGAGCCCAGCATCCTCGTCACCGGCGATCGCCAGGTCGCCATCCTCGCGGCCGACGACGACGCCCAAGTCACGTGGGTCGACAACCAAGGCACCGCGCACCTGGTGGTCGACAACGGCGCCGAGGCGTACCTCCAGTCGCTGCGCGTCACCCTCAACCTGAACAGCGGCCTCGAGGCGCTACAGGCCGATGGCGCCGCGCTCTACCTCGATCGCATGCAGTTCTTCACCAACGACCACGGCGCGGTGGCGTTTGTCGGTGGCGCGACCGGGCAGATCCGCAGCTCGTTCGTCATGAGCGGCTTCACCACCGCCGGCGTCGTCGTGTCCGACAGCACGCTCGACGTGGTGTACTCGACGCTCGGAGCGATGAACGCCAACGCGCTCTACTGCGAGGGCGCCTTCACGACCAACGTGCGCAACTCGTTCTTGGTCCGCAGCCAGTCGAGCCCAGCGGTGAACTGCGATGGTGCGACCTTCGAGACCTCGGCGGCCCCCGAGACGCTCGATGGCACCGCGAACGTCGAGCTGCCAGCCTTCGACACCACGTGGTTCGCGAACTACGGCGGCGGCGATCTGTCACTCACGGCGTCGGCACCCGCCGATGTACTCACCGCCGCGGTATGGCTCGCCGGCGATCCGTCGGTCGATTTCCACGGCGACGCGCGGCCGAACGTCGAGGGCACCGCCGATGCCGCGGGTGCCGACCTGCCCTGAGCGCGCTCGACTCGTCCTCCGAATCGGTGCCGTGACCGGGGCGACTTCGACCGCCGGCGACGAAGGTGCTATCCCTGTCGCCGCATGCGAGTCGACAGCGTCCAAGGCAACACGCAAAAGCTCGACGGGGGCGCCATGTTCGGCAACGCACCCAAGGCGGTGTGGTCGAGGTGGTGCCCGGCCGACGAGCGCAACCGCATCGCGCTGGCCTGTCGCGCGATGCTGGTGCGCGAGGACGGCCGCAACGTCCTGCTCGAGACCGGCATCGGCGCGTTCTTCGAGCCCGCGCTGCGCGAACGATTCGGCGTGGTCGAAGATCGCCACGTGCTGCTCGACTCACTGGCCACGCTCGGCCTCTCGCCCTCCGATGTCGATGTCATCGTGCTGTCGCACCTGCACTTCGACCATGCCGGCGGCCTGCTGGCACCGTGGCGCGACGGTGGCCAGCCCGAGCTGGTGTTCGACCGCGCACAGGTCGTCGTCGGCCGCGAGGCGTGGGCCCGCGCCAACGCGCCGCACGCCCGCGATCGTGCGTCGTTCATCCCCGAGCTGCAGCCGCTGCTCGAGGCCACCGGCCGGCTCGAGATCGTCGAAGGCGAGCGCTCACGGGTGCTCGGCGACGACTACAGCTTCAGCATCTCGCACGGCCACACCCCGGGCCTGTTGCTGACGCGCGTCGCAACCCCGCACGGCCCGATTACGTTCATGGGCGATCTCGTGCCCGGCGCGCCGTGGGTGCACCTACCGATCACGACGGGCTACGACCGCTACCCCGAGCTGCTGATCGACGAGAAGCAGGCGCTACTCGAGCAGATCCGAGTGGAGCACGGCTGGGTGTTCTTCACCCACGATGCCGAGGTTGCCGCCGCTCGCGTCGAGCTCGACGACAAGCGTCGCTACCGCACGGTCGACGCGCTGCCCGAGCTGCACTGGGCCTGACACCCGCCGCGCGTCAGGAGCCCGACGAGCCTTCGTCGCTGCGATCGCCCCCGACCGGCACCAGCGGGAGCGTCTTGCCGGTGACCGCGAGCTGCTCGCCGACGCTACCGGCGCGCTCCTCGGGCGGGATGATGCGCAGCGGCTGGGTGCTGCGCGTCGGCAGCTGATGCAGGCCCGATCCGTCGAACTCGCGCCGCTCGAGGCTCGCGTCGCGGAAGTACAGCGCGTACTCGGCGATCGACGCGTGCACGCGGAGCCACGCGTCGAGGCTGGGCTGGAAGCGCGGATCGGCGACCAGCTCGAGCGCCTCGCGAATCGTCACGTAGTCGGCGGGGCCCGCCAGCTTGGCCTCGAACACCGACATCAGCTCGGGCGCGCGCTCCCGGGTGTGTCGCAGCAGCACGCGCCACTGCTCGGGCGAGAACTCCACGCAACCCTCGGCGTGGTCCTCGGCGAGACGCGCGAGCGCGGCATGGTCGCCACTCAACAGCAGCGCACGCATGTGCGGCTCGAGCAACGCGAACACCTCCGGCCGGATCGCGACGATCTCGTAGACCGGCTCGGCCCACAGCCAGTCGTCGGCCTCTTCGGTGATCACGAGCCCGACCAGGTCGGTACCGGCGGGCAGCGCATCGGCGAGGTCCGCGAGCCCGAACGAGATCGGCCGCCACCGTTCGAGCCGCCCCGGGTCCCGCAGCGCGTCCACGAAATCGGCGAGCTCGTCGGGGCCCACGACCATGCGCGCGAGTCGTCGCTGCAGGTCGATGACCTGGTAGTAGTCCGAGAGCTCGTACATCATCACGCGCCACTCGCCACTCAGCAGCTCGATCTCGAGGTCGTGGTCGCCGAGAAGGTGACGCAGCTGCACCAGATCGCCGTCCCGGAGCTGTTCGAGGATCTGGGCCTCGAGCTCGCGATAGACCTCGGATGGGATCTGGTACGCCCTTGCGCGCACTGCAGGCAGGCTACCGGAAATGCCGTGCAGCCACCACTGGCAGCGTCGGGTCGGCGAGCCCGGCGGGGCGGCCGATTTCACAGCGCGCGCGGAGTGCGGGACGGCACCGCACGCGTGCGCGGGAGCCCCGAGCCGGCCGTCCCTGGCGTGCCCTGATAGACTACCGCGAACGGCACTCTCGAACCCTGGCGCCGACAAAGGGCGCCTCTTCCAGGCGGACGATGATCCAACTGAGCGATGACCCCGAGGTCGCAGAGCAGCAGATCGAAGCGGTGCTGTTCTACCTCACGACGTGCGGCTACATCGACGACGACTTCGATCTGACCGAGAAGTCGTTCGTTCGGCAGCTGCTCCGACGGCTGGTGACCGCGCGCGTCGACGCCCAGGGCCAGCTCGATCCCGAGCTGCGCTTCGAACAGATCGAGCGGCAGCACGAGCACTACCTCGAGCTGTTCCAGCAGGTCGACTACGAGGTGCGGTCACTGATGTCCGAGGTCGTGGCCGACGGCGAGGACAGCAAGGGCTTCGTGCTCACGAAGCTCAAGCTGCGCTGCTTCGAGCTGTTCCGGACGCTCTCGCCGGTCAACCGCGAAGCGCTCATGGGCATGGTCGACGAGTTCATCCACGCGGACGGCGTCGTGCACCCGCTGGAGGTCGAGTTCCGCAACGATCTCGCGTCGCTGCTGGGTCAGCCGGAGCTGCCGGACACCGCGGTCGACGTGGTCGACAAGGTCGCGATCGAGCGGCCGGTCGAGCTGCCGACCGCGACCGCCGATCACCCGTTCTTCCAGGGCTTCGAGCATCACTACTCGCACGACCCCGAGGTCATCCGCGCGCAGATCGCCGTCGACGTCGGCGTGCTCGACCAGGCGGAGGCCAAGTGGGAGGCGCTGCGAGCCGCGGGCCAGGGCCGGCTCACCGGCAAGCAGCGGGTCCAGGAGCTGACCGGCGACGAGTTCCTCGACGGCCACACCCACGTGGTGCCGCGCCCCGACCATGACTACGAGCTGATCGTGCTGGGCGACCTCCACGGCTGCTACAGCTGCCTCAAGGCGGCGGTGATGCAATCGCGCTTCATGGAGAAGGTGAAGGCTTACCGAGCCGACCCCAAGAACAACCCCGACGTGCGGCTGGTGCTGCTGGGCGACTACATCGACCGCGGTCGCTTCTCGCTCAACGGCGTGCTGCGAGCGGTGCTCAAGCTCTACCTGACGGTACCCGAGCACGTGTTCGTGTTGCGCGGCAACCACGAATATTACATCGAGTACCAAGGCCGTGTGTACGGTGGGGTCAAGCCCTCCGACACCATCAGCTCGCTGCAGCCGCTGGTGCCCGACGAGGTGTTCCACCGCTACCTGCGGTTCTTCGAGCAGATCCCCAACACGCTGCTGTTCGACAACCTCATGTTCGTGCACGGCGGGATCCCGCGCGACGCGGCGCTGCGGGATCGCTGGCGCGACCTCTCGGCCTTCAACGACCCCGATCTGCGCTTCCAGATGCTGTGGAGCGATCCGAGCCGAGCCGATCGCGTGCCCGACGAGCTGCAGGCCGCCAGCGCGCGCTTCGCGTTCGGGCGGCTGCAGTTCCGCGACTTCATGGCGAAGATCGGCTGCGCGCTGCTCGTACGCGGACACGAGAAGGTCAACGCGGGCTTCCGCGATCACTACCCCAACGACAGCACCCGCCTGTTGACGGTGTTCTCGGCCGGCGGCGTCGCCAACGACGACCTGCCCGAGGACAGCAACTACCGCGACGTGCGACCGATGGCGGTCTCGATCACGCGCACGGCGGGCGAGACCAGGGTCACGCCTTGGCCCATCGACTACCGCGCCTACCAGGGCCCCGACCGCAACGCATTCTTTCGCGTGTGAGGCGTTGGCGCGGCCGCGGCCACGCCGCGGGGTCGGCACGCGCGGTGCGTCACGCGACATGGCCGGTGGGCGCCTGCGCCAGCGGGCGTTCCGCTTGCTAGTCTCGCCGGCGAACATGCGCATCTTCGTCACCGGGGCGGGCGGGCAGATCGGATCGGACCTCATCCTCGCGCTGCGCGAGCGCGGGCACGAGGTGCACGGCAGCGACGTCGCCGAGCGACCGGCACGCCTGCCCGAGGCGGTGCCGTGGCACCGTCTCGACGTCACCGACGCCGACGGCGTGGCGCGCTTGCTCGGCGAGCTGCAGCCGCAGCGCGTCTACCATCTCGCGGCGATCCTCAGCGCGCGCGGGGAGCAGATTCCCCAGACGACCTACGCCGTCAACCAGACCGGGACCTACAACCTGCTCGAGGCCTGCCGCATCCACGGCATCCCGCAGCTCGTCTTCACCAGCACCATCGCGGTGTTCGGCCCCGGCCTGCCCGAGCTCGTGGGCGACGACGTGCCCCTGCGCCCGACGACGATGTACGGCGTCACGAAGGTCGCCGGTGAGCTCCTCGGCGAGTACTACCAACGACGCTTCGGGCTCGACTTCCGCGGCGTGCGATTCCCCGGGCTCATCGGCGCGAGCCTGCCCGGCGGCGGTACCAGCGACTACGCGTTGTTCATGTACACCGACGGCGTGCGCGTGGGTTCCTACGAGGCCTTCTGTCGCGCCGACACCCGCATCCCCCTGATGTACATGCCCGACGGCATCCGTGCGCTCATCGAGCTCGCCGACGCACCCAAGCAGGGTCTTCGCCGCAGCATCTACAACATCGCCGCGTTCAGCCCGCCGGCGAGCGAGATCGCGGCGAGCGTGGCCACGCAGATCCCCGGGGTGAAGATCACGTTCGCGTCGGATCCGAAGCGGCAGGCCATCCTCGACTCGTGGCCGCGCGCGCTCGACGACAGCAACGCGCACGCCGACTGGGGGTGGAAGGCCGCATTCGACCTCGATGCGATGACGCGTGACCTGGTTCCGCGCGTGCGCGAGCTACTGGCGGCCGCACCCGATGCGCTGACCCTCGCCCCGCACTGACGATCGGCCTCGGCGCCCCCGCGCTCGGCCTTCCGAGCCCGCGCACCGGCGTGTACGATGGGTTCTGGGATCGAAAACCATGATGACCTCGCGATTGCATCGTTCGCGCCTGCTGCTGTTGTCCTGTGGTCTGGTCACCGTCGTCGCGTGCGGCAAGGAGGGCGAGCAAGGCGATGACGGGGGCGCCGATTCCAGCGGGAGCAGCTCGTCGGCCAGCACGTCGCTGACGACCACGACCTCCGCGACGAGCTCGAACACCACCGATCCTTCGTGCATCGAAGGCAGCGAGGACTGCCCCTGCCTCGATGGGGTCGAGTGCCAGGGCACGCTCCAGTGCATCGAGAACGAATGCAAGCCGGGCCCCACCTTCGATCCCGACCAGGACGACCGCGCCGTGCTCGGGGGCCTGGTGGTGCCCGTGCAGGTCGACGTGAACGCCGACGAGTACAGCTGGTCGCAGGTCTCGGGCCCGAGCACCGAGATCCTCGGCGACGGCGCGAACATCCAGGTGCCGATCCCCGCCGATGCGAATCCCGGCGACGTGATCAGCCTGCGCATCACCGCCACGCGAAACACGATCGAGGCGACCTTCGACTACAACATCACCGTCCTCGAGCCGACCTTCGAGGACTTCCTGGTCGGCGTCGCCGATCCCGAGCAGCTCGGCACCTCCGTCGCGCTCGACTTCGATGGCGCCGGCAACCTGTGGGTCGCGTCGAGCGAGGGCTTCCTGTCGCGGTTCGATCCCGAGGGCATGTTCCAGAACCGCTACGACCTCGCCGGCGCCCCGTCGAGCATGCGGCTCGGCGACTTCTACATCGCCGATCAGGACGACAACATCGACGTGCTCTACCTTGCCGATGCCACGGCGCAGTCGATCTCGGCGTACAACCCGGCCAACGATCAGACCAACCTCATCGTCGATGCGCTCGAGGGCGGCGGTCCCCTGGGGCCCGTGAGCAGCGTGCTCCCGGACGGCGGCGGTGACCTGTTCATGGTCAACCGCGACAGCAATCAGATCATCTACTACTCGGTCGACGACGGTGTCGCGCGCGTGTTGACCGAGGCGGTGGTGGGACTAGCCACGCTCAGCTTCGGGCCCGACGCCAACGTCTTGTACGTCGGCACGGTTGGGCAGGTATGGCGGGTCGGCGTGCTGCAGGACGGCACCGCCGCCGAGCCGAGCCTCTACGTCGACGTCGGCGACACCATGGATCCGCTGCAGGAGGTCGGTGGCCTCGCCTTCGACGAGGGCGGCAACCTGTGGATCGGGGTGCCCGGCGCGCGCGCGGCCCACGTCGCCCACTACGTGGTCGACGGCGCGACCGACATCGCGCGGTCGTTCAGCGACGTCGGGACCACCGACTCGAGCTTCGTCGGGCTGCGCTACGGTCGCGGCGATTTCGACGACGCGACGCTGTACTGGACCAATCGGAGCGATCGCACGGTCGGCCGCATCCAGACCGGGCTACGAGGCGGCTAACATCGCCGCATGTTCGAACAGGCGAAGGACCACTACGCGGCCATCCTGCAGGAGATCCGGGACGCCGGGTTGTACAAGCACGAGCGCGTGATCGAGTCGCCCCAGGGCGCGACGATCCGCGTGGGTGGCCGCGAGGTCCTCAACTTCTGCGCCAACAACTACCTGGGCCTGTCGAGCCACCCGCGGGTGATCGAGGCCGCCCGCGTCGCGCTCGATGAGCGTGGCTACGGTCTGTCCAGCGTACGCTTCATCTGCGGCACGCAGGATCGGCACCGTCAGCTCGAGCAAGCGATCGCGAGCTTCCTCGGCACCGAGGACTCGATCCTCTACAGCTCGTGCTTCGACGCCAACGGTGGCGTGTTCGAGACCCTGCTCGGGGCCGAGGACGCCATCATCTCCGATGAGCTCAACCATGCGTCGATCATCGACGGCATCCGCCTGTGCAAGGCGCAGCGACACCGCTATCGCCACGACGATCTCGACCAGCTCGAGGGCATGCTGCGCGAGACCCAGGGCGCGCGCGTACGCATGATTGCGACCGATGGCGTCTTCAGCATGGACGGCGACATCGCGCGGCTGCGGGAAATCTGCGATCTGGCCGAGCGCTACGGTGCGATGGTGATGGTCGACGACAGCCACGCGACCGGCTTCGTCGGCAAGACCGGCCGCGGCACCCACGAGCACAACGACGTCATGGCCCGTGTCGACGTGATCACCTCGACGCTGGGTAAGGCCCTCGGCGGCGCGTCGGGCGGCTTCACCAGCGGCCGTCGCGAGCTCGTCGACCTCCTGCGCAACCGCTCGCGACCGTACCTGTTCAGCAATACGCTCGCGCCACCGATCGTCGCCGGTAGCCTCGCAGTGCTGGAGCTGCTCACCGCCTCGACCGAGCTGCGCGACAAGCTGGAGCAGAACACCCAGCGCTTCCGCAGCGGCATGGCGACCGCGGGCTTCGCGATCCGCCCCGGCGTGCACCCCATCGTGCCCATCATGCTCGGCGAGGCACGCCTGGCGGTCGACTTCGCCGCGCGCCTGCTCGAACGAGGCATCTACGTCATCGGCTTCAGCTACCCCGTCGTGCCCAAGGGCCAGGCTCGCATCCGGGTCCAGCTCTCGGCGGCCCACAGCCCCGCGGACGTCGATCGTGCCATCGCCGCCTTTGCCGAGGTCGGCCGCCAGCTCGGCGTCCTGTGATCCTGCGGACGCCGGCGGCGCCCTCGGCCGTGGGCGCCCCGCTAGCTGTGCTCGTCCACCGCGACGTACGCGACGGTGATGACGAAGGCGCACACGAGCAACAGGATGGAAATGGTCAGCGGTGTCATGGCGCTCGGGCTCTGACGCGGCCGGTCTTCGGCGTAGTCAATGGGTGTCGGATAGCGAGGCCCGTGCCAGACCAGGCCGGCTCGCACGGGCCGCGCGATGGATGGGATGGATGGGCACGATAGCGCGGGCAGCTGGCGATCCGACACTTTTCGCCCAGTTCGAGGGACCACGCGACGCCCCGCCATCGGTGTCGCGAGCTGCAACGATCCGCTGCACGCCGACGCAGGTTGCAGCGCGGGGACTCGCAACGAGCGTGGCGTCGATCACTTCACCGTCGGACGCCGACGCGGCGGATGTCACACGAAGAACCGCCGGCGTCGACGCCTCGCCACGCCGGCGCAGCACTCACCGATACACGCGCTGCGACGTCTGCAGCGCCTGCTCGAACTTGTCGAGCTCGGCCATGATCGCCCGCAGCCGCTCGTCGAGCGGTGGTCCACCGTCGCGCTGGATGTGACGGCGCTCGAATGCATAGCCCTCGGCGGCCAGCGCGTTGCGGATCGGGTCGGGGTTGGCGCCGACATCGTGGAGGGTCGCGCGGTCGGCCTCACCGAGCCGGTCGATGGCGACCAACCAGTCCGCGATCGCTCGGCTGACGTTCATCAGCATGGTGTCGAAGCCGTCGAGGTCCTCGGCGGTTGCGTTGAGCTGCCCCATGCGCAGCTCGGCGACGTCACGCACCGGCGACTCGAGGCTGATGCGAAGCGACCTCGTCTCTCGCACGAGCGCGCGCAGCGACTGGCCGAGGTGATCGAGCTGCAGCGGCAGCTCCTCGCGGGCGTCGGCGAGGTACTTGCGGTCGCGGGCGCTCGAGCGGAACACCCGGAACAGGCCGTAGCCCGCGCAGGCGGCGACGAAGAGAAAGAAGAAGCCCATCGGGTCGTGGTCGGTGCGCACGACGCGACGCGTACGCGAGTCTCGCGGGATGATAACGCGAGCGGTCGACCGCGCTGCGAACCAAAGACAAAACGGGCGCCCGGTTGCCCCGGACGCCCGTCGACCTCGAACCCCGTGGTGAGGCTCAGCCGAAGATCGGCAGCGGATCGCCCTTCAGCTCGAGCGGGAACATCGCGGCGAGCTCGCTGTCCGCGAGCCCGTAGATGGCGCGCAAGCCGTGGTGGATGTCCGACGGATGGATGCGGCGCGCGGCCTCGGCGTTGTCCGGCGTCAGCGACGTCGTGACACCGATCGCGCTGTGCTCCTCGTTGCTCGAGCCAACGACCCGGTTGCCCTGGATGTTCGGCCCCATGAACATCATGGAGGTCACGTTCCAGTGGTCCTTGCCCATGCCGCCGTTGTAGTACGGCGTGCGACCGAAGTCCGAGCCCATCGCGACCACGACCTTGTCGCCGACCCCCTGCCGCTCGGCCTCCTCCATGAGGAAGTCGACGCCATCGAGCATCTCGAGCAGCCGCGGAATGTGGCTGGCATCGTGGTCGCCGTGGGTGTCGAACCCGCCGACGTCGAGGTTGGCCGACACGCAGATGCCGGCGCGGTAGGCCGCGATCGCCAGCTGCGCCTGACCGCGCAGACCCTGCTCGAGCTGCTCCGGCAGGTACTCCTGCAGGCGCTTGAGCTCGTTGCTGCCGCTGCGCGCGATGAACAACGCGTTGATGGCGTTGCGGATCTTCGGCAGCCCCTGGTTGGCGGCGAGGGCCTGGTCGCGACCGGCCTGGGCCTCGTCGATGAGCGTCTGGACGGCGTCGTTGTGGAAGCCCGACTGCTCGTTGTTCGGGTCGATGCGCGACGGGTAGGCCAGACGTCCGAGCACGTTGATGGCGTTGCCGGCCGCGCGAACGCGGGGCGACACACCGGCGGTCTCGGCGTAGCCGCCGAAGCTCATGAACGACATCGGCAGCTCCCTGCCGAACGCGCCGGCAATGAAGGCCGAGATGGCCGGGAAGCCCTCACCCAGTCGACCGGACCAGGTGTTGCGGCTGCCGGTGTCGTGACCGTTGGTCTCGACGTCGATGCCGTTCACCACGAGCAGGCGCTGGTAGTACTTCTCGAAGAAGGTCTTCATCGAGTACGTCAGGCCCAAGTTCATCGCCGTGTCGTTGAACAGCGATGCGTACGGCAACGGCGCGTAGCGGATGTTGCCGATCTGCTCGATCTCATCGGTGAGGTACGAGCCGTTCATCGGGTTCGGATCCGACTCGCTCTTGGCGCCCTTGGGGTCGCAGAGGCTGGTCGGGTCCCAACCGCCGCCAGCGTTCACGCTGACGAACAGGTTGCCCAGGTAGGGTTCGAACGAGGTGCGGGGTTTGTCCGCCAACCCGCGGCCGCCGAAGGCGGAGGGGGCGACGAGGGTGAGACCCGTGCACGAGGCAAGCTTGAGGAAATCGCGGCGATCCATGGCTGTTCGTCCTCCTTCTTTCTTTACTCGTGCAGGAACCGGTAGTCCGAGAGCAGGTAGCTGACGACAGCCATCCACGCGCGGATTGTGTAGTTGCGGTCTTCCGTGATCGACCGCTCGTTGAGCGGCGCTCCGGACCAGAAGTCGGCGGTCGCCTGGCACTGGCCGGGCAGCTGCGGACCGTACTCCGGCACCTCGTTGCCGTTCTCGTCGACGATGGTCGTGGCCATGCCCCGCTGACCCTCCTTCCACACCTTCAAGAACAGCTCGTAGGTGCGGTTGATCTCGGGGTCGTTCTGGTCGAGGTACTCGCCGAGCAGCTTGGCATGCAGGTACTGCATGTTGGCGCGGATCGACGAGGCCGCGGCGGGGACCTCGAAGCCGTTGCCGTCCTCGGGCTCGAAGCTGGGATCGACGTACGGGAAGAGGCGACGGTCACCCGGGGCGCGCGTGAAGTCGGCCGCAGTCGACCAGCACGCGATCTCGTTGCCCATGCGCTTCGCCGTGTTGGCGATGATGCCGTTGGGCGTGGTGATGCGCTCGACCACCGTGTCGGAGTCGATGCCGCCGTAGAAGATCTTGTACTGATCGTCGTCGAGCAGCAGGTCGGTGTCCTCGGCACTGACGCGCCACGGCTGGCCCGTGACCGCCTCGATCTTGCGGTTGAGCTGCTCGGGGATGAGCAGGCGACCGGTGCCGAGCTTGCTGAGCTCGGTCTCGCGGGTCTCGTCGAGCCCCTCCGCGTTGTAGGCGCGGTAGTACGGGGTCTTGACCAGCTCCTTGACGACCGTCTTCAGGTTGTAGTTGCTGTCGATGAACTTCTGCGCGATGCCATCGAAGGTCTTCGCCTGCATGTCGGCGGCACGGATGCCCTCGAGGTAGCCCTCCTCGGACGGATCCGAAGGCGCCTCGAGCGGGTCGTCGCCCGACAGACCGTGGTACAGCACGTCGATGGCCGACACGGCGAAGCGGCGATCCTGCGCGGCCTGACCTGCGAGCCAGTTGAGCGCGCGCGGGTACTCCTCGGGCGGCATCACGACATCGCCGTAGCCCGGCGCCTTCATGTCGCCGAACCAGCCCATCTCGGGCGGCTGGTACTCACCCATGGGCCCGAAGTTCTGGAATGCGCCCGCGACCGGATCCACCTGCTCGTGGCAGACGCTGCACGCCGAGTTGTTGAGCCAGGGCGCGACCCCGAGGATCGCCGACGACTGCACCGGGCGCTCGCCGAGCTTGAGCACGTCGGTCGCCAGGAAGTACTTGTAGAAGATGCGCGAACGGTGACGATTGCGGTTCGTCTCCGTGGTCGGGAACCGGTTCAGGAAGACCGTCGTGGTCATCACACCCGCGTGCGGAATGCCCGGGATCTTGGCCGGCGCGAACTCGGTGTAGTTGCTCGGATCCTGGAACTGCACGCCCTGCAGGCCGTACACCTTGGCCGAGTACGGGTTCACCATCGTGTAGTCGGCGGTGAGGATCTCCGTGAACGGCTTGTTGTTGCGCACCACGTACGCGACCAGCTCGAGCGCCTCGCGGGCGACGGCTTGGTTGCTGAAGCGGCCCAGCGTGTCGGCGTCGGGCTCGTTCTCGTACCAGCGGACGTACGGGTAGATCTCGTTGTCGTCCATGTTCTGCGCTTCGAGCAGGTCGAGCGCCATGGTGTTCGGGTAGTAGCGATCGGTCAGGAAGTGATCGTTGTAGATCTCCTTGAGCCGGTCGTAGAACGCGTCCTCGGTCATCATGTCGTCGAGCACGCCGTCGAGCGCCTCGAAGCCACCGTCGCGGACACGCTGCTCCTCCTCGGGGGTCGGCAGACGACCGGCGATGGAGAGCGAGGCCTTGCGCAGGGTCGCGACCTCGTCGAGCAGCTCGACGCCGGAGAAGAACTCGGCCTCTTCCTCGCCGTCGTCGGCGCAGGTGACCGGGTTCTCCAGGCGGTCGATCATGCCCTGGAACGCCTTGTACTGCTCGCTGCCCTTGTCGAGCTGCATCGCGCCGCCGTGGGTGATGCCCTTGTCCATCGAGGGCTTCACCAAGATCCACGGCGTGCCTTCATACTGCAGCTTCGCCATCGACTCGAACACCTTGAGATTGTTCTCGAGGTAGTCCGGGCCCCACTTGGCGTCGCGGAGGATGAAGCTGGAGTCCTTCGCCGCACCGGTGTCGCTGTGACACTTGATGCAGGTCGTCCCCAGGATGTTCGACCAGACTTTCTCCTTGAAGTAGTCTTCGTTGGAGACGCACTGGTCTTCGGTGGTTCCTGCTTCGTTGCAGGCGTTGAGTGTGAAGGCCGACAGTAGCCCCGCCGCTACGCCTAGCCCGAGCGTCTTGCTTGCTGAACGCGCTCGCATCGTCTTGCTCCCCTCGCTGATCGCCCGACCCACTGAAAGTTGTTGGCGGTTGGGATCACGCTCCCACGCCGCGATCGCATCGTATGCGGATCGCCGTGAGGGACGCAAGCACGAGTTTTCGAGAACGCGATCGTAGCCCGGTGAATTCGTCGTTTCACGCAAGGTTCGGCGACGGCGTCTGGGGCCTTCGACACCCACGCGACCGCGTCTTTTCGTGACCACGCACCGGTGTCGGATGGGTGTCGCTCGGAGGCCCCACACTGTCACATCGGCGTCGGACACCGCGATCCGGACGCGTCCTTGGTGTCGCTTGGGAATGCGAGGTTGTCCGATCGCAGCGCTCCCACATCGGCGCCGTGGGCAGGCTCCACGATGGCTGCGGTGTCTCGCCCCCGCGGGATCACGCGTTGCCGTGCCGTGGTCGCGGCGCAGTTTTCTGCTCGCACCGGCGCGATCGCTGCGCTGCTCGACGCGGATGCGCATTGCACACGCCGGCGTCGCCCGTGTCCGTCGCACCCGTGCCCACAAGGGCCGCCCACCTTGCCCCGCGATCGCACCGCTGCCGCGCGTGTACACGTCGACACGTCGCGGTCACGCGCGATGCGTCCGCACGGGGCGAGGCCGCGAGCTTCGGCGCCGACGGGCGGCTACATCGTCGTGCTGGTACCCATACCGCCGCTCGAACCACCGCTCGAGCCACCGCTCGGGTCGCTCGTCGAACCGGGATCGGTGGTGCTCGCGTCGGTCGGATCGGTGGTGCCGGGATCGGTGGTGCCGGTATCGCTACCGTCGGGCTGGCACTGACCGGAGCCGTCGTCGCAGAACTCGTTGTCGCCACAGCCCGGGGCACAGGTGCCGCCGCAGCCGTCGCCGCCGCACTGGCGGCCGGCGCAGTCGGGCACGCACACGCACGAGAGATCTTCACCGGGGGCGAAGCCCTCCATGCAGTTGCACACCGCCGCGTCGCCCTGCACTTCGCAGGTGCCGTAGTCCGAGCAGGTCTCGGCGTAGCAGGGGCTGGTGTCGAACGAGAGGAACCCGAGCTGATACGCGAGCTCGTCGGATCCACCGATCACGCCGACCACCACCGGCGTCTCGAGCTTGCCCGACTGGAACGGCGTGACGTCGAACTCGATCTCCGCACTGGTGACGCCGACCTTCGCAGTCAGCGGCCCATCGGAGCAGCCGGCCGACAACGATCCGCCCTGGACGCCGCCCAGCTCGAAGCCACAGTCGCCCTCGCCGGTGCCGTTGAGCGCCTTGTCGTAGGCCTGGCCGAAGTCGTAGATCGACAACGCGACGTTGAAGCGCGGCGTGTTGGTGAGCCCGACGCGGAAGTGGGCGACGTCGCGGAAGGTCATCCCGGGCTGCGTCGGCGACGAGCCCAGCATGGGCTCGAACATCTCCGTCATGCGCATGCCCTCGTTGGCGAGCGCGATGACGCCGAGCTCGTTCACCCACGTGCTGGCCCCGGCGCCCGCCACCGTGAGGCCGTCTTGCACGAACAGCGCGACGCTGTCGTCGGACCCACCCGTGAACTTCAGCTCGGCCGGCAGTCGCAGGCCCAGGCCCTCGGGGGTGAGCTCCATCGCCCCACCCTGCTGCACGAAGTCGCGGGCCGAGAGGTCGCGCGCCGAGGTCAGCAGCTCGATGTCGGTCTCGGCCGTGAGCGCGCCCGCCGGGATCACCAGCTCGATGCCGCCGCCGGCGAGCGTGCCGCCGTCGGGGCCGATCGTCGCGCGGGTGATCAAATCGCCCTTCGCCGCCGCGTCGTCCTTGCAGCCCGCAGGCAACACGACCATCAGCGAGACCGACGCGAGCACCCGAAGTGAAGCGAGCTTTCGATGCATGGCAGTGGATCCGACTCTACACCACCGAGGTTGTCGAGGAAGCGACGATCGTGGTGGATCGAACGCGGTGGTTCGCGTTTGCGTGTGGGCGCGTGCCCCCAAGCACTGAACTCGTTGCGAGGTGACGCAACGCAAGCCATCGCGCTTTCGCGTGGTCGTGCCGTGGCGTCACGCGTCGGTGCCGACGCAGCGCCGCTCCCGACTGAGCACGCGACGCGAGCGCGTTCGAGTTGGTTGGATCGCGTGGGCTCCCGACCCGCGGCCCGCGACGGGTCGCGTTCGGGCCGCGATCGTGCCGGTGCTCGTGCGAAGCTCCCTAGGTCGGGTAGCCTGTGTGCGGCCAGGTAGGACCCATGTTCGCTCGCATCCAACCGCGCATCGTCACGTCGTCATGGACTCGCACCCTGCAGCTCGCCGTCGCCTTCGCGTCCGCGTGTGGCGGCGACGGCCCGCCGGCACCGTCGGTCGAGGAGTCGATCGCGAAGGCGGTGCAGATCGAGGGCAAGGACCAACAGCAACGCGAGGCGCTCGATGCCAAGGAGCGAACGCGTCGGGACGAAGCGGCCAAGGCCGAACAGGCGGTCGATGCCCGCCGCGACGCCGAGATCGACGCCGCTGCGACGCTGCCGACCCCGTTGCCCGCCGACGTCGCCGCAGCCTGCGACGCCGTGGTGAATGCCTACGACGAGTTCATGAAGCGCGGGCCCGAGAAGGACGCGCTCGAGTGGTTCGATGGTCGTCGCAAGAAGCTCGCAGAACGTCGTGCAGCCTGCGTCACGCAGGGTCACGTCACCGTCGCCGCATGCCAGTCGCAGGCGCTGATGGCTCCGCTGCCGAGCCTCGACGAGCTACCGCGCATCGACGCGGCCGCACGGGTCCTCACACGCTGTGCCGACAAGTTCGGTCGCGCGTGACGCCGAGCGAAAGCCAGAGCGGATCCGCTATCATGGCGGCGTGCGGCGTCTCGGACTCGCAGCCCTCGGGCTTGTCGCGTGCACGGTCTCGAACCCCGAGTTCGGGCTCGATGGCAGCGGCAGCGACGGCGGCAGCGGTGGTGCCAGCTCGGGCGAGAGCGGTGGCAGCACCACGCTCGTGACCGCAGACACCGGCGAGAGCACTGGCGCGCCGGCGTGCGGATTCGCCGACGTGCCCGAGTTCGAGCTGCGGCTCGAGCAGGACGGCACCGAGATCCCGGCGATGTGCGGCGCGCAGAGCCACCTCATCACGGTGCTGGGCACCGCCGCCGACGCGCTGGTCTACCAGAGCTGCGACCAGACCTGCCCGTGCGCCGAAGGCCCGATGTATCGCCTCGTGTTCGACAACCTCGTGTTGCCCGCCATCACGGTGCCCGATGACGGCTGCATGCACATGGTCATCGAGCGCTCCGACGCGTGTGAGGTCACCGGCTTCGTGCTCTCGCTCCCACCGGGTCTCGACGAAACGCCAGAGTTCGTGGTGGTGCAGCAGATCGACCGCGGCCCCGAGGGTCTCGCGCGACCGCTGCCGAGCTTCGACTACGAGCTGACCGAGACCTGCGACTGCAGCAACTGTTGCGCATCGAGCGGCAGCTACCGGCTCGTGATCGCCGGCGAGAAGATCGCAGAGGGCGAGACCAAGCCGGTCCCCGAGCCAGCCTTCGGCCCGCGCGCGATGCTCGTGCACAACCTCGCATCCCACGTCGACGAGACGTGCACCCCGACGAAGCTGTGGACCGCGACGAAGCAGGCGGATTGATCACCGACCGCACGGTGTCGGTCCGGCGCGACGAGTGGCGGGCCGGGGTCGGACGCGAGAGCGACGACCTGCTCGCGCGGGAGGAGCCGCTCGAGCTCCGCATCGCCGGCGCATCGATCGCCGTGGTCATGCGGACCCCCGGGGACGACCTCGACCTCGCGCGCGGCTTCATGCTGACCGAGCGCATCGTCGAGGCCCCGGCACAGATCGTCGCGGTGCGGCACTGCGACCGCATCGAGGATCCCGACGCGGAGGACAACGTCGTCAACGTCGTGCTCGCACCGGAGGTCACACTCGATCTCGCCCGCCTGCGTCGCCACACCTTCGCGTCGAGCAGCTGTGGCGTGTGCGGCAAGGCCACGATCGCCGCGGCCACCGGCTGCGCGCCGCCGCTCGACGACGCCATGCGCATCACCATGACCGAGATCTGTGCGCTGCCCGAGCGACTGCGCGCCGGCCAGCCGACGTTCGACGCGACCGGGGGTCTGCACGGCGCCGCGCTGTGTCGGCCCGACGGCACCGTGCTCGCGATCCGCGAGGATGTCGGGCGCCACAACGCGATCGACAAGCTGGTCGGCTGGGCCGCGCAGGCGCTGCCGTGGCCATGGTCGAACCTGGTCCTGGTGGTCTCCGGGCGCACGTCCTTCGAGGTGGTGCAGAAGGCCCTCGCCGCCCGCATCGCGGTGATCGTCGCGGTCTCGGCCCCGACCTCGCTCGCGGTCGAGCTCGCGCGCGCCAGCGGCGTCACGCTCGTCGGCTTCGTGCGTGGGGATCGGGCCTGCGTCTACGCCGGCGCCCAGCGCATCGCCGCGCCGTGAGCCGTCAGCACGCGCCCTCACCCGCGGGCCGACCGAAGCCGTCGCTGTCGTCCTCGCCGTCACGCGGGACCAGGCAGCGAAAGTCCTTCTCGACCAACAGCGACAGCGTGCGCGCGGCGTCGATGGCTTGCTCGCCGCGCACGCCGACCTCGTCGGTGTCGGCCAGGCGCAGCACCCACGCGCGCGGCAGCGTGACGACGATCGCGGCCCCGTCGAAGGACGCCGCCAGGCTCGCCGCGCCGTCGTCGGCCCGCAGCACGTAGCGCAGCGTGGGCGCGAAGGCGCCGAAGTGCACCGTGTCGATCACCTCGCCGGCCTCGACCAGCGTCTCGAGGTCGCCTTGCGAGAGCCGCAGACGCAGGGCATCGCCGCGAATCCTCAGCTTCATCGTCGCGCGATGCTAACACGGCCGCGGCGCTTGATTCCCGGGTCGTGAGGGCGGACCCTCGTCCACGCAAGACGTGGTTTCGAGACGCGCAGCCGTCATCCTCGCGGGTGGTGCATCGAGCCGCATGGGCCGCGACAAGGCGTGGCTCCGGACGGTGGATGACGACGACGCGCCGGGCGCAGGCGCCGAGCCGCTGCTGCACCGGGTGTGTCGCATCGCCCAGACCGCATGTCCGCGCGTCATCGCGGTCGGACGACGCGGCGTGTCGCTGCCGGTGTTGCCGGTCGGCACGGTCCGCGTGGACGACGACGACGGCGGCCCGAGCGGTCCGCTGGCGGGGACCGTGGCGGGGCTGCGCGCGGCGCTCGAGCGCGGCGCGGAGGTGGCCTACCTCGGCGCCTGCGATGCCGCGTGGCTGAGCACGATCCACGTCGAGGCGATGCTGCAGGCGCTCGAGCGCGGGGATGCGCGGGCGGTGGTACCCACCGGCGGGCAACGCGACGACGGCACCGCGATCGTCCACGCGACCAGCGGTGCGGTGCGCGTTGCCGCTGCGCTCGCGACGGCGGTGGCGCTGCTCGCCGCGGGTGAGCGCGCGCTGCGTGGACTCTACGCGGCGCTGGCGGCCACGCACGTCGACGCCGCCAACCTGCCCGACCCGGGCGCGCTGCGCTGCTGCAACACGCCCGAGCAGCTGGTGCTCGCGCGGGCCCACTGGGTGGCACACCCGTGAGCACGACCGGCAGCGGCGGCGGAGCCCACGGGGGTGCACGCGGCGGTGACATGCTCGCCGCGCTCAGCGTGTTGGCGCTGCTGATCCCGCAGGCGATGGCCTACGCGATGCTGGCCGGACTGCCGCCGGCGGCGGGACTGTTCTGCGCCGCCGCGGCACCGCTCGGCTACGCGCTGCGGGGATCGAGCCCGTACCTGGCGGTGGGGCCCGTCGCGATCATCTGCTTGCTGGTCGCGAGCGGCCTGCAACCGCTCGCGGAGCCCGGCAGCGCCCGCTACGGCGAGCTCGCGATCGTGCTCACGATGATGGTGGCGTCGATCTACCTCGCGCTCGCGCTCGCGCGCGCGGGCTTCATCGCCAACTTCCTCGGGCACCCGGCCATCATCGGCTTCAACGCCGCCGGTGCATTGGTGACGGCCGCCAGCCAGCTCAAGCCGCTGTGCGGCTTCCCCAAGGACGTCGCCCGCGACGCGACCGCCAGCAATCCGTGGCCCGCGCTGCTGCACCTGGGCCACGCGTCGCTGCTGACCTTGGCGTTCGGTCTCGCGACCATCGCCGTGCTCGTGGTGATGCCGCGCCTGCAGCGGCGCGTGCCCGCGGGACTGCTCGCATGCGTGGCGGCGGGACTCACCGCGTGGGCGCTCGATCTGCCCAGCCGCGGCCTGCCGGTGGTCGGCTCGGTGCCGCGATCGCTGCCGAGCTTCGCGTGGCCATCTCCGGGCCTCGCCGAGCTCCGGGCACTGTTGCCGACCGCACTGTCGGTCGCGATCGTGGGCTACGGCTCGTCGGTCGCGATCGCGAAGGCGCTCGCGGTCAAGCAGCGACAGCGCATCGATCCGAACCGCGAGCTGTGGGGTCTGGCGCTGAGCAACGCCGCGGCCGCGCTGGTGGGCCCGCTGCCGGCCTCCGGCAGCCTCGCGCGCACGGTGGTGAACATGCAGTCCGGCGCACGCACCCGCGTCGCCGGCGTGCTGGCGGGCGTGGGGGTCATGGTCGCGGTGTTTGCCATCGGGCCCTCGTTCGCGGTGCTGCCGATGGCGGTGCTGGCGGGCATCGTCATGCACGGCGCGCTGCAGCTCGTCGATCTCCGTGAGGCCCGAGCGATCTGGCGCACGCATCGCAGCGACGCCGCCACCATGGTGCTGACGTTCGTCATCACGCTCGTGGTCGGTTTGGTCGAGGGCCTCGCGGCGGGGCTCGTGGTCGCGCTGGTGCTGTTCGTGGTGCGCACCGCGACGCCGCACACCGCCGAGCTGGGCCGCATCCCGGGCTCGATGGTCTACCGCAACAGCCAGCGCTTCGCGGTCGAGACCTGCCCTCAGGTCGGCATCCTGCGCCTCGACGCACCGCTGTACTTCGCCAACGCGCGCTTCCTCGAGGATCGCGTGCACGGCATGCTGGCCGAACGCCCCGACATGGTGCTCATCGCCATCGACTGCTCCGGCATCGCCGACGTCGATGCGACCGCCGTGCAGTCGCTGCGCAACCTCACCGTCTCGTTGCGCGAGCGCGGCAACGACATCCACCTCATCGGTCCGATCGGGCCGGTCCGCGACCTCCTCGTGCGCACCGGCCTGTGCGACCTGTTGGGCGAGGGCAACCTCCACCGCACCATCATCGAGGCGGCACCGACTCTGATGGCCCGCATCTCGCGCGACTTCTGCGAAATGCAGTGCAAGGTGTCGGCGTTCCCCGACTGCACGCTCATTCCTCGCGCGGGCGCCAAGTCGGCCGACAGCGAGGCGGCCCGCTTCAGCCCGCAGATCTGAGCCCATTCCCCCACCGCCCACGAACCCCGATGAAGACCACCTCCGAACTCGTGCTCGGGATGCGCAGCGCCAGCGAGGGCGTGCGCACGGCGTGGCGCAGCCCCGAGGTCCGGCGGACCTACGCCTCGCTGGCGCTGGTGCTGCTGGCGATCACCACGGCGCTGGACGTCGCCGGCGTGTGGACCGTGATCGCGTGGACGCGCGTCGACGACGGGACCTGGTGGCAGATCGCGATGATGGTGCTGCTGCGCCTGGCCGGCATCGCGATGGTGCTGCTGAGCGCGCCGGTGGTGGCGATGTTCCTGATCCAGGCGCTCTTCCCCTTCCTCGGCGAGCGCGTGTTCCTGGCCGGGATGCGGGTCATCGCGCCGGCGCGCGCCGATGAGCTGGCGGCCGCGCCGGGCCTGCCGCTGGCGCGATCGCTGGCCGACGCGCTCCTACGCCTCGGCATCTTCGTCGCGCTGACGGTGGCGCTGTTCGTGCTGTCGTTCGTGCCCGTGGTGGGCTCGGTGCTGGGCCCGGTGCTGCAGACCTGGCGCAGCGCGATCGCGTTGGCCTGGGAGCTGCTCGATCCCTACTTCGACAAGCGCGGCCTGGATCGCGCCGCGCAGCGCGAGCTCCTGCGCCGGCACCAGTCGCGGCTGCTGGGCTTCGCGCTGCCGTTCACGTTCGTGATGGCGATCCCGCTCGTGGGCCCGCTGGTGTTCGGGCTGGCGCAGGCCGGCATCGCACGCGTGGTCGTCGACGCGATCGACGGGGAGCAGGCGTGATGCGAGCGGCATCGTGGCTGCTGGCCTCGCTCGTGGCGTGCGGCTCGACCGCGCCGACCGCAGCCCCGGGCCCGACGCCGCCGACCGCAGCGTCGGAGCCGAGCCCGACCTCGAGCGCGCTCGCACCCCGCAGCGATGCGAGCGTGCCGAGCGAGTCGCCCGACCCGGTCGCAGTGCGCATCAACGAGCGCTATGCCCGTCGCGACGCCAGCGACTGGGACAGCTTCGAGCGCGAAGGCCGAGAGGTCTTCGATCACCGCACCCGCATCGTCGACGCGCTCGCGCTCGCGCCCGGCGACGTGGTCGCCGACGTCGGCGCCGGCACCGGGTTGTTCACCCTCGAGTTCGCCCGTCGTGTCGGCCCCCGCGGCCGCGTGTTCGCCGTCGACGTGCAGCCCTACTTCCGCGAACACATCGCCGAGCGCGCCGCACAGGCCGGGCTCGAGAACATCACCACCGTGGTCGCGGACCAGCGTCACAGCGGCCTGGCCGCCGACAGCGTCGATGTCGCGTTCCTGTGCGACGCCTATCACCACCTCGAGCTGCCGCAGACCTACCTCGCCGACCTGCATCGAGCGCTGCGCCCCGGCGCGCGCCTGGTGGTGGTCGACTACGACCGCACGCGGGCGGGCGTCGATGCATGGATGCGCAAGCACGTCCGCGCCGATCCGGAGCAGTTCCGCCGCGAGATCGAAGGCGCGGGCTTCCGCCTGGTGGACACGCCCGCGCTGCTGCGCGAGAACTTCGTCATGATCTTCGAGCGCCCCGCGGACGAAACGCGATGACGGCCGGGAGCGCCCGCACGCGGCGTACGGTCGCTTGCGTGCTGCCGTGGGGGGTCGCGCTGGGCTGCGGGATCGTCACGCCGCTGACCGGCATCGATCCCGCCGAGAGCGCGAACACCTCGGATGTCGGCCACTCGAGCACGACCGTCGCGGGCATGACCGAGTCGACCACCACCACGGCCTCGTCCGCCGTCGACGGCACGTCGGAGGCAGACGGCAGCAGCGGCAGCAGCGACAGCACCGGCGGCGAGATCCCGATGGTGCCGACGTGCCCGATCGATCGCAGCGAGGACGACCGCCCCGACGATGACGACGCGCCGCAGATCCGCGTGATGTACGTGTTGCCTTCCGACGGCGACGACGAGGCGCTCGACACCAACGATCGCATCTGCGACTCGGTGCGCAGCTGGACCACGTGGCTGCGGGGTCAGACCGACGATCGCCAGCTGCGTCTCGACACCGCCGGTGGTGCGCTCGACATCGGCTTCGTGCGTCTGTCGCGAACCGATGCGCAGATGCACGGCACGGCCGCCATCGCCGACGTCGAGACCGGCTTCGCCTACGTACGCGATCGCATCGAGCAGGAGCTGCTGCTGGCGGGATTGCTCGCGCCCAGCAAGATCTACGCGGTCTACTACGGCGGCTCGAGCGAGTACGCCTGCGGCGGCGGTGCCTATCCACCGCTCATCGTCGACCAGGTGGCCGCGATGTACCTGGGCGGGCAGATCCCGGGCTTCCCCGCCTGCACCAGCGAGCCGTGGGGCGAGCCCGACGCGGCGCCGGCCTACGTCGACTACGCGATGCTGCACGAGCTCATGCACACCCTCGGCGCGGTCGACCTGCTCGCGCCCCACGAGCACGCCAGCGGCCATGCCTACGACGACGGCGCCGCGATGTCGTGGACCGATCTCATGTACTCGCCGCGCGAAGGCCAGCGTGACCCGGCGTGGGGCGTCTACGAGCCCGGTGGGCTGCAGCTCGATCTCGGCCGCGACGACTACTTCGACCACGACGACCCCGACCTCGTCGACCTCGCCGACAGCATCTTCGTCGCGCCGACGCCCGCCGGGGCGTCGCTTCCGCCGGGCTGGTGACCGCCGGCCGCTTGCGGGCGCGCACGACGGCGCGATACCTTGGATCGCGGGGATGGTTCGCCGTGCTCGGGCGTGCACGCGCCCTGGGGCGGCGACCAGATGGGATGACGTGCCATGGCCTTGGTTTCGAGCCGACGATGCGACGATGATCGATGGATGCGCGCGACGCAGATCGCCTGTGCGGCAGTGCTCGCGCTCGCGGCCTGCGGCGACACCCGCGAGAACCCCGACGGGGTCCTGACGACCGCGACGACCCAGCCGGATCCGACCACCACCACCGACCCCACCGCGGCCGACACCAGCACCACCACCGGCGAGCCCGTGCTCGATCTCGGCGTCGCCGACCTGCCGTCGGAGGAGTGCGCGGGCATGGCGTTCGACGCCGAAGCAAAGCTGCGCGGCGCCGACGTGGTCATCGTGGTCGACAACTCGTCGAGCATGAACTTCGAGATGGCCGAGGTGCAGTCGCGCCTCAACGACTTCGCGCAGGCGATCTCCGACGACGGTATCGAGGTCCGTGTGGTGCTGCTGACGGCGGCTGCGATGGGCTACTACAACAACGACTGGGTCGCCACGCCGATCTGCATCGACGCGCCGCTCGGCAGCGGCTCGTGCAGCTCGATGCCCGCCCAGGGCACCGTCGCCGACGACAGCAACCAGCCCGATTTCCTGCACATCGACCACTACGTCAACAGCTACAACTCGCTGCCGGTCATCATCGAGCAGCACGACAACTGGGGCCCCTTCACCGACTCCAACGCCGCGCTGCACTTCGTGATCGTCTCCGACGACGACTCGTTGCAGCCGGCCGGCTACTTCACGTCGAACTTCCAGATGATCGAGCCCGACCGCGCGGCCATCGTTCACGCGGTGGTGCCGACCACCGATTGCCCCGAGGCGTCGAAGATCGGCGAGCAGTACATCCAGCTGGCGGAGCTCACCGGCGGAGTGGTCGGTGACCTGTGCGATCAGGACTTCGTGGGGGTCTTCCAGGTGCTGGTCAACGCCGTGCAGCAGGAGTCGAACCTGCCGTGCCAGTTCGACGTGCCGGTGCCCCCCGACGGCCAGGACTTCGACCCCGCGCAGGTGAACGTCGAGTTCGACGATGGGCAGGGTGGTAGCCTCGACATCGGCTACGTCGACGCGGCGGCCGATTGCGCCAACGTCGAGCACGGCTGGTACTACGACGATCCCGCGGCCCCCACGACGATCTTCGTGTGCCCGCAGACCTGCGACGCGATCCAGGGGTTCGTCGGCGCACAGGTGCAGGTCGTGCTCGGCTGCGCGACGATCCCCGCCGGCTAGAGCTGCCGGCTTTCGGCGCGCTGGGGCTGGCGTGCGGGCAGGAGCCCGTGCAACGGCACCGTCCACACCGGCACGCCCTGCACGCCCTCGTGTTCGCAGATGCGATTGACGGCAAAGCGGGCCGAGGTGTGCGCAGCCTCCATCAGCATCGCCGGCACCGGCAGCCGCACCCAGTCGCCCGCGAACCACAGCCGCTCGATGCCGCTGTCGGTGGTCGGGCGATCGCGGCGCATGCCGACGTGAAGCGCGGTGAAGTCGTCGCGGATCTGCAGGTGCTCGTGCACCACGTGGGCGCCGACGCTCTCGGGGACGAATCGACGCAGCTCGTCGCGCAGCGCGCCGGCGACCGCGTCGTCGCCGAGATCGTCGGGCACGGCGTAGCAGTGCAGCTCGAGCACGCTGCCGCCGTGGGACGACCGCCACGCACGCGCGCGCGGATCGGTGCGCTCGACGAAGGCGATCGCGTCGAGCACTGTGACCCGCTCGGTGATCACGAACGGCGGCAGCTCGGCACCGAGCGCGCGATCGAACCACAGCCGCATGACCGCGTAGCGCTGACCGGCGCGCAGCGACGGACTCGGCGTCGCAGCGGGACCCAGGGCGGGCGAGGCCGCCAGCAGCCGCGCGCAGGCGGCCGCATCGGTGGCGAGCACCACGTGGTCGTAGCGATCGCCGTCGACCTCGATGCCACCGACGACCGGGCACAGCTCACCGACGCTGCGCCGCAGGTGCAGCCGCACGCCGCGATCGACGAGGCACCGGGCGATGGGGTCGACCAACGCTTCGTCGTAGCTGCCGTCGAGGTAGTCGTAGACCAAGCCGCGATCGTGCGAGAGGTAGTAGAAGTGGAAGCTGCGCACGAGCTCCGCCATCGACACGCGGTCTTCGTCGGCGAAGAACGCCCGCGCGAAGGTCGAGAACACCATGCGCAGACGCGGGGGCAGACCGGCGCCGTCGGCCCAGGCCGCGAAGCTGGTCGCGTCGAGGGTCTCGTCCTCGCACGCCGCGTCGTAGCGCAGCAGCTGCTCGAGCGCGCGACCGGTGCGCGGGCGCAGCACCTCGCGCCAGCGGAACAGGCCCTGGCCCGCCAGCCCCAAGAGGTTGAGGCCCGGCGTGGTCGCGACGTCGGCGAAGCCGAAGCGACCGCCATCGCGGGCAAGGATGGCGTAGTCGGGGATCGGTCGCAGGCGTCCGCGCAGGCCCAGCTCCTCGAGCCACGCGTCGAGGTTGTAGTAGTGACGAAAGAACGCGTGGAAGCCGTGCTCGACCGCCGCCTCGAAGCCGTCGTCGAGCCGCTCGCGCCAGGCCGCGAGCTTGCCCCCGAGCACGTTGCCGCGCTCGAACAGCTCCACGGTGAAGCCGCGCCGCGCCAGCAGCTCGGCGGCCGACAGCCCCGCCAGGCCGCCGCCGATCACCGCCACGCGCACCGGCTTCGCCGGGGCTGACGCACGCGCACGGCCGCCATCGGTGAAGCGGTGGCGATAGCCACCGAAGCGGGCGCCAATCCACCGCATCGGCCACGACGGCAGCGGTCTGCGTCCGCGGGCGCGCTGGTAGATCACCGTGGTCACCCACACCAGCGCGAGTCCGAAGCCGTAGTCTTCGATCGGCACGGTGCCGATGTGCAGGCCGAGCTGCTCGGCCTCGGCATAGCGCACGATCGGCCGCGCGGTGAGGTAGCCGTTGAAAACCGTGGTGAGCGCGACCACGGCGAGTGCGTGTCGCCGTCCGGCAGCGGAGCGGGCGACCGCGGTGCCACAGGCCTCGTCGACGATCGCCGCCGCCGCGAGCGCCAGGGCCACGAGCGCGGTATAGCCACGGCCGCACGCCGCGGCGACCACCGTCGCGGCGGCCGCGGCGATCACGATCGGCCACGTGAAGTTACGTCCGACCGACTGCGGCCGACCACCCAAGCTGACCAGCTCCCACGTCACCAGGCACGCGAGCGGCACGACGAGGAAGAAGCCCAGCTCCTCGAGCGGCAGGCCCAGCAGCTGCGGACCGAGCACCCGCGTGGGCTCGAACCACCAGTGCCGATCGACCACCGCGATGTCCCACAGCACGAACGGCAGCGCGCCCCACAGCGTCGCGCGCACCATCGGCGCCCACGCGCCCACCAGCCAGCCGGGTCGCAGCAGCCGCAGCGCGAGCAGTGGCACCGCCACGAAGAGATCGAACAGCAGGTACTCCGCGGCCATCGAGATCACGCGTCCGCCACGGCGGCGTCGCGGACCAGGGTCGCACGGTGGCTGAGGCGGCGCGCGGGAAAGAGGCGCGCACAGGCCTCGTCGAGCCAAGCATGCAGTCGCGGCGCCGCGGCACATCCGGGCACGTCGTCGCGCATCGCCTGCAGCACCTCGTCGAGCTTGGTCCACGCACGCTCGAGCCCGAGCTCGATCGCCGCACTCGGACGCGCGTGCACCACGTCCTGCCCCACCGGCTTGCCGAGCTCGGTCGGCGTGCCGACCAGGTCGAGCAGATCGTCGGCGATCTGATAGGCCTCGCCGAAGCGGGCCCCGAGCGCGCGCCACGGCCCGTGGTCGACACCCGCCGCGATCGCGCCCATGCAGGTGGCGGCCTCGAACAGCGCGCCGGTCTTCGCGTGGTGGTAGCGCGCAATGTCGGCCTGCGGCTCGCCCTCCCACGCCTGACCCGCGACCAGGCCACCGTTGCCGCCGGTCGCCCGTGCGAGCACGCTGAGCGCGGGCAGCAACCGCGGATGGCGGGCGCACGCGTCCGCGAGGGTTTCCATCGCTGCGACGATGAGCCCGTCGCCGACCAGCACCGCCGTCGACTCGCCGTACTTGGCGTGCACGGTGGCGCGCCCGCGCCGGATCGGCGCATTGTCGAAGCACGGCAGGTCGTCGTGGACCAGCGAGGCGCAGTGCATGAGCTCCACCGCGGCCGCGGCGTCCTCGGCTGCGGCCCGGCCGTCGTCGTCGACGCCGCAGGCATGGGCAACCGCCATCAGCAGCCGCGGGCGCACCCGCGCCCCACCGGGGAACACGGCATGACGCATCGCGGCCGCCAGCCGCGGTGGGGTCCGCTGGCCCACGGCGTGCCCGAATGCGCGGACCAAGGCCATCTCGACGTGGTCAGGACGTCCCATCGCCCTCCCCTCTCTAGCAGGTGTCGAATGTTCGTCAAATCTTGGCCAGAGCATCGACAAGGGGGCCCGAACCACTAGACTGGGCGGCGATGGCCCACCCCTCGAGCACGCACCCGGTCGTCGTCGTCGGCGGCGGCATCGGGGGCCTGGCGTGCGCACTGGCGGCCTGCGGCCGGGGGCTCGACGTCGTCGTCCTCGAGCGCGCCGAAGCCGTCGGCGGCAAGGTCCGCGTGGCGGCGGTGGGCGATCGCGAGATCGACTGTGGCCCGACGGTGCTGACCATGCGTGCGGTGTTCGACAGCCTGTTCGAGCGCGCGGGCCTGCGGCTCGACGAGTGGCTGCAGCTGCGCCCGCTGTCGTGCCTGGCCCGCCATGCGTGGCGCGATGGCAGTCGACTCGACCTCTACACCGACGAGGCCCGCAGCGCGGACGCGATCGCGGACTTCGCGGGCAGCCGCGAGGCCGACGGCTACCGCCGTTTCGTGCGCTACGGCGCCGAGCTGCTGACGCGGCTCGAGCAACCGTTCCTGCAGCACGACAACGACGGCCTGCTGGCGATGATGGGGCGCGTGGGCCTGCGTGGCCTGCCGGGGCTCTCGAAGGTCGACTTCGGCCGCAGCATGTGGACCGCGCTCGGCGACTTCTTCGAGGACGCGCGGCTGCGGCAGCTGTTCGCGCGCTACGCCACCTACTACGGCTCGTCGCCCTTCTCGGCGCCTGCGACCCTCAACCTCATCGCGAGCGTCGAGCAGCGCGGCGTGTGGGCCATCGAGGGCGGCATGATCGCGCTGGCGCGGGCCCTGGCAGGAGCGATCGAGCGCTGCGGCGGACGCGTCCTCACCGGCTGCGGGGTCGCGCGCCTCGAGTGCGGTGGCGATGGGCTGGTCGACGCGGTCGTGCTCGACGACGGCCGCCGCATGCCATGCGCGGCGCTGGTGTGGAACGGCGACCCGCGGATGCTCGCCGAGGGCTCGCTCGGCGACGCGGTGGAGCGCGCGGTACGGCCGACCGCCGCGGCAGACTCGCTGTCGGCGATGACCTGGTCGATGCTCGCGCGACCGACGGGGCTCGAGCTCGCGTACCACACCGTGTGCTTCAGCGACGACTACGTCGCCGAGTTCGACGAGCTGTTCACCCGGCGTCGCGTGCCCACGCACCCGACCGTCTACGTGTGCGCGCAGGACCGCGTCGGCCCGGCCCCGAGCGGCGACGAGCGCCTGTTCTGCCTGGTCAACGCACCGGCCGGCACGCCCCACCCCGAGGACGAGGAATCGACATGCCGAGCACGCATGCTGGAGCAGCTGTCGGCCTGCGGGCTGAACTTCGAGCGCACGGACGCGTCGCCGATCGTGGCCCACACGCCGAGCTCGTTCGCGGGCCGATTCCCGGGGACGCGTGGCGCGATCTATGGGGCGGCGACCCACGGTGCGATGGCGCCGTTCCAGCGCTACCGTCACCGCACGAAGATTCGCAACCTGTGGTTGGTCGGCGGCGCGGTTCATCCGGGTGCGGGTCTGCCGATGGTGACGATGGGCGGATCCTGGGTCGCCGACGCGTTGGCCACGGCCCTGCCTTCGACACCGCGGTCGCGTCGGGCGGCTACCTCTGGTGGTACGTCGACGGGATCTCCGACGACGGGCAGCATGCGCTGACGGTCATCGCGTTCGTCGGCGCGGTGTTCTCACCGGCCTACTTCCGCGCCCGTCGACGCAGCCTGCTCGCCGATCCGATGCTGCACTGCGCCCTCAACGTGGTGGTGCACGGGCCCGGCGGCGACGCGTGGGCGCTGACCGAGTACCGCGGGCTCGCGGTGACGCGGGAGCGCGATCGTCTGCAGCTCGGCGACAGCCTGCTCGAGCGCGATGACGATGGTCTGAGCATCACGCTGCGCGAGCAGACCTCACCGTGGCGCCGGCCGATCCGCGGTCGCGTGCGGCTCGAGGTCGACGCGTGGACGGACACCGAGCTCGCGCTCGATCGCGCGACCCGCCACTGCTGGTGGCCAGTGGCCCCGAGCGCGCGCATCGAGGTCGAGCTCGAGCGACCGCGGCTGTCGTTTCGCGGCAGCGGCTACCACGACAGCAACGCCGGCATCGAGCCGCTCGAGTGCGCGCTCGCGGGCTGGAGCTGGTCGCGGGCGCCCACCGATGACGGCGTGGCGCTCCTCTACGACGTGCGCGCGCAAGATGGCGAGGCTCGAAGCCTGGGGCTGCACATCGACCGGCAGGGCCGACGCGCGCCCCTGCCCGCGCCCGATCGCGTGGCGCTGCCGCCCACGCGCTGGCGACTGAGCCGGCCGACCCGCGTCGATGCCGGCGGCGACGCGACGCTGCGGCGTAGCCTCGTCGACACGCCGTTCTACGCGCGATCGCTGATCGACACTCGGCTGCACGGTGCCCAGCGCACGGCCGTGCACGAGAGCATCGCGCTCGACCGCTTCGTGCGACGCTCGACCCAGCTGATGCTGCCGTTTCGCACCCGTGGGGTCGGCTGGTGGTGATCGCCGGCATGCTCGCGGCGTGGTGGCTGGCCATCGCCGCGGTCACGGTCGGCGCCCTGCGCAGGCCTGGACGCCGCGGGGTGACCACCTCGCACGGGGCCGACGCGCGTGCCTGCGCGGGCGCGCGGGTGCTGCTGGTGCGCCCGTGCACCGGCGACGCGGCCTCGACCCGTGCGGCGATGGCGACGCGTCCCCACGTCGGAGCCGACGTCCAGCTTCGTTGGGTCGGTGTGGTCGCAGAGACTGCCGACCCCGCGTGGCCGTTGGTGCAGCACACCGCGGCTGCACTTCGCGACGCCGGCACCGACGCGCACGCGCTGGTGTCCCACGCGCGCGGACCCAACCGCAAGGCCGAGCAGATCGACGCCGCCGTGCGACGCTTCGGCGGCGACGTCGACGCGATCGTGGTGGTCGACGCCGACGTCGATCTCGACAGCTTCGCGCTGGAGGCCGTGCTGGCATCACTGCTGGTGGACCCCGGGGTCGGCGTGTCGTGGAGCGCACCGGTCGAGGTCCACGCGCACACCCGCGGCGACCGGCGCTCGCGGGCGATCCTCGGCGGTTCGCTGCACGCGTTCGTGTTGCTGCGGGCGCTCGATCCGGGGCTGCTGGTCGGCAAGCTGTTCGCGATCCGCCCCGCCACGCTCGCAGCCATCGGCGGCGCCGCGAGCCTGCGGCTCCACCTGGGTGAGGACTTCGAGCTGAGCCGTCGCGTGCGCGAACAGGGCCTGCGCGTGGTGTGCTGCGACGCGGTGGCGACCTCGCTCGTCAGCGATCGCGCCTACGCGACGGTGCTCGATCGCTACACGCGGTGGCTGGCGGTCGTGCGAGCGCAACGGCCCGCGCGCATGATCAGCTATCCGCTGCTGTTGGCGGCGGTGCCCCTGCTTCTCGCGCTCGCGGTCGCCTGTGCGCCCGCACAGCCGTGGATCGCCGCGACTGCGATCCTCGCGACGCTGCTGCTACGACGCGCGATCACCTGGCTGGCGGCCGCACGCGCCGGGCTGCCTCGCGCCATCGCCCTGCACGAAGCACTGGCCGGCGACGTGCTCTTGCTGCACGCCTGGCTACGGGCGCTGCGCGGCGCCCCGATCGCGTGGGCTGGCCAGCGGCTTCGGCTCGGCCGCGACGGCCGCCTGCAGCCGTGAGCCGCCGCGGGCGATCACCCACCCTGCGATGGCATCGAGCAGGCGCGTCGCGAGCCCGGGTCGCTCGTCGCGGGTGAACCACGTCGGCAGGGCGTCGGGGGCCGCATCGTCGAGACGTTGCAGGCACGCGAGCACGCCGTCGCGCAGCTGCGCGGTGACCACCGCAGGAACCGTGGCAGTGGGCACGAGCGCAGCGCCGCACGCGACCTGCAGCGTCGGTCGCTCGTGGGTGCCGAAGCGGTAGCGCAGCCCGATCGGCACCACCCGCAGGTTCGGCACGCCCATCGCGATGCGGGCCGCGCCACCCTCGAACTGCAGCGGGTGATGGGCCGGAGCGATGGTCCCCTGCGGGAACACCCACACCAGGCGGCCAGGCCGATCGAGCAGCGACTGCGCGTAGCGCAGCGCCTCGACGCCATCGCGACGATGCCCTCGATCGACCCCGAAGCCGCCGACGAAGCCGAAGAAGCGCACGTGGGCCAGCTGCTGCGCGTCCATCATCGCGTAGGCATCGACCCCGAGCCGCCGATGCGACAACACCACGGCCACCACCGCATCCCACCACGACGAGTGGTTGGCGATCGCGAGCACCGGCCCCTGCGCCAACGCCTCGCGCAGGTGCTCCACGCCATCGAGCGCGGCGTCGTGGAAGCATGCCCGCAGCCGCCGGTCACAGTGTCGCGCGAACCATCGCGCAAACGCCGGCCAGCGGTATGCGGGGATCACTGGACCGCGCTCGCGGCCGCGATCAGGAACTGCGCCTGCGGCAACGCGGGGGCATCGAGACCGGCGCGACCGCCCCGGTGCCAGCGCGATCGCAGCAGCCAGAGCAGCTTGCGCACGGTACCCACGTGGGCGCGCCGCGACATCGCATCGCAACCGTGGGCCCGGAGATCGCGCCCGATGTCGGCGTAGATCCGCGAGGCAGCACGCATCGCCGGGCGACAGTCGGCCGGCAACGCGTCGATGCCAGGCTCGGCGGCTGCGTAGTAGCGGTCGGCCAGCGCGAGCACCCGCTCGACCACGCTCGCGAGTGCGGGCGAGTGCGCGGGACATCGCAACCACGCATCGCGGGCGATGCCGGCCTCGGCCAGCCATGTGCGTGGCAGGTACGCACGCCCGTTGCGAGCATCCTCGCCGACGTCGCGGGCGATGTTGGTCAGCTGCATCGCCACGCCGAGATCGCAGGCCCGCGCCAGCGTGTCGGCGTCGTGGACCCCCATCATCGCGGTCATCGCGATGCCGACGCTGGCGGCCACGCGCACTGCGTAGGCCAGCAGCGCGTCGAGGTCCTCGATGGCGGCGCCGGTCGAGTCGCGCGCGAAGCCGTCGAGCAGCGCCTCCGGCACCTCGCGCACGATGCCGTGCGTGTGCACGCAGCGGCACAACGAACGCTCGACCACGTCGTCCGCGGGCGCGTTTGCATAGACCCGGTCGAGCATGGCGTGCAGGCGCACCAGTGCGGCTTGGGGATCGTCGCCGAGGTCGATGGCGTCGTCGGCCACGCGACAGAACGCATAGAACGCCGCGGTTGGCACTCGCAGTCGGGAGGGCAGCAACCACGCGGCGGTGGCGAAGCTGCGCGAGCCGCTGGCGAGCAGCCGTCGGCAGGCCGCGTCGTCGCGAGCGGCCTGGTCGACGGGTACGAGCGCGTGCGACTCAGGCGGCATCGTGTCGGGCCTCGAGCGAAGCGACGACCGCGGGCTCGCGCCGCGCGGCCAGTGCCTCCTGCGCCGAGGGTACCACGCGGTCCAGCACGCGCGCCGAAGACAACACCCCCGGCACGCCCGCACCCGGGTGCGTGCCGGCGCCGACCAGGTACAGTCCCGAGATGTCCTCGCTGCGGTTGTGCGGGCGGAAGAACGCCGACTGCAGGAGCACCGGTTCCATGCCGAAGGCCGCGCCCTTGAGCGACAACAGATCGTCGCGGAATCCCAGCGGCGTGAGCGTCCGCGAGCTCACCAACGACTGCGACAACCCCGGCAAGATGGTCTGATCGAGGAACTGCTCGAGCTTGCGTCGGTAGGGCTCGGTCTCCACGGTCCAGTCGACGTCGGCGTCGAGGTGCGGCACCGGCGAGAGCACGTAGAAGCCGTCATGCCCCGCGGGCGCCAGCGAGGGATCGCTGGCGGTCGGCCGGTGCAGGTAGAGGCTGAAGTCGGGTGCCAACCGCTTGTGCTTGAAGATGTCGTCGAGCAGGGGCTTGTAGCGGGGCCCGAGCATGATGGTGTGGTGCGCGACGTCTTCGTAGCGTCGATTGGTGCCGAAGTACCACACGAACAGGCTCATCGAGTAGCGGGCCTTCTCGACCCGCGCGTCGGTCCAGTGCTTGCGCGCGCTGGCCGGCAACAGGTGCTTGTAGGTCCAGCCGGCGTCGGCGTTCGACACCACCACGTCGGCGTCGATCCGCGAGCCGTCGGCGAGCACGACGCCGCGCGCGGCACCATCGACCACGTGGATCTGCGAGACTTCCACGTTGCAGCGCACGCGGTTGCCCTGGCCTTCGATGAGCCGCACGAGGCCGTCGACCAGCGCCCCAGTGCCGCCCTTGGGGAACCACACCCCGAAGCGACGCTCGAGGTGGCAGATGAGCGAGTAGATCGAGGTGGTCTCGAACGGGTTGCCGCCCACCAACAGCGGGTGGAACGAGAGGATCTGCCGCAGTCGATCGTTGCGCACGAACGACGAGACCAGCCCATAGACGGTGCGATAGCTGCGCAGCCGCATCATCTCCGGCACGATGCGCGCCATGTCGGTCCAGCGATCGAACGGCACGTGGGCGAGCTGCTCGAAGCCGACCTCATAGATGCGCCGGCTCATGTCGAGGAAGCGCTCGTAGCCATCGACGTCCTCGGGCGCGAGCCGCTGCACCTCGGCACGCATGGCCTCGGGGTCGCCGGTGTAGTCGAACAGCGCGCCGTCATCGAAGCGGATGCGGTAGAACGGGGTCACCGGTAGCAGCTCGACGTCGTCCTGCAGCCGACGGCCGCACAGCGTCCACAGCTCCTCGAACAGGAACGGCGCCGTGATGACGGTCGGCCCGCCGTCGAAGGTGAAGCCGTCCTGTTGGTAGACGTAGGCGCGACCGCCGGGGCGATCGCGGCGCTCGAGCACGGTCACGTCGTATCCGCGGGCGCCGAGGCGAACCGCCGCCGCGAGGCCTCCGAAGCCGCTTCCGATGACGATGGCGTGGGGCCTGGATCGAGGGTCGCGGTCGCGGGGTTCGGTCTGCACGTGTCGAGTCTATCGTTGAACCAACCTTTGACAACCAGCCTTGACGGCCCCGGGTTCTCGCCTAGCCTCTGCCCCGGAGTCCGCCATGTCCGCCACCTTGTCCCTCATGCTGCTCGCGAGCGTGCTCCCCTTTGCGGCGGTCGAGGAAACGGCGCCGCGGACGGTGCTGTGGGCCGGCCACCAGGTGAGCTACGGCTCACGGCGCATCCCGTTCCGCGGGCGGGTGAAGACCCGCTCGGAATCGCTGCTGTTGGCGCGGGTCCGTTTCGATGGGACGCGACTGCACGTGTCACAGATCGCGTGTGCGGTCTTCTTCGACGAGGTCGCGGGCGCACGGGTCAGCGTCGACGCCGACGCGCTGCCGCGCTCGAACATGACGTTCAACCTGCGCGCCGACGGCGACGGGTATGGTGCCGGCTCCGAGGTCGCCTGGGGCGCGGAGGACATCGACGACGATGGGCACCCGGGCATGACGGTGAGCGTGGACGCGCCGGTGTGCGCCGGGGATCTCTACGTCAGCAACCGCTCACTGACACGCTCGGTCGGCCGCTTCGAGGCCAAGCGCTTCGTCGGCGACGCGCGCGTGACCGTGCACCAACACGTGCTCGGGGCCCGCGGTCGCTGCCTCGAGACCTTCGCCGACGACACGCTCGAGAACGTGCGCGGGCCGTTCGCCTACGTCGAGATTCCGGCCGGCACCACCTGCGGGGATCTCATCCGCAAGGGCTGGCCAGTCGACGCCGAGACGCCCGACAGCTGAGCCCAAGGCAGCCCCGGTGGTTCGGCTCGTGCCGCGCGTCAACGCCAGATGTCGGTGATGGGGGCGGCCTCGGCAGCGTGGCCGAGCCGCGGGACGCCGAAGCCGTCCTCCCACGTCGCGAGCAGCGAGTAGTGGTCGTAGGGGAGCTCGGTGACCGCGCCGGGCTCGACCAGCGGCGATACCACGATGAAGGGGATCGGCGCGTCGCCGATGCTGTTGTCCTGCTCGTCCCACACCACGAAGAGCACGTCGCGACCACCGTCGGCGAAGCCAGCCGTGCCGAGGATGGTCGCGAGGTTGGCGCTCGCCCAGGTGTCGCCGTGGGTCACCGGGTTGCCGCCGCAATTGTCGTGCATGTCATTGCAGAGGTCCGGCGAGATCATCGAGAAGCGGCGGGACTGGGCCGCGAGGTCGCCTGCGAAGTCGCCGTAGTCGCGCAGGTGCTCCTGACACCGCGGCGCGTCATCGAACACGTTGCTGTAGTACATGAACGGCAGATGCTTGGTCGCGTAGTGCACCGCGTTGTCGTCGTCGGGGTTGCACGGCGTGCCCATGCCCTCGCCATACTCGCGCCAACTGATGCCGGCCGCGTCGAGTTGATCACCGAGGTGCTCGACATCGGCCGGGCAATCGCAGCCCGAGGCGATGAGATTGCACGTGAGCTGCGAGCAGTCGTTCTCGGGCCCCGGGTGGCAGTCGCACGCGACACCTTGGGTGTCGCCAGAGGTCATCGCGAGGTAGTTGGGCAGGCTCGGGTGCATCACCGAGTTGAAGGCCGTGGCGTAGGCACCGATCTCCGCGAGCCCGTCGAGGTAGGGCGCGTGCCCCATCACCGAGGTCAGCGAGCGGTTCTCGAAGATCACCACGAACACGCGATCGAACTGCGGCACACCGGTCGTGCTGGCGCAGTAGCCCGCGGGCGCGCACACCCACGGCGCCTCGCAGGCCGGGCCGTCGCCGCAGCCACCGGCATCGTCGGCGGTGGTGCTGCCGTCGACGCCGGTGGTCGCCTGCGTGGTCATGCCGGTGGTCGCATCGCTCGTCGCGGTGGTGCCCGCGCTGGTGCTGGCGGTGGTGCCCGCGGTGGTCGTCGCGCTCGCGCTGCCGCTGCTGTCGCCGCTGCCGGAGCCACTGCCGTCCGACGAGCCGGCGCCCGTCCCCGAGCTCGCGCCGCCGCAAGCTGCCGCGATCGCGCACGCCAGCGAAGAGATCCACCACACCCGCCCGAGACCGCCGCCAACGCCCGAATTCATCGCTTCGCAGTGTCCGCAGCGCGGGCGCGCGGCGTCGATCGCCGGCGCGGGGCGTCAGCGCACGCGCGACCCCGGCGAGGCTTGGGATGCACGGCCGATGAGGGTATCCTCCGCACGCCCCTGGAGGCGTTTCGAACGCCGGGCGCAACGTCTGCCGACCCATGAGCTCAGAACAGAAGACCGCGCTGAACATCGAAGACGAGATGCGGAGCTCGTTCCTCGATTACGCGATGAGTGTGATCGTTTCGCGCGCGCTCCCGGATGCGCGCGACGGCCTCAAGCCAGTACATCGTCGCGTGCTGTACGCGATGAACGAGCTGCGCAACACGCATACGCAGCCGTACAAGAAATCCGCGCGCGTCGTCGGCGACGTCATCGGCAAGTACCACCCCCACGGTGACCAGTCGGTCTACGACGCGCTGGTTCGGCTCGCGCAGAGCTTCTCCATGGGGTACCCGCTGGTCGACGGCCAGGGCAACTTCGGCTCCGTCGACGGCGATGCGCCGGCGGCCATGCGCTACACCGAGGTGCGCATGCAGAAGCTGGCGAGCGAGCTGCTCGCCGACATCGACAAGGAGACCATCGACTGGGTCCCCAACTACGACGACAAGGAGTTCGAGCCGAGCGTGCTGCCCACGCGGGTGCCGAACCTCCTGCTGAACGGCGCGGTCGGCATCGCGGTCGGCATGGCGACCAACATCCCGCCGCACAACCTCACCGAGCTGGTCGACGCCACGCTCGCGCTGATCGACACCCCCGAGATCGACATCCGCGGCCTGCTGCAGATCGTTCGCGGCCCCGATTTCCCCACCGGCGGCCTCATCATCGGCCGCACCGGCATCATGCAGGCCTACGCGAGCGGGCGCGGCAGCATCACGGTGCGCGCGCGCTGCGAGATCGAAGAGGACGAGAAGGGCCGTGAGGCCATCGTCGTCACCGAGATTCCGTACCAGATCAACAAGGCGCGCCTCATCGAGCGCATCGCCGAGCTGGTGCGCGACAAGAAGCTCGAGGGCATCTCGGACGTGCAGGACTACAGCGATCGCACCGGCATGCGGATGTGGATCCAGGTCAAGCGCGACGCCGCCGCCCAGGTCGTGCTCAACAATCTCTACAAGATGACCGATCTGCAGACCTCGTTCGGGGTCAACATGATCGCGATCGTCAACGGCCGCCCGCAGCTGCTCACGCTGCGCGACGCGCTGCTGCACTTCATCGATCACCGCCGACAGGTGGTGACCCGCCGCTCGCGCTTCGAGCTGCGCAAGGCGATGGAGCGCCGCGAGATCGTCGAGGGCCTCGGCGTCGCAGTCGACGCGATCGATCGCGTCATCGCGATCATCCGCGGCTCGAGCGATCCCGACGCCGCACGCGAGGCGCTGATGGCCGAGCCGCTGATGGGCTACGCCGGCTTCCTGCAGCGCTGCGGCCGCCCCGAGGCCGAGATCGAGGCCGCGCGCCAGGGCCCCTACCGCCTGAGCGAGCGCCAGGCGCGGGCGATCCTCGACATGCGCCTGCAGCGACTGACGGGGCTCGAGCGCGAGAAGATCGAGGGTGAGTACCGCGAGCTCTCGGCCGAGATCGCGCGACTCGAGGCGATCCTCGCCGACCACACGCTCCTCATGAAGGAGATCCGCGAGGAGCTGGTCAAGATCCGCGTCGAGTACGGCGACCCCGAGGGTCAGGGTGCCGGCCCGGGCGGGCCGAACACGCCCGGCTCGCGTCGCACCGAGATCGTCGAAGGCGAGGAGGAGATCGATCCGATTGATCTGGTCGCCGACGAGTCGATGGTCGTCATGCTCACGCGCAACGGCTACATCAAGCGGCTGCCCTCGGAGGAGTACCGGGTGCAGGGCCGCGGCGGCAAGGGTGTGAAGGGCGGTGGCGGGCGCGACGACACCGACTTCGTGACCGAGGTGTTCGAGGCCACCGCGCACGCCACCGTGCTGATGTTCACCAACACCGGCCGCGTGTTCCGCAAGCGGGTGTTCGAGCTGCCGCTCGGGCGTCGCGACAGCGCCGGCAAGGCGCTGGTCAACTTCCTCGAGCTCCGTGACGGCGAGAAGATCATCGAGATGGTGCCGTTCCGTCAGGCCGATGTGACCGACCAGCACCACATCGTCACCACCACCAAGAACGGCTACATCAAGCGCACCGCGTTGTCGGAGTACGAGAACATCCGCACCACCGGCTTGAACGCGGTCGTCATCGACGACGACGACGAACTCATCGCGGTGCGCTTCACCGACGGCAAGCAGCACATCATCATGAGCTCGGGCGACGGCATGTCGATCCGCTTCGATGAGAACGAGGTGCGCCCGATGGGTCGCCAGGCCCGCGGCGTGCGCGGCATGGGCCTGCGCGACGGCGACACCGTGGTCGCGATGGACGCGGTCTCGCCCGACGCCCAGGAAGACCTCCTGACGCTGTGCGAGAACGGCTATGGCAAGCGCACGTCGGTGACGGAGTACCGCACACAGAGCCGCGCCGGCCTCGGCCTCATCACGATCAAGGTCACCGAGCGCAACGGCAAGGTCGTGGGCAGCCTGTTGGTCCGCAGCACCGACCAGCTGATGGTCGTGACCAGCGGCGGCAAGGTCATCCGCACCCGAGTCGACGAGATCAGCGTGCTCGGCCGCAACACCCAGGGCGTTCGCATCATTCGTACCGATGAGGGGGAGCGCGTGGTCGCGGTCGCGCGCCTGGTCGAGGGCGAGGGCGACAGCGAGGTCGAAGGCGAGGCCGGTCCGACCGCGGCCGGGGGTGAAACCATCGGCGAGACCGAGGGCAACGACCCCGGTGACGGCGAGCCGAACGCGGACGCCTGAGGGGCGGGGCGGGCCGCGGTTTACGGGCGGTTTTCGGAACGAACGCCGAACGCGAGCGGAACCACATTGCGCCGCGCGCCATGCTGGCTTCCATGCCGAGCAACCGCATCCGTTCCACGTTCCTCATGTGCTTCGCCCTGGCCGCGCCGCTCACGGTGGCGGCCTGCGATCAGCAGGACGACGAAGCCACCGCCGTCGAGAGTCGCAGCGATGCGCAGGCTGACGCTGGCGAGCGGCACTCGCCGGTCGATCGCCTGTGCGCCGCGCTCGAGTGCTCCGACGCGCAGGCCGAGCAGCTCGCGAAGCTGCTGCCCGCGATGCCGCACCGCGACCACCCCGACGCGTCCGCGTTTGCAGCGGCGAACGCCGCGCTCGCCGATGCCTACCGCGCCGGCGACTTCGATGCCGATGCGCTCGACGCGTGGCGCGAGGCCGTGCACGACGGCGACGCCAAGCCCAAGCTGACCGCCGAGAGCGTGCTGGCGATCCACGCTGCGCTCGACGCCAAGCAGCGCGGCACCGTGGCCGACATGCTCACCGCCCACGGTCCGCACGGCCTGCTCGGCGGTGGGCACGGCGGGGGCAAGCGCGGCGGCGGCCACGGCAAGGGCAAGCGCGACGGCGAGGCCGGTGGCAAGCACGACCCCGCGATGTTCGCGGCCAAGATGGCCGAGAAGACCTGCGAGCCGCTGTCGTGCAGCGCCGAGCAGCTGCAGCAGATCACCGGCATCTTTGCCGACGCGAAGGGCAGCCGCCCCGAGCGCGGCGACACCGACACCGCCTTCGCGGATGCGTTCCGCGGCGCCAGCCTCGACGCCGGCACCGTGCGGGCGTACCTCGCGGGGCTCGACGCGGCCCACGAGACCCACGCGAGCCGCCGCGAGCAGACCGCAGTCGCCGTGCACCACGTGCTCACCGCCGATCAGCGCGAGATCGTCGCAGCGAAGATCGCCACCGAGGGCCCGCACGCGTTGATGGGCGGCAAGCACGGCAAGCACGGTGGCAAGCACGGCAAGCGCGGTGGCAAGCGCGGCCGCGGCGGCGACGAGAACAAGACCGCCGCGGGCTGAGGCATCGGCCGCAGGTCGGCACACGCGCGACCGCCCGGGATTGCCCGGCGGTCGCGCGTTCGTTGGTTGTCGCTGATACGCTCTCGCGAGTCGTGAGCACCGCGCAGCTGGACCCCGAGACCGAGATCGCAATCGACGCCGTCCGTGCCGCCGCACGCGTGTGCCGAGCCGTCGCCGCAGGCCACATCGACGCCGTCACGAAGGCCGACGACAGCCCGGTCACCATCGCCGACTTCGCCGCGCAAGCGGTCGTCATGCACCGCCTGCAGCAGCGCCTCGGCGCGCCGACGGTGGTCGGCGAAGAGGCGGCCGAGGTCCTGCGTGGCGACGAAGCGCTCGCCGATGCGGTGGTCGCCGCTGCGCGGGTGTCGTGGCCCGACGCGACCCGCGACGCCGTGCTCGCGGCGATCGATGCCGGTGCGGCGCGCCAGGCCGACGGTCGCTACTGGACCCTCGATCCCATCGACGGCACCAAGGGCTTCCTGCGTCGCGGCCAGTACGCAGTGTGCCTGGCGTGGGTCGAGGGCGCGTCCCCGTTGCGAGGCGTGCTCGCGTGTCCGAACCTCTCCCGGGCCGCCGACGGCTCGCCCGCGCAGGTCGATCCGTCGGGCGTCGTGTTTGCCACCGACGGCGTGGCGCCGGTGGTGGTCACCGGTATCGACGACGACCGCCGCGAGCACCTGCCGAGCACGCCCGCCGCGATCGAGGGTGCGCTGGTGATCACGCACTCGGTCGAGTCCGGGCACACGCGCATCGACAACGTCGACGAGGTGGTGCGACGCCTGGGGCGAGCGTACGCCGCCATGCCGAGCGACTCGCAGGCGAAGTACGGTCTGGTCGCGCGCGGCCAGGCCCACGCATACCTGCGCATCCCGACCAACCGCACCCGCGTCGAGGCGGTGTGGGATCATGCGGCTGGCACCGCGATCGCATCGCGTGCGGGGATGCGGGTGACCGATCTGCGCGGCGCCGTGTTCGACTTCTCGTCGCCCGCGGGCCTGCGGCACAACTTCGGGATCCTGTGCGCGCACCCGGAGATCCACGGCGCGCTGGTCGAGGCCATCGCAGCGCTCGGGCTCGCCGACGCGTGACCTCGGGCGCCCTCCCCGACCGCCCGCTTCGCGCGCGGCCCTGGTAGGCTCGCGTGCGCATGAGCCCAGCATCCCGAGATGGTCGATCCGGAGCGCGCAGCCACGAGCTGTTCACCGCCGCCCAGCGTGTGATCCCCGGCGGCGTGAACAGCCCAGTGCGCGCGTTCAAGTCCGTCGGTGCCGAGCCGCCGTTCATCCGCCGTGCCGAGGGCGCGCGCGTGTACACCGAAGACGGCGCCGAGCTCATCGACTACGTCGGCTCATGGGGCCCTGCGATCCTCGGCCACGCCCACCCCGAGGTCATCGAGGCGGTCCTCCGTGCCGCCCGCGACGGCCTCAGCTTCGGCGCGCCGACGGCCGCCGAGGTCGAGCTCGCCGATCAGCTGTGCGCGATGGTGCCGAGCCTGAAGGACGGCATGGTGCGGCTGTGCAACTCGGGCACAGAGGCCACGATGAGCGCGCTGCGGGTCGCCCGTGGCTACACCGGGCGCGACAAGATCGTGAAGACCGACGGCGCCTACCACGGTCACGCCGACGTGCTGCTGGTCGCGGCGGGCTCCGGCGCGGCGACCCTCGGCATCCCCGGATCGGCTGGCGTGCCCGACTCGGTGGTCGCCGACACGCTGCTGGTGCCATGGAACGACATCGACGCCGTCCGGGCCCTGGTCGCCCAGCACCCCGACGAGATCGCCGCCATCATCATCGAGCCGGTGGTCGGCAACATGGGCTGCGTGCCGCCGCGCGCGGGCTACCTCGAGCAGCTGCGCGCGCTGACCCACGAGCATGGCATCGTGCTGGTGTTCGACGAGGTCATGACCGGCTTCCGGGTCGCCCGCGGCGGCGCACAGGAGCGCTACGGCGTCACGCCCGACATGACCACGCTGGGCAAGATCGTCGGCGGCGGCATGCCGATCGGCGCCTACGGTGGCAAGCGCGAGATCATGGAGCGCGTGGCCCCGGTCGGCACCGTCTACCAGGCCGGCACCCTCAGCGGAAACCCGGTCGCGGTCGCGGCCGGCCTCGCGACGCTGCGCCTCATCGATCGCGACCCGCCCTACGCCGCACTCGAGCGGCGGAGCGCCGCGCTGGCCGACGGGCTCACTGCGTTGGCCGCGAAGCACGAGCTGCCGTGGCACGGCAACCGCGTGGGCTCGATGTTCACCGGCTTCTTCCAGCGCGGCGAGGTGTGGAACTACGACGACGCCAAACGCAGCGACACCAAGCTCTTCGGCGCCTACTTCCGCGAGATGCTCGCGCGCGGCATCTACCTGGCGCCGTCGCAGTTCGAGGCCGCGTTCGTCTCGGCCGCGCACGACGACGAGGCCATCGCCGCCACCCTCGCCGCCGCCGACGAGGCCATGACCGCCGTCGCAGGTGCACGTTAGCCGCCCGCTGGTAGACTGCACTCGCTGATGTCGCCCGCACCCGAGCCGCGCACTCCGCCCAAGCGAGCGGTGTGGTTTCGCTATACCGACGCGGCCTCGGTCGGCATCGAGATGGCGGTCGCGATCACGATCTGCGCGATCGGGGCGCTATGGCTCGAGCGCAACGTGACGCACTGGTCGCCGTGGACCTCGATCATCGGTGTGTTGCTGGGCATCGGCGCCGCGAGCAAGGCCGTCGTCCGAGCGGCACGCACGTACAAGCGCGAGCTGGCCGAGTCGAACGCGGCCGGCGAGGACCCGCCGCGCGACGACGGCCGCGTGCCCTAGGGCGCCTGCGCTCGGGGTGTGGCCTGTCCGCGCGTCGCATCCCTGCTACGATCGCGCGCGCCATGGCGCGCATCCTCCTCGCCGACGACGACGAAGCCCTCCTGCAGGTCCTGGGGGTGGCGATCGGCGACGCCGGCCACGAGGTGGTGCCGGTGGGCGACGGCCGTGCGGCGCTCGAGGCCTGCGAGCGCGGCGGCATCGACCTGCTCATCACCGACGTGAACATGCCGCGGCTCGACGGCTTCGCGCTGGTGCGCAACCTGCGGGCACGCGGCGACGCGCTGCCGATCCTGGTGCTGACCGCCCGTGACGACGAGATCGACGAGGCGCTGGGCCTCGAGCTCGGCGCCGACGACTACGTGACCAAGCCATTCTCCAATCGCGTGCTGCTGAGCCGCATCGCCGCGTTGCTGCGGCGGCAGGCGCTGCGCCGCGGCGACGAAGCGGTGGCTGCCGCCCGCCGCATCGGCGAGCTCGAGATCGACGACGCGCGGCTCGAGGTGCGCTGGCGCAGCCAGGCGGTCGAGACCACCATGACCGAGCTGCGACTGCTCGACGTGCTCACGCGGCGACCGGGCCAGGTCTTCTCGCGCGACGCGCTGCTCGAGCGCATCCGCGGCGACGGTAGCGTGGTCGCGCCGCGCATCATCGACACCTACGTCAATCGTCTGCGGCGCAAGCTCGAGGCACTCGACCCCGCCTTCGATCGCATCGAGACCGTGATCGGGGCCGGCTATCGCTGGAGGGATGTGTGACGCCGAGCTGGTCGTGGCGCTCGCTGCGGGTGCGGGCGTTCGCGATCACACTGCTCGTGGCCGTGCTGCCGCTGGTGATGGTGGCGTTCGCGAGCGTGTTCGAGTCCGGCGTCGGCGACCGCATGCGCGAGGCCACTGCGCTCGCGGCCAGCGAGGCCGCGGCGGACCCCGATGCGCTCGAGGCGATTGCGAGCCGACACGGCGTGCGACTGCGGCGGGTGGGGCCTGACGGGCGCGTGCTCGCAGCCGCCGACCGCCACGAGAGCGGCGCGCCCTCGCAGTTCGGCGAGGTCTTCTTCGGTCCCGATGGCGCACCGACGCTCGACGAGTTCGACGCCGAGCTCGGCCCGCTGACGACGCGCGCCGAGGTCGGCCGTGCCTTCGCGGGCGTCGCCGAGGGCGGCTGCACGTCGTCGACCGGCGGGCGCCTGCTCGAGTGCCACGCAGCCGCACCGATCGTGCGGAACGGCCGCGTGGTGGCGATCATCCACGCGCAGGACGCCAGCCGTCGCGCGATTCGAGCGCTCTACGACCTGCGCTACCAGCTCATCAAGCTCACGCTCATCATCGTGCCCTGTGCGTTCGTGCTGGCGTGGTGGCTGGGCTGGCGCATGGTGCTGCCGCTCGAGCGGCTGCGCGCGCAGGCACTCGAGCAGGTCGCCGCGCTGTCGCGTGGCGACGCGCTCGAGCTGACGCGCAAGGACGAGTTCGGCGAGCTGACCGGCGCTCTCAACCGCCTGATCACCGAGATCCGCGGCCACGCGCGCGCCCACGAGGCCGCGCTGGCCGACCTCGCGCACGAGCTCAAGAACCCCGTCGCGGCGATCCGCGGTGCCGCCGAGGCGCTGCAGCACAAGCCCGACGATGCCGATCGCACCCGCAAGCTCGCCGACTCGGTCGCCCGCGCCGGCGAGCGGCTCGATCGCCTGGTCCACCAGTTCCTCGAGCTCGCGCGAGCGGAGGCGGGCCTGGGCGACGAGCCGCGCGAGGCCACCGACCTCACGGGCATGGTCGCCGGCATCTGCCACAGCATGGCCGAAGACGTGCGCTACGGCGGCGTCGAGCTGCACCACAGCATCGTCGGCGACGGCGCCTGCATCGCGAGCGTGGTGCCACTCGGCATCGAGACCGCCGTCCGCAACCTCATCGACAACGCGCTGTCATTTGCGAAGTCGCGCGTGATCGTGGAAGTCCGCTGCGGCGAGACCATCGCGATCGCGGTGACCGATGACGGCCCCGGCATCACCGACGATGATCTGCCGCGGGTGTTCGACCGCTTCTACTCCAAGCGACACGCGGGCCACGGCATCGGTCTCGGCTCCGGCCTCGGCCTCGCGCTCGTACGGGCGATCGCAGAGGCGCACGGCGGCCACGCGAGCGTCCGATCGAAGCTCGGCGCCGGCAGCACCTTCGTCATCGAGCTACCGCGCGCTCAGCCGGCGTCGCAGTAGTACTCGGCGGTCACCGCACCCGACATCTTGAGCGCGTCGCACCAGCTGCCGCACAGCTCGATGGCGTCGTAGGGCCCGCCCGGGTTGGTATAGACCCAGCCGTCCTCGGTCGCGCAGTCCATCACCGCGGGCACGTCCATGTCCTCGATCACGACCTGCAGGAGATCGGGGAACGCCGGCTGGGGCGACAGCGGCACGACGCAACTCAGGGCGTCATCGATGATCTCTTGCAACGCGTCCTGCAGCTCGTTTTGGTTGGTCGTCTGGTAGAACTGCTCGGTGCCCATGTTGGGCTTGCCGCCGGCCTGGGCGACCTCGTTGAGCGCGTCGTAGGTGTTGGTCGAGTCCGGGAAGCCGTCGTTCGTGACCGCCGAGACCGCATCGACCGCATCGATACCGACCACGTACGTGGGGATCTCGTCGTCGGTCCACGCGTCACCCACCACGATCGGGAGCTGTGCGTCGTAGACCTCGAAGCGCTGGAAGTTGTTCGCCGCGGTGGCGCTGCAGTTGGCGGCACCGTCGGTCACGAAGACGATCGCGCGGGGGTTCTGCGGATTCAAGCCCACGAGGTTGTCACGCGCGAGCGTGATGCCGGCTGTGGCCGGCGTGCCGCCGTAGATGTCGGTGGCGGCCGCGGCGGGGATGCCCGCCAGGATCGCGTTCTGGTTCATCGGCGCGACCGGGATCTCCGGCGCGTTCGACATCGTGCAGGCGTTGGCGTTGTAGGTCGCGGTGGCGTTGACCGCGGGGAACAGCGTGACGCCGAAGTTGATCTGCGCGTCGAAGGTCGAGACCACGAAGTCGACCACCTGGTAGAGGCTGTCCCAGCGGGTGATCGGCGGGGTCCCGGCGTTGCCGTCGTGATCCCACGAGTTGCTGACCATGCTGCCCGACTTGTCGAGCACCAGCATGATGTTCGGCGGCAAGGGTGCGAGCGTCGCCATCGCGACGTCACACGGCACCACCGCACCGCCGCTGCTGCTACCGCTCCCGCTGTCGTTTGCAGTGTCGCTGGTGCTCGCGGTGGTCGCGGACGACGAGCCGCCGCTCGAGTCGGCCGTGCTGGTGGCGGTGGCGCCGGTGCTGCTGTCGCTGCCGGACGCCGTCGTCGACGCGGTCGTCGACGCGGTATCCGAGGAGTCGCTACTACCCGCGCTCACGGTCTCGTGGATGCCGCCCGACGCGGTCTCTTCGGTCTCTTCGGGCGGGGTCTCTTCCTTGCACGCGGCCGACAGCGCGAGCGCGGCGAGCAGCGGAGCGAAGGGGCGGACGGAGCGGGGGCGCAGGTACATGTTCATGGTCGTGGCTTTCGCGTGGAGAATCCGCCGTTCGATCAACCCGGCTGGACGCCGGGCTCGGACGCGTCGACCGACCACTGGAAGTCGTCGAGCAGCACCAGCGAGTCGTAGATGCCGTCGCTCGTGTCCCAGATCGCGAAGCGCAGCGTCATCACCTCACCGGGCGTGACGTTGCCGCTCATCTGCAGCCAGCCGGTGCCGCCGCCGTAGCGGCCGTTGTAGCCGCAAGACTGCAGCGTGGCGCCCATGGTGTCGAAGCCAGTACCGGACAGCTCGTTGGTGGCCGTGCAGCCGGCGTAGGCACCACCGAGTCCGCACTGCGAGATCGCGCCGTTGCTGCACTGCGTGAACAAGCCGTTCGCTGCCTCGAGGATGTTCACGCCGACCGGCCACTGGGTGATGCCGTCGTCGTAGATCGCGATGTTGCCGTCGGCCGGATTGGTCGCGTTGGTCGAGTCGACCAGCGCGACGAAGAAGTCGTTGAAGGCGGTGCAGACGTACTCGGGGTACTCGGCCGAGAAGAAGTACATCATCACGGAGAACGACTGCGCGTTGGTCGGCACGCGCACGTCGAGCGTGAGCATCATCGGGTCGTTGGCCTGATTGCCGTTGAGCGCCGGGCAGCCCGGAACGTTGGGCAGCGTGTTGCCGTTGGCGGCCAACCAGTCAGCCGGGAACCCGCTCGTCACGAGCATGTCCTGGCCCTCCTGGAACGCGGTGAACGCGGGGTTGGCATCGTTGCTGTCCGCGGCCGTGCCCGACGACAGCACCGCAAGTCGCGCGCCGTACTGCGGCGTGATGACGGTGCCGAAGCCGGATCGCACCGAGCGGGAATTGGCCGCCGGGTTCGCCGTACCGTCCGCGCGACGCAGCGCGGCGGTGCCGTTGATGACGCCCCACGTGCGATCGGCGGGATCGGCCGGGTTCAAGTCGGTGAACTGGCATAGATCGATCGCGCGCGCGTAGTTGTCGGCGCTCGCGGTGTTGCTCGCGATGCCGGCGTCGCAGGTCGGCACCACGTTGTCGGTGGTGCCGTCGCAGTCGTCATCGACGGTGTTGCCGCCGAACTCGAACGCGCCGGGGTTGACCAGCTCCGGCGCCAGGCAGCCGATGCCGATCTCGTCGCAGCAGTCACCGCCGCACTGCGTCCAGCCGTCGCCGTCGAAGTCGGGGTCTTCGTCGGTGGTGCCATCGCAGTTCTCGTCGGCGCCGCTGTTGCAGAGCTCGATCCCCGGCAGCACCTGGCCCACGCAGGGGCCGAGCGCGGTGCCCTGGGCGTTGCAGGTCTGCACGCCGTCGGCACACATCCCGACGTTCTGGGTGCCCATCGGGCCGGTGTAGCAAGCGTACTGCTGGTTCGGCGCGCAGGCGCAGGCACCGGAGACCTCACAGCCGTCGTTGGCGGCGCCGTTGCAGTCCTCGTAGCCGTTGTCGCAGCTACCGACGCCGCAGACGCCACCGCTGCAGTCGGCGGTGGCATGGTCGGGCGCACACGGCGAGTCGCAGCCGCCACAGTGGGCGACGTCGACCGCGATGTCGATGCACTCGTTCGAGCAGCACGCGAGACCGTTGGGACAGGCCTGCTGATCGTTGCAGCCCGGCACGCAAGCGCCGGTGTCACAGACGAAGCCGGCGGCGCATTCGCTGTCCATCGTGCAGCCTTCGCAGCCGTGGGTCGCGACGTTGCAGGTCAGATCACCTTCGCAGTCGTCATCGTTTGCGCAGCCCGGCACGCAGGTGTGATCGGCGTCGTTGCAGTAGTTGCCCGCGGTACACGGGTCGTCGTCGGCCGTGCAAGCCACGCAGGTGCCGCTGGCTGGATCGCACACCGGCCCGCCCGGGTCGTCCGCACAGTCGGCGTTGCCGGTGCAGCCACCGGGGCCACTGTCGCCGCTGGTGTCGACGGCGGCACCACTGCTGTCACTGCCTGCGGAGTTCGAGCCACCGCCGGTGGTGGTCTCGCCACCGCTCAGCGTGATCGAGCTCGAGTCGCCCGCCGTGAGACTGCCGCCCTCGGTGCCAGTGCCGAAGGTGACACCCGAGGCATCGCCACCGGGGCAGCCCGTCAACGCCACCAACGACAAGGTGGCCAGCAGCGCCGCTGCACCGGGCGTGGGTCGCAACGAGTCGAGACGAGTCCGCATCATCGCGTCAGGATATTCGCGGGCGGTTGTCGGCTCCAAGGAAATTGGATCGCGTTGCATGGTCGTCGGCTCGTCTCTCGAAGTGCCCGCTGGCTCGCGGTCGACGTGCGCGCGGGTCTGCACGTCCTTGGGTGAGCAATGCCTACTGGTGGGCGCCCCGTCGCGGCTGCGCGGGGCCTTCGCACGAACTCGGGATCAGCCGGCCGGCGGACAGCCGTAGGTCGCATCGACGGTGCCGACGGCGATGAGCTGATCGCACGCGCTGCCGCACAGCTCGAGCGAGTCGTAGGGCCCATCGGGGTTGCTGAAGACCCAGCCGTCCTCGGTGCTGCAGTCATCGACCCGCGGGATGTCGACGCCGCCGACCTGGACCTCGACGTAGTCGGGGTAGTCCGGCGGCGGTTCCAGGGGAATCACGCAGCTCACCACGGCGCCGGCGATTTCGCCCAGCGCGGACATGAGCTCCAGCTCGTTGACCGTGTTGAAGAACTTCTCGTTGCCGGGCTGCGGTCTACCGCCGGCCTCGGCGACCGCGTTCAGCTCGACGAACGTGTTGGCCTCGGGGACCCCGTCGGCGCCGACGCCCGCCAGCGCATCGACGATGTCGATGCCGACCACGAAGGTCGGCACGCCGAGGTCGGTGTAGGCCGACCCGACCAAGACCGGGAGGTTGTCGTCGTAGACCTCGAGCAGATCGGGCGGCGATGGATTGTCGGCGCTGCAGTTGGCGGCGCCGTCGGTCACGAGGATGAGGAACTTCGGCACCTCGGGGTCGAGGGTCGCGAGGTGATCGAGCGCGGTCTGGATGCCCGCGGTCGCCGGCGTCGCGCCCTGGATCTCGGTGGTCGCGGTCGCAGGGGGGATGCCGGCGAGGATGGCCGCGGCGTTCGTGGTCGCGACCGGGATCTCCGGCGTCGTCGCGACCTTGCAGGCGTTGGCCGAGTACTGGTTGGTCGCGTTCTGCGACGGAAACAGCACCCCGCCGAAGTTGATCTGGGTGTCGAAGCCGTCGACCACGAACTCGACGACGTTGTAGAGGCTGTTCCAGCGCGAGATCGGTGGGGTCATCGGATCGGCGTCGTGGTCCCAGAAGCCGTCCATCTCGCCGTTGCCGTCGACATCGTTGTCGCTGACCATGCTGCCGGACTTGTCGAGCACGAGCACGACGTTCGGTGGCACCGCCTGCAGCTCGTAGTCGACCACGCCGCAGTTGAGGTCGGTGTCGGTGCTGTCGGCCGAGCTGCCCGAGCTGCCGCTGCCGGTGTCCGAAGCCGATGCGGTGCCCGAGAGTGACGTGCCGCTCGGGGACGTCGTCACGATGCCCGACGAGCCGCTGTCCTCGCCGACCTGATCGGGCGAGGCCGATGGGCAGGCGGTGAGGAGCATCGGTGCGAGCACGGTCGAGGGCAGGTTCGAACGCATGAAGTCCATGGTGAAGGGCCAACGTAGTATCGCGGATGGCGGGCGCGTTTGCCTAGTGGTTGGCACGCAAGGGGGACGGTCACCCGCCGACGCCGACGCGCGGGCCCGCCGAGGATCGACACCGATTCGACACCGATCGAGGCCTCGACTTCCGAGTCCGCATGCATCGCTTCGACGACCGATCGCGGCTCACATCGTGGGCGCACGCCCACACAAGCCCTGCCGTCCCGATTCGACGACAACCGCCGCAATCGGGGTTCATGGCGGTTTCACCGGTCTTTGCCGCGCGTGCGACTGCACTGCGACGGCCGCTTCGCATGGCGATGGGACGCTCCGACCCGATGTCGTCCGCACTCTCGCTCATGTCGAATCTGCTGCAGCTGGCCGTCGGCCAACGGGTCGAGTACGAAGGTCCCGCCCAACGTACCCAATTCACGATCGCCGCAACCCTGGCCGCGCTGGTGTTCGCGGCCATCTGGGGCCCTGGCGGCCGGCAGCTCGTCGATCGTCCTCGCACTCGGCAACGCCTACAAGGTGCCGATGGTCGTCCTGCTCTCGGCGCTCTCGGCCATCCCCGCCGGACTGCTGGCCCTGCGGCTGGGCGCCCACGGATCATCCGCGCGGGAGCTGCTGCTGTCGTTCGCGACCTCGTTGTTCGCCGGCACGCTGGTGCTGGCGGTGATGTCCCCGCTGGTCGCGCTCTACTACCACACCAGCTCGTGGGCCGGGCCCTACCTCGGCATGGGCTCGGCGATCGCGGCGCTGGTGGTCGCGGTCGTGACGTTTGCGCGCAGCACGGTGGTGCGTGCCCCGGCCGAGATGAACCGCGGCCTGCTCGCGATCCCACTGTCGGTGACGGTGTTCGTGCAGCTGGCCGCGATGCTGCAGTTCGTGGCGATGGCGTCGCCGATCCTGCCCGAGAACACCGTCTTCGACAGCGGCATCGACCGCGTGGTGGGTCGATGAACGCCGCGTGCTGGTGGCTGGCGCTCGCGCAGCCGGAGATCGCCGCGGAGGCGCACCACCACGTCGCCGTGGTCGACGAGACCGTCCGGGTGGAGTGCATCCCCTCGCGTGCACACGTCGGTGAGGCGCTCGCGCTCGCCGTGCCGCTCCCGGCGGCTGCGAGCTCCGACGATGCGCCGGTGCGCGACGACGAAGGACGGATCGTCGCGCTGACCCCGGACGCCAGCGGCCACCTGCATGCGAGCCTGCCGCTGGCGACCGTGCTCGCACAGGGCGTGCTGCCGCTCCCGATCGTGCGTGGCACCGAGATCCACCGGCTCGTGATCGACCCCGAGATCGACTTCCGCGCCGCACCCGAGCTGGGCCTCGTCACCCACATGGGCCACACGACGCCGGCCGGCCTCGACCGCGCCGAGCGGGCGCGCGTCGACGCGCGCCTGCCGGTGGCGCGACCGCGCGTCGGGGTGATCTACATCGACACCGCCGCCGCGGTCCGCGAAGGCGGCGTGTTCGGCCGCGTCGAGCGTCGCGCCGAGCGCCAGCGCCGTGCCGCCGTGGTCGCCGGTGTCGTGTTCGCGTTCGTGTGCGGTGCTGCGATCGCAGGCCATCGACGCCTGCGCAAGGCCGTCGCCTACGAGCGCGCTGCGCAGGAGTTGGCCGCCGAGTTCGATGCCCTGCCACGGACGGACACCGGCGTGCGCGCGCCGTGATGGGACGACGCATGCTGACCCTCATCGTCTGGCTGCTCGTCCGTCGCCTGCGACTTCGACGTGCCGCGGCCGCGGCATCACTCGCCTTCGCCGAGCCGCTCGCAGCCCGCCGCAGCCCTGACCGCCGCAGCAGCGGCGTCGCAGCGCCCACGCACCTCGGCGATCACGGCCTGCGCGGCCGCGGGATCCTCGGGGCGCAGCGCGGCCGCGGCCAGGCCGGCGGCCATCACCGTGTGGCGGCTGATCTCCTCGTCGCGCGAGAGCGCGAGCGCCTCGCGCAGCCGTGCGAGCGCCTCGACGTTGCGCCCGAGATCCAGCAGCGTGCGCCCGGCGTTGGTCAGGAAGACCGACTGTAGCGGATCGTAGCCGCTGACGTGCGCGCGCCGCATCGCCAACGCTTGCTCGAAGCCGGCCAGCGCCGCCACGTGATCACCCTGCTGGCTCGCCACCCGTGCGAGGTTGGAGATGACGATCGCCTGGTTCGGGTCGCCATCGGGGTGCACGCCACGCTCGAGGGTGAGCGCCTCCTCGTAGGCTGTGCGCGCCTCGGCGTAGTGATGGAGATCGCCGTGGATGCCGCCGAGTTCGCTCAATGCCGCCGCCAGCAGCAGCGGCTCGGAGCGGCCCCTCACCGAGGCGACCGCGCGCGTGGCCTGCTGCACCGCTTCGTCGCCGCGCCCGAGCGCGAGCAAGGTCGTCGACAGGCGCACGCGACTCATCGCCGTCTCGGGGTGATCGACCCCGAGCATGCGCTCGCGCATCTGCAGCGCGACGATCAGCTGCTCGTGGCTCTCGGCATGGCGCCCCACCGAGTCGAGCAACTCGCCGAGCACGTAGTGGGCCCGCGCGAGGTGGGGATGGTCGTGGTCATGCAGCGCCGACTCCTGCGTGAGCGCGGCGAGGGCGTGGGGCTCGGCCTCGCGTCCGCGGCCGAGGTGGTCGTAGAGGCGGCTGAGCTCCTGGTGCGCGTCCGCGAGCGCCTCGCAGCCCCGCGGACACGCGCTCTCGGCCCGCGCGAGCAGCCGCTGCGCCGCCGCCAACGCGTCCTCGAGACGCCCCTCGCGTGTGAGCACCGCGATCTCGAGCCCGTCGAGCTCCGCGCGCGCCTCGAAGCTGTCGTCGAGCTCGACCGCGGACAAGCGCAGCCACTGCTGCGCCAGCGCGAGCTCGTCGGTGTGCGTGCCCGTGAGCGACGCCAGCTCCATCGCCGCGTCGGCCGCGGTGCGGTGATCGACGACGGTGCGGGCGACGAAGTATGCCTGCTCGAGGTGCGCCCGCGCGGCCTCGACCTCGTCGAGTGCGAGCTCGACGGACCCAACCCCGAGGCTGGCCTCGGCGACCAGCGGCGGGTATCCGATCTGCTGCGCGGCCTCGACCACGCCGGCAACGCGAGCACGCGCCTGCACCGAACGCCCGAGCTCGTACATCGCCCGGACGTCGGCGAGCTGCGTCCGCAACGCGTCGACCGCGTCCGCAACCGCGGGTGGCGGTGGCGACACGACCGCACCCTCGAGGTACGCCGCATCGCCGCACTGCTGCGGCTGAACCAGGCCGCGGATCGCCGGCTCGACGTGCTCGAGCGCGTCGTCGTCGATGCCCCGCAGCGCGTCGACCAACGCGACGAAGTCGCGACGGCGATCCTCGAGGCACCGCATCCGCCGGTCGAGCATCGCATCCGACTGGGTGTGATCGACGCGCGCAGCCATGCACGCGGCTCGGTGCTCCTCGACCCAACGCTCGCCGTAGCGCGCGAGCGCCTCGCTCGCGTCCTCGCCGGCTCGCGCCGACCAGCTCGCCGAGGTCGCAGCGAAGGCCTCGCGCACTTGCGCCGCGGTGCCGTCGTTCCACGCCTCGGCGAAGGCCAGCGCGCTGCCCTGACACGCCTGCGCGCGCGTGCGGGCCTGGAGCGCGGCCGCACCGACCACCAGGGCCCCTGCGGCTGCGAGCCAGGCCACCGCTCGCGCGCGCCCGCGGCTGCGATCCTCGAGCACCTCGGCGAGCGCGTCGAGCGACTGCCACCGATCTGCCGGTGTCGGTGACAGCCCGCGCATGATCGCGGCGACGATCCGCCGCGGCACGCCCACGCGCGCGCTCGGCTCGGGGGTCGGCGCGCGCGACATCAAGGCCCCGACCAGCGCCTCTGGGGTCGCCGCGCGGTGCGGTCGATGCCCCCACAGCGCCTCGTACAGCGAGACACAGAACGCCCACGCGTCGCTGCGTGCATCGGCGGGCGCGCCATCGAACAGCTCGGGCGCCATGTAGGCCGGCGTGCCGACCAGCACGCCCGAGCGCGTGAGCATCGGCGGTGTCGCGAGGCTGGCCGACGACGATGCGTCGGCCTGCGTCGCGGCGCCGGCCAGCCGCGCCGCGCCGGCCAGCGTCGCGGCGCCAGTCGGATCGGCGCGGGCAAGCCCAAAGTCCATCACGCGCACGCGACCGTCGACGTCGATCATTGCGTTGTCGGGCTTGAAGTCGCGGTGCACGAGCCCGGCGCGATGCACCGCCGCCAGGCCCCGGGCCGCCTGCGCGTACGCCTGCACGATTGCGCGCCAATCGGGCTGCACCTGCTCGCGCCACGCCCGGAGCGTCCGACCGCGCACGTACTCCATCGCGAGGAACACGGTCTGGTCGTCGTCGCCACACACGCCGACCTCGAACACCGCGACCACGTGGGGGTGGCTCAGTCGCGCGAGCGCGCGGGCCTCGGCCAACATGCGCTCGCGCGTGCCGTGGGTGGGCGCGCCGGCATGCAGGAGCTTGAGCGCGATGCGGCGATCGAGGTCGGGATCGTACGCCGCGTAGACGACCCCCATCGCGCCGGCGCCGACGCGCTCGAGCACCCGGAACCGATCGACCTGGAGCGCGCGCCCGGCCGCACCGAACAACGCCTCGCGGGTGCGCTCGCGGGCGAGCCCGGCCTCGAGTGCGACCATCGACGCGGCCTCGATCCCGATCGCGGCGAGCGTGTCGCGATCGGACCCCGCATCGGACGGCGCCGGCGTCGGGTACTCGGACAGGGTGATCGAGCCTCCGCCTTGGTTCTGCGGCGCGTCAAGGCGATCGGGGCCGCCGCCAGCCCGGCATTTGCGCGGGCGCCAACCCGAGAGGCAACGGCAGACTGGGCTCACCCCCGCGAGGCGTCGTCGATCAGCCCTCCGAGGCTGAACTCGATGCGACTGCGCGCCCAGCCGACCCAGCGCTCGAACTCCTCGGGCGCGAGATCGGGCTCGGTGATCAGGCGCGTGCGTATGCCCTCCGCGAGGGTATCGCGCAAGCGCGCGAGCCAGCGCGCGACCGTGGCCCGGTGGGCACCGTGGACCAGCGCGAGCTGATCGAGGGTGAGCCGATCGACGAAGCGATTGCGTAGCAGAGCCCGATCATCGGGCTCGAGCACTGCGATCGCATCGCGCAGTGCCGCGACCACACGGTCGCCGAACAGGCCCTTGATCAAGGACTCCTCGGGCTGCGTACCCAACACGTCGGCCGCCGCGATCTCGCGCTCGTCACCCTGCTCGCGAGCATCGCTGCGGCGCCGCCACGTCATGGCTTCGCGCACGGTCACGCTCTTGAGCCACGCGCCGAAGTCTCCCCGACCTCGGTAGCTCGCGAGATGGGCGGTGGCGCCGAAGAGCTTCACCAACACGCGCTGTCGGACCTCGTGGGCCGCGTCGCCCTCCAGCCCTGCACGCACCAGTGCGAGCCGTAGATCGTGTTGGTGGAGCCGCAGCAGCGTATCGGCGGCCCCATCGAGGCCACGTGCGCCCGCGAACGCCAGCGCCAAGCCCTCGAGGTCGAGGCGTGCGAGCGCGGGCAGCACCTCCGCGTCGACCACGGCCGCGAGATGTTGCAGGAACGCGTGCGCGTGGGCGGCGATCCCAGGAAAGGCTGCGAGCGCGCGCGCCCATGCAGCGTCAAGCTGTGCCTCGAGTTCGTCGCTGACCTGCCACTTGGCGCGCAGCTCGGGCGTCAGAGCGGCGCAGAAGACTGCGCGAGAGTCCATCAGGGTGGTGACCATCGCAACGGCCAGGATACCCGCGCCGCGCCCTCGCCGCTGCGTGCGCGCTCCAATGAAGAAAAAACGCCGCCCCGATGCGACGCTTCCCGAGTTCGTCGCGTCGACGCCTCGATGCGCTTCTCGAGCACGTCCCCCATCCGCGTCGGCTGTGCGCTATTGCTCTCGTGGGGCTGTGCCCCGACCGACGACGTCCGCAGCGAGGGTGCCGAGGGTAGTACCACGGCGGGCGAAGCCGGCACGACCTGGACCGTCCCCACCACCAGCAGCACTGGTACCGCGGGCGACACATCGAGCGGTAGCTCGAACGGCTCTACCGGCGGCACGACCGGCGGTCCCGACGACTCGGGCGACAGCAGCGGCGAGACCGGCGAGGAAACGCCGATGCTGCCGTTCCCGCGCCTGGGTGGCATGCTCATCGGCAACCCGAAGTCGTACGACGATCCTGAGTACCAGGCGGAGATCGCCCGGCTCGATCTCGCGGTGCTGGGCATGTACTACGGCTGGGGTCCCGGTGATGCCACGCCGGCATCGGCGATCGCCGAGATCCGCGCGCTGCATCCGGAAATGCTGCTCGCGAACTACACGATCATGACCGAGGTGCACAACAGCACCCCATCGAGCGCTGCACTGCGGGAGAAACTCGACGCCGAACTCGGTCCCGGCGGCGAGGGCGACTGGTGGGCCCGTGACGCCAACGGCAACCACACCGACTGGGCCAACGGCGGCTACGGTGCGTGGGACACGAACTTGACGCTGTTCACCACACCCGATGCCAACGGCGATCACTGGCCACAGTGGCTTGCTGGATCCGACCACGAGCGCTTGGTCGGCAACATCGGCCTCGATGTCTGGTACTCGGACAACAACATGTGGCGTCCGCGTAGTAACGCCGACTGGGACGGCGACGGCGACAACGACGACAACGACGACCCTGCCGTGCAGGACGCCTGGCGTGACGGGCAACGCGCCTACTATGAGCGCGCACGGGAGATCGCCCCCGAGATGCTGATCATGGTGAACGCCGACAACGACCTCTCGGGCGAGTACAAGCCATCGGACGCCGATCCCTTCGAACAGTACAAGAACATCGTCCACGGTGCCTACCTCGAGCACGTGATGGGTGCCCCCTGTGCCAACGAGGGATGAGACACTGCCGAGCCGGAATTTACTGAGGGGCGCGAGGGACCATGTACGAAATGACATCGAGCGCGAACCCACGGAAGGTCGAGACGGAGACCCGAGAGAGAGCGCATCGGCGGCGCTTCACGAAGGAGTACAAGCTGCGCGTGCTGCAGGATGCCGACGCCTGCACGAAGCCGGGCGAAGTGGGCGCACTGCTGCGGCGAGAGGGCCTGTACTCGTCGCACCTCACGAGCTGGCGCGGGCAGAGGCTCGAGGGTACGTTGAAGGCGTTGGAGCGCAAACGCGGACCCAAGCCGAAGCAGACGGCGGAGCAGGCCGAGCTGGAGAAGCTGCGGCGTGACAACGAGCGCCTGCGCGAGAAGCTGCGCAAGGCCGAGAAGATCATCGAGGTCCAAAAAAAACTCTCGGAGGTGTTGGGGCTGGACAGCGACGACACCGAGGAGCCGACGTGAAGGCAGCGGTCGACGAACTCGCGGACCAGCTCGGCGTGGCGGTCGCCTGCGAGGCGCTCGGCGTGCCGCGGAGCACTGCGTACCGCTGGCGGCAGCCGGCCCTGCATGGCCCCCGCCGACCACGTCGACGACCTTCACGCGCGCTCTCCGAAGCCGAGCGGACCAACGTGCTTGAGGTGCTCCACTCCGAGCGCTTCGTCGACAAGGCGCCGGCGACCGTGCACGCCACGTTGCTCGACGAGCAGCACTACCTCTGCCATCCCCGCACGATGTATCGGATTCTGGCGCTGCAGGACGAGATCCGCGAGCGCCGCGATCAAGCCCGGCACCCAAAGTACGCGCGACCCGAACTGATCGCCACGGCACCCAACCAGGTCTGGACGTGGGACGTGACGTGGCTGCGCGGTCCGGTGAAGTACACCTACTACCCGCTGTACGTGATCATCGATCTCTTCAGCCGCTACAACCCGGGCTGGATGCTCGCCCACGAGGAGAGCGGCGAGCTCGCGGCGAAGCTGATCCGCGAGGCGTGCAACCGCCACGGGATCGAACCGGGCACGCTCAAGCTGCACGCCGACCGCGGGCCCGTGCCCAGGGGCAAGACTGTGAAGCAGCTGCTGCGCGACCTCGAGATCACGGCGTCGTTCAGCCGACCGCGCGTCAGCAACGACAACCCGCACTCCGAGTCCGAGTTCCACACCCTCAAGTCGCACCCAGATTTCCCGGAGCGCTTCGAGAGCTTCGACCACGCGCGCGACTTCTGCCGGCGCTTCTTCGCCTGGTACAACGACGAGCACCGGCACTCCGGCATCGCTCGCCTCACTCCCGCCGACGTCTTCTTCGGGCGCGCCACCGAGGTCCTCGCGCAGCGCCAGCTCGTGATGAACGAAGCCTTCGCGAAGAACCCAGAGCGCTTCGTCGCAGGCCCACCGCAGGTGCCCACGCTCCCCAAGGCAGTCTGGATCAACCCACCCGAGAATCGCTCGGAGAGCGAGCTCGGACTTCACTAAACTCTCAACCCAAAAATCTCATTCTCGTTGACACATGCCGGTGCCAGCTACTCGATCGAGAACCAGCCCACGGGGTGGTACCGCGCGATGGAATGGTACCGCGAGGTCGGCACCAACCTCTTGGCACCGGCGTTGGTGATGTTCGAGGTGGCGCTACCCAGCGCCGACGCCTACCAGGACTTCCGCTACGCGTTCGCGACCACGCTGATGCTCGACGGCTATTTCTCGGCGTCGGTCGGCGGCTACCACGAGGTGCCATGGTTCGACGAGTACGATCTCGCCGGCAACTCGAATAGCAAGTGGCTCGGGATGCCGATCGATCCACCGCAGACCGATGCCTACCAGAATGGCGTGTGGATGCGTCGCTTCGAGCACGGCCTCGCGTTGGTGAACCCCAAAGGCAACGGCCCGCAGACTGTCGACGTGCCAGCGGGCTATCACCACATCGAGGGTACTCAGGCACCGACCATCAACGACGGCACACCTGCGATGTCCGTCATGCTGGCCGATCGAGACGGCCTGCTGCTGGTCGCAGACTGAGACCACGAGCGCTGCCGCATCCGTGGCTACCGTCGACGTGCGTCCGCCGCACTCGCAGTTGCAGCTCTGCCCCGCACCGTCGGGGCGTCGAGCTCGCGCTCGCGCTCGCGCAAGTCGGCTTCGATGCCGCGATCATCCGGCAAAGCCGACTGCGCCAACGCCCGGCGCGCGCGAGCAATCGCCTCTCGCGCGAGCTTCGGCTGCCCGCTGCGGGTGGCAATGAGGGCAGCCAAGCGCTCCATGTCGCCGCGCCGCAGCGAGAACTCGGGCCCGAGCGCAGCCTCGAATTCGCGCGCGCGGCTGATCGCAGCGGCGGCTGCAACCCACTCGCGCGTCGCCGCGTAGATCCGCGCACGTCCGAGCTCGGCCGCGTGGCGATCGATGTCGTCCGCGGCCACCTCGCGTGCCTCATCCCAGACGGCAAGCGCAGCGTCGTACTCGCCCACCCCATCCAACGCAGCGGCCCGGATCGAAGCCGCGAGGAACGACGACTGGCTGCCATTGACACGATCGATCTCCGCTGCGTCGTCGAGCCAGCGCAATGCGGCGCAATGATCGCCGAGCTCGGTCTCGAACTTCGCTACCGTCACGTAGTAGAGCACCAGCGCGGGGTCCTCCGCGCCCTGCCGTGCCCGTCGTCGTACGGCCACCTCGGCGAGCAGATCGCGCGCAGCCTCCCGCCGGCCTGCGAGCGCCAGGACCTGTGCGTAGTTGCCGATGAGTTCATCATGTCTCTCGCTATCGTAGCCCCAGCGCTCGAGCACGATTGACCTCGCGTCGTCGAAAGCCTCGATCGCCGCCTCCGTCTGTCCCAGCATCGCCCGCGCGACACCAAGCCCCTCCAGCGCGACTGCGATGTCGGGGCTGCGCGGACCGGTGTGGGTGGCCACGAACTCGATCATCTCCTCGTAGGCAGGGATCGCCTCGCGGATATGACCGCCCTCGAGGAGGCGGCGACCTCGAAGACCCAGCGCGCGCGGTCGCATCGGACTGTCGGCAGCGGCGAGGGATAGCGCCTGGGCGAGCTCACCATCGGCGATCTCGTACTCGCGCGCGATGTAGGCGATGTCGGCGGCAATCATGTGGACTTCGGCAGCGAAGTCCGGAGCCTCGGGGTCGCCGCTCACCTCGAAGTGACGGAGCCAGCGACGCGCGTCGTCGACCCGCCCGAGCTCGACCGCCATCGAAGCGGCGACCTTGGCGGAGTCGGCCGCGAGCAGCGTGTCACCGACCGCAAGCGCGCCCAGATGTGCGCGGCTGCTGGCCGCAAGTGCAGCCTCGTACTCGTGATCGCGCAGGAGTGCGTAGCCCCACACGCCCTCGGCGATCGCAATGGTCGCGGGCGAAGCGGCATCTCGAGCTTGCAGCAGCAGCGCGTTGGCGCGGGCGCGACTTTCGTCGGTGGCGTCTTCGTCGATCTCCCGCGCGGTCGCCGATAGCCGCCGCCGCAACACGGCGTCGAACGACTCGCCGACCGGCTCGTCGCGGGCGAGCCGGCAGTCAGTTGGCCGCGGGAGGTCGGCGACGACGCCATCGGCCCGCGTACGGGTCAGGTCGACGTCACCGACGGCATCGAACCAGCGCAGTAGCAGCGCGCGTTGGCGCTCGAGGCACGCCCGACGGTCACGACCTCGCTCTCGCGGGGCCTCGCACGCGATGGCGAACTCGGAGCGCCACTGCTGGACCGCCCGTGAGGCCGCCCGGGTCACGAACGCTGCTGGTCGGCGGTAGTCCTCGCCAGCGCCATCGACGAGTTGCTGGGTGGTGAACGCCGCCGCGTCGTCATCCCAGGTCGCGACCCGCGAGCCATCGACATCGTCGCACGTATCATCGGCGCCACGTGGTAGCGCGAACACTGCCGACAAGCAGGCGACGACTGTCAGCAGCGCAGCTGCGCTCGCGAACCCGTGCGGCCGCGCGGCGCTGGCGAGCGCGTCGCCCAAGCCGGCGAGATCCGGCCATCGCCGCTCCGGCTCAGGGCTCAAGCCCCGACGCAACACCGCCGCGAGCGCCCGCGGCAGCGGCCGCGGCGGGGGTGTCAGCTCGCCGGCGAGCACGGCGCGACGCAGCGAGTCGATGTCATCGCCCTCGAACGCGCGCGCGCCCGCCAGCGCCTCCCACAACGACGCGCAGAACGAGAACTGGTCGCTGCGTGCGTCGGCAACGCCGCCCTTCCACAGCTCTGGCGCCATATAGGCTGCGGTGCCGCGCGGCGTGCTGCGGCTGGCACTCGCGCCATCGGCGGTGACGCCGGTAGACGATGCCAAACCGAAGTCGACCACCCGTGCCCTTGCGTCGTCGCCGACCAACACGTTGTGCGGCTTGAAGTCGCCATGCGTGACGCCGACCGCGTGGGCGGCCGCAAGGCCCGCCAGTGCTTGGCGATAGCACGCGACGATCTCTGCCGTCGTGCGGCCCGGCCGACGCTGCCAGAGCAGTAGGGTCTCGCCCGCAACCAGCTCCATCACGAGCGCAGCACCTTCGGCCAGCCGCACCACCTCGAACACTTCGACGACGTTGGGATGGGAGACTTGAGCGAGCCACGTCGCCTCTTCGATGATGGAGCCCACTCGTGCGACGTCGAGATCGACGCGCAGGACCTTCACCGCGACTTCGCGATCGAGGCTTGGATCGCGCGCGGCCCACACCTCGCCCATGCCGCCGCGCCCAATCGGACGCAGGAGGCGATAGCGTCCGATCAGAGCCCCCGCGCGCAGGCGTTCGAGCTCTCCCACGCGACCGACCGTATCGTCGGAACCCCACACGCGCGCGAGCTGGGCCAGGTACTGCCGACACGCCTCGCAAGCCACCGCGTGACGGCGCACCTCGTGCGCGCGTGCAGGCGACAGCTCGCCGGCGAACAACGCGACCGCGGTGTCGTCGTCGACGTGGTCTGTGCCGGGCCCGTCCAAGATCAACGATACTAACGCGACGCTCGGCGCAAACCATGGATCGAGGCGCGTAGCCGTTGCGACGCTGGCGCGATGCCGGCGCGCGGAGATGTTCGCACGCACGGCCATGGCCGGCCGGTTCGCAGCACCATGAGCTGCCGCTCACCTTTGCCTCGCGTCGATGGACCTCGGACAAGGGCGGCGGGCTCGCGCGCGGCGCTGGCTGACCGCCGCGGGCCATGTTCGACGTCGAGGCTGGCACCTGACTTGCTAGGATCGAGCCCAACATGCCATGGCGATCGACGAGGGCGCTGGTGCTGGCAACGACGACGATCGTCGGATGCCACGAGGATGCGCCGATCACGATGAGCTCACTCGATGGCTCGGCGTCGGCCGGCACCACGTCGACGAGCACGGAAGATGCCGGCGAGAGTGCGGATTCGGGCACGGGTGGCAACCCCAGCTGCGCTGCGCCGGAGCCACTGCCCGTCGACGCCGTGGCGACCACGAGCGGCGCCGTGCGTGGCACCACCATGGATGGCGTCACCGCGTTCCTCGGTGTGCCCTACGCTGCGGCCCCGATCGACGCGCTGCGCTGGCAGCCACCTGCGGCTGCTCCGTGTTGGCCCGACGTGCGCGACGCGACCGCGGTGCCGTCGATGTGCCCGCAGCTCGCGAGCGAAACGGGACCCATCGTCGGCGACGAGGACTGTTTGACGCTGTCGATTTGGACGCCGTCCGCCACGGCCGACGCGATGCGCCCGGTGATGGTGTTCATCCACGGGGGCGGCCACACGGTGGGGAGCACGAGCGACCCGCTCTACGATGGCGCTCGACTCGCGGCTGCGCACGACGTCGTGGTCGTGACCGTCGAGTATCGACTGGGCGCGCTCGGATGGCTCGCCCTCGATGCGCTCGATGCCGACGATCCCCGCGGTGTGTCGGGCAACTACGGCCTGCTCGATCAGCTCGCGGCACTGCAGTGGGTGCACGACAACATCACCGCATTCGGTGGCGACCCAGGGCAGGTGATGCTGTTCGGCGAGTCGGCGGGGGCGGTCGACACCTGCGCGCTGGTCGGCACGCCGGACGCCGAAGGGCTCTTCGGACGCGCGATGGTGCAGAGCGGAACCTGCGAACAGCGTAGCGCGACGGTGTACCGCAGCGAGGTCACCGACCCGTGGTTGGCGGCGTCGCCGTGTACCGACGTCGCCGACGTGGCCGCGTGCCTGCGCGCGTTGCCGGTCGATCAGGTCCTCACCACCGAACCCACCGGCTATCCCACCGTCTCGGCGCTCAGCCAGGCGTGGAGCCCGTACGTCGACGGTGTGACGCTGCCTGCGTCGACGCTCGAGCGCCTCGCCAACGGCGATGCACTCGACATCCCACTCGTGATCGGGGCCAACGCCGAGGAGACCGCGCGTGACACCCCCATGCTCGACGACGCGGGCTTCTCGGCACTGCTGCTCGCGAGCTTCGGCCCGCTCGCGCCGCAGGTGCAGGCGCGCTATCCCCTGGCGGACTACGCCTCGCCGTCGGCGGCCTGGACCGCGATCACCTCCGACGCAAAGTTCATCTGCAACGCCCGCCGTGCCCTGCGTGCGGCTGCACAGGGTCACAGCGCGCCGGTGTACCGCTACCACTTCTCGTACGACGGCTACGACGTGGGTCCGACGGGCGACGCCTCGGCGTTCCACGGCCTCGAGCTCGTCTACGTGTTCGGCAACTTCGATGCGGTCGCGTTCGGGCCGCTGGCGTACACGCCCAACACCGACGACCTCGCGCTCGCGCAGCTGCTCGGCGAGGCGTGGACGAGCTTCGCCCGCACCGGCGACCCCAGCACGGCGACGCTCGCGTGGCCGCACTACGAGCTCGCCGACGACCCCTTCGCGGGCCTCGACGTGCCGGCGTTCACCGGCGCCGGCGTGCGCACCGAGCAGTGCGACTTCTGGGACGGACTCGTGCCGGGCTGATCGCTACGGCGTCCACTCGTCGGCGCCGACATCCGGCGCCCCGTCGCGGACGTCGCGATCGTAGTCGTCTGCGATCCCCGCTCCGGCGACGCCCGCATCGATCGCCGGCGCGCCCGCCACGAGGTGGAGATCACCGGCGGCGGCGTCGACGAACTGCGAGACCGCGGCCTGCTCGAGGTTGCCGTCGAGGGTGGCCGCACCACCGTCCCGCATGGTGATCGAGTGGCTCACGAGGTTGTTCACGATCTGCGCGCTGGTGTTGCCGAAGCGGTACTCCATGCTCACGAACGGCTGCTGCAGCGCGACCACGGTGTTGTGCACGACCGTGGCGTCGCAGGCCTGCTCGAGCGCGACCCCGGAATCCATGCCGAACTGCGACGCGAACAACGACGGCGATGCGCCGACGATCATGTTGTTCCGGATGACGCCGCCGTAGTGCCCGACGAACCCCTGCACGCCCGGGCAAGGGTCGTCGCCGTAGTCGCGGCTGGTGCCGTTGCCGTTCTCGCCCAGCCCGAAGCCGACCCCGCGGGCGCAGTCGACGATCAGGTTGCGCTCGACGACGGTGTCGCGGCCGGAGTTCCACACGTGCACCGCGTGCTCCGAGAGGCCAGCATCGCACCAGAAGCCACGGATGGTGTTGTCGCGCACGACCCAGCCGCGCGCGAGGTGGGCATCGATGCCACCGGTGTAGCAGTCCGTGACATGGGGCCGACCTTCATCGGTCATCTCGATGCTCGAGCACGCGACCACGCCGTCATCGGCGTAGAAGCCGTTGCTCGCGTTGATCTTGATCGCCTGCTGACCGGGATCGACGACGTGCACGCGGTAGATCACGGTGCCCTGCGTGTTCGAGTCGGCGCCGCCGGTGACGTGGATGGGGTGGTTGACGGCGCGGCGGATGGTGACCTCGGCGATGGTGACGTCGTCGGCGACGATCGAGAACACCTCACCGATGCCGTAGCCGCCATCGATGATCACGGCGTCGGGATCGCCACTGGCGGAGCGCAGCGTCACGCCGTCGGCTGCGAACACGATGTAGCTGGCGCCGCTGACATCGTAGGTGCCGTCGGCGAGCACCAAGGTGGTCCCACTCGGTGCCGCGGCGATCGCCGCCGCGAGGTCGTCGGACGGCGACACCATCACGACGGCGCCCTCCGGGGCCGGCAGCGGCGCGCAGTCGCTCGACGGATCGGGGTCTGGATCGCCGGTGGGGTCGGTGGTGCCGCTGTCGCTGGCGCCGTCGCTGCTGGCCGAGCTCCCAGCGGTGGCGTCGTCGTCGCTGGCACTGAAGCTGACGCCGCTACCCACCGTCGCGCTCGCGGTCGAGGACGCGTCGTCACCGTGGTGCGACGTGCTGCTGTCGGCATCGGAGCCATCGGCGGGCGCTGTGGCGCAGGCGAACGCGCCGAGGGCCGAGGTCAGCAGGGCGACGCACGCACGTGTTGTCCGCATGTCGCCACCGTAGCCGGTGGCCACCGCGGCGCACCATCGGCAGTTCTCCCGATTCGCGCCGGCCTGCGGCGACCGCAGGTCGACTACTCTTCGCGATGCAGCCAGCCGTCCGCGATCTGCACCCACGGATAGCCGGGGTGGGATGCGGCCGCGAGCAGGTCGCGCTCGCGACGAACGATCGCGAGCGACTCCGGCGAGTGCCCGCGCGCCATCGCTCGCACCATCTCGGACGCATGCGACTCGCCGTGACGGGCGATCTGCGCCCAGAATATCGTCGACCACTTCAGCTGCGCCGCCGCGACGCCGCTCTCGATCGCTGCGATGGTCGCGAGCGCAGGCAGCTCGATCGAACCGAGATCGGGCTCGCCCCTGGACTGCGCGGCCTCGAACGCCGCGAGTGCACCGGCGGCATCGTGAGCCATCAACGACGCGGTGCCCCGGAGCACCTGCAGCTTGGCCCAGCGGGGATTGGTGGCTGGATCACCGAGCGCCGCGTTGCCGATCGCGAGCGCTGCGAGCGGCTGCGCAGCGTGGAGCTCGATCTGCATTGCCACGATCGCAAGATCGGCGGCCACGCCCGCAGCCCGGGGGTCGGCGCGGGCCTCGTCGAGCACTTCGCGTGCACTGCCGAGCTGCCCTAGCGCCGCGGCGACGGCCGCGTAGTGCAGGCGCGTCGAGATCGCCAACGCGCCGGTCAAGCCGGCCGCGCGGACGCGGTCGAGCGCGTCGGCGGCGAGCTGCAGCGCCGAGCGCCGATCTTCGCGGCGCGACGCGACCATCGAGCGATACACCACCGCCCGGATGGCATCGATATGGGAACGCCCCACCGCAGCATCGTAGTCAGCGCTCGCCTCGGCGGTCACGCGCTCGGCCTCTTCGAGGCGACCGAGCAAGATCAGAGCGTTCGCACGGTTCATACGTGCCGCGACCGTCGACACCTGAGGGCCTTCGACTTGGCGGTACGCCGCCTCCGCGCGCTCACAGCTCGCCAGCGCCGCCTCGAGCTGCGCGAGATCGGTGAGCAACAGGCAGGTGTTGTTGTGGATGTCGCCGAGCAGACTCGGGGGATCGCCGATGCGGTGCAAGAGGCCAAGCGCGGCCGCGTTCCAGCGCCGCACCTCCGCCGGGCCGACGTCTCTGCGCTGCTGCATCACCAGCAGTGCACGGTTGATGGCGCGGACCGCCAGGCTGTCTTCACCCAGCTCGAGCGCACGCGCGATGAGGTCGTCGAGGGCCGCCTCGGCCTCGGCGCTGCGATCGAGCGCGGCCAGCACCGCGATGTACTCGAGCTCGGCGCGCAGCTCGATGGGCGCGAACCCGGTGGCGTACGCGGCGCGGCGCAGCGCGGCGACTTCTTCGAGACTACCGGTCGCGTCGTGCATGCGGCGCACCATGCTCGCGTGCACGATCTGCTCACTGAGCTCTGCGACCTCACGGGCGAGATCCGGGTCCTCCGGCACGCGCATCGCGGCGCCCGGGTAGTCGCCGGCGCACTCGTCGAGATCGGGCAAGGTGCCGAGCAGCGCGTCGAGGCGCGTTGCCTCGACGCCGTCGCGCGCGAGCAACTGGATGAGCCCGCGGGCGGCCGCGAAGCGGTTGTCGAGGCACGACGCCCGCTCGCGCGCGAGCGGCTCGGCGGCGCTCGGCCCCTCGGGCACACACGTCGCGTCGTGCAGCTCGGCCCAGCGCGCGAGGTAGCGATCGAGCGCGCCGCGGAGGTAGTCGTTGCGCTCGGCGAGCCACGCCGCACCGGCGTCCTGCGAGACGACGAGCTGGGCCGCGCGCACATGCGCCGGCCACACCGCCTCGATCGCCTCGGCCCCCGGGACACAGCGACCCGCCGGCGTCGGGCCGCGGTAGGCGAGACCGCCGAGCGTCGCCGCGAGCGCGGCGGTGCCCACCACCGCGAGGCGCCCCGGCCACCGCGGCCGCACGGCGCCGCGCAACGCCGCCACCAGGCTCCGCATCGCGGGGAAGCGGTCGGCGGCCGACGGTGACAACCCGCGCAGCAGGATCGCACGCAGCCGCCTCGGGATCGCATCGACGCGCGCCCGATCCGGGACGCCGCCCGTGATCGCGGCCGCGAGCGCGGCGACCGAGTCGCCATGGAACGGTCGAGCGCCGGCGACCGCCTCGAACAACGCCACGCAGAAGGAGAACTGATCGCTGCGTCCATCGAGCGCGCCGCCGGCGTACTGCTCGGGTGACATGTACGCGGGCGTGCCCGCGGGCGCCGCGATCGAACGCCGCACAGCCGAACCCTCGTCGCTACCGCGCGCGATCGCGAGGCCGAAGTCGACCACGACGACGCGCCCGTTGGGGCCCACCAAGACGTTGCTGGGCTTGAAGTCGCGGTGCACCACGCCGGCCTCGTGCGCTGCTGCGAGGCCCTCGGCGGCGGCGATGAAGACCTCCACCAACGCGCGCAGCGAGGGCGAGCGCGCGCGTTGCCAAGCGGCGAGCGTCTCGCCCTCGACGTACTCCATCGCGAGGTAGACGTGATCCTGCCAGACCCCGACGTCGTGCACTGCGACCACGTTGGGATGCTGGATGCGCGCCAGCGACTGCGCCTCGCCGAGTAGCTCCCGCCGTCGCGCGGGGGTGGGGCCGAGCGACTCGTACAGCACCTTGATCGCGACGCGACGATCGAGATCCGCGTCGTAGGCGACGTGCACCGAGCCCATTGCACCGCGACCGAGCTCGGCGGTCACGAGGAAGCGGCCGATCTCGGTGCCGCGTGCGGGCACGACCACGGCCTCGCGGTGGCGATCGGTGGCCGACACGCGCGAGCCGAGCAGGGTGTCGTCGCGGGAGTCGGTCATCGTGGCCCGGCGTCTACGGTACCAACATCACCTCACGGCGTGCGGCGGTCGTCATGGCGTGGGAAGTAGGGCTCGAGCAGGTCGATCATCGCGCGGACGCTACCCCAGACCGCGGGCGCCGAACCACCTCGTCAGCGCTGCGCGCAGGCCATCGTCGGAGCCGTCACCGACCCACGCGACGTGACCGTCGGGCCTGACCAGCACCGCTTGGGGCTGCGCGACCGCGCCGACGACCGGCAGCACCCAGGCGCCGTCGTGTCGGGCCTCGACCCGGCGCACGCGATCGGCCCACGGTGTCGCATCGAGCTCGCCGCCGAAGTCGAGCAGCAGCCCGCGCGCGTCGTGCAGCAGCGTGAAGACCCGCGTCACGCCGTGGGCCGTGACCAAGTCGAGGTCCGGCACGCGGCGCCCCAGCAGAGGGTGTTCGCCGTCGTCGTGGTACGCGATGTCGAGCCCCGCCATCATCGCGCCCATGCGCAGCCGCAGCGCATCGGTCGCGAGCAGCTCGGCCATCGTGCGGCGCAGCGCGGCGGTGCGATCGTCACCGCGCAGCAGGGCCGTCTGCGCGAGGTTGTGCTCGATGACCCGCGCTCCGACCGGGTGTCGCTCGGCGTGGTAGCTGTCGAGCAGGGCTTCTGGTGCGGTGCCCTCGACGACCAGCGCGAGCTTCCAGCCCAGGTTCACCGCGTCCTGCAGGCCGAGGTTCAAGCCCTGCCCACCGGTCGGCGAGTGCACGTGCGCCGCATCGCCGGCGAGCAACACCCGGCCCGCGCGGTACGACACCGCCTGCCGCGCCATGTCGCTGAAGCGCGAGGCCCACGTGACGTCGTGCAGTCCGAAGTCGTCGCCGTAGATCGCGACCAACGCGGCGCGCAGCTCGTCGACGCTCGGCGCGTCGCCGTGGCGCAGCTCGGGCTCAGCGAGCACCATGCGGATGCGATCGTCGGCGATCTTGCCGAGCGCCTGCACGCCGCGCGCACCGTGACGGATGCCGACCGGGGGCGCGGTGGTCATCGAGCCCTCGGCGATCAGGTAGCTGACGGAGGCATCGACGCCGGCGAACTCGATGCCCGCGCGCTTGCGGATCACGCTGCGCCCACCGTCGCAGCCGACCAGGAACGCCGCACGCAACGACGCACCATTCGACAGCCGCACGTCCACGCCCGCCTCGTCCTGCACGAAGTCGGTGACCTCGACCCCGCGCACCACCGTCACGCCGAGCTGCTCGACCCAGGCCAGCAACGTGCGCTCGATGGGCTCCTGCGGCAGCGCGAGCACGTAGCCGTGACGCGTCGGCTGATCGGCGAGGTCGAGCGGAATCATCGCGTATCCGGCGAACTGTCCCGGCTTCCCCTGCGCGAGGAAGCGATCGACGACCCCACGCTGATCGAGCACCTCGATCGATCGCGCGTGCAGCCCACCGGCGCGCTGGCCGGGCAGGTCCTGGGTCGCGCGCGGCTCGACCAGCACGGCCTTGGCGCCCGCCAGTGCCAGCTCCGCCGCCAACATCAGGCCCGTCGGGCCCGCACCTGCGATCACGATCGTCGCGTTCGTCATCGTCGACGACGCTGCCGCAGCGCCCCGGGCTTGTCGCAAGCCCCGGGGTCTGGCATAAATTTGATGCGGCGGAGGAAATCGCCGCACGTTCGTGCCGTCGGGTGCCGCGTCATCGGTGCGCCAAGGGGCATGGGCGAGCGCAGGCCCGCGTGCAGGACGAGCGCGGCCGCCCCGCCCTCGGCTTGCCGCGCAGCGGCCGTCTGCTAGGAGGAGCGTGCCGTGGTGTGGTCGCCCGATCGGGCCCCGACGTGCACGGCACCCGCGCTCCGACCATGGGCACTGAACGACGCGACACGCTTCGGGGGTTCGGTGCGAGCCCCGAACGACGGGCCCCGCCCGCGGAGGTCGCGTGGGTCGACGCCGATCGCCTGCTCGAGCGGGGCTACCGACTGCTCGATCGCCTCGGGGTCGGCGGCATGGGCGAGGTGTGGCGCGCGCGTCACCTCGGGCTCGACCGCGTGGTCGCCATCAAACGGATGCGCAGCGATCACCCCGAGTCGAACGATCGCCTCATCCGCGAGGCGCGGGCCATCGCGCGCATCCGTCACCCCGCCATCGTGCAGGTGCACGACGTCGTCGTCGACGATCGTGGCGCGCCGTACCTCGTGATGGAGCTGCTCGAGGGGGATGATCTCGCCCGCCGCGTCGCCGCGGACGGACCGCTCGATCAGGACCGCGCCGTGCGGCTCATGCTCGGCGTGCTGTCGGGCCTCGAAGCGGTGCACCGCCACGGCATCGTGCATGGCGACATCAAGCCCGAGAACATGCTGCTCGGCGTCGACGACACCGGCGTCGAGCGGGCGGTGCTGCTCGATTTCGGCCTGTCGCACGTGTTCGAGCCCGGGGTCGCGCAGACCGGCACGCTCGCGGGCACGCCCGACTTCATGGCGCCCGAGCACATCGTCGAGGGCGTGGTCGGACCAGCATCCGATCAGTGGTCGGCGTGCGTGTCGATCTACAGCCTCGTCACCGGTCGACCGCCGTTCGCGGGCGACTCCCTGCCCGCGCTGTTCCAGGCCATCCGCACCGCCGCCCTGCCCTACCCGCGTGACGTCGAGATGGATCCGCGCCTGTTCGCGATCCTCGCCCGCGGCACCCGCAAGCTCCCGGCCGAGCGATACGCCGACCTCCACGAGCTGCGCGTCACCCTGGCCGCGTGGCTGCGCTCCCGCGGCCCCGCAACCCCATGTTCGATCCATGAGCCCAATCCCGCCACCACCCTCCGTCACCGCCCGAACCGGACCGCCACGGTCATTCGCGGCGTTCGATCCGACCACCGTCGACAACCTCGACGACGCGGCGCTCGACGAGCTGCCCTTCGGCGTGGTCTGCCTCGCGCGCGACGGGCTCATCCTCCGCTACAACCTCGCCGAGGGTCGCCTCGCTCGGCTCGATCCGAGCACGGTGGTCGGGCGGAACTTCTTCACCGACGTCGCGCCGTGCGCGAACACCGAGGAGTTCCACGGCCGCTTCCGGGCGCTCGCCGAGGGCACCACGGGCGGCACGAGCGTGCGCTTCGCCTACGTGTTCGACTTCAAGTTCGGCGCGCAGAACGTGGACGTCGAGATCGTCCGCGCGACCGGGGCACCGCGGCTGTACCTGCTCATCAACCGCCGGCAGTTCCTCCCCGAGCGCACCGGGCCCGAGGCGCGCGAGCCGGCGCCGCGGCAGAGCGATCTGGTCGTCGACGAGGCCGCGCGCGGCATCCTGCGCAACCGCTACGCCGAACGCGTCCTGTCCACGCCGGTGGTGCTGTTCGAGCTGCTCGCGAGCACGTTCGAAAGGCAGTCCTCGGCGCAATGGCGGATGATCGCCCACGACTGGGGCCTCGCCGCGGGTCGTCGCCTCGTCATCGAGCTGGAGACCTCCGGCGAGGACGAGATTCCGCTGGGCGATCGACCGATGCGCGAGGTCGTCGAGATGGTCTCGGACCTCCTGCGCGATCAGGGCTGGGGCGTCGTCGCATTCGACCTCGCCGAGTCGGCCCGCGGCGTGCTCCGCCTCGAGGTCGAGTCCAGCGCGCTCGTCGGCCGCCCGGGCCGCCATGACCGGTGTTGCCACCTGCTCGCGGGCATGCTCGAGGGCGTCCTCAACCACCTCGCGCAGCGCCGCCTCCACGTCGAGGAGCTCAGCTGCGCCTGCACCACCGGCCGGCCGTGCGAGATGATCGTCGTCGGCGAGAGTCGCCGCGAGCTCGCGATCCGCCTCGCCGCCGAGGGCCGGTCCTTCGATGATGTCGTCGCAGCCCTGGAGGCCGGCCGTGCCGACGAATCCGGCGGTTGATCCGGCGCGGTCGATCCTGCGCGGCGTGTCGCCACGAGAGGCGGAGCGTCCGGCGCGGGAGCTGCTCGCGGCGGTCCCCTGGGAGGGGCAGCGGCGGCGGGACACGCTGCCGGCGGCGGCGTTCCTCGCCGCGATCCGGGGTTAGCGCGAGCGCACTGCGCCACCGTGATCAGAGATCGAGGTAGGGCAGCAGCTGTTCGCGAATCGTCGCGAGCACGATCGCCTCGCCGTAGCGCGACTCACAGCTGCACATCGGCGAGTCGTGGGTGATCGCGAGGGTCGTGCTGCCCTCGCCCCAGATCACATCGTACTGGGCGCCGCGCACGTGCATGCCGACGAGCTCGCCGTCGATCGAGAAGACGGGAGCCCCCGACATGCTCTGGTACACGTCGAGGGTGTCGTAGAACGTGGCGCCGGAGCCATTTAGATCCGTGATCCACGAGGTCGGCGTCGCAGCATCGACCGAACCCACATGCGCCAGTGGATGGCCGAGCGGATGCGCGAGCGCATAGACGAGGGAGCACGACTCGGGCTGCGCTCCGACCTCCGGCAACGGCAGCGGCGCACGATCGGTGATGGGCTCCGAGAGCTCGAACAAGGCCCAGTCGTGGGCCCGCTCGGTGGGTTCGAGCAACGGCGGCCCGCAGGCCACCACCGCAGCGACCTCGACGCGCACCGCCTGGCTGGGGTGCGGCCGCTGCTCGTCGTAGTCGAAGAGCATCGTGGTGGGCGGAAGCGGAGCCGATGTGACGCCGTCGTCGGTGCAGTGACCGCTCGGCACGCAGTGACGTGCGGTCAACACGTGCTGCCGATCGACGAGGAAGGCCGTGCAGGGTTCGACGATGGCGGTGTCACCACCGGTCCCCCCTGCGCCCGAGAAGACCGGTCGGGTGTCGCGGAACGGATCATCGAAACCCTCGGCGAGTGCAGCTTCGTCGGGGTGGTCGACCAGGTCGGTCGGCAAGAGCAGACCGATCGCGGCGTTGGCCCCCGCCGCGACCTCGGGCGGTCCGATGAGGTCGAAGTTCAGTGGGCCCGACGCACACCCCGGCGCGTGATCGAGATCGGGGCACGCGAACGAGTCACGGCTGATGCGCGCCCAATCCTCCTCGGCGTTCGCCCAATCCAGCGTGCGCGCCGTGTAGAACGCGGTCAGCTCCCAGCAAGTGCTGTCGCGCCAGCGCGTCGCAAGGGCCTCGTCGATCGCCTCGGTCTCGGGACAGCTCGCGGCAACGGCCTCGGGGAGGACCCAGCCACGCGCCTCCAACATCCCTTCCGCCCGCAACATCACGACGGGATCACAGGGTCCGCACGTCGGCGGAGGCGGGCGATCGCAACGGCCACACGCCGCCCCGACGAACGCGCCGACGCCGAGCCCGACCACGTGCCATCGACGTGCCATCGACTGCCCCTAAGGCTTCACCTTGATCGGGAAGACGATCGTCGGGCTACCGTCCCGCGGGAACCAGGGCAGCTCGCACGCTTCACCGAGCACGACGGTGAACGACACCTCGCTCGTGCCACCCCCCGCGGGATCGAGGATGCAGTCCGACGCCATCGGCTCCGCGAGCGCGAAGCCCTCGCGGTGACGCACGGTGACGAGCACCTCGTCCATCTCCGCACCACAGTCGCAGTCCGAGAGATCGACCTCGACCGATTGTCGCATCGCCCCGCTGCTGTCGAGCACCCGCATGCCATTGCCATCGCCGGTGATGTCGAAGCGCGTGGCGGGCCCGAGGCAGCCACACTCGACGCACCGCGGCGAGTCACTCGGGCAACACGGTGCGGCGGCGGCGAGGGCGAACAGTGCAGTGCGAATCGCGATGGACATGATGGACTCGGTGAACGAAGTGCAGGTCGAGCGCGGATCGATCCATCCCCTCGACGATTTTCCCGTGTTGGGCGGGCGCCTCACGGCGTGCGGGGATCGAGCGGCACGGCCCCACGCAGGCGCTCGGCCCACTGCTCGAGCGCCGGGTCGGCGGGCGAGCCCTCGGCCGCCTCGGCGGTCGCGGGGGAACCCTCGTAGATCCCCCGCAGCCGCTCCTTCGCCCGCCGCAGTCGACTCGCGACGGTGCCCTCGGGCACCTCGAGGACCTCGGCGATCTCACGGGCGTTGAGCTGCTCCCAGTAGTACAGCTCGAGCACGCTCTGCATGTGCAGCGGCAGCATGCGCAGCGATGCGAGCAGGTGCTCGTCCTCGCGTCGACGCCAGCGCAGGGTCGATGGCCCCGCCCCGAGGTCGGCGACCGAGTGCTCCTCGACATCGACGGGCGCCCGGGCGCGATGACGGTAGTGCTCGCGGATGACGTTGCGCGCCACGCCCAGCACGAAGGACTTGGCGCTGCTGCGCCCCTCGAAGCGCTCGCGTGCCTCGAGCACGCGGCTGAAGGTCAGCTGCGCCAGCTCCTCGACCTCGGCGCCGACCTTGCTCGCGAGGAACCGACGCACCGGCTCGAACAGGCGCCGGATGAAGGCGTCACCCGCCGCGCGATCCCCTGCCGACCAGCGGGTGAACAGCTCCTCGTCGGTGGGCATGGCGTCATCCACGCTATCATCCGCGCCGGCGCCCGTGCAAACCATGCACGGAATCGCCGGCTCCCCGCACGACACCTGCGACGGCGTGATGGACGACGGTCTCGACGATCAGCTGCGCGCGATAGCAGGGGCACCGGGGGTCGGTGACGACGACGGCATGGTCGATCGCGTGGCCGCGTTCGTACTCGGCACGCCGCCGCCGATGCGGACCATCGATCGCTTCCGGGTCGAGCGCGCGCTCGGCCACGGCGGCATGGGGCGGGTGTACGAGGCCTGGGATCCCCGCCTGCAGCGACGGGTCGCGCTCAAGCTGCTGCGCACCGATCTCGGCACCTTCGCGCGCCGCCGCGAGGTGCTCGAGGCCGAGGCGCGGGCGCTCGCGAAGCTGACCGATCGCCACGTCGTGCAGGTCTACGAGATCGGCGAGCACGACGGTGGTCTGTGCGTGGTGATGGAGCTGGTCGACGGCCAATCGCTCGATCGCTGGCAGGCAACCCCGCGAACCCTGCCCGAGCTGCTCGAGGTCTACGTGCAGGCCGCGCGCGGCCTGGCGGCGGCACACCGCGTGGGCCTGGTGCACCGCGACTTCAAGCCCGCCAACGTGTTGGTGCGCGCCGATGGTGAGGTGCGCGTGGCCGACTTCGGGCTCGCGCGCGCCGTCGATCCCGATCACGACGACGTCGTGGTGCCCGAGCCCGGCGACGACGCGCGGCGCAGCGACGCGCCCACGCAGTCGCGCAGCGGCACGCGGGCGTACATGGCCCCCGAGCAGCTCGCGTTCGGCACCACCGATGCGCGCAGCGATCAGTTCAGCTTCTGCGTCGCGCTCTACGAGGCGGTCTGCGGCGTGCGGCCGTTCGGCGAGGCCGAGCTGCGCGAGGCCAGCACGCAGCCCGCCCACGCCATCGCGCCCACCCGCGGCACCCGTCGCGTGCCGCGGTGGCTGCTGCGGATCCTCGCGCGGGGCTCGAGCGCACGCCCCTACGATCGCTACCCATCGATGGACGCGCTCGTGCAGGCGTTGGTGGCTACGCCGCGACGTCGACGTGTGGTCGCGGCCACGGCGATCGCCGGCGTGGTGCTGGCGGGCGCGTGGTGGTGGCAGCGTCCGACGCCGTCGTGCGACCCCAGCGCGGCGATCGAGACGGTGTGGAACCCCGCGATGATCGAGCGGCTGCGCGGCGCAGGCACCGACGCACCGAGCTTCGCGGTCGCGTCGGTCGCCGCGCTCGAGCGCGAGCTCGGGGCGTGGACGCAGCGATGGCGCGAAGATTACGCCGCCGCATGCGATGCCACGTGGGTCCGTGGCACCCGCACGGGTGCGCAGCTCGAGCGGACCGTCGCGTGTCTCGAGCGCGGCCGCGTCGCGCTCGGCAAGGCGGTGGAGCTCGTCGAGGGCGCGACGCCCGAGACCCTCGCGCAGGCCAGCGCCGCCGCCTCGGCGCTGCCCGAGCCGGCCCACTGCATGGCCCTCGATGGCCTCGCGCAGGGCGAGCCCTTGTCGGAGCGCGAGCTCGCACTCGTGCGCACCGGTGACACTTCGCAGCTGCTGCTGGCGCTGGGCCGGCCCCTCGATGCACTCGCGCTGCTCGACGGCGATCCGCCGGACGGCAGCGAGCGCGGCCGCGTGGCCGCGACGGTGTGGCTGGCCCGCGGCGTCGATCTCGCTGCGCTCTCGCGATCGCAGCCCGCCGAGCACGCGCTGCTCGAGGCCGCCGGCCTCGCGCTCGCCGACGACGATCTGCGCACCGCGGTCGCGGCGTGGCGCGAGCTGCTGGTGCTCTACGCCCGCGAGCTGCTCGATGGCCCGCGCGCCGCGATGGCCGAACAACTGCTGCAGCGCCTGCAGACGCGGGTCGAGCTCGACGCGATCGAGCGCGCCGAGTCGATCGGTGCGCGCGCCCTCGCGGCCGATCTGCGGCAAGACTTCACCGGTGCGCTCGCGCTTTCTCGCGAGGCGCTCGCGCTGCTCGAGGGCTCCGGCCGCGCCGATCCCCTGCGACTCGCACGACACCGCCGACAGCTCGCGACCGCGCTGCAGCGGGCCGGTGAGCTCGACGCCGCCTACGCGATGCATGCGACCAACCGCAGCGAGGTCGAGCTCGCGCTCGGGCCCGCTCACCCCGAGCTGGGCAGGATCGAGCTGGCGATGGGCGCCCTGCAGCTCGACCGCGAGCGTCTCGACGAGGCCCGCGTGCACTTCGAGGCAGCGCTGGCGATCGTCCGTGCCGCGCTCGGCGTGGACTCGGTGCGCACCGCGGCACCGCTGGGTGCGCTCGCCCACCTCGCGTTGCTGCGCGACGAGAACGCACTGGCGGTCGAGCTCGCGACCCAGGCCTGGGCGCTCGAACAGACGCTGCCGGTGGGGCACGAGGAGCGTGGCACCGCGCTGCGGGTGCTCGCGGTCGCCCACGAGCGCATCGGCGAGCACGCGCGGGCGCTCGCCGATCACGAAGTGTTGCTGCGCGAGCTGGGGGAGCGCGCCAGCGCCGAGGAGCTCGACATCCATCGCATCAACGTCGGGTTCCTGTTGTGTCGACTCTCGCGCTGCGCCGAGGCGCGCGAGCCCTACGAGCGGGTGCTGCGAGCCCACGTGCCCGGCGAGCCGATGTACCACTACGCGCACAGCGGCCTCGCGCAGGTCGAGCTGGCCGAGGACCGTCCGCGGCAGGCCCTCGCGCGGGCGCGTCGCGAGCTCGATGATCCCGACATGCGCGCGCTGGGCGATGCCGGGCTCGTCGCCGAGCTGTCGTGGACGCTGGCGCGCGCGCTGGCGCAGACCGGCGCGCGCGCGGGCGAGTTCCTCCCATACGCCCGCGCCGCCGAGGCGTACTACGCGGTGCGCCCGGCCGACCTTGTGCCCGCGACGGCCATCGCAGAATTCATCGCGCAGCACGGCGATCGCCGCGGCTCATTCGTGCTGCGGTGACGACGACTGCGGCGCCACCGGGCGCAGTCCCTTGCACCACCGCATCGTGCGGTGGAAGACGTCGACGGGCTCGACGAACATCATCGGGCAGCCCCGGTCGATGACGTGGATGCCGTGCTCCTTGCAGAACGCCGTCGCCTCGGACGAGCGGCTCCCGTGCCCGAAGCCCTGGTGCATCCACACGCGATCGATGCCCAGTGCCGCGCACTCCTGCACGATGCCGAGCGCAGCCTCTGGGGGCGCCGTGATGAACACGCCGTCCACACGCGGGCCGGGGATCGAGCGCAGATCTCGGTAGCGCCGCTTCTCGACGTCCTGGTCGAGTCGTGGGTTGACGCCGTAGACTGCGAAGCCCGCGACCTCGAGCTTGTCGAGGATGGCGCAGCTGAAATCCGCCGGCTGCGTGGAGAGCCCCACGATCGCGATGCGCTTGCCGGAGAGGAAGCCCTGGATCTCGGCCTGGAGTTTCTCGTCGACCATGGGAGCGAAGCCGTCCTCGTGTGTCCGAGTCGGAGCGTACGGGCCTCGGACGAGGCCTCGATCCGCAGACTCTGCGTCAGCTCGCATCGTCGCGATCGCGCGACGCCCGTCGCTCCATGTGGCCTGCGAACCCGGTCACCAGCCGCAGCGCCCCTTCGGTCGCCCGTCCCGTCGCCCCACGATTCCCAGCCGGCGGTACCGACACGCAGGGAATCACGGCCCTGGGGTTGCCCCGCAGGCGCGCTCGGGCGGATCCTCTGCCCGGGCGCGCGCGCGCTCGTGCATGCCTCGTCCCGACACGTTCATCGAAGGTGGAGCCGCACAGCTGACGGTGCACGCCCACGGCCTGGTCGGCATCACGGTTTCGATCGTCGAGTGCAGCACCGGTGAGACGCGCAGCGCGGTGCGTCTGCCCTATCCGAGCGCCGGCTACGGCGGACACGAGCTGGTGGTGTCGCCGCGCGGTCGCTACCTCGCGCTGTTCCTGTTCTCGGGCCAGAGCGAGGTCGGCTACGAGCTGTTCTCGCTCGGCCGCGAGCTCGAGCACATCGGCGGTCTCGACTACATGTTCGGCGAGGGTGATCACCCCGTCTTCGCGCCCGATGAGCGCAGCCTGGTGATGTGCTGGGAGACCTACTTCGATTGGGTTCGCGATCGTGCGCCGACCGAGCGCAACCGCGTGATCACCTGGGGCGAGATCACCGTGCACGCGCTGCCCGACGGGCCCATCGAGCGCCGCCAGCTGCAGGCACGGTTGCCCGATGGCTGGCGACCGGAGCCATGGGCCTGGACCGCGCCGACCGACGTGCACTTCGTGCACGCCCGTGAGCTCAAGCTCAAGACCCCGTGGGGCAGCGAGCCGTCGCTGCCCTACCCGCTGCCGCCCGACCCGACCATCACGGTCGAGTGATCGCTACGTCGCGGGCAGCACCTCGACGATCGCGGTCGCGTCCCCCGTGCGACCGCGACGGACCTCGAACTGGTCGTGCTGCAGGCCGAAGCGCTCGGCTGCGCGCGCGACCAAGTCCTTCGCGACGCTCGCATCCGTGCGCACCGTGATGCGGATCCGCGAGCGCGCGAAGACGTCGGCGAGCAGGCCCAGCTCGCGCACGAGCTTCGCCTCGGCCTCGCGCGACGACAGCACGTCGTCGAAGCGACGCGTGAGCAGGGCCTGTGCCTTCGCCGGCGTGGGCGCCCAGCGATGGGGCACCGCAGCGCTGCCTTCACCGCGCCGGCGGTCGACCGCGACCAGGGCCGCCATCACCACCGCCGACACCGGCGGCTGCTCGGGCGCCGGCGTGGCCAGCACACCGGCGTCGCGCAGCAGCGACCAGCCATCGGTGAAGAGCACGTCGAGCCGCGCGGCGCGACGGCCCGCGAGCCCGCTGGCGGCCGCGGCCTCGCCGAGGTCGGCGAACTCGAGCCAGCCGAGCGCGTCGATCAGGTCGACGGCCTCGGGCGCGCCAACCTGCGCCGCCACCAATCGCGTGGCGCCGGCGGGATCCTGCGCGAGCTGCCGCGCGCCGGCCTGCCACACGCGCATGAACTCGACCAACGCGTCGCGCTTGGTGGTCAGCGTGCCACGGGGCGCAACCGCGACGATCGGCACCAGGTGCACCGCGTCGGCGGTCGAGAGCACCACGTCGCGCGCATCGATCTCGCCGGAGCGACGGCGCACGCGGGCATGCAGCGCGGCCCCGTGGGCATCGCCGAACTCGACCCGCGACGACGCCACGCCCGCGTGGGCCAGCGCGAACAAGCCCAGCATGCCCTCGGCGCTGCCGCGGTGGGCGTCGAGCACGAACCGCGCCTTGCCCGGCGCGCCACGCCGTAGCACCGCCGCATCACCCGTCAGCACATCGGCCCCGCGCGACCAACCGATCACGAAGAACACCTGCGGCGAGAGGGCCCGAAGCCGCTCGTATGACGCGATGAAGGTCGGCAACGGCATCAACGCCAGGTCGGCGCCGTCGACCACGTCACCGCCGCGGCCGAGCCGGGACTCGAGGCCCGCGGTGTCGCTGGCCGCAGCGAACGACACCCGCAGACCCACGGCGTCGAACTGACTGCCGGGTGCGGGCTCGGCCCCGCGATTCATCACGATGCCCGGCGTGACGAGCTCCCAGCTCGACGCGACCACCCGCAGCCCGACGGGGCCGCGCGGGGCCGCGCGCGTCGATGCGCGCGTCGTCGACGGCGTAGCGGCTGCGGCCGGACCCGCGTCGCCCGGCGTCGCATCGGCGGTCGCATCGGCGGTCGCATCGGCGGTCGTATCGGGGGTCGCATCGACCACCGCCGGACGCTCGCGGCCAGCGACCATCGCCGACGAACCACCGAGCAACGCCAACAGCAGGCACGACACCAGCGCGCGACGCATCACCACCTCGACTCGCCCAGGGCCCGGGCGCGGGGATACTCCGACTTGATCATCGGCTTGAGCTGATCGATGGGCACCGCGAGGTTGAGGTTCTCGCCCCACAGCTTGGCGACCGTCACCCCGACCACGTCGCCGTAGCGGTTGAAGACGGGGCCGCCGGAGTTGCCGGGCGAGACCGGGGCCGACATCTGGATGAACTTGCGGCCCGAGTACAGCCGCCGCGCCGACACCAAGCCGTCGGTGAGGGTGTGCTCGAGGCCGATGGGGTTGCCGATCACCACGACGGCCTCGCCGACCACGACCTTCTCGGACTCGCCGAGCACGACCGGTACCAGCGCGTGATCGGTGCTCACGCGGATGAGCGCGAGGTCGTCCTCGGGGTCGGCGTCGAGCAGCTCGACCTTCTCGATGCGGGTGCCGTCGAACAACTTCACGTCGATCGCGCTCGCGCCGTCGATGACGTGGTGGTTGGTCGCGACGGTGCCGCGGGCATCGATCACGAAGCCGGTGCCCATGCCTTCGCCTTCGCTCGAGCGCACGTGGATCGTGACGACCGAGGGGGCCCAGCGCTCGAACAACGCGGCGGGCTCGAGCGCGCTGCGGGCCCCCGCGTCGGGCGCGGGCGTGAACTCTGCGCCGGCAGCGGGCGTGGCCGCGGGCGCGGCGACCGGCGCACTCGCGACGACGCTCGGCGCCTCGGGCTCCGCCGCGACGGGCACCGGCGTGGGCAGCTCGCCGATCCACCGCAGCGCCCAGGCGGGACGGTGCCAGCCGCGATCGTCGAGCGCCTGCGCCTGCGCGCCCAAGCGTGCCTGCAGCCGCGACGGTGCGATCGCGATGACCACCGCGGCCGCGATCATCCACACGCTCGCCATCACGTCGCTCACCAGGCCCGGCCGCGACGCACCCGAGCGCGGCAGCAGGCGGTCGGCGAGCACCAGCGGCAGCACGATCGCGACGACGGCTGCGATCGACAGCGCGAGCCACAGCTGCTCGGTCAACGCACCCAGCACGGCCGCGATCGCGAGCGTCGTGATCGCACCGCCGACGCCCAGTGCCACCAGCTTCAACGACAACGTGAACCATCGCAGCCGCACCCGCGAAGACCGTGTCGCTGCCACCGTCACGGCTTGGGCAACGACATGCGCGCCGGCGATATTTCGCGGGTTCGCGCGAACGGTCCCCATCGCGTCGCGAACGGCCACCATCGCGTCGCGAGCGGCCCGCATCGCTCGGGCTCGCGCGACCGCACGCGGCGTCCCCGGGGACGTCCCCCGGGCCAAGGGGGCGAGCGGACGCAGGTGACGGCGCGCCCAAGCCCGCGAAACGAGCCGCCCACCGCCACGGCGACGAACTTGCTCGAAGCGGGTCCCATGGTTCGTCGTCTGCACGTCGTCGCTGGCCTCGCCGCCCTGGGCACACCGCTGCACGCGGGCGCACGCCCGATCGTCTCGCCCGACGATCCCGCGCTCACCGGCGCGCTGCTGACCGGCTTCGACGACATCGCGGACGCCTCACCGAGCGCGGCGGCGTTCGTGCTCGGCGAGACGTTGGTGACGATCGAGGCCGCCGCGCCACCGCCGGGCGACATCCTGCAGTGCAACGCGCCCGGCGACTGCGATCTGACGACGTACATGACGGCGCCGGTGACGATCACGTTCGACCCACCGGTGGCGGCGATCGGCATGACGATGTGGTACTCGGTCGGGCCGTTCGCGATGATCGTGACCGGCGCGAACGCGACCGAGGTGCTCGACGACGTCTCGCTGGGTTGGCAGCACCCCGACGGCTCGTATGCAGGCGCCGCGGACCTCGGCGCGATCACGTCGGTACAGCTGACCGCGCAGGACTACTCGACCTACTGGGAGGACCTGCGGATCGTGGAGGGCGACGGCATCGCGGCGGGCACCGATCTGTCGCTGTCGGCGAGCGGTTCGGCGAGCGTTGCAGCCGCGGCCCCCTTCGAGGTCGCGCTGCAGGCCCGCAACCTCGGGCCCGCGACTGCCACCGCCGTCCGGATCGTCGCGCTGCTGCCGGCCGACGTCTCGCTCGACACGAGCGCGCCCACGGCCACCGTCGACGGGCTGCAGGCGAGCTTCGCGATGGGGGACCTCGCGACCGGCGCGGGCGCCGACGTGTCGATGCAGCTGACGTCACCGGCCACGATGACCTGCGACGACCGACTCCGCACGATCGCGGTGCTGCACCACGCCGCCGGCGATGCTGCACCGGGCGACAACGTCGCCGCGATCGACAGCGCCTTCGACCGCAGCAGCGCACCGTCGCACGAGGACTGCAGCAGCCCCGGCGACGACGATTGCGACGGCCTGGTGAACTGCGTCGACGACGACTGCAGCGGCAGCCCGGCGTGCCCCCGGCCGCTCCCACCCGAAGACCTCGGACAGCAGCCGTTTCCGCCGAACCTGCCGTGGGTCGACGTGCCCGAGGACCCGCTCGAGCAGCTGCGACAGTTCTCCGACCCGTGGGACATCCCGGTCATGCACAATGAGTGCGAGGTCAGCGACAACCACGGCGCCACGGTGCTGCGGCCTGCGATGTGCTGTGGCCCGGCGCCCAGCATCGCGTCCGAGCGCCCCTCGTATGCCCAGTGGCTGAACGCGTGCACGCCGATCGATCCCAATTTCAAGTCGGCGATCCCGGCCACCAACGCGCTCGGCTTCGGCACCACCGCGGCTGGCGAGACCATCGAGTACACCGTGACGTTCGAGAACATCGGAGGCGTCGACGCGCTCGACGTCGTCGTGCTCGACGTGCTCTCGCCCGAGCTCGACGACACCAGCCTGCTCGTCGACGACGGCGGCCGCTACGACCCACAGACCCGCACGCTCACCTGGATCGACCCGGTGCTGCCGCCGCACGAGCCCCACACGGTGCACTACAGCGTCGCGGTCCGCGACGACGCGCCGCTGGGCACCCGCGTGCACAACACCGCGACCATCGTCTTCCAGGACGCGGTGCCGCCGTCACGCGTCGACACGCCGCCGCTCGTGCACGTGATCCCCGATCCCACGCGCCGCGTGCGGGCCGACCTGCGCATCGCCGCCTGCGAGCCGACCGCCGACGGCCACTGGGCCGTGAGCCTCGTCAACGCTGGCCTCGCGCCGGCCTACGACGCCTCCGCCCGCATCGTCGCGGCCCCCGACGCGTTCGTCGTCGTCGACGACCGCTGCGCCTTCGCCCACCCCGACGATCCCAACCCCTCGGCGCTCGCGTTCGTGGCACCGTGGTCGAGCACCGCGGCGATCGACGACGTCGTCTTCACCGCGCCCGCCGACCTCGACGATCCCTGCGCTGAACTCACCTGGGAGATCACCTACGTCGAGCTCGACGGCAGCGAGTTCACGGTGCAGTCGCGACTCGAGCCGGCCGGCGCCGGCAGCAGCGACGACGGCGGCTCCGGCGAGGGCTCCGGCGGCGCGGCGACGGGCGACACCGACGGCTGCGCATGCCGGGTCGACGACCGGCACGACGCGCAGCGCACCGGTGGGCGCTGGGCGATGCTGGTTCTGCTCGTCACCCTCGCCCCACGCGCGCGCCGGCGACTGCGGCGGCCGAGCTGGATCGCGAGCTGACATTCGCCGTGGTGCTGGGTTGACTGGGCTTGCGCTGCTTGCGGTGCCGTGCGAGAGTGTCGTCGATCCTCGCGCTCGGGTCTTGCGCGATACGAAGGAGCCGTGGATGTTCGGCGTCGATGACATCGTGCGTGTGGCCGCGGCAAACATCGGCAGCGCGATAGAGAGCTTGGAACGCTCCATCGCGAGCATTGCAGCAGAGGCGGCGTGTTCACGCGCATACCTGCATGCACTGCTAGCGTCGCGACACGCGATGCGAACCGATACGCTTGCCCGTATCGCCCTTGCCGTCGAAAGAACGCCGGCGCAGTTGCTCACGGCACGACCGGCGCTCGGTGTGTCCGATGTCGCCCCCCCTACATGTGCCACACCAACAGCTGCGGAGCGCTACGAGCGCTATCCCTTGGAACGCTGGGTTGCCATACACTTCATGCGACTCCGGGCTGGGCGCTCGCCGTTGGAAATCGCCGCAGACCTCGGCTGGCATCGCAGCTCGCTTTCTGCTCTCCTGAACGCCCGCCGATCGATCGCGACGGATCGCTTGGCGGCACTCGCGGCGACACTTGGAAGTACTGCTGCTGAGCTGGTCAGCGATCCGCGCCAATTGCGTTACAGGCGTGTCCCAGCATGCCGTCGAACTCCGAGTGCATGAGCGGACGTCAGCAAAGTCGCGAAAACCAGACACACGAGTGGTCGGAGCGGTTCATCCTCAGTTCGCCTCGGCGGCGACCGCGTCTTCCGCCCACGGCAGGGAGGCCACCATGCGCGAAGCTCAAGCCATCACGTTGTTCGACAAGACCATCTTCGGCTTCTCGTTCCTCGCAGCATCAGGAAGCCAAACGATCATCCTCGAGAGAGCCCTGCCGGTAATTCCCTTCTACTACCTGTGGCTCGGTGTGCGTTGCCACAACCGCGACTTCGGAGGCAGCTCCGGGTCGATGATCGTCGAGGGGTATACTACGCTGCCCAGCGACGAAGACCCCGCAGAGTTCACCAACACGGCCGCACCGAATCTCTCCGTGACCAGCAACAATGCGACCGCGGTACCGTCGCTGGCGCTCGCAACCAACTCGGCCATGGGTCCATTCATCAAGTTCCAACTGCGGGCACTGCAGCCGACGGGAGCTACTCGCTGCTACGCCGAACTCAGTGCTGTTCTCTACGGGCGGGCCCCGTGATGGCCGCGACTCGGTGCAACGGAGGCTCGCATGTCTAGCGGCTGCAAGAGATGCGGGACAAGCCACGACCCATCGGCCGGAACCGCGGGCCACCGAACCGGGTGGACGAGCACGGCCGCCGCAGCAGCCGCGTCGGAGCGGGGAGGCGCGCTCGTTGGTCAAGATCGTCGCGAGGCACGCGCATCACTCACCCAACGTCCAGGGGTCAGACGTGTGGCGAAGCCTCGCGCAGCCGCGGCGAATCAGCAATGGACTCCCACGTGCAAATGCGATGCGCGCGGAGATCGCCGCCGGGACGAAGCGACGCATGATACGGATGTTGCGGATCGAGAAATAGGACTGCGAAGTGGCGCCAACGGATCGTCAAAGTACATGTTTCGCGCCCAGCCATCTCGACGCGGCGCCCGTACTCGCCTCTCGGTCGGCGATTTACTCACGCCCGCTACCAACTCGACCTCACCGGCGCCACCGTGGCAGCCGCGCAATTTTGCTGCGGAGTGCCACATTGAAACGCCACCGACCCCGACTGGGGAACTCAACCCTGACCTCCCAGGGTTCGTGGAAGGACTCGTAAGCCGCCAACCGCCGGTGGAGCCGCTCGAAAGCCGTGGTCGGACGCGGTCTCGGGCCTCGCGCGATGACATCCGCCGAGCCGTTGGTGCCGAGCGGGACCTGCGGCTGCGCGCAAGTCGGCTGGTCGCGCTCCCGCGCGGATTGAGTGAGTTCGTCAACGCGCACGACCCGGGGTTGCCGATTGCGCTTGGGTGGGCAGAGCCGCCGGTCGAGCCGGCCGAATTGCGGGGCCCCTTCCCAGCCGTCGATCGTGTCGCAGCGGGAGTGCGCGGGCACGGACGAGCCGACATTGCTTCGCTGACCTTTGGCTCGTCCGGTACGCAGGAGGACGGTCCGCAGCGCGATCGAGACGATGGCGTCGGACTTCCGAACGACTTCGCGGCTCCGCCGAAGCCGCTGTGCCCCCCCGGCTACCAGTTCGACTATGAGTTCCAGAGCTGCTGGAGTGGGCCGCATCGCAGGCCCAAGCCAGGCGAGCGGTGGAAACACGCATGCAAGTGCGCTCCCGGCGAATCGTATCTCGCGATCGAGCGAGAATGCTGGCGACGCGGGGCGCTGCCCGGCGGGTCGTCTGTTCATGGACGAGAACTCGTCGCGGATGTGTCTCGCACATGCGGCGGCAATTTTCAGCCGGCGTGCGAGAGCGAATTCGAGGAGTCGGAAACCTGGATCAAGTATGATTTCTGCACCCGCGGCGAGCAGCTGAAGCTGAAGGCGGCCGCGGCCCAGGCGCGACGCGTTGCGTCGAGTGCAGCGCGTTTTCTAGCCAATATCGCCACGCTGCCAGAGGATCAGATCGAGTTCTACTGGAACTTTGCGGATCTCGGAGGCGCCGCAGTAATCGTGGACGTCGCGTGGCGCCGAAGCCCGGCACCGAGCTACTGGTTCGGACCTTACGAACCTGAGCGCCTAGCTCGCGCGCAACACGTTGCGCAGCTTGTATCGGATCGGCTGAGGCATGGATTCTCATATCTCAACTGGACCACTTGGCCACTTCACATTCGATGCGCAAACAATTGCTCAGGGCAGAGCGTGATTGCATTACATTGGGCAGAGGGATTCGTGAAGCTATGCCCGCGCGTATGGACGCTTTTCGATAGCCCGAATGGCTTTCTCGATCGACCGGGGGGCAGTGACGGGCTCGCGATGGTGCTGTTCCACGAACTGTGTCACAGGAGTGGCCTGCTGCCGCTCCTGCGCGATGCGGGAAGCTATGGACCGATCCCGGCGCGATCACTTGTCCTCGATGGCGAGTTCGACACCGCCTTTCGCAACATCGAGAACTACGTTTACTGGGCGTTTGCTCGCTACGCGTGGTTTGGAAAGTGCGTCTTCTGGGATCCGAGCGACCACGCGTATAGTTGCAGTGGCGGCGGGGACCAATTCGGACCGTACCCTGAGGTGTGCTGCCATCGCTGCCTGGGAGAGAAGGGAGGATTCTGGGGTGACTGCCGCGAGTCCTGACTTCGGTTTCCTCGCGAGGCGCAACGCACACGTCGTTGGAGCGATCGTGATCGTGGCGATCGTCGCCTGCCGCGACGATGGTGACTGCGAGAACATCGCCCCGGCAGCGCTTCCCACCGGCGGATTGGAGCCGTGCCATCCTTCCCGATTCCAACGCGGCCACCATGGGGGCGCCAAGGTGTGCTGCTCCGACGACCCCGCGACCGCCAGGGGCCTCGTCCCGGACTACCAGGCCATTCGTGTCGACGGCACCGACCCGGCCGATTTCGGAGATCCGCTGTTTAGTGGCGCACGAGCACTTTTCTCCGAATGGGGGCAGTGCGTCATCCCAAATTTCGCACCAGAGAACGTCGACCTCCGCACGTGTCCGCGACCGTGCAACCCTCGGTGGTCGCAGGAACGCATCCAGGCGGTCTGTTCGCCCACGTCAGATTTCCCTGCTTCGTGTTGCCCGACGATCCCCACTGTGCCGGAGGACTGCGTCTTCATCGACGGTCGCTGGCGGGCAATCCGTGGCACCGACGTGGCGTCACCGGTGGACTGGATCACCGACAGTCCGGGCACGCGACAGGATCCGGAGCTGAGCGGCTGCCATGACTGGGCAACGCTGCCGGACGGACGCGTCGATCCCGAGCGTCTGCGCGACTGCGTCGATCAGCTCACCGCCGCCGATGGACGTGGCGCGTGTGGCAGCGGCGACTGCCCGGGCAGCGACAGCGACCTCGTCGATCCATGCGAAGCGATGAACCCCTGACCGCACCCCTTGGCTCGTCATGCCCCTGCCCCCTCCACTTCGCACCGCCCACCATCCGCGCACCACGGTCGCGTGGTCATCGCTCGTCGCGATCATCTTGGCCTGCCTCGGCTGTCACGCCACCGTCGCGCCACCCGATCGCGCCCACGGCACGCCGGAGTGCGAGCCGGGTGCGTGCGTCTGCGAGAGCGACGGCACCTGCAGCTGCCCGGTGATCACGCCCGATGCCACGTGCACGGCGACCTGCGATGCGAGCTGCGATCTGCAGTGCGACGGCAGCCGGGACTGCCAGTTCGACTGCGGTGAGGATTGCTTGGTGCTGTGCTTCGGCAGCGGGCGGTGCGACGTCGAGGTCGATCGCGGCAGCCGCGTGCGCTGCGTGGGCCGGGGTGATTGCTCGGTCGGTTGCCGCGGGCCCTGCGTGCTCGACTGCGAGGGCACGGGCCTGTGCGACCTCGCCTGCGAGCCCGACGAACCAGGCGAGCTCATCATGCCGCACGACTGTGGTGGCGGCCGGCATGCCTGCGACCCCTGCCCGGGCTGAGCCCACCGGCCGGGCCCCCGATCCCTATGGATCCCTCGTGCGCCCGAGCTCGCGCCCCGCCCGCCCCGGCCGGGCCCCGGAGCTGGACCCCACGCGCCCGCGCCCCCTCGATCGCCGCTTCGCCGCCCAGGCCCCCGCCCCGGGTCCGCTGCGCGGGCCGGAGCAACATCACTTGTCCCGCGCTTGAGTCGATCGCCCCGGCTGGGGCATGACCTCGCCCGTGACGCTCGACGTGGACGCCCTGCTCCGCCGCATCGGCACGTGGACGCTCACGCTGACGGCGATCTGGGCCGCGGGCATGGGCCTGTGGCTGGGCTTCCCGATGGCCCTGGGCGTGGTGCTCGGCGCGAGCATCGGCTACGCGAACATGTACTTCGCGGCGCGAACGCTGCGAACGATCGTCGCAAACCCCCGAGATCATCGCCCACCCGCAGGAAAGACGTGGTCGTTACCCGCGGGATTGTTGCTGAAATGGCCCCTGATCCTGCTTGCGCTGGCCGCAGTCCTTTGGTACATGCCGGCCCGTCCGGAGGGGGTTGCCCTCGGCGTGGCGATCTCCCTGGCTGCAGCTTCGCTCGCAGCGCTCCAACGATCCAAGCCGTCGGGATCGCCCCCCTCCTGATGCGACGGCGACGAGCCGATCTCCATGGGCGATCACGACACTTGGTACACGCTTCTGCCTGGCTGGCATGACCTCGAGCACATGTTCGAGGAGGGCCTGCGCCGTGACTGGCGCGCGCTCATGTTCCAGGAGACCAACTTCACCCTGATCCACGTCATGGCGGCGCTGATCGCCGCCGTGCTGATCCTCGTGGCGGCGCTGCGATATCGCGCCAGCCTCGCGGACAGCACGCAGGGCGTGGTGCCGTCGCGGCGCTTCACGCTGGGCGCGATGATCGACGGCTTCGTCGGCGCGGTCTACAAGCTCGCCGCCGACGTGATGGGCGAGCACGACGCCAAGAAGTACCTGCCGCTGGTCGGCACGCTGGGCCTGTTCATCTTCTGCTGCAACATCCAGGGCCTGATCCCCGGGTTGCTGCCGGCGACCGACACGCTCAAGACCAACCTCGCACTGTCGGTGCTGATCTTCGTCGTCTACAACGTGGCCGGCGTCTATCGCAACGGCATGCACTACCTCGCGCACTTCCTCGGGCCCAAGATCGGCGGGTTCCCGTGGCTGTTCCCGCTGTTCCTGGTGGTCGAGATCGCCAGCCACCTGGCGCGCCCGGTGTCGCTGTCGCTGCGCCTCATGGGCAACATCCTCGCCGACCACAAGGTCGTGCTCGCGATCGGCTCGCTGATCGCGTTGCTGCTGCCGGTGCCGTTCCTCCTGCTCGGGGTCATGGTCGCGATCGTGCAGACCCTGATCTTCACGCTCCTCTCGATCATCTACATCGGCATGGCCATCGAGCACGCCGAAGAGCACTGATCGCGCCGTTCGACGTCTTCCAAAAAAAGAGAAGAGACCGCCATGACCAACAACAACGCCCGCATCGCCAAGCTCGTCGCCTTCGCCACCGCTTTCCTCGCGCCCGCCATCGCGGCCGCTGCCCCGGCTGCCGCCGGTGCCGCCGCCCAGTCGAGCGGCCCCAACGACGGCATCTACGCCATCGCCATGGGCTTCGGCATGGGCATCGCCGCGCTCGGCTGCGGCATGGGCCAGGGCAAGGCCGCTGGCGCCGCGCTCGAGGGCATCTGCCGCAACCCCAACAGCGCCGACAAGGTCTTCACCCCGATGCTGTTGGGTCTGGCCTTCATCGAGTCGCTCGTGATCTTCACGTTCGTCATCGCCTTCATGATCTTCGGCCGCTTCGGCTTCTAGTCCGCGGCCCTTCGCTGGGCGCCAGGTCGGCCGGCGCGCGTGCCCCTACCCGGGTCTCGCGTGGCCGGCTTTCCAGCATCGACCGGGCTTTGGCGACTTCCGAGACGCCCCCGATCGAGCGCGCTACCCTACGGTGCCCGTGACGCGTCGCGCCCTCCCCTTCCTCGTCTTCGCTGCGCCGCTGCTGGCGCTGTCGCTCAGCTGCCAGCGTCACGGCACCAACCCGCCCGAGCGTGGGGGTCGTGGGGGTGGACGCGCGATGCAGCTGCAGGTCGTGCGCCCCAAGGCACCGACCGGAGATCCCTCGCCCGTGCTCGAGATCCTCGAGCGCGAGCTCCAGCAGAACCTCACCCAGCTGACCGGCGACGGCGTCGAGCAGTCGGCGTACTTCCTCGCCTACGATCTCGTCGCGCAGGAGCAGCTGTGGATCGCCGCCGAGGATGGCGCGCTGGTCCGCGACGAGCAGGACAGCGATCGCACGATCGATGTCGACGTCCGCGTCGGCTCGCGCAAGCTCGACAACAGCCACAGCCGCGACGGCGACTATGGCCCGGGCAACGGGCTCGGCTCGGGGCTGTCGGTGAGCCTCGACGACGACGAGCTCTCGCTGGCGCAGGGCCTGTGGCTGGCCACCGAGGCGCAGTACCACAACGCGGTCTCGGCCCTGCGCGAGGTCGAGAGCGACGAGGAGCTGCGCAGCGATGACGACCAGCACCCCGACTTCTCGGTCGAGAAGCCGACCCGCATCGTGCAGCCGGAGCGCGAGTTCGATTTCGCCGCGGCGGCCGAGAAGCTGCGGCCGCTGGCGGTCGAGGTCTCGCAGGTGCTCGGCGCCGACCCGCGGGTGCTGAGCAGCAGCGTGTCGGTCACGGCGACGCTCGAGAACCACTACTTCGTGAACACCGAGGGCACGCGCGTGCAGAGCGGTCGCGTGCTGCTGCGCATCCTGCTGCAGGCCGGCACCCAGGCCGAGGACGGCATGCGGCTCGGGCTCACCGAGACCTTCGAGGCCCACACGCTCGCGCAGCTGCCGACCCGCGAGAAGCTGGTCGCCGCGGCCGAGAAGCTGCGCGGCAACCTCATCGCGCTGCAGACCGCACCGATCGCCGATCCGTACACCGGGCCTGCGGTGCTCGAGGGTCGCGCCGCCGGCGTGTTCTTCCACGAGATCTTCGGCCACCGCCTCGAGGGCCATCGCCAGAAGGATGACGCCGAGGGCCAGACCTTCACCGATCAGCTCGGCAAGTCGGTGCTGCCGAAGTTCCTCGACGTGGTCGACGACCCGACCATCGCGATGCTCGGCGAGCAGCCGCTCTCGGGCCACTACTACGTCGACGACGAGGGCGTGCCGGCGCAGCGCACCGCGATCGTCGAGCGCGGCAAGCTGAAGACCTTCTTGCTGGGGCGCTCGCCGGTGCGGCCGTTCATGAAGAGCAACGGCCACGGCCGGCGCGAGCCGGGCTATCAGGTGGTCGCGCGGCAGGGCAACCTGGTGGTCAGCTCGCGCAAGGCGCTGTCGCGCAAGCAGCTGCGGGCCGCGCTGCTCGAAGAGGTCGAGCGGCAGGACAAGCCCTACGGGCTGTGGTTCACCGACATCTCCGGCGGCTACACGCTCACCGATCGCAGCGGCCCGCAGGCCTTCAAGGTCGAGCCGCTGCTGGTCTATCGCGTGTTCGCCGATGGTCGCCCCGACGAGCTGGTGCGCGGCGTCGAGATGGTCGGCACGCCGCTGCAGGCGTTCGAGACCATCCTCGCCACCGACGATCAGCCCGGCATCTTCAACGGCGTGTGCGGGGCCGAGTCGGGCTGGGTGCCGGTCTCGGCGGTGAGCCCGTCGCTGTTGCTGCGCAACCTCGAGATCGAACGCGGCGTGCACGATCGCGACAAGCCACCGTTGCTCGAGCCACCCGGGACCAGCGACGACGGTGCGCGCAAGAAGGGCAGCGTGACGCGATGAGTCGATCTCAGCTCGCACTCGTGGCCGCAGCGATGCTGTGCGCTCCGCGGTCGACCGCGGCCGCCCCAGCGCCGACGCCGACCGCCGCCGAGAGCCCCGCAACCGCAGCCGCGGGCGCACCTGCGACCACGGCCACGACCCCGCCCGCGGCTGCGACCCCGCCGACCGCGGGCGAGGTGTCGCCGACCAAGCCGACCGACGACCCCGAGCTCGCCGCGATCCTCGCGGAGCTCACCCGCGGCCTGCAGGGGCTGCGCGTCAACGGCACACCGCCGCCGTACCGCGCCGAGGTCCGCATGGTGCGGGCGGAGTTGCTCAGCCTCGACGGCTCCTACGGCGGCGTCATCGTGAACCTTCGCGATCGTCAGTCGGCCGGCGCGGTCGAGCTGCGCGTGGGCACGCCGGCGCGCGACAACACCAACTACTTCGGCGGCGACAGTGGCATCGCGCAGCTCGAGGTCGCGCTCGAGCCCACGCCGCAGTATGCGGCCAAGAAGCTGTGGCTCGCGCTCGATGGCGCCTTCCGGGGCGCGAGCAAGGCGTGGTCACAGAAGCAGGTGATCCTGAAGCGCCTCGCCGGCGCCGAGCAGCCGCCCGACTTCACGCCACCACCGCCGGCCACCACGCGCCTGGTCGAGATGGCGCCCGCAACCATCGACCGCGACGGCCTGGCCGCGATGGTCGCGTCGCTGTCGGCCCGCTTCGCCGAACACCCCGCGATCGACAACGGCGACGTCCACGTGCAGGTGCTGCGCACGCAGGAGAGCGTGGTGAACAGCGAGGGCCTCACGGTGCAGTGGGTGCGCGAGCGTGCCGTGCTCGCCGTCGTCGCCGACACCAAGGCTGCTGACGGCATGCACCTCGATCACGGCTACGCGATCCACTTGCAAGGGGTGCCGGTGGCCAACGACGAGCTGCTCGCCACCGGCGAGGCCATGGTCGATCGCACGCTCGCCGAGCTCGAGCAGCTCGCGGTCGCACCGATGATCGAAGAGGACTACGACGGCCCGCTGCTGTTCGTCGGCGATGCGTCGGCGCAGCTGCTCGGGGCCACGGTCGCGACCGAGGCGGTCGGGACCCCGGCGCCGCTGGGCGAGAGCGGTCGCATGGTCGACCTCGAGCCCTCGTGGCAGCCCAAGCTCGGCAAGCAGGTGATGCCGAAGGATCTCGACCTCGTCGACGACCCCGCGCTGGCCGGCGGCTTCGGCAGCTTCGACATCGACGCCGAGGGTGTGCGGCCCGGCAAGCTCGCGCTGGTGCGCGGCGGCAAGCTCGAGACGCTGCTGATGACGCGCATGCCCAACGCGAAGCTCTCGGGCAGCAACGGGCGCGCACGCATGAGCCCGGCGCTCGAGACCGGCGCGACGATCAGCAACCTGACGCTGAGCAGCAAGCGCAAGGGCTCGACGCGGGCCGCACTCGAGCGCGAGCTGCTCGCACGCGCGGCCGAGGACGGCTACGACTTCGCCTACGTGATCGAGAGCCTGCGCGACGGTACCGTGCTGGGGCCGGTGCCACGCGAGAGCGCAGCCGCGTACGCCGGCACCGGCAACCTCAACCTACCGCTGCCGGGTCGACTGCTGCGCATCGAGGCCGGGGGCCGGCGCACGCTGGTGCGCGGTGCCGTGCTCGCGCCGGCATCGATGCGGGTGCTGCGTCGCATCCGCGCGATCGGCAACGAGTCGCGCACCGTGAAGATGCGCATCCCCGTGGGGGCCTATGGCGGCTTCGGGGCCGATGTCGGCATCGACGGTGCCCTGAGCCAGACCGTCGATGCGCAGGTCACCACGCCCGACCTCCTGGTCGATGGTCTCGAGCTGTTGGTCGAGCGCGGCGAGCACGAGAAGCTGCCGACCTTGCAGCACCCGCTGCGCCGCAAGGACAAGCCGCAGCGCCGGCAGTGATCCGGGCGGGTTCTCGATCGGGACACCAAGGATTCCCGATCGCAGCTGGCCGCACGGCCACGGCGGCGGCATGAAGGCACCGACGTGCCGTGTGTGCTGCACCTGGTCGCGAGACCGCACCCCGGCGAGCCCAGCTCGATCGCGCGCGATCTCGCGAGCGGTGACTGGCAGCTCGATGGCGCGGCCGCTCGCGTGATCGAGCTGTTCGATCCGCGCCCCGGTGTCGCGGTGGTCGACCTCTCGCTGTCGGAGCGCGACGTGCCCGAGATCGCCTCGCTGCTGCACGTGACCGAGGAGATCCATCTGCACGGTGTGCATCCGCGCGTGGCGATCGAGTGCCTGCCCGACGTGCGTCAGGCGGTGCTCGCCGGCATCTCGCTGGTGGTGCACGGGCCGACGCCGAAGGTCTCGATGGTGGCCGAGGCGCACCCCGAGCGTAGCTGGCCAGGATCCGTGCGTTGCGACGAGATCGCGGCGAAGACCCTGGAGCTGGCCCCCGCCGCCGCCACGCGCTGGGTGATCGATCCGGCCGCCCCCGCGGTGCTGCCGCGTGCCTGCGGTGCGATTCCACTGGTCACCGACGACGGCCGCTACCTCGCAGCGGTGTGCTTGGGCCCGAACATCGACGACGCCCACTACGCGCAGCTGCGGCTCGAGGTCGAGTCGCTGTCGCGCTCCGAGGTTCGCATCGAGGCCTACGTCGATGCCGAGGTCCCCAGCATCGATCGCGCCGCGCGACGCCGATCCGCGCAGGCTATGATCATCGGGCCACAGGATCCCAGCGCACCCTCACGGGTGCTGCTGGAGGCGCTGCTACAGGGCCTGCCGATCGCCATGATGGGCGAGCGCGGGGCCGCGCCGGTGCCCGGCGTCACGTACCTCGGTCCCCACGCCGACACCGATCGCGCGATCGCGGCGGTTCGCTCGTGGGCGGGCCTGTGGGCCGAGGGCGAGGCACCTCCGGTCGGACTCGCGGCTCGACGCGCGTGGGTCGAGCGTCATCGGCTGCGGTGACCGCGTCGCGCTGCGATGCGCGACATCGCGGGCGGTCGCCAGACCGCCCGCGGGCGCGCGACTAGAGCTTCTCGAGCGCGAACTTGACCGCCTCGATGATCGTGTACTGCTCCGGCACGGTCACCTTCGAGTCGGCCGCCGGCGTCGTGAGGCCCTCGGAGTGCCAGCGCACGATGCCGCGATCGTCGAGCATGACGATCGCCGGGCTCTGCCCGAGGTTCTCCATCACCGTGTACGCGTTCTCGAGGCCGAGCTCGCGCGCCGAGTTGAACTCGGTCTTGTTGGGCCGGCGATAGAACGGGATCATCGGCATCTTCTGGCCGTCTTGCTTGACGGCCCACTTGTCCGCCCACGCACGGAGATCCGTGTCGTTCATCGGCTCCTTGCGGCCCGTGGGGAACTTCGCGTGGGTGAACATGATCTCCACGCCCTTGGCCTGGAGATCGACGGCGGCCTTCTGCAGCACCTGCATGAACGCCACCGCGTAGCCCTCCTCCTGGCGATCGCCCCAGTCCCAGTAGACCAGCAGGCGCTTCTTACCGACCAGCTGGCGGCCATCGAGGATGCCACCGTTGATGCTGACCAGCTGCACCATCGGGCTGGCGTGGCCGAACATGCGGCGACGGGCCCACGGCGGCGCGGCGTCGAGCTGCTCGGCGCCGACCGTCCAGAACGGCGGCACGTCCTTCAGCGGCGGCAGGTTCTCGAGCGGCTTGGCGGTGATCTCCACCGACTTCGGGTCCATCGAGCCCGACGACAGCAGCTCGAGCTTGTGCGGCTTGCCGTCCATCACCTTGGCGGCGTCGAAGTCCTGGCCGGTCTTGACGGGCTTGCCGTCGATCGACTGGATGAGATCGCCCTTCTGGATCTTGTCGCAGCCGACGTCGCAGCCGAGGTTGTACGAAACGAAGACGCCCCCCGCCTTCAGATCCTTGTGCTGCGGGATCTGGAACGCCCCGCCGCCGCCCTTGTCGCAGGACGACAGGCCGAGTGCGGCGACGAACAAGAGGGACACGGCGGTACGCGACATGGGGGTTTCGCTCCTCGTTCGCGCGGCGCAACCCGATGACCAAAGGGGCGGGCGGGGCGTCCGACGCGGCCGGACTGTAGGACGGCGGCAGCAGGGCGTCAACGCGCCTGACACGGCGAGATTTCAGGCGTGCGCCACTTCGAGGCGGTGCCCCAGCGCGCGGCGGGCCCGCGAGGCGGCCCCCGGTCGATCTCAGATGCGGGCCCGCAGCCCGAGCCCGAAGGTCCAGAACTGCGGCAGCTGGCTGCGCAGGCTCGCGTTCTGCAGCTTCGCGGCCTCGTCGAGCACGCGCACCGGCACCGTGAACGCCTGCGCGCCCTGCTGCAGGTTCGCCAGTCCGTACCACGTCCACAGGTAGTCGAACTGCAGGCCGACCGCGACGTGCTCGTGCACGTGCACGGCGAAGCCGGCCTCGACCGGCACCGCGAGGCCGTGGAAGTCGACACGTGCGGCTCCGCCGGCGGTGTCGTAGCGACCGCGGAACAGGTTGTAGTAAGCGCCGGTGCCGACCCACGCCGCGAAGCGACCGCGCGGGATGAAGTGCACGCGCAGCAACGGACCGGCCTGCGCCGAGCGCAACTTCGCGTCGTTCACCGCCAGCGAGGCGAAGTTGATGCCCAACGCCTGACCTGCGAGCACCGCCAACGCGCCCTGCAGCACGTTGGGGTCGAGACCGTAGAGCGTGAGCACGTTGGTGCCCTTGGCGACGTTGGCCTCCATCGTGCCCCAACCACCCGCGAGACCGAAGTCGACCCAACCGCGAATGTTGCCGCCGATGAAGCCATCGAGTCGCAGGCCCGGGCGCGCGCCGTGGCGATCGGCAGCACATGTCGCGCGGAAGCAACCGAGCGTGCCGACGCGCGCGTCGACGGTGAAGCCCGCATGACTGAAGCGCTTCGACATCGGCGTGGCCTGCCGATGGACCGTCGGTCCGCCGCCGCTGGCCGACGCCGAACTCGAGTGCACCCGCGGCGCCGGCAGGGCGCTCACGGTCGGGTCGATGCCCGAGTCGTCGTCGATGGGCTGCGCCGCGACCGGGAGCTCCGCCGGCGAGGCCGGCGCAGGGCTGGCGGGCGCCGGCGTCGCCGCGACCGGCTCGCTCGGCCCGACCACCACCGGCTCGGTCGTCGTCAGGGCCCGCGGTCGCTGCACGGGCGGCATGCTGGCGTCGACGGCGTCGTGCCCCTGGTCCTGCAGCTCGGTCGCAGCCTGCTCACCGCCCAAGGCCGCATGCGCGAGGTCCGGTCGCAACACCGACCCGAACCCCACCCACATGGCCACGACCCACTTCGTCACGCGAACGACCCGACCCCTTCCCTTGCCCGCAGTCGCACGAGCGTTACAGCCGGCGACGGCGCTGCGATCCGGGGTGCGCCCAGTGCACGCGTTGCACGCACGCCGCACGGTGTCGACCGAACCCCACGCATCCGCACGAACATGGCCATGGCGACGGCGAGGGTCTTCCGTGCTTCGCACCGCCGGATCATCGGCCGCGCGTCCCCGAGCTTTCGCCCGCCCACGCGCCCACGACACACGTTCACGCCGCCGCGGGTCGACGTGATCCCGCGCTTCGTGTCACCGTGGGGGTCGCATGGATCGACGGCTCGCGAGGCTTGGGTTGTGGGTTGGCGCAACGTGGCTGCTCGCCCCGGCGTGCTCGGGCAACCCAGTCGAGGCCGCCGACGGCAGCTCGCTCGGGAGCGCCGAGAGCGGCGGTACCGGCAACACCTCCAGCGCGGCGACCTCGCTGACGGGCGCCTCGGCCACGGCCGACGACTCGTCGAGCGGCCCGGTCACGGACACCTCCGACACGGCCACCACCGGCGAGCCCGATGCCGTCTGCGGCGATGGCATCGTGGAGGGTGACGAAGCCTGCGACACGGGCCCGAGCAACGGCGTGAACAAGAACGCCTGCCGCGCCGACTGCCAGGTGAACGTCTGCGGCGACGCCTACCTCGGCGGCACCGAGACCTGCGACGACGGCAACCTCGAGGACGACGACGCGTGCCCGTCGACCTGCACGCTCGCGTCGTGTGGCAACGGTGTGCTCGACGAGGGCGAGGATTGCGATCCCACCGATCCCGCGACCATGGAGGGCTGCCTGCCCGGCTGCACGCTGCCGGTGTGCAACGACGGCGTGCTGACGATGCCGCCCGAGAAGTGCGACACGACGGTGGCGAATCCGTCCTGTGCGGCGTTCAGCGCCGCGTTCGACAGCGGCATGCTGAGCTGCGTCGACTGTGACATCGACACCAGCGGCTGTGGCTCGTGCGGCAACAACGTGATCGATGGCGACGAGACCTGCGATGGCGCGCAGCTGGGCGGGGTCAGCTGCATGTCGATGGGCATGGTCGGCAGGGTCACGTGTGACGCCTGTGTGCTCGACACCTCCGGCTGCAGCGACTGCGGCGACGGCAACATCGACGCGGGCGAGGACTGCGACATGGGACAACCCGGCGCGCAGACCTGCACCGGGCTCGGCCACGATGGCGGCACGCTGTGCAACCTGACGACCTGCCTCTACGACGAGTCGCAGTGCTTCGACTGCGGCGACGACAACACCGATCCCGGCGAGCAGTGCGACGGCACCGACCTGCCGCAGACCCAGTGCACCGCGCTCGGCATGGGCTACGGCGGCGGCACACTCGATTGCGACAGCAGCTGCATGTACGACGTCTCGGGTTGCTGTCTCGCCCTGGGAGCCGTCTGCAACAACGATGACAACGCCTGCTGCGGCCAGATGGTCTGCGACAACCAAGATAACGTCTGCTGCCTGCAGATGGGCGCGAACTGCAACAGCGACGCCGATTGTTGCTCGGGCAACTGCAACGGCTCGAACCACTGCATGGGCAACGACGCGGGCTGACGGCCGCGGCGCGCCCCGGGCAGGCCGTGGCGCGTCAGCGGCCCTTGTACTCCATCATCCCGCGCATGGCCTCGCCGGCCGCCGCGTCGATCTCGGCCTTCTCGACCGCGATCTCGTGGCACTGCGGACACAGCTTGCGGACCTTGCGATCGACGGTGAGCTTGATCAGCTCGTCGGACTCTTCACCGCACTCTTGGCACTCCATCGTGGTGACCTCCGGGCCGACAGGGTAACACGGCGGGCCGATCTGCTACCGTCCGCGCCATGGAACTCGCGGGTCGCGTCGCCATCGTCACCGGAGCTTCGTCGGGCATCGGCCTCGCGGTCGCGAAGACACTGGTCGCCGCCGGCTGCAAGGTCGCGATGGTGGCCCGCGGCGCCGCGCGGCTCGAAGCCGCGTGCGCCGAGCTCGGTGAGCTCGCACAGCCGTTCGCGCTCGACGTCGGTGATCTCGGTGCGCTCGCCAAGCTGCCGCAGGAGGTGGTGACGCGCATGGGCAGCCTCGACATCCTCGTCAACAACGCGGGCCTGCACCACCGCGGCGACATGCTGCGCCACGGCCACGAGAAGCTCGCGCAGATGTTCATCGTCAACCTGGTCGCGCCAGTGGTGCTGACGCGCGTCGCCGCCGACGTCATGCCGCGCGGCGCGGTGGTCGTCAACGTCGCGAGCCTCGCGGGCAAGCTCGGCGTGCCCGGCTCGGCGGTGTACTCGGGTACCAAGGCGGGACTGCGCATGTGGGCGCTGGCGGCCGCCGAGGACCTCGAGCGCCGCGGCATCCGCATCGCCAACGTCAACCCAGGCCCGGTCGACAGCGGCTTCTTCGACGACGATTTCGAGAACGTCAGCGCACTGACCTTCTCGCAGCCGATGGTGACCTGCGAGCAGGTCACCGCACGCGTCATGGAGGCGATCCACGCCGACGCGACCGGCCTCGACCTCGACATCCCCTACGTCTCCGGCAAGCTCGCCACCATCAGCTACCTGATGCCGGGTCTGGGCCGCGCACTGCGACCGATGCTCGAGCGCAAGGGCGCGAAGGCGAAGGCCGCCTACGCCGCGCGCAAGCGCGGCGGTTGATCGCGAGGGCAATGCGCTCGCCTGGCCGTGGTGGTCACCAGCTCTCGCAGCGATCCGCAGGGGCCATCGGCGTGCCCGGCTCGCAGGCGAACGCCGCGGCGAACTCGGGCAGCTGCGCGAGCACGCCGTTGACGCGGTAGGCCGAAGGCGGGTGGACATCGCCGCCCTTGGCGAGCAGCTCGTCCATCATCGGGTGCATGCACATCGACTGCGCGTAGGCGACGAAGAAGAGCTGCTCGGAGCTGAGACCGCGGATCGTGCGGGCGTCGGGCTTCGCGTCGGCGAGCGCGGCGTGGGCGAAGTGAACGCCACCGATGTCGGCCATCGCCTCGGCGGCGACGGCTGCACCCCGACCGGCGAACGGCGCCTCGGTCATGCGGCGATCGTAGTCTGCGACGACGCAGGCCTCGGCCTCGCGTCGGGCCTCGACGACCTCGGGGCCCGGCAGCTCCTCGACCGGGCCCGCGAGCCACCAGCGCAGGTCGAGCGCGTGCGTGAGCTCGTGCCCGGCGATCGAGCCCATCGCGCCGTAGTCGTAGGCGACCGGGTAATCGCGACCGAACAGCGGCGGCTGCAGGATCGCCGCCGGGAACGACAGACCGTGGGACAGCGGCTCGAAGTAGGCGTTGAGATCGTGGGCGACGACGGTCCACGTGGACGCCAGCGGCCGACCGAGCCCATCGAGCTCGCGCCGCCACTTCGCCTCGCGGTGGGCGAGCGCGTCGTCGAGCGGTCGTCCGCTCGCACGCGTCAGATCGCGCGGCCACTGCTCGGGGTGGCCGACCCCGACGTGCAGCCGCGCGAGCCGGGCCTGTGCGCGTTGCGAGGCCGCCGCCGGCATCCATGGGATCGACGGCAGTCGACGATCGAGCGCCGCGCGCGTGCCGTCGATCATCCCCCTCGCCAGCGTGGCGGTCGCGGGATCGAACGCGCGCGCGAGGAAGGCTGCGTCGACCTCACCGGGGAACACTTCGCCGGTGAGCTCGCGGCAGACCTCGTCGCGCGACGGCACGCGATCGGCGACCGCGTGGTACAGGCCCTCCCATGCGCCGTCGAGCCGCGCGGTGTACGGCGCGACGGCATCGATGACGCGGGCCCGCAGGTACGCCTGCAGCACGAGGGGCTCGGCCAGCTGGTCGACGGCCGCGAACATCGCGACGAGATCGGCCTCGTCGAAGCGCACGCGTGCACCGGCGTCGAGCCCCGCGGCCTGCAGCAGGGCGTGCAGCTGCGCCAGCGCGGGGTTCTGCGCCAGCTCGGCGACGGTCGTGGTCTGCTGTACGCGTCCCTTCGTGCCGACCGGCAACGCCCGCTCGAAGGCCAACGCCGCCTCTGCGCGACGCACGGCGAGCGCCTTCGACTCGCCGAGCACCGTCATCGCGGTCACGTAGGCATCGCGGGTCGCCGCGAGATCGGGCGCCGCGAACTGCGGTCGCTCACCGCGACGCTGCAGGCCGATCTGCAGCATCGCGTTGCCGTCTTCGCCGGGCACCACCACGAACCGCAACGGACCGGTGATGCCGTGGGTCGCGAGCATGCCTGCGACCGACGCGAAGCTCGACGCATCGGTGACACCGTCGATCGCCGCGAGCAGCGGAGCGATCGCTTCGGTGCCGGCGCTCGCACGCGCCTGCGGATCGAGACATGCCATGAAGAAGGTCGCCGCGGGCGTCGATGCACCGGCCTGCACCAGGCCGCGGAACGCCTCCTCCATCGTGCGGTCGTGATGGCGCGCGACCTCGATGAGCCCGGTCGCGGCGGTGCTGCCCTCGGTCTCGAGCGCGCCGATCCAGCCTCCGCACGCATACTGATGGAAGTCCTGACAAGGGTCGCTGCGGCAGTCCATGCAATCGCGAACCCGCGTCGGCAGCGTCGCGGCGGTGGGCGGCGGCGCATCGAGTTGGTCGATCGCACGACCGGCGGCAACACTGGGACACGGGAACTTGCTTCGGTGCGCACAGCCGAGCGACACCGCAAACGCGAGCATGAAGATCCTCTTCATCGGCGGCGATCGTAGGGCATCGCGACGCCGCGAGGCAATGGGCCGAACGGCCAGCGCCGGTTCAGCCGGCGACGTAGAGGCCCGGCCGCGCGTCGTTGGCCCAGCTCGGCGAGTGCCCGGCGCCCGACTTGTCGGCGATGTCGTCGGGCGTCGGGTTCTTGTTGATGTACCAGACCGCAGCAGCGCCCGCGGCGGTCGCTGCCGCATCGTCCTCGCTCGCAGCCTCGACAACGATGTCGTCGATGTCGAGGGGCACGTCGAACAGTGCGAAGCCCCGCAGCACGCCACCGGGCGACTCGTTGTTGCTGCTGCCATCGCCGGTCCACGGCGAACCACCGAGCGTGAACGCCGGGCTGACCGCGTCCGCGGCCGCTGCGTTCACACCCGCGAGCGCGACACTCTGCTCGATGAACGCATCGGGTGCCGCGAGGTCGGGCCAGTAGCGATGCACGAGTTGGTTGCCGACGACCTCGCAGGTGCGCGCCTGCGTGACCCAGACATCCTTCGCCACCAGATACGTCGGGCCCGGGCCCGGCGACGCGATGAAGTCGGATGCGCCGAGGCCAGCGATCTCGTAGTAGTGCACGAGCCCCACGCTGCCGGTACCACCGGTCGACTGACCCGACGCCTCGACGGTGCCGGTGGTGGGGTAAGGATGGGTGCCGAACTCGAAGAGGCTCGCGTGCCAGGTGCCGTCGTTGCTGGTGTGCCAGGCGACGGCGTAGTAGCCGCTCTGCTGCACGTAGCGCGACTGCCAGATCGCGGTGTGCGAAGTGCGGGGCAGCATGTCGGCGCCATCCCAGACCAGTCGCGCATCGCTACCGGCCATGCCGTTGGTGGGGAACTCGAGCCCGGTGCCGGTGGTCGGGCCACCGCTGTCGCTGCCGTGCGTGCTGGTGCCCTCGGACACGGCGGTCGACGCCTCCCCGCTCGCGTCGGTCATGGTCGCGTCGGTCGCGGTCGCGTCGGTGGCGGCCGTGGACTGTGTCCCGACGGTGTCGGAGCCCACCGTGTCGGCGCCCTGGGTCGCACTCGCCGACTGCGAACCCACGGAGGCGCTCACGCCCGTGCCCGCGTCACCGCTCGACGACCCTTGTACGGGCCCACCGTCGCCGGTGCACGCGACGACGAGGCACCACGACAACCACCCACTTCGCGCGCGCATGCTCGCCAGACACTAGCAGGCTGCGCGCCGCAGGTGCGCGCGAACGCGGCGATCGGCTAACGTCGGTGTCATGAAGCGCCTCACGATAGTCGAGCGCGGGGTCAGCGACCTCGAGCGCCGACCCGGGCACCGGCGGGGTCACCACCGCGACCACCACCGCGACCACCGGCGCGCTCGACTCGAGCACCGGGGTCGACACCAGTGCTGGCAGCCAGGGCGAGTCGAGCAGCAGCGGCGGCACCGAGGTCACCTGCCCGCCGACCGGACCCGCCGACGTCGGCGTCGTCGACGAGGCGCTCCTGGTCGACAGCGATCGCATCGTCGTGTCCGAGAGCGGCACCATCATCGAGAACGTGCACGTACACGGCGACATCGAGATCGTCGACGGCGCCACCGACATCACGATCCGCAACTTTCGCATCACCACCGACGGCTACTGGGGCATCTTCGTGCGCGACGGCTCGAACATCGTCATCGAGGATGGCGAGATCGACGGCCAAGACGGCATCGACGACGCGATCCGCGGCGCCGACTACACCGCGCGACGGCTCTACATCCACGACATCGGCGGCGACTCGTTCAAGGCCGACGGCGGCAACGTGCTCGAGTGCAACTACGTCACCGCCATCGGCCAGGCCCCCGGGGCCCACGGCGACGGCGTGCAGATGATGGGCGACGGCGACATCGAGATCACCGCCAACAACTTCGACCTCACCAGCGGCGAGCTCACCGCGTGCATCTTCCCGTTCGGCACCGACCCCGTCTCCGGCCCCGTGCACGCCGACGGCAACCGGCTCGTCGGCGGTGCGTACATCGTGTACTGCCACGAGAACCTGCACATGACGAACAACGTCTTCGGCGACCAGTACGCGTATGGCCCGGTCACCGACACCTGCGGGACCTGGGAGAACAACACCTGGGAGTCGAGCGGCGAGCCGGTGCCGAACTGATGCGCTACACCGGTGCGAGCTCGAGGATCGCGGCGCCGGCCTCGACGTCGTCTTCGTCCTTCACCAGCACCGCGATCACCTTCGCGCGCGCGGGCATGCCCGGGCCGCCGTAGGTGAGGCGGTTGAAGGTCTTCATGACCTCGAGCAGCGCGAGCGTGTGGCCGTGTTCGATGACGTCGCCGACGCTGACGAAGGCGGGCTTGTCGGGGCCCGAGCGCGCGTAGAAGCGGCCCGAGAGCGGCGCGCGGAAGACCAGCGCGCCGCTGTCGACGGCTCGCTCGCCGCCGCGGGCCGCCGCCGCCGCGGCGCCGAGCTCGAGCGCGCCGAGCTCGAGCAGCACGTCGCCGTAGGCGACCGCGCGCTCGCCGAGGTGGGCGCCGGCGGCCGGCATCACCACACCCTCGCAGTCGTCGGGGGCGACGAGTTCGTGCAGCACGCCGAGCACCTCGAGCTCGCCGATCGACATGCCGCCCTGCACGCGCGCCCCGGGGGCCGGTGCGCGGCGCCACAGACCAACCGCAGGGGCGCCCAGCGTGGTGCCCTCGTCGCCCCGCACACAGGTCGCGACCAGCTGGCGTCGCGTCACTCGACCATCTTCGTGCCACGTGCTCATCGCAGGCCCTCGCTCAGGATCGCCAGGTCGTGCATGGACCAGATGCGGCTGTTCTTGATGCGGCGCTGGCCGATACCCTGATAGCTGGCTTCGACCAGCATCGAGAGGTACGAGCGCAGCTCACCGAGCTCGACGATCTCGTCGGTGTCCATCTGCCGCGCGGCCACCCACGGATCCATGTCGCCCTCGATGCGGGCCTCGACCGCGCGCATGCCCGCCTCGATCTTGCGGCGCTCGGCCTCATCGCGCGTGACGATCTGGAAGTCGTCGTCGAGCTTGGTGTTGTAGGTGGCGATCGCCAGCGTGCGCCCCTCCATCACGCTCAGGCGCGAGATCGTGGTCGACAGCTGCACCACCGGATCGTACGGCAGCCCCGCCATGGCGTAGTAGCCGGCGCCCGAGGCCTTGCGCAGCAACACCGTGAACATCGGCACGGTGTTGGTCGAGTTGGTGTAGATGAGGTTGCTGCCATAGGCGAGCAGGCCCTGGCGCTCGGCCTCGTGGCCGATGTCGAAGCCCGAGATGTCCTGCAGCCACACCAGCGGGATGCCGTCGTCGTTGCACGCGCGCGAGAACGCCGAGATCTTCGCGATGCCGGCGCGGTAGAGGATCGCTGCGGGGCGCCGCGCACCCGGACGCGCGGGGTCGCCGACCAGGCCCTGGCGGTTGGCCACGAAGCCACACCACAGGCCGTTGACGCGCCCGATGCCGCAGAGCATCTCCTCGCCGACCGACGGCATCACCTCCCACAGCAGCGACTGATCGACCAGGCGCGCCAGCACCTCGGTGGCGTCGTAGGCTTCGCGGTGATCGACGGGCAAGATGCCCGCCAGCTCGCCAGTGCCGAAGCGCGGATCGACCGGCCCGGCCTCGCCGCGGTAGTAATCGGCACCGGAGCTGGGCAGCTTGGCGATGTCGCGGCGCAGCGCAGCGATCAGCGTGTCGTCATCGGGCACGCGGACGTCGGCGCAGCGACTCACGTGCACGTGCACCTCGGGGCCGCCGATGTCGAGGCTGGTCATCTTCTGGCTCTTCGCGCCCTTGATGAGCGCAGCGCCGGCGATGACCATGTAGGCCTGCTCGGTCATGTAGACGCGGTCGCTGATGATCGGCATGTAGCCGCCGCCCGCGATGCAATCACCGAACACGCCGGCGACCTGCGGCACGCCGTGGCTCGACAGCAGGCTGTTCATCTTGAAGATGTGACCGGCTCCGGTCGCGCCGGGGAACGATCGCGACTGCTCGGGCAAGAACAGCCCGCTGCAATCGACCAGGTACACCGTCGGCAGCCGCAGCCGCAGCGCCATCATCTGCGCGCGCTCGATCTTCTCGGGCGTCTTGGGCCACCACGAGCCCGAGGCCACGGTGTTGTCGTTGGCGATGACCATGCACCAACGGCCATGCACCTGCGCGAACGCGGTCACGACCCCGGCGCCCGGCGACTTCTGCTTGCCCTCGCCGAACTCGAGGCCCCAGTTCACGAACGTGCCGACCTCGAAGGTGCGCGTGCCGGGGTCGGCCAGCGCGAGCAGCCGCTCACGCGCGGTGAGCTTGCCCTTGGCGTGCACGCGCGCGACGTACTCCGGGCCCCAGCCGGCCGCGACCTCGGCCCGCCGTGCGCCCAGCGTGGCCTCGCGGGCGGCGATCGCATCGAGGTTGGCCGCGAAGGTCGCGTCGTCGAGGAACGATCGGCGCGCGCGACCGATGGGCACGACTGGCACGTGGGTCATCGCCGCGGATGTTGGCAAACCTTGGCCGGGAAGGGGAGGGCTCGTGTGCGCGAGCCGGTGAGCGGCGGCTGGCGCGGTGCCTGCGGCCCACCACGACGAGGTGGGCTCGCGCGCCCCACTCAACCCTCGGGCGGCACGTAGTCTTCGCAGGCCTGATCGATGATCGGCAGCGCGGCGGCGAAGAACTGATCGTAGCTGGCCGCGCACACGTCGTCGGTGTAGCCGTTGGCGCCGAAGCGATTGGCGAAGCCGATCAACTTCGATGCTGGCACCGCACCGCAGGCGTTGTCACCGGCGAGGCCGACCAGCGCGAGCACGACCACGTTGGTGTCGAGATTCGACTTGTAGCCGCCGAGCTCGGCCTTCCATTCGTCCGGCGTACCGGTCGATCCGACGGTGTCGCACGGGTTGTCGAAGGCGTCGTTCGGGTCGCACATATAGGGCTCCGGCACGTCGTCCTCGTCGGAGATGAGCACGATGACCAACAACGAGTCATCGCGTGCGAAGCCCGCGTTGCACGCCCCGGAATCGGGCGCGTTGACCTCGGGACGCAACGCGTTCAGCAGTCCGCGCATCACCTTCTCGTCGTCGTTGCCCTGGCTGCCGACCTTGGCAGCGCACGCGAACTTGCTCGCGAGATCGGGCTCGCCCTCGTCGAGGTACCGGCCACCGCTGGCGAACGGACCGCAGACTTGGCTGCTCGCGTCGAAGCCACCGGTCTGCGTGACGAGATCGCCGATGTGGCGGCAGCTTGGATCGTTGAACGCATAGTCATCGCTGGTGACGATGCCGATGTGCACGCTTCCGGCGTTCTGCAGACTCGCCTCGACGCCGGCGACGAACCCCGGGAACGATGCGACCAACGACTGCTGATTGTCAGCCATGCTCGAGCTATCGTCGATCACGAACAAGATGTCGACGTTCGTGCACGAGTCAGCGCCGCCACCATCGCCGGCGGTCGCGCCCGTGACAGCGCCGACGTCGAGCTTCGTCATCGCGTCATCGCCAGAGCCGTCGGCGGACGCAGCCTCGGACGCCACCGACGCGTCGGTACTGTCGGCCGAAGCGTCGGTCGCCGTGACCGAACCGCCGACGCTCGAACCGTTGCCATCGTCGCGGAGATCGCCACCGCAGGCTGGCGCCGCCCATGCGATCACCGACACGACGATCCAGGCCAGCCGTTGCATCTGGACGAGGCGTAGGCCGACGCGCCCCGAAGGTTCCCGAACCACCCAAGCGGAAAGTCTCACGGCTCGACATCGCGCGGGGCACGGCCGCTTTGGTCGCGGTCGCACGCCGGGGTCGGCTCACTGGCCGGGTCGCCCATGGGGCGGCGCCTCCGACTCGCGATCGTTCACGGCGAGCCACTCCTGCAACTCGCGGCGATCGCCCGCGATGCCGGCGTCGTCCTCGCGGTAGAGCGTCAGCGCCTGGCGGGCGAGCCCGAGCGCGCGCTGGCGCTGTGCCGGGGTCTCGAAGAGTGCCCGCGCCAGCCCGAACATGATCTCGCCGCGCTCGTGCGGGACGATCTCTGCCCGATCGCTCAGCTCGAGCGCCCGCTCGAGCAGCGCGACCGCCTCGCCCGTGCGGCCGTTGCGACGCACGAGATCGCCGAGGTCGTAGAAGGCGATCGCGAGGTTCGCGTTGGTCTCTGGCGTCGACTCCACGATGATCTCGAGGCTCACGCGCGCCTCGGCCTCGGCCTCTTCGAGGCGACCCTGGGTCTCGAGCAACCCCGAGAGGTTGTTGCGCGCACCGCCGGTGTCGATATGCCGCGGGCCCAAGCTGCTCGTCAGTGCCGCGACCGCCTTGCGCAGCTCGACCTCGGCCTCGCGCAGCTGCCCCTGGGCCTCGAGCGCGTCGGCGAGGTTGATGCGGATCGCAGCGGTGTCGCGGTGCTCGGGCCCCTGCGCCGCGAGCATCGTCACCAACGCGCGCTGGTACCACGCGATGCCGTCGTCGACTCGCCCCTGGCGCACCAACACCTTGCCGACGTTGAACTGCGCGGTGGCGGTGTAGGGGTGCTCCGGTGACAGCGAGCGAGCGAAGCTCTCGGCGGTGCTGCGAAACTCCTGCTCGGCCTCGACGAGCCGGTCCTGTCGCATCAGCGTGATGCCGTAGTTGAGACGGTGCCCTGCGGTCATCGGGTGCTCGCGCCCGAGCGAGCGCTCGAGCGACTCGAGCGCGCGCAGCTGCTCCTGCGCGGCGTCCTCGTTGCGCCCCATGGCCTGATAGACCCGTGCGAGGTTGGCTCGCGCGTTCGCAGTCTCGGGATGATCGACGCCGAGCGAGCGCTCGCGCGAGTGCAAGGCCTCGGCGAACTCCGTGAGCGCGTCGTCGAGGCGCCCCTCGCCCAGCAGCGCGTTGCCGAGACCGCCGTGCGAGGCGGCGGTGTCGGGATGATCGGGGCCGAGTCGCAGGCTGCGGATCGCGAGCCCACGGCGGTGCTCGACCTCGGCCTCGGCGAAGCGCCCCTGGGACCACAGCGACATGCCGATGAGCGCATGCAGGCGCGCAGCGTCGAGCGAGTCGTCGCCGCGCAGCGCCTCGAACAGCGCCAGCGACTCGCGCAGTCGAGCCTCTGCATCGACGCCGCGGCCATCGGTCCCGACCACCGCCCCCATCGCCGCCAGCGCCTCGGCCTCGAGCTCGCCGCCGGGATCACGGCGACGCGCGAGCGCCAGTGCGACCTCGGCGTGCACGCGGCCCTCGCGGGGTCGCATCAATGACACCCCGACCGCGTTGGCGAGCGCGATCGCAGCCCGCACCGCCGACTCGTCGTAGCCCCGCTGCAGCGCGGTCGAGAGCGCGGCCTCGAGCCGCGGCACCACCTCGGCCCAGCGCGCCAGGCGGGCCAGCGCCGCGGCGACCGCCAGCTCGGTCTCGACCGCGAGCGGCGGGTACTCGTCGAGCGTGGCCTCACCGTTGACGGCGAGCGCTTGTCCCAACGACACCTCGAAGTGACCCGCAGCGAGGGAGCTCGCGGCGTGGGCCAGCTGCTCGCGCGCGGCGTCGACCCGCGCCGCGAGCTCGGCGTCGCGCGGCGGTGGCATCTCGGCCTGCAACGCTTCGGCGTCGGCACAGACCTCGAGCGCGGGCAGTGCGGTGATCAGGTCGACCGCGGCCGCGACCACACCGGGATCATCGACGAGCTGTTGCACCGCAACGTCCAGCTCGACCCGGCGCCGCTCCAGACACGCGCCGCGGAGGTCGAGCAGGGCCTCGGATTGCTCGCCGCGTACGCGCGTGGCCTCACAGGCATCGACGGCGGCCGCACGCCAGCGATCGACGCGCTCGTCCACCAGCGCGCCGACACGCGCGGCCATGTCGTCGGCGATGACGCTGCCTGCGGCGTGGAACGACGCGGCCAGCTCGCCCCGGCGAGCCTCGCTCCACGTCTCGCGCATGCGCGCTCCAGCCTCGGCGCACGGCGGAGTCGCGGACAGTCGCGTGACCACGACCGCTGCGATCGCGGCCGCCCCCGCACCGATCAGCCACCGGTTCCGCGTGCCGGCGCGCTCGGGCGGACGCGCGTGCGCCTCGAGCACGGCGACCAGCGCTGCCATGTCGGGCCAACGCCGAGTCGGATCGGCCGCGAGGCCGCGTCGAAGCGCCTCGCCCAGCGCCGCCGGAACCCCGTCGATCGCAGGCCACGGCGGCGGGCCGGACTGCTTCATCGCGACCAGGCCGTCGAAGTCCTGGCTGGCGAACACCGGCGCCCGCGCCAACGCCTCCCACAGCGCGACGCAGTACGCGTACTGATCGGCGCGCGCGTCGGCGGCGTCTCCGACGTGCTGCTCCGGCGCCATGTACTTGGGCGTGCCCACCACGGTGTCGGCCCGCGTCAGCGTGCGTTCCAGGCTGACGCTGTCGGCCGTGCCCGACATGAACGCCAGCATCGACGACTCGCTCTGCGGCGCATCGGCGACGGGTTTCGCGAGCCCGAAGTCGAGCACCTTCACACGGCCGTCGTCGGTGACGAGCGCGTTCGAGGGCTTGAAGTCGCGATGCACCAGGCCCACGCGATGGGCCGCGAGCAGGCCCTGGGCCGCCTGCACGTACGCGCCGACGATCGCCCGCCACGGCCGAGCCGGCGCCGCGCACCAGACATCGAGCGTCGGTCCTGCGACGTACTCCATCGCGAGTACCACCACGTCGTCGATGACCTCGACGTCGTGCACCGCGACCACGTTGGGGTGGCTGAGCTGCGCCATCGCCTGCGCCTCGCGCAGCATGCGAGCCGCGGCCTCGGTGCCGACGGCCCCACGGCGCACGCGCTTGAGCGCGACCTCGCGGTGCAGCTTGGGGTCATAGGCACGCTCGACCGTGCCCATGCCGCCCTCGCCGATGCGCTCGACCAGCACGTAGCGGCCGAGTGCGCGGCCGAGGTCGGCGTACGGGTCTGCACCGACCCGATCGGACGCAGCGCCCGGCGTCGACGAGGACTCGCCGTCACCGGAGGCTCGATCGAGGCGGGTGAGCGAGTCGGTGTCGACCACCGCAGATCAGCGTAACACGCGGGTGGACCGAGCCGCGCCCGCCCAGGGCCACCGCCCGCGGCGACGACGGGGCCGAGCAACACGTCGGTGACGGCTACGGCCGCGATTCCATGTTGATGTGGAAGTGCGCCGGCCGTGCGACGAGATCGGCGAAGAAGTCCTTCGACCACGTATTCTTGCCGTCGGGACCGGGGTCGTTCCATCCGTCGGACTGGTTGGCGAACTTGGGGCCAGCGAGGCCGTCCTTCGTGCCGAGGCCGATGTTGTACGACCAGTTGGGCACGTAGTCGGTGCCGAGCACGAGCTGGAACTCGACATCCCAGGGCAGCAGGCTGCTGCGGTTCCACTCGGTCGCGAAGAGGTTCCAATTGCCGGCGCTGTCGAGGCGATAGACGATCGAGAGATCGACGCCTTCGATGTTGTCCTCGAACTCCCAGTAGCGCTCGCTCCTCACCACGGTCACGCTCATCGCCGTGCTCGATGTGAGGCCGCCAGGCGCCGTCGCGCGCAGCTCCAGCGGCTGACCGGAGCCGTAGACCCCGCCGTCCAGCTGCAGCGTGACGTCGACGGTCTTCGCCTCATTGGCGGCGAGCGCCACGCTCGGCGATCCCACCAGCGTCATGCCGGTGGGCAGGGTGTCGGCCGTGATCGTGGCCGTGCGAGCGGCACCGAGGTTGAGCACCTGCATCTTCGTGGTGAACTTTGCCTTCTGCACGGGCACGTACGTGTCGAGCACGAGCAGGTCCGCGGTTGGGCTCAGCACGACGCCCTCGATGCGCACGCCGTTGAACATCGCCGAGATCGGCACGCTGACGCTGAACTTCTCGTCCTTCACCCGCAGCTTGCCCTTCTTGATGCCGGCCATCATCTTGCCGAGCTCGAACTGCGGCGCGAACTCGACGGTGACCGCGAACTGTTGTCCCGCACGCACGGCGAGCGCGAACGGTGCGCTCGTGCGCGAGTCCGAAGCGTTCATCAGCGGCCCGGTCGCCGTCATCGTGTACGAGCCGTCGTACGCCACGATGCGAGAGATCCGAAACGGCGCCCCGGTGGGCAGCGTCGCGGTGACGAAGCCGTCGGCATTCGCCGTGAACCACACCGACTGCCGCTTGACCTCCTTGTCGTAGGCCGCCGGCAGCTGCAGCTGCTTCGGTGAGTACTCGGGTGGTGCGGTCAGCACCGTCGCGAGCTGCGCCCACTCCGACTGGACCATGCCGCGCGCTTGCTTGCGCGTCTGCCCACGCGGTGGCGCACCGACGGGCCCACGGCTGCGCGCCGCATCGCGCTCGGGAAGCTTCGCGGCGAGCAGCAACTCGAGCTGCTCCGGGCTCGCGAGCCCAGCGACCTCGTCGCGCGAGCGCTTGCCGGCCGCGACGTCCCGCAACACCTCGGCGACGACCTCCGGATGATGCAGCTTCGCGTAAGTCCACGATCCGATGCGTGGCTCCGCGTCGGTGCGCTTCGCGGCGCTCTTGTGCCCGGCCGGCCACGCCTTGCGCGGCGCGGACCTGGCGGGCGCCGCCGGGCCTCGCGGACGCGGCAGCGAGGGTGCCGCGAACGCGGTGGTGGTGGCGAAGATCAGCATCAACACCGCAACGAAGGACAGTCGCATCGCCTCCGATCGTAGCGCCCGTGGTGGCGCCCATGCCGACGATCGACGCGGCGGCGCCGGGCGTGACCGCACTTCGGGGCAGGTGTCACAACGGTGCAGACGTGCATCTGGGCGGTGGCCGGGCGTCACGGTCGTGAGCTCGGGCGGGATTGGAACCTGGGGGTTCTGCGGACGGGCGCCGGTGGCGAGAAACCGCGCGGCCGCGCGCGGCGTCTGTCTAGGAGCGCCCAGCTCCATGCTGCAATCCGTCGCGGATCTCGCCTTCTCGCCGCTCGCGTTGCCCGATCGCGCCGTGGTGCAGGGCTTCTTCGATCGCGCGCGGCATCCGCTGTGCGAGTACAGCTTCGGAGCGCTGTTCCCGTGGCAGCCGGTGTTCGGCACCAGCTGGGCGATCTTCGCCGATCGTTGGTTGCTCGTCCGCTACGTCGTGGATGAAGAGGAGCGCTTCGTGTGCCCGGTCGGTCGCGACGCCGACGTGCGTCCGGTCGTCGACGCATGCCTCGAGCTCCTGCGGCGTCGCGGCGGCGCGGCGCGGATCGACTACGTGCCGGCCCGCGTGGCCGAGGCGCTGCGGCGTGCCGGCTACACGCTCGTCGACGATCGCGACAACGCCGACTACGTGTATGCGCGCGAGGACCTCGCCGAGCTGCCCGGCCGACGTCATCACGGCAAGCGCAACCATGTCGCTGCATTCATGCGCGCCGGCGAGCATCGCTTCGAGCCGCTCGGCGCGGCGAACTGGCACGACGCGATGGCGCTGGCCGAGCGCGCGTGCGGGGACCTGCACGCGCCGGATGCGGTCGCGCTCGTGCGGGCGCTCCAGCACCACGAGCGGCTCGGCTTCACGAGCCGTCTGTTGCGCGGGCATCGCGGGCTGCCGATCGGCGTGGCGCTCGGCGAGCCGCTCGGTGCGGAGACGTTCGTCGTGCACTTCGAGCTCGCGGATCGTTCGTATCCCGGCGCGTACCAGGCACTCGGTCAGCTGTATGCACGGGAGATCCCGACGCACTTCCGCTTCGTCAATCGCGAGCAGGACATGGGCGCGCCCGGGCTACGCCGAGCGAAGCTGTCCTACCGCCCGCTGCGGATGGAGCCCTCGTTCTCCGTGCTCGGGTGAGCTCGGGCCGACATCGCGTCACCGCGGCACGGTTGGTCCAAACATTTTTCCGTGATCGAACCCGCCGGTGGCACGTCTACGTCGGAATGAAGCAGGTGCGCTGTCACTCGTGTCAGGCTTCCATCAACGAGGCGGACGCCCTGTTCGCGGCGGACGGCATGATCTGCCCGCCGTGCCACGCAAAGGCCGAGGCCACCGCGGGTGGCTTCGACGATGGCAGCGGCGCCTTTCCCCGCCTCGATGCGTCGCCGTTCACCCGCACCCGCGTCACGCAGGAGCGGCAGGACGACGGCACGGTGGTCACACACGTCAGCGAGAGCAGCGTCGACCTCGGACCCTTCAACGCGATCATTCGCCTCGTGCGGCGCCTGTTCGGCCGCCGGGACGATTGAACATCGGCGAGCGCTCGCGGGTCACTCGCTCGCGAGGCGGCGGTGCCGGAACGCGTCCGTGCCCGCGAGCGCACCGATGAGCTGCAGCATGTCGCCGCCCGCCTGCTGCGAGGCGGCGTCGATCGAGCCCTCGTCCTCGAGGCCGTCGGGCCGCGAGAGCGCGAAGCGCAGCCACTGCCGCGAGACGCACGAGGCCGCCGCCGGACTGGCCGCGAGCGCGTCGATCATCTCGGTGGCGTTGGCGTAGGTGCCGTCGAAATCCGTGCCCACGACCTCGGCCGCCGACTCGACCGGCCACTCGCCGTCCATCGTGCGCCACTGGCCGACGCCGTCGTAGTTCTCGAACAGGAACCCCAGCGGGTTGATCATCTTGTGGCACCCCGCGCAGGTCGGGCCTGCGGTGGCGTCTTCGATCTGCTGGCGGGCAGACGAGCTCGAGTCGAAGTCGATGGTCGTGCTCACGCCCTGCGGCGGCACCAGCTCGCGACACAGCACGTCGGTGAGCAGGCTCTTGCCGCGGTAGATCGGCGCGCGCTCGGGCGTGCGGGCGTGGGTGGTCAGGTAGCTGGCGTGGGTCAGCAGACCGCGACGCTGGCTGCCGTCGAGCGTGATCTCGCCGTCTTGCCCCTGCTCGGTCACACCATCGCCATAGAACGCAGCGAGCTCCGGCGACGCGAACGAGTAGTCGGCACCCAGCAAGGTCGCGAGCTGGGCGTCGTCCTCGCGGAACACGTGCAGCACGAAGCGTCGGGTCTCGTCGGCCATGTCGTCGCGCAGGGCCTCGAACTGCGGGAAGCGCTCGGCGTCGACCAGCTCCGTCTCGAGCGCCTCGATGCCGAGCCAGCTCTCGTGGAAGCGCACGATGGTCTCGTCGGCACGCGGATCGGCGAGCAGGCGGTCGACGTGGGCACGCAGCCCCTCGGGCGCGTCGAGCTCGCCGGCCGCAGCCGCGTCGAGCAGTTCGTCGTCGGGCCCCTGCCCCCACAGGAAGAACGACAGCCGCGCGCCGACCTCGAAGCCGGTCAGGCGCCGGACGTCGTCGTCGTCGCCCTCGGCGCCCTTCTCGAGCAGGTAGAGGAAGTCGGGCGTCTGCAGCATCGCCGTGACCACCATGCGCATCGCGTCGGCGAGCGTGCCACTCTCGCGGGTGGCGTCCCAGAACTGCGTGAACACGCCGAGCTCCGCGTCCGACAGCGGTCGGCGATAGATCCGGCGGCCGTAGGTGGCGACGAACGCCGACACGCACGCCGGCGCTTCCTCGCAACCGAGCAGCTCGGCCGCGTGGGCGCCCGCGGCCTCGCCGATGTCCTCGGCGACCACGCGATACGCATCGGCGGCGTCGACACTGACGTCGAGGCCCGCGTTGCTGACGAAGCGGCCGATCTTGCCGTCCGACGGCAGCTTCTCGAAGTCGATCTCGGCAGCGAACGCGTCGCCGAAGATCGCAGTGACCGTGCGCTCGTACTCGGCGCGTGTGAGGCGAGCGAGGCCCGATGGCGAGACCGCGACGTCGGCCGCGTCGCCGCTGTCACCGGTGCCCGCGTCGTCGGCAGCCGACCCTCCGGTCGTGGCCGCGTCGTCGCCCCCATCGGCGCCCGCACCCCCTGCGGCACCAAGCCCGGTGTAGCAGCCGACGCCCTGTGTGAGGACCGTGGCGAGGACGATGCGTCTCATGCGAGCTCCTCCAGCGGACCGGTCGAGATGGTCGTATCGCCGACCGCGTCGACATCCGCGAGGCCCATGGCCTGGCAGATCGAGACCAGCAGCTTGTTCATGGGCTGACCGCCGGTGTACTCGGAGTAGTTGCTGATCGGGTCGTAGCTACCCCATCGCAGGTAGCGTCCGGCCGTGAACGCGCCGAAGCTGCTGCCCTGGACCATCACGATCGGCACGTTGCGGTTCGAGTGCGTGCCGCCTTCGCTCATCTCCGACGCCCACACCAGCAGCGTGTTGTCGAGCACGTCGGCGGGCAGCAGATCGAGCAGCTCGGTGGCCAGCATCTTCGAGCGCCAGTTCTGCAGGTTCGCCATGTCCTCGCGGGCGATGGCGCGGTCCTGGTCGGACGGTACGGTGTCGCCGACGACGTCGTAGCTCATGGTGTGCGCCAGCGTGTGGATCGAGCCGAAGTTGCGTGCGTAGCCCTCCTCCACCATGTAGTTGCCGTAGCCCTCCGAGTGGGGCCAGTCGAAGCAGGCCACGCGCGTCAGATCGCACAACAACGCGTGGCGCATCAGCTCGAACTGCAAGCGCGTGAAGACGTGGACCAGGTTGTAGTCGTGGACCTGGCTCTCGCTGTAGTCGTCGGGGCGCATCGGCACCTCGCACGCTGCGGTCACCTGGCTGATGCGCTTCTCGAGCTCGCGCAGGCTGTCGAGGTGGGCGTCGAAGCGCGCGCGATCGACATCCGGCATCTCGGTGCGCACGCGGGTGAGCTCGCCGTTGACGAGGTCGATCACGCTCTTGCGCTCGGCGCGGATGCGGGCGGCGATCGCCGGGTCGTCGCCCATCACGCCGTCGAACAGGGTGTCGAACGCGCTCGCGGGGTTGAGCTGGGGATTGATCGGCTGCGCGGCATCGGGGGTACCGGTGCGGTAGTGGCAGATGCCGTTGGGGCCCTGGTTGTCGCCATCGGTCGCGATCGGCCAGGTGCCCCAGTAGTAGGCGGGGAACTTGGTCTCGCCACCGATGCGCTCGCCGATGATCGTGTCGATCGACGCCGCGGTCGGCCAGCCGAGCATCTCGTCCGGACGCACGGTGCCGGTCGGCACCTCGACCCCCGTCCACATCGTGCCCTGTCCGAAGTGACCGGTGCCCGGACCGCGGATCGCGGCCTCGTTGTCGATCCCATCGAGCACGAGCATGCGACTCTGATAGGCCGCGAGGGGCTCGAGCGCATAGCTGAGCGTGAAGTCGGTCTCGGTGCCCATCGGCCGCCACCGCGTCATGTCGGTGCCCTGACCGTTGGTGATGAGGACCAGCCGCTTGGGTTGGGTCGCCGCCTCCGCAACCGAGCGGGGCAGGAACGGCGCGAGCGCGCTGCCGGTGACCCCGATCCCGGCCGCCGCCAGCAGGCGTCGCCTCGACCATCGTGTGTGCCGCATCGTGGTGCCCATGTTACCCGAGCACGCGAAGCGTCCCACCTTGCCGATCGTGTGGGGTCGATCGCAATCGCGTCCGGAGATCAGAGCGCGGACTCGCCCCCGAGCGTCACGGTCGGCTCGGGATCGAGCGTGCGCCGCAGGAAGAACCAATCGTACTCGGCGACGCAGACGTAGTGATCGACGAAGACCTCGCCCATGTACAGCCAGTGCGGGCCCCCGGGATCGCGGACCGACGACCACGGCACGGCGGTGGTGGTGGTGAGCAGCTCGTCGCCGTCGGAGGCCACCACGTAGAACTCGTCCGCCGAGCTGACCAGCGCGTGCGTCGTGTAGGTGCCCAGGCCGGCGTCGCCCCAGAAGACCGACGGCTCGATCCACGCCGCGCCGTCCCACGACAGATCCGCCCCGCCGGTCGCGGTGTAGGCCAGGCCCTGCGCGTGGCTGGTCAGGTGCTGGGCCGAGATCATGCGACGGTCGTGTTCCGGCTCGGGGAGGCTGACCTCGGGCGGCTGCGCCGACGCGACCAACGTGAAGTACTTCATGTTCGAGTCGACATCGTTGCCCGAGACCAGGCGGGCTCGGTTGACGAACTCGAAGCGACGATCGTCCGGCAACGGCTCGGACAACACCACGATCGCCGCCGCGGCGATGTCGAGCGCGTCGTACCACACGCGCAGCGTTCCGCCATCGACGCTCAGCGCCCCGGGGGGATTGATCGAGGCCAGCAGGCCCGGCGGCAGCTCGTCGCCCTCGAAGTCACTGCCGACCTCGAACACCGCATTCCAGTCGTTGGCCACCGGCGCCGGATCGTCGTGGCCGTAGTAGAGGAAGATGCCGCGCTGGACCTCGCCCGTCGCCACTGCCGCGGGCGCGGCGAACCACACCCGCGTGTCGGCGGCGTTCCAACCGATGCGCGGATCGGCGACGCGATCGAGCTCGACGACGGGGCAATCGTCGACCACCTCGAACACACGCACGTCGCTGCCGTCCGGCAGCGACATTCCGGCGGCCACCAGCGCGGCGTGGTCGAGCGGTACCGCGATCGAGTGGCCTGCCTCGACCGGCGCGCCGGCCTCGATCGTGAGCTCGCGTCGATACGCGTAGCCGCGTTGGCACTCGATCGCACCGCCGGTGACGCGCTCGGGTCCGCTGTCGGTGTCGAGCACGCCCGAGACATCCGATGCATCGCCGGTGGTGTCCGGCAGCGGCACGCAGGTGCCGGCGCGCGACGACGCATACGGCGAACGACGCAGGCCCGACGCGCACGCGTCGTCGGCATATGCACACGCACCGTCGGCCAGACACTGCCCGCCGACGAGCTCGGGCCGGTTGCACTCCTGCGGCGTGCGACACTCGAAGCTGCCCAGCGACGGACAACCCGCGCCGACCAGCGCCGCGAGGGCGACGATGCTCGCGCGAGGGCCCACCACGGACCCATGCTAGCAGGGGCCCACCGCCCTCCCCATGCCAGATCGTCGCGTTCTCGTCGGCAGCTCAGAAGCGGATGGTGACCCCCGAGTCGAGCGCGACCACGACGCGGGCGCGCGTGCGGCCGCGCGCGACCACGCCCCATCGAATCGCCCCACCCACCGCGAGGGCCCCGCCTGCGGCGAGCAATCCGAGGCCGCTGCCCCACATGGGACGCACGGTCCCTCGGCGTCGCTCGAAGTCCGCTTCCGACGACGGGCGCGCATCGAGCCGCGTGTACGACGCGCCGAACAAGCCGGCGCCGACCACCGCGAGCACGGCCCCGACCCCGAGCAACACCGCGCCCGCACGATCCGCGGACCACGGTGGCGTGGTGGGCTCGGGTGGCGGCGTCGGTGGCTCGCGCGGTGGCGTCGGGTCGACCCGCGGCGCTGCAGCCGGACCGAGGATCCCGCGGCAGGCATCGATCGCGTCGCTCGCTGCGTCGACGTCGGCGCGCGGCGGCTCGGTCGCGATGAAGCGCTCGAACACCGCGATCGCGGCACGACAGTCCCCGGCGCGCCGCAACGCCTGGGCCTCACCGAACAGCAGCGCAGGATCGCCGGTCTCGGCATAGCCGCGCTCGAACGCAGCCGCCGCCCCGGCATAGTCGCCCGCGCGGATCCGCTGCGCGGCATCGTCCGCGGCGGACGGCGGCGCGAGGGCGAGGACGACGAGACACGGCCAGTGCATCCGGGGGCCGCAGCTTAGCAGACGCGCTCATTCGTCCTTGCGTCGCGACGGCGGCAAGAAGTCGCGCAGCGTCGCATCGCGCGACGGAGCGGTGGGTGTGACGGCCGAGCCCGACGATCTCCGGCGCGCCGGTGTCCGGCCGCGCGAGCGGCGTTCGGGTGCCGCCGCGGGGCTCGACGTCGATGGGGACGACTCGCCGGCCTGCGCATTCGGGGCATCGCCATGCGTCGAGGGCTCGACCTTGCTCGGCGGATCCGCACCGACCTCCGCGACGGCGGGGGCCCGTGCGGACTCGCGCTCGCCGGTGCCGAGCTCGGGCGCGACCACGGGCGCAGGCTCGTCGTCGCCGAGCCACTCGCGCGTCACCAAGCCAACCACGAGGCCAGTCACCAGCGCCACGCCGACCCACGCGGCCGGCGAGCGTCGACGCGTGCGTCCGACCGGCGTCGGCTCCATCGATGCCACCGCCTCGGTCGTCGACACCACCGCCTCGGTCGGCAGCGGCACGACGTCGGTGCGGGGATACGGCTCGTCGCCGAAGCAGGCGCGCATGTGTTCGGCCAGCTCGAGCTTGGAGAGCGAATGTCCCGCCGTCGCTGCGAAGCTCTCGAGCGCGAGCTGCAGCTCCCGCGCGTCCGCCCAGCGGGCGTCGGGATCGGCCGCGAGGCTCCGCGCGAGGATGGCCTCGAGCGCCGGTGGAAAGCCCTCGACGACCGCCGACGGGCGCTCGAAGCGGGCCGCGACCACGCGGTTGATGAGCGCAAACTCGCCCTCGGCGTAGAAGCACCGCACGCCGGTCATGAGCTCGTACGCGAGGGCACCGAGCGCGAACACGTCGGAGCGGCGATCGATGCGTTGCCCGCGGAGCTGCTCGGGCGCCATGTACGAGAGCTTGCCGAGGATCGTGCCCGTGCGGGTCGCACTGCCCTCGGCGGTGGCCTTGGCGATGCCGAAGTCGACCAACTTCACGTCGCCGTCGAAGCTCACCAGCACGTTCGACGGCGACACGTCGCGATGGACCAGCCCGAGCGGACGGCCGTCGGGGCCGCGCCGCTCGTGGGCGTGGTGCAGCGCGGCCGCGACGTCGCGCACGATCAGCACGGCGCACGCGAGCGGCAGCGGGCAACGTTCGAACTGCTGCAGCAGCTGCATCACGCTGCGGCCGTGGACGTACTCCATGGCCATGAAGTGCTCGCCACCCTCGACACCGAAGTCGATCACGTGCGCGATGCTCGAATGGTCGAGCCCAGCCGCGAGGCGGGCCTCGTTGAGGAAGCGCGCGACGAACTGCTGGTCCTCGGCCAGGTGCGGCCGCACCCGCTTGAGCGCGACCACCTTCTGGTAGCCGGCGGCACCCACGTGGCGCGCGAGATACAGCTCGGCCATGCCGCCGGTCGCGAGCCGACGCAAGATTTGATAGCGACCCAGGCGCGTGCCGGGTCCGAGTGGCCCGTGGGTGATCGCAGGATCCACCGACGGTGTCACGGCTGCCTCAAGCCCGGCTCGAGACCGAGACGCGCGGATCGTCGGTGGCAACCAGCGAGACCATCAGCATGCGCAGCTGCTCGTCGGTGGGGCCCGCGGTGGGTGTGACGTCGAGCTCGCCCAGTCGGGCCCGCATCGAGTCGCGGGCGCGGGCGAGGCGGGTGCGGATCGTGCTGGTCGGCACGCGCTCGCTGGCCGCGAGCTCACCGATGCCCACACCGTCCCAGTAGTGCAGGACGAGCAGCGTCTGCACGCGGCGCGGCAGCGTCGCGAGTGCGCGCAGCGCCAGCACCTGCTCGCGACTACGCGCCAGCAGCGTGGTGAGCTGGGCGCTGCCAGCTTGCGGCGTGGCATCGAAGCGCCGCAGCGCCTTGGTGCGCGACATCTGTCGCTGGTGCTGGGCGAGCTGCCGCCGCGCGACGCCGAACAGGTAGGCGCGGAACGCCTCGACGTCGCGGAGCGCGGCGGCGCCCTCGATGCACGCCATGAACGTCCGCTGCGTGAGATCCTCGGCGGCCCAGCTGGCGTTGAGCTCGAAGAAGCGCAGCACGCTGCGGTAGTGCTTCGCGATCAGTGCCTCGCCGCTGCTGCGGTCACCTGCACGCCAGCGCTCGAGCAGATCTGAGTCCCGCGGCCCCATCGGATCCCAGTGGACGATGGTACACGAGCGCTGCGATGCGGGCGAGCAGCCCCGCGGAGGCGACCGCGCCGTCGGCCCGCGCGAGGCAGCGCGAGCACGGCGAGCCGCGGACGACTGCGACGCTGGCAACGCGGCGCGGCCGCGTGCAAGCTCGCCCGCAGGAGCGAAGCAGTGCGATGCCCCAGATGACACGCGACGTGATCGTGATCGGTGACGGCCCCGGCGGCCTCAGTGCGGCGTTGTTCCTGGCCAAGGCCGGCAAGCAGGTGGTGGTCTTCGGCCAGGACAAGACCGCGATGCACTGGGCGCTGCTGCGCAACTACCTCGGCTTCGAGGAGATCCACGGCTCCGAGCTCCAGAAGATCGGTCGCGCCCAGGTCACGGCGCAAGGCGGCGCGATCGAGGACGTGCGCGTCGAGACCGTCGCGAAGGACGGCGACGGCTTCGCGGTGACCCTCGAGGGTGGTGCGCAAGTCCGCGCGAAGTACCTGGTGCTGTCGGAGGGCAAGAGCCCGAAGCTGGCGAGCATGCTCGGGCTCGCGTTCGACGAGCAACGCGGCGTGCAGACCGATCGCAACGGCGCCAGCTCGGTGCCGGGCGTATACGTCGTGGGTCGACTCGCACGACCGGGCCGCAGCCAGGCGATCATCAGCGCGGGCGATGGCGCCGCCGCGGCGATCGACATCCTCTCGCGCGAGAAGGGCGAAGACGTGGTCGACTGGGACTCGCCGCCCGAGTCGTGATGCTTGGTCGGCCGGGGCGCGGACGAGGCCATGCTATCCTCGCGAAGGATGAGCAGGGCCGCGCGCGCAGAGCAACGACGCCGCAGTTGGACCGGCGGCACCGTGCCTGCCGGCGGCAACGCTGCATTCGAGCTCGACTTCTGGCGCTCCACCTCGCCCACCGAGCGCCTCGCGGCCGTCTGGGAGATGTGCGCGCAAGCGTGGCGACTGGAGCACCCCGATGGCCCTCCCCTCCGACTTGATCGATGGAACGATGGTCGAGGTCGTCGGGCGCGAAGAGCTCATCCGACTGAAGCGCGCCTCGGGTCGCCCGCAGGATTGCGTCGATGCCGACCTGCTCGCGTCGATGGCTGACGGCGGGGCGCCCTGGGAGGCATGACCGGCGTGCGCGCCACGTATCCGCCAGCTCTCGGCCGTGCACCGTGGGCGGGCCCGCTCGCACTGCTGCTGGCCTGCGGCACGCCCTCGGAGGTCGGCACACCCGGTGCGCGCGCGAAGGCCGAGTCCGACGCGAGCGCGCCGCAGGCCGACACCACGCCGCCGGGCCACGCGGCTTCGGATGTGGAGATCGACCCGGCCGCGACGCCGATGCACCTCGTGACCGATCCACGCCTGCTGGCGCGCTGGGACGCCGACGCGAGCGCACCGCTGTCGCTGCACACGATCATCGGTCGCATCGATGGCAAGCCGCTGCCCGCCCCACCCGCTGGCGACCCGACCACGGGCGCATCGCTCGACGCAGCGCACGCGGATGGTGAACCGTCGCACTGGCGATCGATCGCGGACACGCTGGCCGCCGACCTCGCGCGCGTGGTCGAGGAGCTGGCGATCGATTGGGAGGACGACATCACGCGCACCTACGATCGCACCGCCGCGAAGACCGAGCAGGGCGGTGACCTCGATCATCGCGGCAACGGCAATGTCGCGCGGGTGCTGCGGGCCGCGTGGCTGCGCTCGCCCGACGCCCGCTTCCCCCTCGCCGCGGTGGTCTATCGCCCCGACCGCCGCGACTTCATCGGTGGCTGTGGCGAACTGCGGCTGATCTATCGCCTCTCCTACGAGCACCCGCAAGACGGCAAGCTCGCGGCCTCACGGCTTCCGCTGACGATCAACGTGGTCTTCGCGGTGCCCGACGACGGCGAGGGCTGTCGCGTGGTCGCGCAGCGCTGGCGCGCGGAACCACTGCACGACGGCAACGTCGCGCAGATCGCCGACGCGTGGCTGGCGGGCCCATTGGCGCCGGGCGCCGCCCGCTTCCGCCAGCTGGAGATCAACGCGCAGCTGGTCCGCTTCCCCTCCGACCTCGAGCGCGTCGATGGTCGCGGGTTCGCGGGCCAGGCGATGTATGCGATGCGGGTGTTCGCGCTGGACGGTGGGCGCCTGCGGCCGGCCCCGCTCGAGAACACGCCGGACGTGCTGGCGATCCGTCGTGACCCCGACAAGCGCGCCGCACTGACGACGTACCTGCGCGAGCACCTGCGCGAGATCGACGAGGGCACGTTCGTGCTGCCGCGGGAGCTGCTGGCCGACGTCGCGCTGTCGTGGTCGACCCACGGCAGCGTTCGGCTCGCCAATCGCCCGTTCTCGGCGATCCTCGCCGAGCCCGAGGCCCGCGAGATCCTCGCGGCTGCGCCCCTGCCCGCGCCGCGCTTCGTCGGCGACGCGCGGGGCCTGCTCGAGCGGCTCGATGCGTCGTCGTGCATGGGCTGCCATCAGCACGGCTCGACCGCGGGCTTCCACATGCTCGGCGTCGACCGTCCCTTCGGTCGCGATGCCGACGCCGTGATGGCCGCGACCGATGGCAACCGCGTGCAGCTGCCGTTCTCACCCCACGTCGCCGCCGAGCTGCCGCGACGCACCGCGTACCTCGCCGCGCTCGCGGCCGGTACCGCGCCCGAACGCCTGCGACCGCACCCGGGCGCGCCCCCGCGCGATACCGACGACGCGCCCGTCGCAGGCAAGGGCGGGCCGTGCCCACTGCCGGGCGATGCGCTCGCGCCTGCGAGTCGCTGGCGCTGTGCCGACGGCCTCGCCTGCGAAGCACTCGCGAACCACGCGACGCGCCCCGCGGTGCTCGGCATGTGCGTGCCGAGCGTCGAAGCGCTGCAGGCCGGCGATCCCTGCCTGGCCGCGACGATCGAAGACGGCCCCGCGCTCGACGACGCGCGGGCGTGGCTTTCGTTCAACGTCCGCAGCTTCACCGATCGCATCGCGCAACAACGCCCGCGTCATCAGCTCCGAGATGGCGGCATGGGCACCGCCGCGCTGCGATGCCGGCCCATGAAGATTGGCGTGCCGCTGGGTCGCGTCAGTCGCAACTGTCGCGATGACGAGCGCACCCTGACCGCCGTGGTCGACGATCCGCACGCCAGCGAGCTGTGTGCCATCGTCGGCGGCCGCGGCTTCGAGGCCATGGCCACCGGCGTCTTCGATCAGGCCACCTTCGCCCGCAGCGTCGTGCGCGGCCGCCTCGACCGCTGCGACGCGCAGCGTCCCTGCCGCGAGGACTACATTTGCCAGGCGTTGCCCGACTTCCTCGCCCACGGCGACGTCGCCCCCGAGGCACTCGCGACGCTCCACGCCCGCGGCTTGGGCTTCTGCACGCCGACCTACTTCGTCTACCAGCTGCGGCTCGACGGCCACCCGAACCCGACCGTGCCGTGACGCTGCCCCCAGGTCAGGGCCAGCCGGGGATGGTCCGCGTGTCGTACTGATGACTGCGAAACGCCGACGATGCGAGGATCTGTCGGTGCATCGCCGCGGTCGTCGGCACGCCTTCGCAGCGCAGCTCGCCGAGCGCGGCGATCATGCGATCCGCTGCGGCGTCGCGGGTCTGCGCGGTCGCGATCACCTTGCACAGCAGGCTGTCGTAGTGCGGTGGCACCACGTAGCCGGGTTGCACGTGGGTATCGACGCGGATGCCAGGGCCGCTGGGCACCTCCCACGCGGTGATGAGGCCCGGCGCGGGGCGGAAGCCGGCGCTCGGATCCTCCGCGTTGATGCGGCACTCGATCGCGTGGCCACACAGTTCGATCTGCTCCTGACGAAACGAGAGCCGATGGCCCGCGGCCACACGGATCTGCTCGTGCACGAGGTCGACGCCGGCACGCTGCTCGCTGACACAGTGCTCGACCTGCAGGCGACAGTTCATCTCCATGAAGCGCAGCACACCCACGCCAGTCGTGGGGTCGCGATCGAGCAGGAACTCCATGGTACCGGCGCCGACGTAGCCGATGCTGCGGGCGGCCTCGACCGCGGCAGCCAGGGTCGCGCTGCGCACCAGCTCGTCGAGCACCGGTGACGGCGACTCCTCGATGAGCTTCTGGTGATTGCGTTGCACGGTGCAGTCGCGCTCGCCCAGATGGCACGCGTGCCCCCAGCGATCCGCGATGATCTGGATCTCGACGTGGCGACCGCCCTCGATCAGCCGCTCCATGTACACGCGGTCGTCACCAAACGCGGCGCGGGCCTCGGCCTGCGCGTCGGCGTACGCGCTCGCGACCTCGTCGCCGCTGCGGGCGATCCGCATGCCCCGGCCACCGCCGCCGCTGTTGGCCTTCAGCAGCACCGGGTAGCCGATCCGGTCGGCGGTCGCGCGGGCGTCGTCGGCATCCCGCAGCACGCCGTCGCTGCCGGGGATCACCTCGAGCCCCGCGGCCTTCATCGTGCGCTTGGCGGGGATCTTCTTGCCCATCAGGTGCATGACATGGGCCGGCGGCCCGATGAAGGTCACGCCGTGGTGCTCGCACAGCGACACCAACAGCGGGTTCTCCGAGAGGAAGCCCCAGCCCGGATGCAACGCGGTGCAGCCGCTCTGCCGCGCGGCCTGCACCACGCGCTCGGCGTCGAGGTAGCTCTGGGTCGCGCGCGCCGGGCCCAGGCACACCGACTCGCGGCCGACCACCCACGGCGCCTCGCGATCGGCCTCCGACACGGCGAACACCGGCGTGATGCCGAGCTCGTCGCAGGCCCGCGCGACGCGTACCGCCACCTCACCGCGATTGGCGATGAACAACCGACGAAACAGGGGTACGCGCGCGTTCGGCTCGGCCATCGACGGGCACGACGCTAGCAGCCCCACGGGTGTCCCCGCAACGCGGCTGCGCGCGCGCGTCCACCTGCACGGCTCCGGGTTCCCACGCGCACGGTGACCGCCGTCGTGTGACCGATCACTGCTGCCAGCGCAGAGGCTCACCCGCGTTCGTGGTCTACTGCGAACACCTGCGATGCTTCGCCGCCGACGTCCACTGCTCTTGCTGGCCGCCGTGCACGTCGTGCTCGCGTGCGACGCGGCGCCCGCCGACGACGGGGCCGCGAGCAGCGATGACGGTGCGCCCGCGGAGCCACGCCAGCTGGTCGATCTCTACGAATTCGTCGCCGCACCCGACGAACGCGATCTGTTCCGCGCCGACAAGCCTGACGCGATCGAGTGCCCCCCGATCGACGGCTTCGGGCCGATCGACTTCGGCGGATACCCCTCGTTCGAGGTCCACACCGACTTCTGCGACTACATCACCGTCGAGCAACCGCTGCTCGACGACGTCCACGCCGGCGAGCACGTGAACGTGCGGATGTGGCACTTCGACCTCCGCGCGGTCGAGCCCGCGATCGGCTACGCCGCGGTGTCCATCGAGGGCCAGGTGCGCTGGGAGTACGAGGTCGAAATCCCCTCCGACGGCGCGCTGGCGTCGTACGGCTGGGTCACCGATCACGACATCCCGGCGGGCACGTTCGTGCAGTATCACGTGCACAACCACGGCGTGAACAGCTGGAACCTCATCGAGATCACAGCTGGTCCGCCGCCGTGAGGGTCGCTCAGCCGTAGACGAGCTCGAACACCACCGTGAAGGTGGTGTCCTGCTCGGCGACGATCTCGAACTTCTGGTTCGGCAGCGTCACCGGATCACCCGGGTCGGGGTTGTGGTCGGTGGTCTCGAAGTTGCCGTCGAGGTCGAACATGCCGAGGAACGTGTAGTCGCCGGCGGGGATCGCCTCGCTCGACCAGCTCACCGTCGAGACCTCGTCGGTGCTGAGATCGACGCCGTCGAGGTCGATCGACGCCACCGAAACGGCGTCGTCGGTGGGGCCCGTGATGGTCACGTCCGAGGTCAGGAAGAGGTCGCCGTAGACGTGGCCGACCAACGGGTCGACCAGCGTCGGGCCCATGCGCACGCCGTTCGACACGCCGAAGGTCAGCGTGACGGTGCCGGTCGCCGCCGCGCCACCGCTCGACGAGCCGTCGGCGGCACCCGACGAGCCGTCGGCCGCGCCGGTCTGCGCACCTTCGTCATCCGAGTCCGAGCCGTCGGCCGCACAGCCGACCGCGAACGCAACGAGAACGATGAACTTTCGCATGTCGGGGATCATTCGCCGATGCGGCACTCGATGGGGTTCTGGATGCCGGCCAGGATGCCGAAGGTCGAGCACATCTCGTGGGGGAACGTGAGGTCCTCGGCCTCGGTGTTCTGCCACGTGCACCTGGTGCGGATGATGGTGCCCTTGGGCAGCGGCTTCGGGTTCTCGAGGAACAGCGTGACCGGCGGGACGTCGCGGAAGTCCGCGTGCCAGGGATCGACCAAGTAGAGCGACTCGAGCGCGTCGACCGAGGGGCCCATCTCGATCTCGAAGGTCGTGCCCCACTCGTGCATGTGGCCGCCGACCATCAGCAGCTCGACGTCCTCGGTCAGCTCGCAGTCGAACTCGGCCTCGGCGGTCTTGCCGGCCGGGACCATGAGATCGATGGTGTTGGTGGCGATCGGCGCGGCCCAGGTCTTCACGTCGGCCGGCGCGAGGGTCTCGAGCTGGACGAAGTCCCGCACGAGGATCGGCTTGTCGGTGGTGTTGACGTAGTGCGACTGGATCACCATGTGGCGGCCCGCGGGCAGCTTGGTGCCGTAGCCGTCGGGCAGCTCCTGCGGGATCATCAGCAGGTCGTACTTCGACATGTCGGCGCCGTCGCTGCAGTCCTCGATCGTGCCGGCGGGCTGCGGCTTCTTGGCACCCAGCAGGATCACGTGGTGGCCGCCCTTGCCCTGCAGGCTGATCGCGTTCTTGTAGGCGATGTCGTCGCCCTCGTAGTCCACCGAGATGCAGACCATCTTGTCCTCGCCCGGCTGCACGACGAACTCGGCGCCGCCGAAGTTGAGCACGCCCGGGCCGTCGGTGGGGACTTCGACGCGCTCGTCGACCGCGTCCCCGGCACCACCGCTGCTGCTGCCGTCTCCATCGGCTGCACTGTCGTTGGCATCGCCGTCGCTGTTGCCACACGCCAGCACGATCCACGTCGAGAGCACTGCAAGTCGCTTCATCGCTTCATCCCCCTGGTTCCCGCACCGCACTCGTTATCAGAGCAGCTGTGTCGACGCAATCACACGCGCGCAGCGTTGACACGCGCGCAGCGTTGACACGCGCGCAGCGTTGACACGTTCGAGCCCGGCAACGTACGGTCGGCGCGCGGAGGCCGAGCCCGATGTCGTTGTTCGCCGAGGTCATGGAACGCGGAGTTGCTGCACGCCTGCTGGGGTTCCTCACGAACGATGTGATGGAACTGATGCGGTCAGGATCACGGACGCGGGTCATCGGCACCAAGCCGGCGCGAACCGACCGAGCGGTCGACAGCCTCCGCCGCGTCGCCGCGAGCGTGATGCTGCTGATGGTGCCGTCGGCGTGCGATGGTGGCGACGATGGGGAGCCCGCGCCCCCGAGCTTCACCGAAGTGCATGAACGAGTGTTCCAGGTCAGCTGCGTGTTCTCGACCTGCCACAAGGGTGGACCCTCGCCTGCCGGCATGATGTCGCTCGAGCGCGACGAGGCCCACGCGGCGCTGATCGATGTGCCCTCGAGCGTCGTCGCCGGCAAGATCCGAGTCGTGCCCGCCGACCCGGACGCGTCCTACGTGCTCGAGAAGCTCACCGCCCCGATGCCCGCGGACGGCGACACCATGCCGCCCAATGCGCCGCTCGAGGCTGAACGCATCGACCTCGTGCGGCAGTGGATCGAGGCCGGCGCGGCCGATGATTGACCCCCGAACGGCACACGAGCTCGCATGTTGCTTCGTCGTTGCGTGATGTGGATGACGGCGCTGGCGATCACGGCCTGCGTGGCGCCGGTGCCCCACGTGGCCGCGACGATGGACGACGGCGGCTCGACCGGCTGCGGCACGCGACAGTGCACCGATCTGCTGCGGGTCTCGCTGATCGCGAGCGCCGGCGTGTTCGATGGCGGCAGCTATGCGCTGGCGTGGAGCGTCGACGGCGTCGACGATGGCTGCGGCTTCGTGCTCTCGGGCGACGCCGCGAGCTGTGGCGGCGATCCGCCGTGCGTGCTCGACGGTGACTGCCCGGCGGAGTTCGGCTTCACCGTGCCGCCGCACTCCGTGCTGGTCGACATCGAGCCCGCGCCCACGCAGTTCTCGATGACGGTGCTGCGCGACGGCGAGGTCATCGCAGAGTCCTCGTTCGCGCCGCAGTACGACACCTACTTCCCCAACGGGGCCGACTGCGAGCCGTCGTGCCGCCTCGGCGCGGCGTCGATCGACGTGCCATGACGTCGGGTACGCCGCGCTTGCGCAGGACTGTGATCGCGATCGTGTGGACGATCGCGCTGTGCCTGCTGCTGTGGGCACCGCCACCGCCGCAGCCACGCTTCGAGCTGCCCCACCTCGACAAGTTGATTCACCTGTCGCTCTTCGTCGGCTTCGCCATCGCATGGGCGCGCGCCGGCCTGCGACCGCCGCGGGTGCTGCTCGCGGCGTCGATCACCGCGGTCGGCACCGAGATCGGTCAGGCGTGGCTGCCGTGGCCGCGCTCGGCCGACGGCTGGGACGCGCTCGCCGATCTCGTGGGCGCGGTGCTCGGGCTGTCGCTCGTCGCGTGGCGTCGACAGGCACGACGCTCGCGCGGGTGACGTCCGGCTCGGGTCGCGAGGCCTCCGCGTGACCCGACTCGACGGCTTCGTCGAGTCGCGGTGCCACGGTGGGCGGAACGGGAGGGATTCGAACCCTCGGTAGAGTTTCCCCTACGCAGATTTAGCAAACCTGTGCCTTCAGCCACTCGGCCACCGTTCCAAGAAGGCGTCTTCAGTTGTTCGGACGTCTCGTGCGGGGCGGCGCGAGGCGACGCTCCGGACGCGGGAAGCTAGCGGACAACCGCCGGCGAATCAAGGGGCCAGGCGCCGCGCGAGTGCCGGGCCGCGAACGGCGCGGGGGCGGCGGTGCGCGGCGCAAGACAAACCGGCCGGTTTCTCGGCATGCTCGGACCGAGAGATGGCCTCGAACCCCGGTCATGGCCACGCGCCCGAGCGGTGGCGTGCGGCGCTGACCGAGCTCGCGCTCGCGGTCCTCGGGATGTTCTGCGGCATGACGGCGCTGTTCCTACTGCGCGCGTTGGGGCTGTGGCCCAGCGGCGAGGGTGGGCCGCGGGGGCTGTCGCTGGTGGGCGGCCCGCTCATCACCGGCATCGGGGCGCTGTGCTACCTGGCCTTCACGCGCCGCGCACTGCTCGAGCCGGGCGACGAGCTGCCGCCGCTGCAGCCACGAGATCCGCTGCGCGGCGTGGCGACAGCCGGGCTCGGCATCGCGGCCGCGATCGTCGGCAGCATCGTGATCGGAGCGCTCACGGAGCTGGTCGGCGCGCCGGTGGCCGAGCAGGACAGCATCGTCGAGATCGTGCAGGACTGGCGCAGCGGTGACGATCGAACCACCGTCGTCGTGCTCGGTTGTTCGGCGGTGCTGCTGGCACCGCTGGCGGAGGAGTCGCTGTTCCGCGGGTTGTTGTTCGCGCGCCTGCGTCGCGGCTGCGGCCGCACGGCGGCCTACCTGCTGAGCGCGATCGCGTTCGCGACCATCCACGGCAACCCGGCCGGCTTCGTGGTCTACGTGTGGCTGGGGCTGGTGTTCGCGTGGACGCTCGAGCGCAGCGGTCGGCTGTGGCCGGCGATGCTCGTGCACATGGGCAACAACGCGTTCGCCTTCGCCGCACTGCTGCTGACGCCCTGACGGCGCGAGCTCAGCAGGTCGGGCACCCGTGCACACGCACGCCTGCAGGCGCCCGATGCAACCCTCCCCGCGCGGCTGCTATGCTCGTGCACGTGACTCGCCGCGGCGTGCCCGAGCCGTCGTCCCGCGCGTGGCCTGCGGTGCCCGTCGAGGTCGTGATCGTGATGGGCGCGGTCGTCTTCGTGGTGCTGGTGTCGTTGCCGGGTGTGTTGGGCCTGCAGGTCGGCGCGGCGTTGGTCGCGTTCTCCCTGACGATCGGCGTGTTCGCCGGCATCGGGTACCACGTGGTGCTGGGCCGCGCGCTGCCGCACAGACCCGCACGCTGGTGGTGGAACCCCACCGCCCACCACGGCGCGTTGGCCCCCGAGGGTCGCCGCCGCGTGATGCCGTGGTTCGTGGTCGGTGCAGCCGGCTTCGGCGGCTCGATGCTGGGCTGCGCGACGTTCCTGTCGGCGGCACTGCGGCTGTGAAATCGGCCCGCGCGGACGCGGCGTGACGGATGGACCCCGGCCGGATGCGCGCCCGCGCCCGCGGCTTCTGGGGTAGCGTGAGCACCATCGTGCGCGTGCTCGTGGTCGGCGCTGGGGCGGTGGGTCAGGTGTTCGCGCATCACCTCGCGCAGGCCGGCGCGTCGGTGACGTTGCTGGTGAAGCCGAAGTATCGAGCCGAGCTCGCCAGTGGCCTGACGATGGCGCGGCTACGGGTTGGTCACGCGCCGCAGCGCGAGCGCTTCGAGGGCTACGATCTCGTGACTGCCCCGCACGAGGCCGACGGCCAGCGCTGGGATCAGGTCTACTTCACGGTGTCGTCGGCGGCGCTGCGCGACGGCGACGAGATCGCACCGTGGGTGTCGACGATCGCCCGTGTCAGTCGCGACGCGACGATCGTGTTCCTGCAGCCGAACCTCGACGATCGTGCACTGGTGTCGGCGGTCATCGACGAGGCCCGGATGGTCGACGGCATGATCGGCTTCCTCAGCTATCAGGCACCGCTACCCGGCGAGACGCGCTTCGCCGAGCGCTGCATGGCGTACTGGTTCCCGCCGCTGTCGCCGTGCGCATTCTCGGGCCCCGAGGCCCGCGTGAACGCGGTGGTGGAGCTGCTGCAGCGCGGCGGACTGCCAGCGGTGCGGCGCCACGACATCACCCGCACGGCACCCTTCCCCAACGCGATCCTCTACGCGTACCTCGCCGCGCTCGAGTCGCAGCAGTGGTCGTTGCGGGCGCTGCGATCGGGCCACCACCTCGAGCACGCCGCGACCGCAGCGCGCGAGGCGATGGCGATCGCAGCCCATCGCATCGGCGCCGACACGGTGCCCTGGAACGCGCGACTGGCCAACTCACCTGCGCTCGTGCGCATGGCCCTGCGCTTTGCCCCGGCGATCGTACCGCTGCCGCTCGAGCCGTACCTGCGCGTGCACTTCACCAAGGTGGGCGAGCAGATGCGGCTCGGCCTGCGTGCGTACGTCGAGCTCGGCGACGCCGAGGGCCTGCCGACCACTGCGCTGCGCGAGCTCGGCGAGCGGGTGCACGCGCTGCCACCGGCCTCGTGACTGCCCCCTTGGCGCCCGCGGCGAGCCCCGCCACGAGTGCCCGCCGCACGAAACCAGCCCCATCGACAAGACCCGCAACCGCGCCCGCCACGGCCCGCCGTGGCGGCCCCCACCCGCGAGGACCCCGCACGAAGCCGCCCCCTTGCGGCGTCCGGCCGCCTCTGTTAGCTTCCCGGCCCGCTTCGTCATCGCACGATGTCGACGCGCCCACGCATCCGTAGCTCAGCTGGATAGAGCGTCGGTCTACGGAACCGAAAGTCGGAGGTTCGAATCCTTCCGGATGCGCTGCAGGAGACCGCCCACGGGCGGTCTTTTGCTTGGTTCGACGCGTGGCGCCGCGGCGCCGCGGTGATCAATCCCGCCCGTCGACCGTCTTCGGGGGCATGAAGATCGTCTGGCTGACGGTGCTCGTGCTCGGATGCGCACCGGCGGGCGAGCCCGCGTCCGTGACGCTCGAGCCCGTCGCCGCGGCGACGCCGGCACCCGCCGACGCGCCGGCACCCGCCGACGCGCCGGCACCCGCCGACGGGGCCGCACCCACGCCGAAGCAGAGCGCCATCGATGTCTCCGCGCTCGCACTGCCGCCCTCGATCGACGCTGACGAGCTCGCGAAGGACATCGCGCTGTTCGAGCGCGTCGTCGCGACGTTGCCGATGACCTCGATCGAGACCGCGCGCGCGACCTTCTCGCAGGGCGGTGGGACCTGCTCGACATTCGAGCTGGGTTTCGCGCTGCGGCGCGAGCACTGCATGGGCCGCGGCCACTACAGCTTCTGCAGCTTCGACGCGTTGGCCCACGGCGACGAGGCCTTCGATGTGCGCGCGACCTGTCGCACGAGCGACAGCTGGCCGGAGCTCGCGCCGGTGATGGCGACCATCGACGCCGCGACGCTCTCGGGTCGGGGCTTCGTGCGGGTCGACGCCGTCGCGAGTCTCACCCAACACGACACCGCGCGTGCGAGCGTGGCCACCGCTGCGCTCGCCGCGGCGCTCGGGCCCCGCTCGAGCGCCGACGTGCCGGCCGAGCTGCGAGTGTCCTACGACCAGCTCACCGATCCGCGTGCAGACGTCGTGCTCGGTCGAGCCTGTGGCGCCGCTGGCTCACCACCCGCCGGGCGCCGCGCGGCGCAGGAACTCGTGGTGGCCGGCCGTGCCGATCTGCTGCGCGACGCGCTGCGCGGGATGAACCCCGAGGGGCGGATCTACGGGGCCCTGGGCCTCGAGGCGCTGGGCGCCAACACGGCCGAGGACGACGCAGCGTTCGCCCGCCTGCGCACCCTCGAGCTGCCGCTGACGGTGTGCCGCGGCTGCAAGAACGCAGACGAACCGACGCGCACGATCGATCTCGCGCCGTTCACCCTGCTGCCGCGGTAGCTCGCGGGGGTTCAGCCGCAGTTGTGGATCTCGTGGCTCTCGACGCCACCGAGTCCCGAGGGCACGCAGTCGTTCGCCCAACACTCGCCACAGCGCGAGAAGATGCACGAAGCAAAGTCGGAGCCGGTCCACTCGAACCAGTAGCACTCCGAGGCACGACGCCAGGACTCGTCCTGCGCACCTTCGATGCCACTCGCGATGGCGGCCAGACTCGCCTGGTGAGCCGGGAGCGCTTCTTCGACAGGTCGCACCATCTGCGATTCGAGATGGAGCTCGTCGTCGCCGTCGATCGATAGCCACGTGCCGTCCGGACCCGCATGCGCGCTCCCGATGGTTTGGCCGTCACGCCGAAGCAGGGTGTGCACCTCGCCATCTTCGATCTCGCTCGAGAGGGCGATGCCATCGTGAACGCTGCGGTGCTCGCCACCGCCGCTGGCGGTGTCCGTGGCGGCGTCGCAACCGAGAACGACGAGTAGAGGAAGGAGGAGGTGGCGCGTGGGTGTCATCGGGGCTCCGCGGCCCATGCGGCCGCTGGCCTGTAGATGCCGCTGCACGACCGCGGTTCGCCGTGCGCTGCGGCTCACGCCACGGACTCCGCGCCGGGGTGCCTATCGGTATCGCCAGGCGTGAGCGCGAGGCACTTCAGCACCGCGCCGCGAGGGCCCAGAGAATCTCGTGATCATCGCGCGGCCCCGCGAGTCGACCGGGGGAGTACCTCGCGCGCTCGCGGGAGCATACCGATGACGAAGACGTTCCGACTGCTCTCCCCTCGCCGCACCACCCACCTCAGCCTGTGCATGCTCGTGGCCTGCCACGCAGCGGGTGGCGACGGCGACGGCGGTAGCACCACGCAGGGCGACATGGGGTCGTCCTCGACGGGCAACAACCCGCCGGCATCGACGACGATCGACAGCGTCACCGGCGACAGCAGCGGCGCGCCCAGCTCGACCACCGACGACGCATCGAGTGGCGACAGCTCGACCACAGGGCCCAGCGAACCGCCTGCACCGTGGTGTGGCTTCGTCGGCACGGGTCCGCGCGTGCTCGAGGACGCCGGCTACGATCCGCTGCCGGTTCGCAATCACCTCGGCGGGCCGACCCGACTCGCGCTCTGGTACTACAGTAGCGGACGAGATCGAGGGCTGCGCGTCGCCGTCTACGACGAGCTCACCTCGGCCTGGTCCGACACCGTCGAGCTCGAGGTCGCTGGCGAGGTGGGGTACCTGGCCGAACCGAACGCCGCGGTCGATGCCGACGGCGACGCCCTCGTCGTGACCGGCGACCTCGACAGCCCAGCCGAGATCCGCGTGCATCGCTACGACGCGTCCGCGACCAACTGGAGCGTGAGCACCTTGCCCGGCACGCTCGTCAGCGCGAGGTCCACGGAGATCTCGGTCGACGACGCCGGCAACGCGGTGGTGGTGGCCGAGAACGAGTACGAGCTCGGCCTGTCGTCGACGATGATCTGGTTCTACGACGTCGCCAGCGACACGTGGTCGGAGCCCCAGGAGATCGGACCGATCGAGACCTACGGGCTCGGCGTCAGCTGGGCACAGGACCGCGCCAGCGGCGACGCGGCGTTCTTCATGGACGTCGCGCAGAACGATCTGGAGCTGCGCCACCACGCGCGCACCACCGGCGAGTGGACGACACAGCCGGTCGACGACATGGCGCTGCCGTTCGCCTACCCGGCCAGCGTGGTCTCGCTCGGTGACAACCGGTTCGTCGCGGTGATGGCCAGCGGTGACTTCGGCGTGGACAACGGCCAGCTCATGGCCTTCGCGTACGACGGCGCGAACTGGCAGCCGGGCACGTCGCTCGACTCGGGCATCGATCTCGATCGCACACACGTCGCGACCGACCGCCTGGGTCGCGCCGTGATCACCTGGAACGCGCACCCGACGAGCATTCGGTCCGCCAGCTACGACGTCGCCTCTGGCTGGGCGCCCAAGCAGATCGTGAACGTGGGCCAGACCGGCGCGGACTATGTCGCTTCGTTCACGCACGCGCTGGACGACGACGGTTTCACCGTGGCGTGGACCCAGTATCACAACGACGCAGAGCGAACCTACGTGCGCCACGCCGACGGCGACATGTTCGGCGCGACCACCGAGATGGATCCGACCCAGCCCGTGTTCTCCTCGATCTCCAGCCTGCAAGCGTTCGCGGCCGCGCGGGCCCGAGTGGTGTGGGCCCGCGACGAGGGCAACGCGAACTACAGCGGCTGGTACTACGCCTGCGGCGACGCTGGCGAGTGGTCGGCACCCGTGGCGATCGACCTCCGCTACCCCCGCATCGAAAGCGGCCGCGACGGCGAGTTCTTGATGATCGGTCGGCAGGACGACACCATCGTCGCCGAGTACTTCGTGGCCCAGTGAGCGACCCACGATCGACCGGCGCTCGTTCGAGTCGCGTCACTTCAGCGCGTCGATGACATCCTCGCCGACGCCGGTCACGTTGAACGAGCCCAGGTTCGAGAACACGATCACGCCGACCTTGCGGTCGTCGGTGAAGCCGAAGAAGGTCACGAACTGATTCGTGATGCTGCCGACCTTGCGCAGGTAGCGATGGCCTTCGTCGGTGGTCTGGTACTTGCCGAGGAACGCGCTGCCGTCGTCGGTACGCGCACGGCGGGCGGCCGCGACGATGGTTCGCGTCGCGCTGGAGTGGTCGCCGTCGGCGTCCATGTGAAACGCCAGCCACTTGCTCATGTCGTTGGGCGTCGACCAGACGGTGCCCGAGCCACTCTTGATGTAGTCATTCGAGCCCGTGCCTTGCTCGCTGCCGCCGCGCACCGGCGCGCCGTTGGCGAGCTTGTAGCCGACCGCCGCACGGCGATGGAAGGTGTCGTTGCACGCGGCGACATAGCTGCAGTTGCCGTAGTCGTCGTAGTTGCAGGTCGTGCCGGCCGCGAGGCATGTGGGGTCGCGCAGCGAGTACTTGTAGCCGGTGTCGTTCATCCCGATCGGGTTCCAGAGATAGGTGTCGAACGCACCGGCGATGCGCAGGCCCTTCGCGTCGGCGAGGACGTCGGCGAGCAAGGCGAAGCCCCAGTTCGAGTAGATCGACGCATCGTCGTCATCGATCGGCTCTTGGCACGTGGTCGCGCTGCAGTCGCGGACCGACTCGCGCAGCGCGGCCATGTCGCCCTCGTAGTCGCCGGTCTCGTAGCCGTTGGCACCGCCGGGGGGGTTCTTCGGCAAGCCGGAGCGATGCAGCCCCAGGTGCCGCAGCGTGATGTGCTCGCGACCGCCGTGCAGGTGGTAGCTGTCACCGATGCGATCGCTGAGGAGATCGTCCATGTCGACGAACCGCTTGAAGTCGAACATCGCGAGCAGCGTGCCCGTGAAGGTCTTGGTCACCGAGCCGATCGCGTAGTAGGTGTTGCCATTGGGCTTCGCACCCTTGCCGTCGACGGCCTCACCGTAGTGGAACTGGTGGCGCTTGCCGTCCTTGATGACGACGATCGACACGCCGACGTAGCTGTTGGCGCCGCTGGTGTGCTGCTGCATCACGCGGTCGACGATCAAGCGCATGTCGATCTGTGGGGTCGGAGCCGTCGACCCCGCCTGTACCGGCGGCTTGCCGGCCTGCACGGGGGCGGCGTGGCCGGTACCTGCGAGCGCGAGGGTCGAACCGAGCACCAACGAAGTGAACAGCAGCGGCTTCATGCGCAACCACGGAGGGCGCCCCCGCCGGGTGTGACCGGCGGCGCGCGGATTTCGTGCCACGTTGGTCGAGCGGATGGCCGCTACGACGCGCCGGCCGAGCGAAGCGCCGCCGCGACCTCGCTGTCGTCGGTCTCATCGAGCATCGGCTCGCCCGACTTGTTGCGTACGGACGGGTCCGCGCCAGCCTCGAGCAGGAGGCGGACCACCGCCAGGTGATCGCCGCCGTCGCGCGGCGCCATGAGGTTGCCGTGGGCCGCCCACGCGAGCGGCGTGCCGTTGAACTGCTGCTCGCGGCGGTCGAGCTGTGCGCCCTCGGCGAGCAGGCGTCGCACCACCGGCGCACGACCCCGCCACGCCGCCCAGTGCAGCGCGCTCTGGCCGCGATGGTTGGTGACGTCGATCGGGAAGCCGGCATCGATCATCGCGAGCGCGAGGGCGGGCTCGGGACGACCCACGAGCTCGAGGAACACGTGCACGGCCTCGAAGCTCGGCTGGGCCAGGAGCCCCGCCGCCTCCGCCAACGACCGCGCCCGTGCGAGCTCGCCGGCACCGCAAGCGTCGATGAAGTCCGCCAGCGCACTGGGTCGCGCGCGTCCCCCGGCCGCTTGCAGCCGCGCCGCGATCGCCGGCGCTCCGCGGACGCGCGCGACCTCGACGCTGGTGCGTCCAGCCCGATCGAGCGCGTTGGGATCGGCACCGGCGGCGAGCAAGGCGTCGATCACGTCGAGCCCGCGATGCATCACGATCGCGCGGTGCAGCATCGGCGTGCCGTCGTGCATGCGAGCGTTCGCGTCGGCGCCGTGGGCGAGCAGCAGCTCGATGCGAAGCAGGCCCGGCACGTCGAACGCGTGGGCGAGGATGTTGGTCGCCGCCGCGTTGGCGCCGCGGTCGAGCAACAGCTCGAGGCAGCGCGTATCGACGTGCTCGAGTGCGTGGTAGAGCGACTCGCCATCCTCGATGGTCGCGCCGCGATCGAGCAGCAGCTCCGCCAGCGCGGGGAAGTTGGCCGCACCGCACGCACCGAACAACGGACGCAACGTAGAGTCCCAGGTGTCGTCGCCACGGAAGCCGGCGTCGACGTCGGCGCCATGATCGAGCAGCAGCTCCGCCAGCTCGAGCAGACCCGCCGCGATCGCCGGCGAGCGCCGATGCAGCCGGGAGAACGTCACCCAGCACAGCGGCGGCCGCCCCTCGCCGGGGCCCACCATGGCATGCGCGAGTGTGGGCTCGTTCGCGAGCCGCGACCGCACGCGATCGACGTCGCCGCAGACCAGCGCAGTCACGAGATCGGCGCGGGCGAGCTCAGGCTCGCGATCCAGCAGCAGGTTGGCGATGCGCCACGCCTCACCGCCCAACGACGCCGGTGCGGCCGCGTGCGCGACCAGCTTCGCGGCCCGTTCGACGAACGACAGCGCGCGCAGCTCGACCTCGTCGCGCAGCGCAGACCAGCTGGGCAGGCCGTGGCGACGCGCGAGCACCAGCTGCGCATCGGCGAGCCGCAGCGTCGCGGGCTCGCGCGGGCGTGTGCGGTGCTGGGGGTGATGGTGCTCGAGTTCCGCGAGCGCTTCGGGATCTTCGGCTCGCCACGCGGCGAGGAGTTCCTTCGCCTGTCGACGCAGCTGCTCGAGATCGGGACGTGGGGGTAGTGACTGTGGCACGGGGCCGCCTCCTCGAAGGACGTGCCGATGGATCCGCGCTGACTCGGCAACTGGAGGTGACGAAGCACCACGTGACTTGGTTGTCGGAGTCCAGGTGGGCTCGGCCCTGTCCGCGGATCGGGGGCCGCCCGGAAGCACGGCCACGCCCAGGATAGCAGCCTCGCGCCGATGACTTCAAACGCAACCAAATGGTTGCGCCTTCGCCACGCGCCTGCTAGACATGCAACTAGAGGGTTGCACATGAGCCGAGACCGCATCGAAAAGTCCATCATCCTTCGGGCCCCGTTGGCGCGCGTGTGGCGAGCGTTGACCGAGGTCGACGAGTTCAACGCATGGTTCCGCGTCGCGCTGCAGGGGCGCTTCGAGGTCGGCCAGGCGATCCGCGGCAAGATCACCCACGCCGGGTACGAGCACGTGACGATGGAGGTGGTCGTCGAGCGCATCGACGCGCCGCATCACTTCGCGTTTCGCTGGCACCCCTACGCGATCGATCCCGCGATCGACTACGGCGCCGAGCCCAGCACGCTGGTCGAGTTCGAGCTGCAGGAGGTGCCCGAGGGTACGCAGCTGCGGGTGGTCGAGTCGGGCTTCGATCGGCTGCCGGCGCACCGCCGCGACGAGGCGTTTCGCATGAACGACGGCGGCTGGCAGGCCCAGCTCGAGAACATCGGACGCCATGTCACGGGCTAGCGGGTTGTCGGTGGCGGAAGCCCGCCACGCGGCGCCATTGTTCGCGGCGCTCGGCGATCCCACGCGCCTGCAGCTGTTGCAGCGCCTGTGTCGCGGCGGCCCGGGCTCGATCCAACAGCTGAGCGACAAGGCCGAGGTCTCGCGACAGGCGATTCGCAAGCACCTCGACGTGCTCGAGCAGGCCGGCCTGGTGCGCAGCGCCCGTCGGGGCCGCGAGTGTCGGTGGGAGCTGCAGCCGCGCCGTCTCGACGACGCCCACGACTACCTCGAGCGCATCTCGAAGCAGTGGGACGACGCGCTCGCGCGACTGGCCGCGTTTGTCGAAGACTGAACCACGCGTCGACGCGACTGCTACGCTGCCCACAGGCAATGGCGAGATCTCGAGCACCGCGCGGCCGCGTCGAGCAGCAGCTCGAGGCGGTGCGCGAGGCCCTGCGCGAGCGCGAGGCTGCGGATGCCACGGCGGTGCTCCGCAAGGCGCTCGCAGGCAGCCATGGCTACACCATCGGCGTCATCGCCGATGCGCTCGAGAGCGACGACGACGTGCTGCTCGCGGCGCTGCCCGACGCGTTCGCGCGGCTGTCGGCCGATCCGATCGCGCGCGATGCCGGCTGCCACGGCAAGACCGCAATCGCACGCGCGCTCGATCGACTCGAGCGCTGGCACGACGACGTGCTCCTGGCGGGTGTACGTTGGGTGCAGCGCGAGCCGGTGTGGGGTGGATCGGCCGATACCGCAGCGCAGCTGCGGGCCGTCTGCGGCATGGCGCTCGTGCATGCCCGTTCTGGTCGCGCGATGGTCGAGATCGCGTTGCTGCTGGCGGATGCCGAGGCCGCGCCGCGCATCGCGGCCGCGCGTGCAATCGCAGCGTCGGGCGATCGCATGACCGGGGAGCCGTTGCTGCGGCTGCGGCTGGCATTGCCCGAGCCGGAACCCGAGGTCACCGGCGAGCTGTTCGCGGCGTTGCTCGACCTGGTCGGTGACGAAGCGCTCGAGGTCGTCGCCGCCGCGATGGTAGGGAAGGATCCCGCGCTCGCGGACGCCGCCGCGCTCGCGCTCGGTGGCTCGCGCATGGCCGGCGCGTTCGCACTCCTGCGTGACAGCGTCGACACCACCGTCGGCCCTGCTCGTCGCACGCGCCTGCTCGCCATCGCACTGCTGCGCGACACCGCGGCGTGGGCCTACCTGCTCGATTGCATTCGCAACGGCTCGACACCACTCGCCCAGGACGCCGCCCACGCGCTGGCGACCTTCCGCCACGACGCCGAGCTGTGTCGTGAGCTGCAGACCGCCGCTGCGCTCCGCGACGACGACGTGGTCACGGACCTCGTGGCCCACCTGCTCGACGTGCCGATCACGTAGTGGCGATCGTCATGATCGCAGCGGGGGCCCGCGACACCCGTGCTGGGGTTCGGCGCACACCTTCTCGCCGCCGGCACGGAGCGCTAGCCTGCGGAGCATGACGCACTCCTCGAAGGTCACGGCCTCCCACGCGCTCGCCGGACTCGCACTGTGGGTGACCGCGTGTGGTGGATCGGGCGGCGACGGCGGCACTGCGAGCGACGGCACCAGCACAGGCTCCGACACCGGCTCCACCGGCGGACCCTCGAGCTCGACCACGCAGGGCGGCACCACGATCGATGTCACCTCCGCGACGAGCACCACGGCGACGACCGGCGCCGACACCTCGGCGGCGAGCGACACCGCGACCGGCAGCACCGGGGGTAGCAGCACGGGCTCCGCCGACGGCAGCAGCAGCAGCGGTGGCGACACCGGCCCAGTGGTGCCGCCTTGCCCATACGACGCCGTGGTGGGGCCCAGCGCGTGGACGCTCGAGGTCGTTGCCGAGGACGTCGAGGAGCCGATGTTCGCACTCGGACACCCCACCGAACCAGATCGGCTGTTCGTGCTCGAGCGGGCCGGCACCATCGAGATGATCGAGCCCGGCACGACCTCGCCGGTGGTGCCGAGCATCCTCGAGATCGATGGCGTCGAGAACGGCGGCGAGAGCGGACTGTTCGGGCTCGCGTTCCACCCGAACTTCCCCGACGACCCGCGGATCTACGTCAACTTCACGGCCTTGCCCGACGGCCGCACGCGGATCAACGAATACACCCTCGACCCGATGAACGGCTGGGTCGGCGACCCCGACTCAGAGCGTCTCATCCTCGACATCTGGCAGCCGGAGTACAACCACAACGGCGGCGGCATCGCGTTCGACACCACCGGCAATCTGCTCATCGGCATGGGCGATGGCGGCACCCAGAGCACCGCGCGCGTGACTGGCATCCTGTTGGCGAAGTTCCTCCGCATCGGCGTCGAGCCGGACGGCATCGATGACAACCCGGTCGCGTGTGAAGGCTGCCCGCAATTCGGACCCTTCGACTACACGATCCCCGCCGACAATCCGTTCGTCGGCGACGGCGACTACGCCCCCGAGATCTTCGCGCTCGGCTTCCGCAATCCGTTCCGTTGGTCGGTCGACGTCGGCACTGGTGACATCTGGGTCGGCGACGTGGGCCAGAACGCGTGGGAAGAAATCGATCGCATCGAGGCCGGCCATGACTACGGCTGGAACTCGATGGAGGGCTTCCACTGCTACGCCGACGCGTGTGAGCCGGTCGAACCCAACCAGACCAACACCGACGGCCTGACGATGCCGCTGGTCGAGATCAGCCACGGCGGCGGCGACTGTGCGGTGGTCGGTGGCGCGGTGTATCGCAGCTGTCAGGTGCCCGAGTGGGACGGCACGTACCTGTTCTCGGACTACTGCAACGGCGAGGTCCGCGGGCTGCGCTACGACGGCGACAACCTCGAAGAGCTGGGCGTGCTCATCGACCCCAACACCGCACCGACCGGCAACGGCTGGAACGCATGGGGCGATGTCTACTTCGCGGGTGGCGGCACGTTCACCGGCCGCGTGTGGCGCGTGGTCCCGGTCGAATGACCGCGACACGCTCGGGGCGGCGGCGATCGATGGCGAGCACGACGACGACGACGACGACCACCGTGGGCGCGTCGGGCAAGGCCCGCGCGAGCCATGTGTCGGGCGTGCTCGCCTGGCTTGCGCTCACGATCGCTTGCCACGACGCCGACGCGGGGCCCGACGATACCGTGATCTCCGCCGGCACCGACGAAGGCCCCGCGATGCCCCAAGCGCCCCCGGTCGAGCGTCACGGTCGCCTCGCGGTGGATGGTCTGCAGCTCGTCGACGCGTGCGGACATCCCGTGCAGCTACGGGGCATCTCCGATCAGGGCATCCAGTGGTTCCCGTGGCGAACATGCCTCGACGACGACGCGTTGACGTTCCTGCTGGCCTCCGACGGGCTCGACGTCGACCTGCTGCGGATTCCCGTGTACGTCACCGAGGGCGGCTGGCTGCACGACCCCGAGGGCATGCGCGACGCACTGGAGACGATCGCCGACGCTGCCATCGCGCGGGGCCTGTACGTGATCATCGACTGGCACGTGACCTCCTTCGATCCCAACGATCGCCTCGACGAGGCGCGCGAGTTCTGGACCGCGGTCGCGACCCGCTACGCCGGCGTCCCCAACGTCATCTACGAGATCGCCAACGAGCCCTCGGAGGTCGCGTGGTACGGCATCCGTGAGTACGCCGGCGAGATCATCCCGATCATCCGCGCGATCAACCCCGAGGTGGTGATCGTGGTCGGAACCCCGGACGACTCCGGCGAGCTCGCGGACGTCGCCGACGCGCCGCTGTCCGGCGAGCTCGCCCACAACGTGATGTACACGTTCCACTACTACGCGGCGTCGATGGAGTTGTCGCAGATCGAGCCCTATCTCGCGCGACTGCCGATCTTCGTGACCGAGTGGGCCGCCGCCAGCTACTCCGGCGATTCGCCCGACGACTACGACGACGGCGCCGCGTTCCTCGCCGCACTCGCGGGCGAGCCGCAGGTGAGCTGGGTCGGCTGGTCGTTCACCGACGACGCGGAGAGCTCGGCGATGCTGCGTCGCGGCACCTGTGCCGAGGAACCCGGCGCGGCCGCGGGGCCGTGGGACACCAGCGCGCTCTCGACGGCGGGGTGGTTCATGCGCCGTCAGCTCCGCGACACGCAGCCCCGCCGGCTTTGCGCGTCGCCGTAGGCGTCGTCTCGATCGCAGCGGGCGCGCGGCCTTGGTACCGTTCGCGGCGATGCTCCGCTCGCTACGCCTCGATGTCTGCCTCACCCTCGCGTCGTGCATCGCCGCCTGCGGCCCGAACGTCGCGCCGCGCACCCACGTGCCGGCTGCCGATCTGGCCGCGATCTCCGGGCGCTTCGACGACGCGGCCATCCGCGCCCAGGTCGATGAGCTGAGCGGCAAGCTGTCGATCGATGGCCCCGAGCAGGTCGTGCTGCGCGAGAAGCTGGCCGCGCTGCTCGAGCAGCCCGCGTTCGTGGCCGCGATGCGCGAGCGCGGCGTGCAGGCCGTCGGTGTGTACCACTGGGGCGAGGGTGGGCTGGTGGTGAAGCTCGCCCGCGGCAGTGGCACCATCCGCTTCGCCGGCGTGGCCGGCGAGCGCAGCTTCGATCTCGAGTACACCAGCATCGGCGCCCAGGTCGGGGGCTCCGCCAGCTGGGGCGTGGTGCTGGCGCTGGGATTGTCGTCGGTCGAGGCGATCGAGGGCAGCTACACCGGCGACGTCGCGTCGGCGACGGCGATCGATCAGAGCGCGGGCGTGATGCGCCTCGATCACCAGGGGCGCTCGCTCTACTTCGTCGGGGTCGCCGAGGGCCTGTCCGCCAACGCCGGCGGCGGCAAGATGGTGCTCGCGTTGCGCGACTGAGCTCGGCGCGCACGTCGCCTCACGGCCTCGTCGACGCGGCGCCGCGAGTTTTGCGGGCGATGGGCGAGTCGATGCCGCACCCCGACGCTACCCAGCCGGCCGCGCCGTGGACTATCGTCCCGCGGATGCGACGACTTGCGAAGCCCTTGGCGCTGTGTCTGTGTGCCCTCGTTCCCCTGCTCGCGTGCGGCGACGACGGCGATGCAACCTCGAGCACGAGCGACGGCACGACGACGGGTAGCTCGTCGAGCACCGGCAGCGGTGAGTCGACCACGACCGCGACCACGACCGCGACCACGAGCGACGGCAGCGGTTCGACAGGCACGACCACCGATGGCTCGAGCACGACCGGCGCCGACGCGTCGAGCAGCGGCGCCGATGGATCGACCGGCGAGCCGGTGACCGCGTGCGAGGCCGCGAGCGACTGCACCGTCGTCGAGGACTGCTGCAGCTGCCTCGCGATCCTGCAGGGTACCGAGGCGCCCAACTGCGATCTGCAGGAGTGCCTCCAGAGCGCCTGCGGTGCGTTGGGCGTGTCGAACCCGGTCGCACAGTGCGAGCTCGGCAGCTGCGAGCTCGCGCCGTTGCCTTGCAACCCACTCGAGGTGGCGTGCGATGCCCTGCCGCCGGAGTGCCCCGATGGCATGCTGCCGAGCATCGACGGCGCGTGCTGGAGCGGTCTGTGCGTCCCGGCGGAGCTGTGCGACGTGGTGTCCGATTGCAGCGACTGCCCCGCGGACGAGGCCTGCGTGCAGTTCGTCTCGCACGCGCCGGTGACCCGTTGCACGCCGATCCCACCCGCGTGCGAAGGCGTGCCCTCGTGCGGCTGTATGGGTGCCGACGTGTGCGAGGCACCGTTCGACATCTGCAACGACATCGACGGCGCCATCAGCTGCGGCTGTCCGGTCTGCTGACCGACGACGGTGGCGAGCGCACCGTAGCGCACGCGCTGCGCTCGCCGGCGGACAAGCGAACGACGCCACGGTGAGCGGTGGCGCCGCGGGCCCGCGCGCGCACCATCGGCGCGCGTCGTTGGAGCCGGACAGGATCGGGCGGTGGGCCCGATGCGTGCAAGGGTGGCGGCTGCGATGCCGTCGTCGACGAAGCGAAGCCGACTCTCCCACGCCCTCTCGTATGCCCTCGCGGGCGCGCTCGCCGGAGGGCGCACCACCGCGGCCGCCCTGTTCGCCGCCGAGGACCTGCGACGTCGACCGCGAGCCAGCCGCTCGCGACTCGCCCGTGCGATGGCCAGCGACCGCGGCGTCGCGCTGCTCCGTGGCGGTGCGGTGCTCGAGACCGTGATCGACAAGCTACCGGGCGTTGGCGATCGCACCGCGTTGGTCGGCGTCGCTGCGCGGGTGTTGTCGGGCTCGACCAGCGGCGCGGCGCTTGCGGCCGACGACGATCACAACCCGCTGCTCGGCGCGGTGCTCGGTGGCGCGGCCGCGATCGCGAGCACGTTCGCGCTGTTCGAGGCGCGCCGCGCCCTGCACCGACGTACCGGTGTGCCCGACGTGGTCGGCGGTGTGCTCGAGGACCTGCTCCTGCTCGGCGTCGGACGCCTGGCGATGCGCGGCCGCTGATCCCACGGCCACCGGCATGGGCACGCCCGGTCGGAGGCCCCGCGGAAATCTGGCACGATGCTGCGCGATGGCGATCGGGGCCTGGCTGTGCCTGTCGCTGTCGCTGCAGCTGGCGACGGCGCGCGCACCTGGAGCGGGCTCGGCCGCGGCCATCGGCGATCCCATCGAGGCGGCTACGGTGGTGGTGGGCGTCGACCCGCGGCTGGGGCTGTCGATCGACGACGTGACGGTGGCACTGCGCAGCCATCTGGCCGGCACCGCCTTGGTGCCGGACGTGCGACCGCTCGATGGCGACGCCCTGCGCGACCCCACCGCGTGGGCCGAGCATCGCTTGCACGAGACCCCCGGCGCGCGCGCGGTGTTCTGGGTGGTCGCCGACGACGGCATCGCGACGCTGCACCTGTGGCTGCCCGGTGACGCCGGCGCCTGGGCACGCACGCTGCCCGACGTCGACGATCGCGACGCGCAGACCGAGTCGATCGGCGTCATGGTCCGCGGCATGGCGACCTCGATCGAGGCCGCGAGCACGGCGGTCGAGCCCGCCGTGCCGCCCGAGCCCGCGCGGGTACCCGTCGACGAGTCGCCGACACCGACACAGGTCGTCGCGCCGCCGCGCAGCCACGTCGATGTCGCGCTCGGCTACCTCGGCAGCAACCTCGCCGATCGAGCACCGTGGCAGAGCGCGCCCGCGCTGCGTGCCCACCTCGTGCATCCCTCGCGTGCGACGGTGGCGCTCGGCCTGGCCTGGGCGCCGCCGCAACACGCCGGCGATGCGCTCACGATCACGCGCGTCGGCATCGACGCTGCCGTGGGCGTGACGCTGCGACCGGGGCGGCGGGTGCGGCCGTCGATCCTGATCGGTGGCGTGATCGAGGCCATGGGCTGGGAGCTGCGCGGCTTCGGGCGCGGCTGGGGCCTGCGCGCCGCGGTCACGGCCGGCGGTGGGATCGACGTCGCGCTCACCGCCCGCGTCGGACTCACGGCGCTGGCCCGCGTCGATGCGTGGTGCCGCAACGCCACGTTGGTCGTCGACGGGCCCACGGGCCGTGAACGGCTCCTGAGGGGCCATCCGGCCGCCGCCACGGCGTTCCTCGGGATCCGGGTGCGACTCGGCGGCGAATTTCTTCATCCACGCCGGCCGTCGGCGCGCCACGGGGACAGGTGACCCGTCGTGGCGCGCCCCGAAACCCCCGCAGCCGACGACCGCCCGGCCATGCACGCCCTCACCGCCCGCGTGGCCGCGGGTGATCGCCGCGCCGCCGAGCAGCTCGCGAGGATCTCGATGCCTACCGTCCGCGCCGTCGCATGCCGCCTCGTGGCCAACCCCGCCGACGCCGCCGACGTCGGCCAGGGTGCACTGGTCGAGGTGCTGCGTGCCGCCGGCAACTACCGCGGCGAGGGGCCACTGCTCGGGTGGGTCGCACGCATCGCTGCGCGCTCGGCATGCCACTGGCTGCGCAGCGCCCAGGTGCGACGCGCGGCCGCGACCGCGGGCGTCGGATCGGAACCCATCGACGACGGCGCCGACGCGACCCGCGGCGAAGATGCGCTGCCGCGACCGCTGCTCACGTACCTCGACGCGCTGCCCGAGCAGCAGCGCACCGCGTTCGTGCTGCGTCACGCGCTCGAGTACACCCTGCCCGAGATCGCCGAGCTCACCGGCGCGCCGGTGCCGACCGTGAAGTCCCGCATTCTCAAGGCGCTCCACGAGCTGCGTCGCGCGATGCGACGCGACGCAGCGCTCGGCCGCGTCGCACCCACCGAGCCCGATCACCGAAAGGACGCCTCGTGATCGAGCGACTCGACGACGCCCGCTGGCGCGCGGCCATCGATGCCGCCGCGATCGACGAGGCCGATGCCGTGCAGCAGGCGCTGGTCGCCACGCACGTGCCCGGCGACGCTGCAGCCCGCCTCGAGCACGCGTTGCTGGCGGAGCTGCGCGTCGCGATCGATGCGCCAACCACCGCAACCGTCGACGACGAGATCGCGATTGCGGCGGCCGTCGAGCAAGCGCTGCCGCGTCGGCCCACGCGCTGGCTCGCACCGACGCTCGCCGCCGCGGCCGCCGTGGTACTGCTGTCGCTGGCGTGGTGGCAGCCGTGGTCGCCGGCCTCGGAACTCGCGCCGCTCGAGCCGTGGGCCACACCGCTGGCGCAGTGGCAACCCACCGACGCGGCCGCGCCGGCCCCGACGCCGTTGCCGAGCACCGATCCCGGCTGGATCCTCGATCGCGGTGCGATCGACGTCGCGGCGGGGCCGCTCCCGCCCGGCATCACCACGCGCGCGCGCACCGAGGCCTGCGCGCGCGAAGGTGAGACCCGAGTGTGCGTGACCGCGGGCAGCGAGTTCGTCGTGCAGGCGCCCGCGGAGGGTTCGAGCTTCACCCTCGCCGACGGCGAGGCCCGCGTTCACACCGCGACCACGATCGCCCACCTGCGGCCGGTGATCGTCGCAGGGGTCCGCGTGGTGCTCGAGGCCGAAAGCGAGGTGGTGCTGCAGGTGCACGAGCGGCGCTGGGCGATCGACGTCGTGCGTGGTCGCGCGGCGATCACCCGCGACGACCACGACGTGGTCACGCTGCGTGCGGGCGAGCGGCTGGCCGCGGACGCCGCGGAGACCTCGATCCGGCCGGATCGTCCGCGCAGCGAGCCGGCCGCCAATGAGCTGCTGACACGGGCGCGCGCGCTGCGAGCCGAGGGCGATCTCGGCGGTGCCGCGCAGGCCTACGAGCGACTGGTCGACGCCCACCCTCGCAGCGCGCTGGCGCTCGCGGCCCTGCTCTCCCTCGGCGAGGTGCAGCTCGAGCGCGGTCGGGCCCGTGCGGCGCTGGCCGCCTTCGATCGCTACCTGCGACGCAAGGGTTCGCTCGCGGAGGAGGCCAGCTTCGGTCGCATCCGAGCCCTGCGCGCGCTCGACCGCGATGCCGATGCGGACGCGGCGACCGCGGCGTTCCTGCGCCGGTGGCCGCGCAGCGCCTACGCTGCCAAGCTGCGATCCCCATGAGGTGCGTGCACGCGATCGCGGCGGCGTGGCTGGGCGCAGCTTCGGGTTGTTGGGTGACCTACGTCGCGGGGTCGCGGGACGACGGCAGCGGCGACGCCGGCGGCAGCCAAGGCACCGGCGATGCGACCGTCGGCAGCGACGACGGTGACCTCGGTGGCGATTGCGTGTTGCCGCAGCCGGATCCCAGCTGCGACGCGTTCGCCGATCCGCTGCGTGCGTTCGAGCTGGCCTGCTACCCCGGTGTCGCGGCCGCGACCTTTCAGAGCAGCGACGGCGCCGCGTGGCGTCGTGCCCATGAGTTCGGCAACGCCTTCTTCGCGCCCCGCTTCGGCGACGCGTTGCTGGTGCTCGGCACCGGCGTGCTCGCGGAGGCCGCGGCGGGCGGGCAGGTCGCGCAGCCCATCGGCGCCGCCGAGCCCGGCACCGCCAACGACAACCCCGACGATGCGAGCTTGCCCGCACCGATCGTGACCGCGGTCGGCAGCAACGACGGCGCCGGCGGGGCCCCGTATTTCGATTGCGACGGCATCGGCGACTGCTCCGACACGCTGGCGCAGGCATGGACGGACGGCGGCCCGGCCCACGATCTGCTGTGGTGGTCGGTCGACGTCGCGGTGCCCGAGGCCGCCGGTCACTTCGCGATCGATCTCGCGTGGCTGTCGGCGGAGTTCCCCGAGCGCATCGGGGCCGCGGCCAACGACACCTTCGTGGTGTGGCTCTCGAGCGAGGCCTTCACCGGCAACGTCACGACCGTGCAAGGCCGACGGCTCGACACGACCTCGCTCGCGGGGCTCATGGTCGCGCACCAAGGCGACGACCCGATGCTGCTGCGCACCGGCTTCGACGGTGGCACCGGGCTGCCGTGCGAGCTCGACGGTGCGATGACGCCGTCGTGTCCGGTCGGTGCGACCACCGGATGGTTGACCCTGCGCGCACCGGTGCATGGTGGCGAGACCGCGACGATCGTGGCCGCGCTGTTCGATCAGGGCGACGCGTCGATCGACTCGGTGGTGCTGCTCGATCACTTCCGTTGGGGCTGCGAGCCGTGCACCCCCGGCGGCGACTGTGGCGTGGCGCCGTAGCCGTCGAACGCGACGCCGCACCCAAACCGGCCCGCGATGGCTTGACGACCCAATGGTAAGCTGTTACTTACGGTAAGCCATGACGAACGCAGCGCAAGTGCTCGATGCGCTCGGCGACGGCACGCGCCGCCAGATCTTCGAGCGTGTGGCCCGGCGTCCCCGCAGCGTGGGCGAGCTCGCCGAGGGCCTACCGGTCAGTCGGCCGGCGGTGTCGCAGCACCTGCGGGTACTCGAGGACGCCGGCTTGGTGCGCGCGCGTGCCGAGGGCACGCGGCGGATCTACAGCGCAGACCCCAGCGGACTCACGGCGCTGCGCAGCTGGCTCGACAGGTTCTGGACCGACGCACTGGATGCATTTCGCGAGGCGGCCGAGGCCGCCGCACGGAGGGAGCGACGACGATGACGATCCTGGTGAAGAAGACCATCACGGTGGCCGCCCCGCAGGCGGTCGCCTTCGACGTTTTCACGAACCGCATGGAGACCTGGTGGCCGCTCGCGACCCACCACATCGGCAAGTCGACGCCGGTGTCGGCGATCATCGAGCTGCGTGCGGGCGGGCGCTGGTACGAGCGCGGCGAAGACGGCAGCGAGTGCGACTGGGGCCGCGTGGTGCTGGTGGAGCCGCCTTCACGGATCGTGCTGCGGTGGCAGATTTCGAGCACCTGGGGCTTCGATCCGAAGGTCGACACCGAGGTCGATGTGCGCTTCTTCGCCGAGGGAGATCACACGCGCGTCGAGCTGGAGCATCGCAAGCTCGAGGCCTACGGCGACGCTGCCGAGCAGATGCGCTCGGCCTTCGACAGCAAGGGCGGCTGGGGTGACATCCTCGAGGGCTTCGCGGATGCGGCCACCCGGGGGTAGCCGCGCGCGCCGGTCCGACGCGCGCGGACACGCGGCCTGCTAAGCTCGCCGGCACGCGTGTCGCAGGGCACCGACAACCGCTCCGCCTCGACCGACGAGACCGTCGCAGGGCTCACCTCGGCCGAGTTGGCGCAGACCGAGTCGGGCGGGACCGCTGGCTTCCATGCCGGACAGGTGCTCGAGCAGCGCTACCGACTGGTGACGCTGCTCGGCCGGGGCGCGATGGGCGAGGTCTGGGAGGCCCAACACGTTGCGATCAAGCGACGTGTGGCGATCAAGCTGATCGCCCCCAATGCCGTACACGACGACGTCGCGACCCGACTGCAGCGCGAGGCCGAGTTCGTCGCGCGGCTCGAGCACCCCAACATCGTCGCGGTCACCGACTTCGGCCTGGTCGAGGCCGGCGCCCCCTTCGTGGTGATGGAGCGCCTCACTGGCCGCACGCTGGCCGAGCACATCGGCCAGCGCGGACGCCTCGACGGCACGACGGCACGCACGATCGTGGACCAGCTCGCCGCCGGACTCGGCCACGCCCACCGCGCCGGCATCGTGCACCGCGATCTGAAGCCCTCGAACGTGTTCGTGCTCGACGACGCCGCCGGTCCGGTCCGCGTGAAGATCATCGACTTCGGGATCGCGAAGGCCACCGCCATCGATCCCAGCGATCGCGCGTTGACGCGGGTGGGTGCGGTGTTCGGCACGCCGGCATACATGGCTCCGGAGCAGATCCGCGGCGATCCGCTCGACGCCCGCGCAGACCTCTACGCCCTGGGTGCCATCTTGTACGAGATGCTGGTCGGCGAGCCACCGTGGCGGCGGCGCACCAGCGTCGAGCTGATGTACTGCCACCTGTTCGAGCCGACCCCGAGCGTGCGCATGCGGGTGCCCGATGCACCGGCCGAGCTCGAGGCGATCGTCATGTGGTGCATGGCCAAGGACCGTGCGCTGCGTCCACCCGACGCCGACGCGTTGCGCGGCGCACTGCACGGGCACGGCATCGCGCGTGGTGCGACGTTCGTGCCGCTCGAGCCGCCGCCGCAGCCGTCGCCCGAGCTGCGCGCGCGCTATGCCTCGGCACCACCGGTCGTCCCGGGGACGTCGAACGCCGCGCCGTTGCCCCCGGTCGTCGAGCGTGCACGCCTCGATCGCAGCCGTGCGCCGACGACGTGGTGGATCGTCGGCGCCGTGGTCGTGGCGTTGGTGACAGGTGGTGTGCTCGCGACGTGGTCGAAGCGCCGCCATCGTGCCGCGCAGGACGATGCCGTGGTCGAGATCGAAGCTGCGCCGGCCGTCGCGGTACCGGTGCCGTCCGTCGATCCGCCGACCTCGCCACCGCCCACCGAGCCGCTCGCACACGAGGCCGACGAGGCCACGCACGGCGGATCGACCACCGGCGAACCACCGACGACCGGCGACGGCACGATCATGCGCGACGTACGACCGCCACCCTCGAGCCGCAATCGCAACCGCAACCGCGATGGCGGCCGTTCGAAGGCCGCACCGACCGATCTCCGCGAACCCTTCGAGGCCCCGCCCGCGCGTCGCAAGACCCCGCAGCGACGTGACGAGACCTTCGAGTGGCCCGACCCATGAGCTCCGCCGCACGCCGCGGCCGCGCCCCGCGAGCTCACTTGCGATCAGAAGCGGCCCGACAGCCCGAGCCCGGCGGTGCCGCGCTCGAGCAGCGGCTGCCACGCCACGCTGCGGGCCCGACGCTTGCTGCCCACGACCACCAACGCCACACCGGTCGCGAGCGCGACGACACCGATCGCCGCTGAGGCGATCGCACCGGCGTTGGCGCTGCGCCCACGATCGAAGCGCTCCTGACGTCCGGCGAGATCGGTGTCCGCGAGCCCGCCCAACGAGTTGGACTTGCGCCCGACCAGCGCCGACGCGATGAGTCCCGCACCCGCCGCGACACCGAGCCCGAGCGCGACGGCGCCACCGATGATCAGGCCGCGACCCGGCGTGGCACGACGCGGCGGCGTGTCGGCATCGGCGGGGGCGACCGGCGTCGGCTCGCTCGCCGCTGGTTGCGGCTCCGGTGCGGGCTCTGGCGGCTTGCTCGCCTCGGCGATCCGCGCGTCGATGCGTGCGATCTTCTCGCGCACGTGCTCCCGCTCGGCCGCGCCTTCCTCCGGCGCATCGGCGTAGATCTCGTCGATCGCACCGTCGAACTTCTCGAGCAGGATCTTCGCTGCCTTGAGCTCGGCGACGTCACCGCGGAGCTCGAACAGCTTCTCGCGCGCGGCCGCGATGTTGAAGAGGATCAGCGCGCGGTAGGGATTGGCGTCGGCGGTTCGCGGCAGCTGGTCGTAGGCGTCCTGCCAGGCCTCGATCGCGCCAGCGTAGTCGGCGGTGTCGTACTTGGTCGCGGCCGCGAGGTGCCGCTGCTTGGCGACCTCGAGCGGATCGGCCTCGCCCGGCGCAGGCTCGGCCGCGGGTGCGCGGGCCTCGACCCGAGCGGGCACCACCATCGCGATCGCGATGGTCATCGCGACGAGCGTCGATTTCATGGTGCTGCCTCCACCCCCACCAGCACCACGCGCTCGCCCGGCGCCTCGGGATCCGCGAGGTTGCCGAGATCGGGGATCGCGACCTCGAGCAGGCCGTCGCCGTCGAAATCGGCGACCGCCATCCGCGTGCCCGCGACGACACCCACGCCGCCCGCATCGGGGAAGGTCTCGAGCCGTGACGCCTGGGGGAGCGGGTCACAGCTGCCGAAGAAGACCTGGTTCTGCCCCGCGCTCGTGCCCGCGGGACCGGTGCTCGCGATGACGAGCTCCGACTTGCCGTCGCAGTCGAGATCGGCCGCCTGCAGCGCGACCGGACCGATCGCCGTCTCGAGTGGCTCGCCGAGCGCCGTCATGCCGGTATCGTCGACACGGTAGAAGCGCAGCCGACCGGGCGAGTTCGTGATGTCGGTGTAGTTGACGTCGCCCGGGCTGTCGAGCCGACGCTCGACGACCGCGACCTCGAGCTCGTCGTCGCCGAAGAAGTCGCCCTGCGCGATCGCCCAGGGGTTCTGCAGATCGGTGGCGAGCGGCTCGTCGAGCGTCAGATCGCCACCATCGATGCGAACGACCTGCACCTGCTGCGTGAGCGCGCCGGAGAACGACATGTCATCGGACTCCGGCAACAACACCCGCGTGACCGCGCCGCCGACGACCAACATGTCCCACGGCTTGTAGAAGCTCCCGCTACGCTTGCGGACGTCGCCCTCCTGGAAGCTGCCAGCGATGTTCGGCACCACGTACAAGGCGCTCGAGCCGGCGAGCAGCAGCTCGGGTCCGACGTCGCCGAAGATGTTGGTCGCGCTGAGCGTGAGGAGGTCGTCGGCGGCCACGTTCACGGTGGCCCGGGAGGTGGCGCTGGTGCCGTCCCAACCGACCACGTCGACCTGTCCGTTCTGCGCCAGCAGCAAGAACTCCGGCACGCCATCGGTCTCGACGTCGATGACGGCGAGATCCCGCGGATCGGTGATCGGCGTCGAGTACGGTGCGGCGCCGGCCTGCCAGTTGCCGCCGCCGACGTTCTCCATCACCGAGACGTTGTAGTTGTCGAGGCTCAGCACCACCAGCTCGATGCGATCGTCGCCCAGCAGGTCGGCGGCACCGACCGCCAGCGCACGGCTGAAGTCGGCGTTGACGATCGGCGTGGACGACAGCGTGTGCGCATCGATGCGCGCGGTGGGATCGCAGGTGTTCGACAACACCGCCGCGCAGGCGCCATCGCTGTCGGTACCATCGGACGACGCCGACGACGTCGTCGTCGGCGGCCCGTCGCAGAAGCCGTCGGCGCTACAGCGTTGGCCGCGGCCGCACTGCGCATCGACCTCGCAGGGCTTGTGCAGGGCGGCCGCGCCGTTCCAGCAGCCGCAGAGCAGGGTCACGCCGAGCAGTCCGGGGTTGCGACGCACCAAGGCCGCGAGGATAACAGAGCCCCATCCGCGCGCACCGAAACCGTGCGCCGGCGCCAGCGCCCCCCGAAAGAACGTCGACCCGACGGACGTCAGCCCTGGGCGGCGATGCTGCGCACCACGAGGTCGCCGTCGTCGGTCTGCTCGAAGGTGAAGCGCACGCGGTCACCCACCGCGAGGTCGCGCAGCTGGGCGGGCCGCGCCGTGAAGGTCATCGTCATCGCCGGCATGAAATCGGGGATGGCTTCGTGGGCGATGTCGACGCTGGTGCGATCGTCGGCGAGGGCCTTGATCACGCCGCGGGCGTCGAAGCGCCGCCGGCTCGCGAGCGCCGGAGCCGCGAGCGCCAGCGCCAGCGCCCCGACGACGCCGGCCACGACGCGACGGCGGTCGCGGTCGGGTGTTTCGCGGCGGATGGTGGGCATCGCCAGTGTTCGTGCCATCGCGGGCGGCCGGGGGCAAGGCGGCAAACCACCGCACCCCCACCACCACCGCACCCCCTAGGCCCGTTCACGGCCGCGTCATCGCGAGCGTGATGCCCATGTCCATGCCGATGCGCTGCTCCTGGCCCAGGACCTTCATCTCCATCTTCATGTGCAGGTCGAGGTCGAGCGTGACCGCGGACGGGGTGAGGTGATCGAGGTCGAGCTCCAGGCGCCCCTTGCCCGACGAGGCGAACTCCCCCACGTGGGCGGTCGCGCCGAACATCCCCGGCGGCGTGATGGTGGGGTCTTCGAGGCTCTGCACCAAGGTGGCCTCGATCACCACGTGCTCGCCCTCGAACGCGGCCAGGGTATACGCCGCGTCCTGCCGCAGCTTCATGCCGCCCTGGTCGACGTGGCTCTCGGAGGTCCACCTCGCGCCGATGCCGACGGGCTCCGCGGGCAGCGGCACCGAGAGCTGACCGAGGTTCTCCGACAGCTGCAGCATCGTGGTCTTGACCAGCGGCTGCGCGTCACCGGGGATCGTCACGGTGCCGCCACGCACCACGCCGCGCTCGTCCATGCGCAACACCGCCTTGTAGCGGACCAGCGGCTCCATCGACGCGCGCATCTGCGTGACGAGCTTGGCGTCGATGCCGGGCGCCGCGACCACCTCGACGCTCTCCACGCCTTGCGCGACCGAGAAGAACCCGCCATCGACCTGCTCGATCGTCGACGCCATGCGCGTGACGGCGGTCGGCATGGTCATCATCGGCGAGGCACCGGCGCCCTGATCCATCGAGATTCGCATGTCCGTGCGCAGCTCGAGCCGCTCGGTGGAGCCGGGGCTCGGATGCAGCACGAGCGTGCGCCGCGGCTCGGTGCCGGCGTCGATCACCGCGACCTTCGGGGCCTGCCGTGTCGCGACCTCGATGACCTCGTCGGCGGGCTTGCTCGGTTCGGGAGTCGGCTCGGACTTCGCGGTGCAGGCGAGCGCGAGGCACAGCGACAGGGCGATCGAGGACGGGCGCATCGGACTCGATGGTACGCGAAATCCGCTCGCCGCCACGATCATGGCGTGCGCCCGAAACCGAACACGAAGCCGACCGCTGCCACCAGCAGCACGAAGCCGACCAGATGGTTCCACCGCAGCGGCTCGGCGAGGTACGTCACCGAGAACACACCGAACACCAGCAGCGTGATGACCTCCTGCATGGTCTTGAGCTGCACCGCCGAGAAGTGCTCGTGGCCGAGGCGGTTCGCCGGCACCTGGAAACAGTACTCGAACGCGGCGATGCCCCAGCTGGCGAGGATCACCAGGGCGAGCGGCTTGTCCTTGAACTTCAGGTGGCCGTACCACGCGAAGGTCATGAACACGTTGGACACCAACAGGAGCACGAGGGGGAGGACGGCGCGCATGCGTGCCCGTCAGGGAACGCCCGTGGGACGCGACGGTCAATGGGGTCGACGGCGGCGCCGGTCCGTGGTGAATCGCGCTATCGTCCGCGGGCCATGAACCGAGTGCAGCTCGCGGCCGGCGTGGTCCTGTGGCTCTGCGCCTGCGAGCGCCCGTCGGCCCCGGCCGAGCCCGAGCACCCGACGCCGGTTGCGCCCGCACCCGCGCCGACTCCGATCACGCTGTCGATCGTCGGCACCAACGATCTGCACGGCCACATCGAAGCGCTGCCATGGCTGGGCGGCTACCTCGCGAACCTCCGACATGCACGGGCCGACGATGGCGCGGTGGTGGTGCTCGACGGCGGCGACATGTTCCAGGGCACGATCGCCTCGAACCTCGAGGAGGGTGCGCCGGTGGTCGCGGCCTACCGCGCGCTCGGCTACGACGCGGTCGCGATCGGCAACCATGAGTTCGACTACGGCCCGGTGGGCCCGGCCGCCACCGCCAAGACCGCACAGGACGACCCACGCGGGGCCCTGCGCGCGCGCATCGAAGAGGCAGGGTTCGCGTTCCTCTCGGCCAACATCACCACCGTCGACGGCGGGCCTGCGCCGCTCGGCCTGCCGTCGACCCTGCTCGAGCGCGCGGGCGTGCGCATCGGCGTGATCGGTGCGACCACCGAGTCCACGCCGCACACGACCTTGGCGGCCAACGTCGCCGACCTGCGCTTCACGCCGCTGGCCGACGCGATCGCCCGCGAGGCAACCGCCCTTCGCGGCCGCGGTGCCGCGGTGGTCGTGGTGGCCGCCCACGCCGGTGGCAAGTGCACCGCGTTCGAGGACGCCGCGGCGCTCGCGAGCTGCGAGCGCGACGAGGAGATCATGCACGTGGCCGACGCGCTGGCGCCGGGCCTGGTCGACGTGATCGTCGCGGGCCACACCCATCAGGCCATGGCCCATCGCGTGAACGGCATCGCGATCATCGAGTCGTACGCCAACGGCAGTGCCTTCGGTCGCGTCGATCTCGTGGTCGATGCGGGTCGCGTCGAATCGGTCACCATCCATCCGCCGCAACGCATCTGTCGCGGCGGCGAGGGCCCGGCGGCCTGCGAGCCCGCGCCCTACGAAGGCCGCGAGGTCGCGCCCGATCCCCGCGTCGCGCAGGCGATCGCCCCCGCGATGACGGCGGCCGAGGCCCTGCGTGCGCGCGAGCTGGGGCCGCGACTCACCGACGGCTTCGTCGCGCAGCGCAGTGCCGAGTGCGCGCTGGGCAACCTCTTCACCGACCTCATGCTCGCCGCGCGACCCGGCCACGACGTCGCGATCGTCAACGGCGGCGGCCTGCGGGCGCCGCTGCCCGCCGGGCCGCTGCACTACGGCGCGCTCTACGAGTCGTTCCCGTTCGACAACCGCTTCGCGACCGTCGCGATGACCGGTGCCGAGCTCGCCGAGGCGCTGGGCATCGTCGCGCGCCACGACGGATCGTTCTTCTCGCTCGGGGGACTGCGCGCGGATGTCCGCTGCGACGGCCCGCGCCTGCGGGTGACGCTGACGCGCAGCGACGGCCGCCGTGTCCGCGATGACGCGAAGCTGCGCGTGCTGACGACCGACTTCCTCGCGACCGGTGGGGACGGCTTCTTCGGCGCCGCCAAGCGCCACACCGATGCGGTCTCGCTCGAGGACGGGCCACCGATCCGCGACGAGATGGTCACCGTGCTGGGCGCGATGGGAAACCGCGAGCTCGCCCCCGACGCGTACCACCGCGACGCCACGCCGCGCGTGCGGCTGCAGCGGCCGCGACCGATCACGTGCCCGTGAAACGCGCGCGGCGACGCATTCTCTGCGCGACGACGACGCGATTCGGCGTCGAGCGCGGATTTGTAATGCTTGCTCGGCAGCGGTGACTACGGGGCTGTCATGCAACGCACGTTGATGCTCATCGCCCTTGGCTCCACCGTACTCAGCTTCGCTCGCGAGGCCCACGCAAACGACTTCGATCGCGCCGCCTGTGCCGACGCCCAAGAGGGTGATGCCTGCGTCCGCCAGAACGGCGACGTCGCGACCTGCGTCCCCGACGCGAGCGATCCCTCCGTGCTCACGTGCGACGATGAGCCGGCCGGTGGCACCGGCGGCACCGGTGGCGGCGGCGACCCGGCGTGTGACGGCCTGATGCTCGGCGATGCCTGCACCCGTGAGGACGGCTCGGCGGGGAGCTGCGTGCCCGATGTCAGCGACCCCACCGCGCTCGACTGTGAGGACGGCGTCGGCGGCAGCTCGAGCAGCTCGAGCAGCAGCGGCGGCGACGGTGGTGGCAGCGCCGGCGCCTGTGCCGAGCTGGGCGAGGGCGACGCGTGCGTGCGCGAGGACGGCTCGAGCGGCACCTGCGTGCCGGACAGCAGCGACCCGTCGGTGCTCGAGTGCGAGGACGGTCAGAACGCACCGTCCGGCAGCGGCGGCAACGCGCAGGGCGACCAGGCGGCATGCGTGGATCACGAGGAAGGCGACGCCTGCACCCGAGCCGACGGCCGCGCCGGCACGTGCTCGCCCGACGACAGCGACCCGGGCACGCTCGAGTGCGACGACGATGCGGCGCCTTCGTCGGACGACAGCGGCGGAAACTCCAACGACGACTCACCGCAGCTGTCGTGCTCGTTCGACCGTGCGGCGGCGCCGACCGGCCTGCTCGGCCTGTTCGCGATCGCTGCGATCGCCCGCCGTCGTCGCACCGCCGCCTGACGCGTGCGCGAGCCGCCCGGGCGTCGACTACCGCACGCCCCGGGCGGCGCCCGCGTTCACGCTCGGCAATCGACCGACCGCGGTCTTGAGCGAGGGGACCCCTGCGGCGGCCTCGAACTTCGCCATGTCGACGACCTCGTAGATGTTGGTGCCGCGTTGCTGTCGAATGCCGCAGCTGGGGCACTTCTCGGGATCGAACTTGTCGAGCAGCTCCTTGGCCTGACTCGGCGTGAGCGCCTTGCCGCCGCCGCCGTGACCGTGGCACTGACCCGGTCCGCCGAGCACGACGCCGTTGGTGCTCGCGCCGGGCACCGGATCGATGAACCGATCGAACACCGCGGTCGCACCGCCCGCCGAGAGCACGAGCAGCCGCTCGTCATAGGTCTCCTCGTTCAGTCGCGCATCGAGGGCGGCAGCGCTCTCGATGTCGAGGATCGAGGCCTTGGGTAGGCCGGTGACCTCGAAGGCGCACTCGTAGTAGTCGTCGGTCTTCGACAGCTTTCCGGTGAAGTCGAGGGTGCCGCCGGTCTTCCACGACGCGCGGTTCTCGGCCTCCGTGCCCAGCACGCGGCGGGGATTGCCGCCCAGGTAGAGCTGACGAGCAATGCTCGTCGCGTCGAACACCGCGCTGCACGACTGACCGAGCTTCTTGGCGAGGTCCTCGTTCGCCGGCGTCATGCCCACGGGGATCTTGGCGCCCTTCAGCCAGCCGTTGCCGGTGACGTACTGGCACGCCTGCGTCGGCACGCGGACCTTGCCGCGCAACGTGCCGCCCGCCGCCGCGCCCGACATGCGCAACACGGCCGATGCGGCGAGTGCATCGCCCGGCGTCGCGACGTGGACCTCGAAGCTCGCGCCGAGGTCGGCGACGAGCTGCGACAGGGTCTTGCCGGTGCCCTCGACCGGCGTGTTCAAGGCCTTGTCCTTCACCGCGTTGGCCTGCGCGATCTTGGGGTCGATCTCGTCGCGCACGCGGCTCTCGACCTCACCGCTGAACTTGTCGAGCGCCGCGGCGAGCCGCTTCTTGGCCTCGGACTTGAGCTTGTCCTCGACGATGTCGGCGGCCTCGTTGGCGAGGATCGCCGCCAGTGGGCCCAGCAGGATACCGCCGGCGAAGATGCCGACCGGCGAGACCCCGAGCACCGTGCCCCACTTGGCGCCGAGCTTCACCGCGGTGCCATTGAGCTCGAGATCGATGTTCGAGTCCGACAGCGAGAACTCGACGTCGACATCCTCCGCCTCGATCTTGGGCCACAGCTTCACGCGCACCTTGGCCTTGGCCGCGACCGTCACGAACACGTCGACCGGCACGTCGGCGGAGTCACTCCAGGTCTCGGCGTGCACGTCGATGTGCACGTCCAGCCGCGCCGCGGTGTCGAGCGAGACGTCGAAGGTCGCATCGCTCGAAGGACCGACCTGCGTGAACTTGGGCTGGTTCTTCTTGGTGAACTTGAACTTGGGCTTGAACTTGATCTTGTAGGTGACATCGGCGACCGGGTCGGTCAGCACGATCTTGCCGTCGAGGGGCTTGGCGACCTTGGCGATCTCGGCTTCGATCAGCGTGGTGAGCTGATCGTAGGGGACGGTGAAGTCACGATTGAAGGTCGCCGTGTCGCCGTAGCCCTCGATGGAATCGAGGCGCGTGGCGCCGGGGTTGCCGACGTCCACGGGCACTTGCACGTGCAGCCGTGCGCTGGGGGTGGCCTCGGCGCGACCACCCAGCAGGGTCCCGAGGGTGGCGAGCACGACGATGGCGCGGGCGCGGTGTGACATGGGCAACACAGTCTCCTGCTGCCTTCGAGCCGCACCGGCCAGGAATGTGACGGCTTTAGTGCGCGTGCGCGGCGTCGCTCAGCCACGCGTCGATCGCCGCGACGTTGTCGGCCTGCTCGGCTTCGCGGTAGTGCTCCCGCGCGGCCCGGGCCAGCGCGACCGCGGCCGGACGATCGTCGTTGGCCTGCCATCGCGCGCGGGCGAGCGGCCACTCGATGTCGGCGCGCTCGTTGGGCGCGCCCAGCTGCTCGAGCATGACGCGGCCGCGCTCGAGCGGTGGGATCGCGGCTGCGGCATCGCCGGACTCGAGCAGCGCGACCCCCAGCGCGAGCACCACGTAGGCGATCTCGGGATGGTCGGGGCCCTGTGCGGCCTCGCGGATCGCGAGCGCGCGTCGCAGCGGCGGCAGTGCCAGCTCGGGGTGGCCGTCGCGGATGAAGCGATCGCCGAGGCCCAGCAACGCGTAGGCCAAGTTCGGGTGATCGACGCCGAGCGCGAGCTCGTCGATCGCGATCGCGGCGCGCAGGTGCTGCTCCGCGTCCTCGAAGCGATCCTGTGCGACCGCGACGTTGCCGAGCGCGACGTGGGTGTAGGCGAGATCGGGGTGTCGCTCGCCGAGCGCCTCGCGCTTGATGACGAGCGCGCGCTCGAGCAACGGCCGAGCCTCGTCGTAGCGACCCGACTGCGCGAACATCGAGCCGAGGTTGTGCAGCTCGCGGGCAACCGCGGGGTGTCCCGGTGCCTGCACGCGCTCGCGCAGCTCGACCGCACGCCCGACCAGCTCGGCGGCGCGCTGCGGATCGCCCATCATGCCGGTCACCGTGCCGAGGTTCGCGAGCGCACCGGCGTAGTCGACGTCGTCGACGGCGCCGGCCTGCTCGCGCAGCGCAATGGCCCGCTCGATGTGTGCGCGCGCGGCCGCGTAGTCGCCCGCGGCGACCTCGACACGGAAGCGTGTGGTCTCGACCTGCGAAGCCGCGCGGGGGCCCAGCTGCAGCCGCTGCCGCTCGGCATCCGCGAGCTCGCAGGTGCTGCGGGCCTCGGCCGCCCGCTGCGGCAGCTCGGCCAGCGCGCTGGCGAGCGTGACCGCGCACGACCACGCCGCGTGATCGCGACCGGCTGCGAGTGCGGTCCACAGGCCGTCGCGCAAGAGCGCCTCGGCGAGCGCCGCATCGCCGAGCGCCAGCGTGATGCTGCCTTGGAGATCGCGCAGCTCGGCACGCAGCGGCGCCCAGTCGGTGGCGAGCGCGGCGTCGGCGAGCTCGCCGAGTGCGGCGGCAGCGGCATCGTAGCGACCCGCGGTGTGCAGCGCACGGGCGCGGGCCATGCGTGTGCGCAGCGCGTCGACGCGGGCACGGAGCTCGGGATCGTCGGGCTCGGCGGCATCGGTGCGCAGTCGCTGCGCGTCGGCGCACTCATCGGCGACCGGCAGCGCTGCGATCGCCCGTGCCGCGCCATCGACCACGTCGGCGTCGGCGTGCTCGAACACCGCGAGCAGCTGATCGAAGGCATCGCGCTGACGATCGAGGCAGGCCATGCGCAGATCGAGCGCATCGGACGACTGCTCGTGGCGCACTTGGGTCGCCTCACAGGCCCCGTGTCGCGCGTCGAGGTAGCGCTCGGCCCACGCGTTCATGCCCGCATCGACGCGCGACCACGCGTCGGCGGCGTAGCTGCGCCCGCTCGCGGTGAACGCGGTCGCCGCGGCGCTGCGACGTGCGTCGTCCCAAACCCCCGCGAGCGCATCGGTGGCCGTCGCGCACGGATCGACGCTGCCGCGCCGCTCGAGCGAGGCACCGAGCCAGGCGCTGCCGAGGATCGCCCCCGCGGCGACCACACCCACCACCACGTGTCGACGCGAGCGCGCCGGATCGCGCTCGAGCCCGCGGACCAGCGCATGCAGATCGGGGTGCCGCGCCGGCGGCTCGCGCTGCAGCCCGCGGAGCAACAGCTTCTGCACCCACGCCGGCACGCGACCGGTGGTCGCCGGCATGCGCACCTCACCGTGCGTGATCGCGTAGCCGAGCATCGCGAGGTTGTCGGCCCCGAACGGCCGCTCACCATACAACGCCTCCCACGCCAGCACGCAGAACGCGAACTGATCGGTGCGCGCATCGACAGCGCCGCCGGTCCACTGCTCCGGGGCCATGTACGCTGGCGTGCCCAGGCGCGCGCCGGTTCGCGTCATGCGTTCGCCCAGCGAGTCCGACGCGGTCTCGTCGGCGAGTTCGGCCAGCACCGCCCCCGAGCGCTCCTGCGACGGCGACGACACGATGGGCTCCTCGAGGCCATCGGCCGCGCGCGCGAGTCCGAAGTCGACGACGCGCACGCTGCCGTCGTCGCCGACCAGCACGTTGTCGGGCTTGACGTCGCGATGCACGATGCCGCGATCGTGCGCTGCGGCAAGGCCACGACCGACCGCGCGCAACAGGCCCAGGATCTCGTCCCACGGCGCGTCGGGATGATCGAGCCGCCACCGACGCAGCGTGCGGCCCTGCACCAGCTCCATGGCCACGAAGACCGCGCCCTCGTGGGTCCCGACGTCGTAGATCTGCACGACGTTGGCATGGGACAGCCGCGCCAGCGCCTGGGCCTCGCGAACGAGCCGCGAGTGCGCCGTGGGCGAGTCCTCGCGGTGGTGCAGCAGCTTGATCGCGAGCTTGCGCGAGAGATCGGGATCGAACGCCGCGTACACGATCCCCATCGCGCCTTGCCCGAGCACCTCGATCACGAGGTAGCGGCCGATCCGACGGGGCATGTCGGCGCTCGAAGTGCGCTCGGGCAGCTCGTCGTCGATCGTCTCGGGCCCGCCGGTGCTCACGCCACGCCAGCATGCCATCGCTCGCACCCCACGCGGGGCACCGACGCTTCGAGCGGAACCCCGCCCCGGCGTTTGCTGTCACAATGGCCGCCATGACGGTTCGATCGACGGCCACGACCGCCACCCTGCGGCTCGCGCTGCTCGCGAGCGCGCTGGGATGCCGGCCGACCACGGCGTCGACGGCCGCCCACCCCGTGCGCGCGCAGGCTGCGGAGACCACCACCGCATCGTCGGAGGCGATGGCGTCGGACACCGCCACGCCCGCGGGGCACGCCGCCGCGAAGCGTTCACCCGTGACGGCATCGCTCGCGGCGGTCGACAGTGGGCTGCCCGCGGGCGCGATCGTGATCTTGCTGCCGCACGACGACGGCGGCACCGCGTTGTTCCGCGACGAGCGACTCGCGCTGCGGCGCGTGATCGCCTCGAGTCTGCGTGCGCGCGGCCTCGAGGTCGCATCGCTCGACGAGCTCGAGGCACTCGAGCGCGCCGCCGCGACGGGCGTGTTGCTGCCCGAGGGCCAGCGACAGTGTGCGGTCGGACTGCGCGAGCAGGACATGATCGCGCGGTGGTTCCGACACACGCCGCTGGCCCGCGTCGAGCTGGAGTGCATCGACGGTTGCCGGCTCCGCGTGAACATCGAGCGGGCCGGCGACATCGCGTTCCTCCAGAGCCCTGTCGTCACGCGGCCGGGTGATCCGCAGGCATGGCACGCCGCAGCGCTCGCGCTCGCCCCCGTCGAGGACCCGATGCGGCTCTCACTCATCGGCATGGGCACCAGCGCGCCGGGCCCGATCTTCTTCACGACGCCGATACCGCTCGGGCCTTGGCGCGGCGAGCCACCGGACGAACGCATCGCCGCGCTCGAACGACCCGCGGCCGGCTGTGACCACCCGGATCCGTTTGCGTCCATCTTCTGGGAGCTGCGGGTGGCGGTGTCGACCGGCGGCGACGTGGCGCGGTGCGAGAGCGAGTCCCGCTCGCCGCTCGCCCGCACACACGAGGCCGAGTGCCTGTGCACCGTCGTGCAGGAGGCTCGCTTCGCGCCCGGGCGCGCTGGCCGTCGCCTGCGATTCACCGCGCACGACTTCGCGAGCGCGAGCCTGCGACCGGGCATGTCGATCGATGCCGGCCACCTCGAGATCGGCCCGGGCTCCGATCGCGAGGGGCTGGCGCCGTGGTTGGATCAGATCGAGGCCCACGGCGTCGTCGATCGCTGCCTGTTCGAGCACCGACCCCACGACGAGCTCGCCGCCGACGTGCTGCTGCATCTGCACGAGGACGGTCGCGTGCGGGACGTCGAGATCGACGGCCCCTTCGACAAGCCGGAGACCATCCAGCTCGCGGCGTGCCTGGGGCGAGAGCTGCGACGGGTGCCGCTGGCCTGCGCGCCGCCGGGTGTGACGACGCTGCCGCTGCGCTTCGTGTTCGCGCGCAACCAGGCCAACCCGTGATGCGCCGCTACGAGAACAGCCAGGTCACGAGCCCGGCGCCGACGTAGCTCTCGAGCACGATGACGGGCAGCACCCCGAGCATCGTGCCCAGCACGAACGCGCCGAAGCGGACCTTCGAGACCCCGAGCATGAGCTGCATCGGCCCGAGCGTGAAGAACAGCAGCCGCAGCACCAGCACGGTGCGGAAGCCGTGGTCGGCCAGGCGCTGATCCCAGCGGACCAGCCGTGATGGCAGCCGCGACTGCACCCAGCCGCGGCCCATCCACCGCGCAAACCCGAACGCCACACAGCCCGCCGCGGTCGCGCCGAGCCACGACAGCGCCGCGCCCGGCAGCGGCGACCACACCAGGCTCGCGGCGATGATGAACACATGGGCCGAGAGCCCGAACGGCTGCAGCAGCGCAAAGGCGACGACGAATGCGATCGGCCCCCACGGCCCCCACGACAGCAATCGATCGCGCAGCACGGGGCCGCTCAGGTCCGAGCTGAGATCGCTGGTGAGCACCAACACCACCACCGCCAGCAGCAACACGCCGACCACGAAGCGCGGCCAGCGTCGCGACGGCGTCGGGGACTCCACGTCGATGAGCGTAGCAGGCAAGCCCCGGTGGCGCCGCGCGCCCGCGGGTGCTGGTACCGTGACCAGGCCAAGACCCGACTTCGCCACCGCTGGCAATTGGTGCCAAGCTCCGCGGGGACCGTGATCGCCGCTGCCGACGAACTCCGCCTCGACGACCGCTTCCTCCGCGAGCTCCCGGGCGACGCCTCAGGCGACCCGCGACGACGGCAGGTGACCGGTGCGTGCTGGTCTGCGGTCACGCCGACCCGCGTTGCCGCGCCGAAGCTGGTCGCCTACTCCCGCGAGCTCGCGGCCCGCATGGGCCTCGCGCCGGCGCTGTTCGAGGACCCACGCTTCGTCGAGGCCATGGCCGGCAACGCGACCCTGCCCGGCATGCGCACCTGGGCCGCCTGCTACGGCGGTCATCAGTTCGGCAACTGGGCCGGCCAGCTGGGGGACGGCCGGGCGATCATGCTCGGCGAGTGGGTCGCGCCCGACGGCGCGCGCTTCGAGCTGCAGCTCAAGGGCGCCGGGCCCACGCCCTACTCGCGGGCCGGCGACGGCCGAGCGGTGCTGCGATCGTCGCTGCGCGAGTTCGCCTGCAGCGAGGCCATGCACGCGCTGGGGATCGCCACCACCCGCGCACTGACGCTGGTGACGACCGGCGATCGCGTGGTGCGGGACATGCTGTACGACGGCCACCCGCGCGAGGAACCCGGGGCGATCGTCTGCCGCGTGGCGCCCAGCTTCCTGCGCTTCGGCAACTTCGAGATCTTCGCGGCGCGCCGTGATCACGCCACGCTCGAGGCACTGCTCGGTTACTGCGTGCGCCACGACTACCCGCACCTGCTCGAGCTCGGCGCACCAGGCCCCGAGACCTGGGCGGCGTGGTTTCGCGAGGTCTGCGAGCGCACCGCCGACATGGTCATCGACTGGGCGCGCGTGGGCTTCGTGCACGGCGTGATGAACACCGACAACATGTCGGTCCTGGGCCTGACGATCGACTACGGCCCCTATGGTTGGATCGACGACTTCGATCTCGACTGGACACCGAACACCACCGACGCCGGCACGCGACGCTATCGCTTCGGCCAACAAGGGCAGGTGGCGGCGTGGAACCTCGCGCAGCTCGGCCGCGCCCTGCTGCCGCTGGTGCCGGACGGCCAGCGGCTCGAGGCCGGCCTCGACGCCTACGTCGCGCGCTTCGAGCACGGCTCACGCACGATGATGGGTCGCAAGCTCGGACTCGAGGCGATGCGCGACGACGACGGACCCACCGGCGACGTCGCGCTGGTCGACGAGCTGCTGCGGCTGCTGTCGGCGACCCCGACCGACATGACGATCTTCTACCGGCGACTCGGTGAGATCCCAACCACGTCCGCGCTCACCGATGCCGAGCTGCTCGCGGCGGTGCGGCCCGCGTGGTACGCCGACGCGGTCGACGGCCGCGTGCACGGGCGCATGCTGGCGTGGCTGCGACGGTGGATCGCACGCGTGCAGGCCGACGGCACCCCCGACGAGCTCCGCCGCGCACGGATGCACGCGACCAACCCCAAGTACGTGCTGCGCAACTACCTCGCGCAGCAGGCGATCGACGCCGCCGAGCAGGGTGACTTTGCAAGCTTGCACACGTTGATGGCGGTGCTGCAGCGACCCTACGACGAGCAGCCCGAGCACGACGCGCTCGCGACCAAGCGCCCCGAGTGGGCGCGTCACCGCGTGGGTTGCTCGATGCTGTCCTGCAGCTCGTGACGCATGGCCTCGGTCGCGGCGGCGCATCGCAGCGCCCGTCGTCTCCGCCGGCTGACGCGCCGCGCCCACTTCCCCTATGCTCCGGCGTCGTGGTCCGGAGCACCGAAGCACGTCCCTCGCCCGCGCGACGAGTGCTGATCCAGCTCGCACATCCGGTGCTCGAGCGATCCCGGATCACCCGGCCGCTGGTCGACGCGATCCGAGACCTACCGGGGGTGACGATCAACGATCTGTACGAGCGCTACCCAACGATGGCGATCGATCCGAGCGCCGAGCAGGCCTTGTTGCTCGAGCACGACGTCATCGTCTTCCATCATCCTTTCTACTGGTACTCGACGCCCGCAATCCTCAAGCAGTGGCAGGACATCGTGCTCGAGTACGGCTGGGCCTACGGCGAGGGCGGTGACAAGTTGCGCGGCAAGCTCACGCTCAACGCGCTGACCACCGGTGGCCCGGAGGATGCCTATCGCGCCGGCGGCAGCAACCGGTTCACGGTGCGCGAGTTGCTGGCACCGTGGGAGCAGACGGCGAGTCTCTGCGGCATGCGATGGCTGCCACCGTGGGTCGTGCACGGCGTGCTGCGGCTCGCAGGCACCGACGACGTCGCGCGCCATCAGCGGTCCTATCGCGCGCTGATCGAGGCGCTCCGCGACGATCGCGTCGATGTGGTGCGCGCTGCGCCGTTGCAGCGGATCAACGACCTCGAGCAGGAGGATGCACCGTGAACGACGACTTGTTGAGACAAGCATTCGTATACCTGGTCACCGCCGTGGTGTTCGTGCCGGTGGCCAAGCGGCTCGGCCTGGGAGCGGTGCTCGGCTACCTCGTGGGCGGCGCCTGCATCGGTCCCTTTGTGCTCGGCCTGGTCGGCACCGAGGGCCACGACGTCATGCACTTCGCCGAGTTCGGCGTCGTGATGATGATGCTGCTGGTCGGGCTCGAGTTGCGCCCCTCGCTGCTGTGGGAGCTGCGCCGGCCGATCCTCGGGCTCGGCGGACTGCAGGTCGTCGCCACCGCGGGAGCCGTCGCGGGTCTCGCGATGTTGCTCGGCCTACCCAGCGGCGTCGCGATTGCGGTGGGCTGCATCCTCGCCATGTCGTCGACGGCGATCGTGATGGCGTCACTCGGCGAGCGAGGTTTGCTGAGAACGCGCGGTGGACAGGCCAGCTTCTCGATCCTGCTGTTCCAGGACATCGCCGTCATTCCCATCTTGGCTGTGTTCCCGCTGCTCGGGCAGGCCGGCGCCACGCCGATCGAGGACGCGCGTCCGGGCTGGCAGACCGCACTCCTCGTGCTCGCGACCGTCGGTGGGATCATCGCGGCGGGCCGCTATGTCGTCCGCCCGGTGTTCCAGTTCCTCGCCGCTGTGCGCCTGCGCGAGGCGTTCATCGCGTTCGCACTGCTGCTCGTGGTGGGGATCGCCTTGGCCATGGAGCAGGTCGGCATGTCGGCCGCGCTCGGCACCTTCCTCGCCGGCGTGGTGCTGGCCGACAGCGAGTACCGCCACGAGCTCGAGGCCGACATCGAGCCGTTCAAGGGCCTGCTGCTCGGCTTGTTCTTCATCTCGATCGGCGCGCAGATCGACTTCGGTCTGCTGGTGCGCGCGCCGGTGTTGGTGCTGGGCCTGGTGTTCGGCAGCATGGCGGTCAAAGCCGGCGTCCTGCACGTGCTCGCCCGTGGCTTCGGGCTCGACCGGGCGGCCCGCTGGACCCTGACGTTTGCACTGCCGCAGGTCGGCGAGTTCGCGTTCGTGCTGGTCTCGTTCGCGCAACGAAGCGCGATCTTCTCGGAGGACATCGCCGGTCCGTTGGTTGCCGCGATCGCCCTCTCGATGGCACTGACACCGGCTTGCTTCATCGCACTCGAGCGCTGGGTGCTGCCGCGGCTCGGCTCCCCGTCGAGCACGCGCGAGGCCGACGAACTCCCACACGGCGACGTGCGGGTCGTGCTCGCCGGCTACGGCCGCTTCGGTCAGATCGTCGGCCGTATCCTGCGAGCCAATCGCATCCCGATGACGGTCCTCGACCTGGATCCGGACATGGCGAGTGTGCTCGAGCGCCTGGGGGTCAAGGTCTACTACGGCGACGCCACTCGGCCCGACCTCCTGCGTGCGGCAGGCTGCGATCGTGCCGATCTGTTCGTGCTCGCGATCGACGACGCCGAGCAGGCCCTCGAGATCGCGCGTACGGTGACACGCGAGTACCCCAAGCTGCGGATCATCGCGCGCGCCCGCGACCGCCCGCACTACTTCGAGCTGCGCCGCGCGGGGGTCACCGACATCCACCGTGAGACGTTCGCGGCGGGCTTCGAGGCCGGCATCTCGGCGCTGCGCGCCCTCGGCTACCGCGCCCACACGGCCCACCGCCTGGCCGCGCGCTGGCGCGTCCACGAAGAGCGTGAGCTGGAGGAGTCGGTCGAGCTGTGGGGCAGCCGCGATGATGCCTACTTTGCACGCGCACGCATGGCGATGCAGGAGGCCGAACGCCTCATGCGCGACGAAGACTCGACCGCCCTCGGCGGTCGCGATGCGGCGTGGGACAACGAGGCGCTGCGTCGCGACGCCGCCGAGTGACGGGCCGATGCGGGCGTGGCTCGGGCGAACGTGGCGCTCGGCGTCTGACACCACGCGCTGCGATGGGACTGCGGTGAGCCGCGGGCAGGCGCTGCTGCTACACTCGTCGTCGGATGGTGCGGTGACGGTGCGGCGCGTGGAGGTTCTGACAACGATCGCGATCGGGTGTGGCTGCGGCCATCCGGCGCAGGACGTCGACACGTCGAGCGGCATCGAGCAGCGATGCGCGAATGAAGGTCGAGGACCGATCCCGCCGCCGACCTGGTCGTCGCGCCCCGAGGCGTCGCGTCGTCCTCGACGTGGCGATGCCGGGAGCCCGGCCGCCGCGGCCGGCAGCGCGGGGGCCGGTCACTGTTCCGGACCAAGGGCAACGCCGGGAGTCGGAGCGTATCGGCGGATGAAGAGCCGATCGATTTCCATCGTGTCGTACGCCTCGGTGAGGCCGGTCAGCAGGCCGACGCCAATCCCGTACGGTGCGTCGATCGGTCCCGCGAGATGCACCGCGACGGGGATCTCGTCGATGGCCACCTCGAAGGCATCTGGGCGGCGAGTGATCGTCATGTGCACGGGCGCCCCGGGTGCGATGCGCCCCACCGGCTCGTGCTCCGAAACCGCGAGGGCCGACAGCGGCATCCCGGCGACCCCGATGCCGCCGAAGTTGCCCAAGAATGCGACTCCGGTGGAGGGCTCGATGCCGCCATCTTCGGCGCCCCACCGCACCACCGCCTCCACCACGACGGGCGCATCGGTGGTCCACTGCGATCCCGCGATGCCGGAGGTGGTGATGGCTCCGTCGGCGCCGAGGTACCAATCGCCGCTATATGCCCATCGTGCCGGGTCGAGCATGTCGAAGTCGTCGAACAGCTCGAACACCGAGTCCGGATCCCATGCCCCGGTCGCGGCGGGGTTGCCGTAGTAGATCGTGTACGTGCTGTCGACCCCCTGAACGAGGTCCGCCACCTTGATCCAGATTCTCAGGTGAGCGGCGACGGGGCCTTCGACCCACAGGGGCAGCTCGTTGCCGAGGGCATCGACCACACGGATGTCGGCACCATCGGCCGCCACGCTCGCGGTCAGCGGCAAGTCCACGCGCACCTGGTGGTCGACGAGGTCGGACTGCGGCGAGATCGTCAGCTCGCGGTGATGACTCCACGCGGAGTATGGAACCTCGCCGTCGCTCGGATCCTGCTCGGGCCCAGTCGAGCTGCCACCGGTGCTGTCGCTGCCCATCGCTGCGTCACCGGAGGAGCTCCCGTCGCTGGTGTCGACGCAGACCGCGTCGATGCACTGCAGCGGCGCCTCACAAGCGCCCGCGCCGTCGCACGGACAATCGACGGCTCCGACGACACATGCAGTGCCGCCATCGCTCTCGCCACTCGACTCGTCGCCGCCGACACTGGCTCGGGCCGTCGGCGGCTTTGGGTCGTAGCACGCAGCCGCCGCGAGCAGCACACACAGGAGGCCTCGATGGGTGGTCATTCCTGTGAGTGGGAGCGGCCAGGCCAATCCGTCCCCGTCGACGGCTCGCGGTCGACCGGAGGCGAGCGACCGTCGCAGCCGGGGGTGCGTCGGTGTTGCGCGGCCGCACTGTGGCGTCCGGGCCTGCCGCCGGGGTCGTCGGCCCGCGGGATTCTCGAGCGAGCGCGTCACAAACGCGGCAGGCCGCGCCTCATCCGGTGCAGAGAGACACGCCGACCATGAAGAAGTTGCTCGCCCTGCTCGCCTTCCTTCCCGCTGCACCCGCATTCGCCCAGACCACGACGGCCGCGCCGCAGGTCGATGTCGGGAACATCCCACCGGGCCTCTCGCAGCTGAACTCCTGCAGCTCGCGGCTCGACACGCTGCTGGTCGACCTCGAGACCAAGAACATCGCCGGAGCGAACGCCGTGCTGATGATCGGCGAGACCGCGCTTGCGGAGTCGCCGAGCTTGCCGGGCTCGGGTGGCTTCAATCCGATCGGTGGCAGCGCCGTGAAGTCCGGCAACAAGATCGCCGGCAGCTCGAAGGTGGCGGTGCCCGGCACCAACACCAGCAGCGCACTGACGTACACGCTGAGCAACGTCGACGGCACTGCGCGGCTGACCTGGGTGTACAAGGGCAAGTCGTACGCCTCGAGCGTCGACAGCTGCAGCTCCGGCTACTGGACCGCAGCGAGCGCGACCTCGGCGATCGTGGTGAAGCTCGGCGCGCTGCAGAGCCCACCGAAGTGACGCATCGCCTCGGTCGTCGCGAGAGCGCTCACCTGTCGCTGCCACTTCGGTGAGGCGCCCTGCACTCTCGATCGCCCGTGGTGCGATGCACGGGCTGTTTGGAATGCGGACGACCAGCGCGGTCGAAGTGGGTGCCATGCGACACCCACGACGACTCATCACCTCCCTGCTCATCGTCACCGCGTGCGCGGCCGAAGAGTCCAAGGTGGAGTTCCGCGACATCGAGGCGATCTGCGTCGAGCCCGAGGACTCGGTCGACGACGACCTGTGGACCTGCGACGAGGCCCTCGTGATCGACTGCAACACCGACGCGGTGCCCGAGGAGATCTACGTGCGCCCCGAGTCGGGTGATTGCGAGGGCGTCGACCTGCAGCCCGTCGAAGGTCCGTTCGCGCCCGGCACCCACGACATCGTGGTGGCCGATGGCGACGGCACATCCGTGTGCGAGACGACGCTCGAGATCCAAGATCCGGTCGCGCCCATCGTCACGACCCGCGAGGTGCAGCTGTGGCCGCCGAACCACAAGATGCACACCGTGACGCTGGCCGACTGCTTCGAGGACGTCGTCGACTGCGACCCCGACTGGGTACCCGAGCTGGTGTGGATCTCGAGCGACGAGCCCGATGATTCCAACGGCGACGGCCACACCAGCGACGACGTCGCGTTCGTGGCCAGCGATGCCGCGTCGCTGCGATCGGAGCGGCAAGGCGGCAGCAACGGGCGCGTGTATCACCTCGGCTTCACCGTCACCGACGGCTCCGGCAACGTCACCGAGGGCCAGTGCGACGTGATCGTGGCCCACGATCAGGGCAAGCACGAGGGCATCGACGACGGCGAGGCCTACCGCATCGAGCGCTAGCGCACCGCCCGTCGTCGCTGCCATGGGCACACCACCCTCGTGCGGGCTTTCACGGGGCAGCTGGGCCCGCCGAGCCCATGGGGGCCGCGGCGGTGCGCACGGTGTCGACCACCGGGCGGCCGACGGCGAGCTCGAGCTGTCGCACCGCCGCGAGGTAGTCCGACCAGGTCTCGAGCGCGGCGGCCTGCGCATCGAAGAAGCTCTGCCGACCGACCGCCACGCCGATGATGTCGATCTCGCCGAGCTCGAAGGCGCGCTGCAGCAGCTCGAGGTTCTCGTCGAAGCGCGGCAGCACGTCGCGACCGTAGTCCTGCACGCGCGCCGCGGCGGTCTGTACGGCATCGATGCTGCGGCGCAGCTCCTGCTCGAGCTCGTAGCGCCGTGTGGCGAGGGCGACCTCGGCGATGCGCAGCTGGGCCTTGGCCTGCGCGCGCGGCCCCTGGTTGCGACGCCACAGCGGCAGCGGGACCGACACGGTGATCAGGCCGACGCGACTGGCGAACGGGCTGCCGGGCTCGTGCTCGCGCGCCGCGTATGCGCCGATGGTCGGCTCGGGCCACGCGTCGCGCTTGGCCGCACGCAGACCCGCCCGCGCCGCCCGTAGCTCCTGCGCGAGCGCGACCAGCTCAGGGTGGCGCTCGAGCGCTTCGCTCACCAGCGCGTCGGCGTCGAGTCGCGACGATACGTCACCCAGCTCGCCGACCGGTGCGACAGGCTCGGCGGCGGGCCAGCCCGCGGTGGTCGCCAGCTGTCGACACGCGGCCCGATACACGCGCGCTGCCTCGCGGCGCGCCTGCGTGGCCTGTGCCAGCGACGCCTCGGCCATGCGCAGCCGCAGCGGCGCCAGATCGCCGGCCTCGACCTGTCGCTTGGCGGTGTGGACGAGCGAGCCGGTGAAGTCGCGCACGCGCGTGGCCGTGTGCAGTCGTTGCTTCGCCAGCAGCGCGCTGGCGTAGGCCCAGCGCAGCGCGACGTGGGTCTCGAAGCGCGACTGGTCGAGTCGTCGATGCAGGCCGACATCGTACGCACCCGCGGCGCGACGACGGGCACCGCGCTCGCCGACGATCTCGAGCTGCTGCGAGATCGTCAGCTGCATCTCGAACGACGCGCCCAGCGGGTTGGTGCGCACGCCGAGCACCGCACCGACGCTGGGGTTGTACGGCAGCAGCGGCGCGACGGCCTCGCGGGCCGCAGCGCCCAGGGAGACCTGCGCGTGGGCACGAGCATTCTTCGGCGCGCGGCCTTCGGCGTGGCGCAGCAGCTCGTCGAGGGTCACCTCGCGTGCGGCCCAGCCGTCGTCGATCGCGGCCGGCGAGGCCGGTCCGGCGGTGTCGGTGAGCGGGCCGCCCGTGCCCGAGACGCCGACGAACGATGCCGGCGTCGAGGGTGCGGCCGCGAGCAACAGCAGCAGCGGCGTGATCATGCGCCCTCCGTGGTGTCCGTCGCGTCGTCGTCGGACGACGGCGTCTCGACGCGCATCCACATGCGCAGCACCCCCGGCAGCACGAACAGCGTGAGCACGGTCGAGAGCCCGACCCCGCACACGACGACGGTCGCGAGCGGACGCTGGACCTCGGCACCGGCACCGGTCGCGAGCGCCATCGGCACGAAGCCCAGCGCCGCGACGGCGCCGGTCGTCAGCACCGCGCGCATGGTGTGGACCGAGCCCCCGATGATCGCGCGTTCGAGTGGCAGGCCCTTGCGCACGCCGTCGCGGGCCGCCTGCGTGAGCACCACGCCATCGAGCACGGCGACCCCTGCGAGCGCGACGAAGCCGACCGCCGCCGGGATGCTGAACGGCAGGCCGCGCGCCCACAGGCCCAGCGCACCGCCGGTGATCGCAATCGGCACCAGCACGAACACCGAGATCGCGTCGCGCAGGTTGCCGAACATCCATACCAGCATCAGCAGCACGATGCCCAGCGCCAGCGGCACCACGATCGCGAGACGCCGCGCGGCGCGGTCGAAGTTCTCGAACTGCCCGCCCCACTCGACCTCGAAGCCGGGCGGCACCTCGAGCGAATCCTTCACCAGCGCGCGGGCCTCGTTGACCCATGACACCAGGTCGCGGCCCCGCAGGTTGACGTCGACCCGCACCGTGCGGCGGCGATCCTCGCGGCGGATCTGCGGCGGGCCCTCGCCGGCGACGACATCGGCGACCTCGGCCAGCGGCACGGTCGCAGCACCGGAGCTCTCGACCGGCAGTCGCTCGATCGCGGCGGGGTCGGGTCGCGAGGGCGGCACCAGCAGGCGCACGCCGAAGCGACGCTGGCCCTCGTAGACGTCGCCGAGCGGCACGCCGACGCGCGCGGCCTCGATCGCCGTGAGTGCGTCGGCCATGCGCACGCCGTGGCGAGCCATGCGGGCGCGATCGGGCCGGATGGTGAGCTCGGGCATGCCGAAGGTCCGCTCGACCCGCACGTCGCCGGTGCCATCGACGGTGCGGACCAGATCGGCCAGCTGGGTCGCGAGGCTACCGAGCCCGTCGAGGTCCTCGCCGTACAGCATGATCTGCACGTCGGCCCGCGAGCCGCTCACGAGCTCGTTGGTGCGATCTTCGATCGGCTGCGAGACCGACGCGAACGTGCCGGTGGTCGCGCTCTCGACCGCGTTCTTGAAGACCTCGGCCAGCGCGTCGAGATCGTGGGCCGTCGTCCACTCCGGCTTGGGCCGCAGGTGCACCAGGATGTCGGTGTTGTCCATGCCGACCGGATCGGTCGCGACCTCGGCGCGGCCGGTCATCGCCAGCGTGGTGACGACCTCGGGGAACTCGCGCAGCGCCGCCTGGGCTAGGCGATCGAGCCGCTCGGCCTCGTCGAGATCGATCGAGGGCGAGCGACGAATCGTCACCACCATGTCGCCCTCGTCGATGCGCGGCACGAAGTCCGCGCCGCCGCCGGCCACCAGCGCCATCGCGCCGACCAGCGCGAGCGCACAGATGCCGAGCAGGCGCCCGCCGATGCGCGACAGCGGCACCAGCATGCGCCGGTACGCGGCCGCGACCCGGTTCAGCCACCGCGCGCCGTCGCGGGCGGGCGGGGGCACGAAGATCGCCAGCAGCGCGGGCAGGAACAGCGTCGAGTAGATCAGCGCACCGAACAGTGCGCACGCCATCGTGATCGCCATCGGGCGGAACATCTTGCCCTCGACGCCCTCGAGCCCGAGCAGCGGCAGGTACACCAACAAGATGATGAGCACCGAGAACAGCACCGGGCGCATCACCTGCGAGATGGTCTCGCCGTAGGCGCGTCGGCGCAGGGATGGCGCGAGTCGACGGCCGGTGTGCACCGCCAGCACCGCCTCGAGCACGACGATGGGGCCGTCGACGAGGAACCCGAAGTCGAGCGCGCCGAGGCTCATCAGATCGCCGCCGACCCCGAACAGGTGCATGCCCATCAACGCGACACTCATCGCGGTGGGGATGCCGAGCACGATCACCAGCGCGCCGCGCAGCGAGCCCAGCATCACCACCAACACCAGGGTGACCACCGCCGCCCCCTCGGCGAGGTTGCTCGCGACCGTCGACAGCGTGCGCTCGACGAAGGCGGCGCGATCATAGATCGGCACCAGCTCGACACCCGCCGGCAAGCTCGCGCGGATCTCCTCGACGCGGTCCTTCACCGCGTAGATCACGTCGCGGCTGTTGCCGCCGACCAGCATCATCACGATCCCGGTCACCGCCGGCTCGCCATCGTGGCTCACCGCCCCCTGCGGTAGGGCTGCGCCCAGCCGCACCTGCGCGAGGTGCTCGACGAGAATCGGCGGGCCGCCCTCGGGCGATCGCACGACCACCTTCGCGATGTCGTCGATGCCGGCGAACTGCCCAGCCATCCGCAGCGTGTAGGACTCCGGGCCCGCGCGCCACATAGCCGCCGCTGGCGGTGCCTGCGGCCTCGCGCAGCACACCGACGAGCTCACCGATCGCGATGCCGTGCGCCCGCAGGGCCTCGGGCTCCACCACCACGTGGTACTGCTTGAGCTTCCCACCCATGGTGTTGAGCTCGATGATCCCGGGCACGCTGCGCAGCCGCGGGACGATTTCCCAGTCGAGCATGGTCCGCAGCTGACGCGGCGTGTGTCGATCGGAGCGCACCACGAACTGGTAGATCTCACCGAGCCCGTTCGACAGCGGCGCGAGCTCTGGTGGCCCGGTGCCCTCCGGCAGCGCTGCGCTGGCCGTCCACAGCCGTTCGAGCACCAGCTGCCGAGCAAACCAAGGATCGGTGCCATCACGGAAGATGAGCGTGATCGCCGAGACGTCGGCACGGGACACCGAGCGCAGCTCCTTCAGCCCGGGCAGGCCATTGAGCTCGTTCTCGAGACCCACCGTGACCATGCGCTCGACGTCACGCGCCGAGTAGCCCGGCGCCGCCGTCAGCACCGCGACCTGCACCGGCGAGATGTCGGGGATCGCGTCGATCGGCAGTCGCACGGCCGCGATCGTGCCGGCCACGAGCGTGACCACCAGCGCCGCCAGGCTGACCCAGCGCAGACGAATCGACAGCTGCACCATCTTCGCGAGCATGGCTACCGGAACAGCTCCGACTTCACGGCGAACGCACCGGCGGTGACGACTCGCTCGCCCTCGGCGAGCCCCTCGGCGATCGCGACCTCGTGCTCGCCCTGCGCAGCGAGCTCGACCTCGCGCGGCTCGACCACGCGACGAGCGATCTCGACGAACACGGTGGGCTGCCCATCGACCAACACCACCGCGTCGCGCGGGACTGCGGGCCCCTGCACCGCCAGGCTGGTGGCGTGGACCTGCGCGTGGACGGCCTGGCCCACGAACAGCCGACGATCGTCGTTGTCGACCACGATGCGGACCGGCGCGGTGCGGGTGCGCTCGTCGAGCACGCGACCGACGTGCGCGATGGTGCCCTGCAGCGGCGGTCGCCCATCACCGCGCGGCTGCAGCGTGACGGCATCACCGATGGACACGCGCGAGAGATCGCGCTCGAACAACGCCAGCTCCACCCACACACTGGAGAGATCGGCGATCTCGAACGCGGTGTGGTTGGGGTCGACGCTCTCGCCGCGCTGCACCTGCACGCGCACGACCTCACCGTCGATCGGCGCGCGCAGCTCGAACACGCCGAGCCTGCGCTTGGTCGAGCGCCCGCCCAGCGCGCGCACGCGCTGCTCGGCGGCGTGGAGCTCGGCCTCGAGCGACGCGTACTCGGCCTCGGCCTGCTGCGCGCTGCGCTGGGAGGCGATGCCCTCCTCGACCAGCAGACGCTTGCGCTCGACGTCGTGGCGCGCCGCGGTCGCCCGCGCGCGGGCGCTGAGCAGGTCCGCCTGCGCGCCACCGAGGTCGGCGCTCTCGAAGCGCGCCAGCCGGTCGCCCGCGGCGACGCGATCACCGGCGACGACGTCGATCTCGGTGACGCGCCCCGGAATGCGCGTGCCCACTGCTGCCACGTGCCGCGGGTCGAGCGTGACCGTGCCGATCACCTCGATGACCGGCAGCACCTGCTTGGACTCGACCGCGGCGACCTCGAGACCCGCGCGCGCGACGAAGGCCTCGCTGTACACGATGCGGCCGTCGTGCGCCGACGGCACATCGGGCTCGGGCGCCGACTCGGCGGCATCGGTGGGCGCGCTACGATGCAGCGCGAACGCGGTGCCGACGGCAACGCACGCCAGCGCCGCGAGCCACCACGGCCATCGACCTCGCCGCAGCGATGCCGGCGAGATATCCGGGGGTGAGGACTCGTCGAGGGGGATCTCGGGTTGCAAGGCCACGTCCATGCGAAAGGCCCACGGCCGCCGATCCGGCTGCGTCGCCGCCACCACCACGAGAGACGGGCACTGCGCGAGATCGGGAACCGCGGACGTCGGCGCAAGACAGCAAAGCCCGCGCCAGTCGCCAGAACGTAGTTTCGAGGGCTTCTCGAGCCGCGCGGCGCAATCCTGCCCCGCGCGCGATCAATCCTGTCCCACGTCGTCGCCTTCGAGTCGTCTGTGCAGGGTTCGGCGATCGATCCCGAGCACACGCGCGGCCTCGGTCTTGTTGCCACCGTGCGCCCGCAGCACGGCGTGCATGTACGCTCGCTCGACGTCCTCGAGTGTCACACCACGCCGAGCCGCGCGCTCGAGGAAGCCGTCCTCGCTGTCGGGGCGCTCGCGGATGACGAGATCGTCGAGCACCAGCGTGTCGTGCTCGGCCAGCACGACCGCGCGCTCGAGCAGGTTGCCGAGCTCGCGCACGTTGCCGGGCCAGCTGTGCCCGAGCAACCACCGCATCGCATCGTCGGAGACCCCGAGCACCTCGCGCCCGACCCGTGCGCAGGCGCGCTCGAGCATGACGTCGACCAGCGCCGCGAGGTCTTCGGGCCGATCCGCCAGCGGTGGGATCTCGATGCGCACGACATCGAGGCGATAGTAGAGATCCTCGCGGAAGCGCTTGTCGGCGACCGCGTCCTCGAGCGGACGGTTGGTCGCACCGATGATGCGGACGTCGACCGCGACCTCTTCGCCGGCGCCGACCGGTCGCACGCTGCGGCTCTCGATGGCCTGCAGGAGCTTGGCCTGGACGTCGAGCGCCATCTCGCCGATCTCGTCGAGCATCAAGGTGCCGCCGTGGGCCTGCACGAACAGGCCCGGGCGATCCTCGCGCGCGTCGGTGAAGGCACCGCGGCGAACCCCGAACAGCTCGGCCTCTGCGAGCGTGCTCGGTAGCGCCGCACAGTTGACCTGCACGAACGGGCCCGCCGCACGCGCGCTCTGGGCGTGGATGTGTCGCGCGACCGCGCCCTTGCCGACCCCGCTGGGGCCGGTCACGAGCGTGTTGCTGTCGCTGCGAGCCACGCGGTTGGCGATCTCGACCACGCGGCGCATCGCGGGGCTGCGCGCGACCAGCTCGCCGTCACGCTGCTCGCGGAGCTCGGCGCGCAGGCGCACGATCTCCCGACGCATCCGTCGCTCCCGCAGCGCGCGCTCGATCGCGACCTGCAGCGCCTCCCAACGAAACGGCTTGGTCACGAAGTCGCACGCGCCCGCGCGCACGGCCTTGACCGCGAGATCGATGCTTCCGAAGGCCGTCACGAGCAACACCAGCTGCCCGGGCCTGTGCGCATGGATCTTCGCCATGAGATCGAGCCCTCGCAGCTCGGGCATCTCGACATCGGCGATCACGAGATCGAACTCGTGCTTGGCGATGCGCTCGAGCGCATCGAGCGGTGAGGTGGTACCGACGGCTTGATGACCGTCCTCACCGAGCATCTCGAGCAGGTAGTCGACCACGCTGGCGTCGTCGTCGACGACCAGCAGCTTCGCAGCACGGCTCATGTCGATGGCTCCTCGGCCTCCCGGGCCTGTCTGGGCAGTCTGGGCAGTCGCACCCGCACATGCGTGCCCGCGCCGACCTGCGACTCGATCGAGACCTCGCCGCCGAGCTCGACCACCAGCTCGCGGACCACGGCGAGCCCGAGGCCGGTGCCGCCCTCGTCGGCGCGGGTGGTGAAGAACGCATCGAACAGGCGCGGGCGCACCTCCTCGGGTACGCCGCGACCGTCGTCGCGCACGACCAGCTCGACCACGCCGGCGACATCACCACGCAGCGCGACCACCACCTCGCCGTCGCGATCGGTCGCCTCGAGCGCGTTCATGGTCAGGTTCAGCACGATCTGCTCGATCGCCCCCGGCGGGCACCGAACCACGGCGTCGGTGCCGTCGGACTCGCAGCGCAGCGCGATGCCGCGGCGGTCGGCCTCGGCCGACAACAGGTCGACGATGTGCAGCGCGGCCGCGACCGGATCGGTCGCCACCGCTCGCTCCGGGTGACGTCGCGCCAGGTGCAGCAGGTGCTCGACGATCGCCGCGATGCGTTCGCCCTGGTCCGCGATGATGCGGGCGTGCCGTCGGACCGCATCGGGCGCGTACTCGCGGGTCTCGAGCGCGCGGGCGCGTCCGACCAGCACCTGCAGCGGCGAGCCGATCTCGTGCGCGACCCCGGCGGCCAGCTGTCCGATCGAGATCAGCTTGTCGGCCCGCTGCAGTCGCCGCTCCAGCTCCGCGCGCCGGAGCTCGGCGGCGACCAGCTCCTGCTTTGCCTCGGCGAGCCGCTCGACCATGCCGTCGAACTCGTGCCTCAGCTCGCGTAGCTCACCGGCGGGCTCGCGTCGCGCGGTGCCGAGCGGCGGGCTCGGATCGAGCTCACCCTCTCGGACCCGGCGCATGGCCGCGACGAGCCCCGCGATCGGCCGCGTCACGTGCACACGACCGATCCAGATCGCCGCCGCGGCGGCGGCCAACACCAGCGCGACCGCGGCAACCGCAGCGTCGCGCTGCATCTCGCGGATCGCCGCCGACAGCCCGTGAAGGCGCTGACCGAGGAACAGCACGCCCAGGGGCCCACGGCCGTCGACGAGCGGGACCGCGTAGAACGCACGCATCGGCTCGACATCGCGGACCACCTCGAAGTCCTCGCGGCCCGCGAGCGCGACCTCGATGCTCGCGCGTTCGCGCGCGTCGATCGCAGCGGCGCGGCGGGATTGCCCCCGCACGACCCCCTCGACATCGACCACGCGCACGACCACGTCGTCGCCCTCCAGCCGGTCGAGGGTGTCCTGCAGCTCGCGCCAGGCACCCGCGCGCAGGTCCGACTCGACCCCGGCCGCCAGCGCCTGGGCGATCAGGCGCGTGCGCCGTTCGACGGTATCCTCGAGCTCGGTTCGGCTGCGTCGCACCACATAGAACCCGAACGCGCCCAGCACCACCAACGCCAGCAGCGTCAGGGTCAGCGTGAGGCGCGTCGTGATCCGCATCGCACGGTCGGGCTTACCAGCTCGTGGCAGCGAGGGCCACCCGGCCCACCCCCGATGCCTGGTCCCCGCGAGAGGCCCAACCCGTGCCGCGAAGTGCGGGCACGGCGGGACCGCACGTGGCCGCCGATCGCCCGCCGTCGCGATCTTGGGGGTACCACTTCGCCGCTCGATGCGGCACGTTGATCCCGCGTGCGCGCTGCGGCACAGACCCGTCGAAGAGCTCGGCTCGTGCGCGCGCTCGTGCTCGGGGTCGTCGGCGCCGGGCTCGGCGCGTGCGCCGAACTGAACCCCGAGTTCCTCGGTCCCGCGAGTGCGAGCGGCTCGTCGATGTCGACCACCGGCGACGCCTCGAGCTCGGCGACGCAGGGCCAGGGCTCGATGAGCGGCTCGACGGGCGACTCGATGGGCGGCTCGACCACCGGCGTCACCACGTGTGACGACCCCGCGCAGGAGGTCTGCGATGGCGGCTGCGTCGACACCCAGCGCAACGTGCTGCACTGCGGCGGCTGCAATCAGCCCTGCGCGATGACGCAGATCTGCTTCGAGGGCGCGTGCGTGCTCAACTGCCCCGTCGACGACCCGGTGGCCTGCGGCCTGGTCTGCAGCGACCCCGAGAACGACCCGGCCAACTGCGGCCAGTGTGGAGCGCCCTGCGCGATCGGGCAGTTCTGCGTCGCAGGAGCCTGCGCCGACGCCTGCCCGGCCGACGTCACGCCGTGCGGCAACCTCTGCGTCGACACCAACACCGATCACGATCACTGCGGCGGGTGCGATCAACCCTGCGGCGATCTGCAGGTCTGCGTCGGTAGCAGCTGCGTCGACGGCTGCGGTGGCGGCCTCGAGATCTGCGGCAACACCTGCGTCGACACCCAGCGCGACGAGATGCACTGCGGCGGCTGCACCGGCAAGTGTGCGCCAGGCGAGATCTGCGAGCTCGGTTCGTGCATCAGCGAGTGTCCCGCCGACCAGAGCGAGTGCCCGGCCGACTGCGCCGATCTCCAGAACGACCCCGACAACTGCGGCGCGTGCAATCACCACTGCTTCGCCACGCAGTCATGCGTCGCCGGCGAGTGCGTCTGCTCCGGCAGCAAGCTGGCGTGCGGCAACACCTGCGTCGACACCAACAAGAGCGAGCTGCACTGCGGCGGCTGCAACATGCCCTGCCCCGCGATGGCGCAGTGCATGTCCGGCAGCTGCGGATGCCTCGGCAACCTCATGCAGTGCGGCGACAGTTGCGTGAACATCAACAACGACGAGGCCCACTGCGGCGGCTGCGACATGCCGTGCGACGGCACCTGCAATGGCGGCAACTGCAGCAACTGAACGACGCCGCGCGCGGGTATGGCCGGTGGTCGCGGCGGTCGTGCTGTCGCTGGTGCGCGTGCCCTCGGCCGGGGCGACCGCGCCGGCGACCGAGGGGTCCATCGATCGCCGCGTGGTCGCACTGCCGCCCGCGGTGACGGGCACGCTGCCCGCCGCGACCCGTGAGGGCCTGATGGCGCGGCTCGTCGCGGGCCTGGGCAGCGACGCCGTCGCCGTCGACGGCGATGCACCCGCCTGCGCCGACGCGGGCTGCTGGCAGCGCCTCGCGGCCGAGCGCAACGCGACCTATGTCGTGCACACACGCTTCGAGGTGGTCGAGCGCGACTACACCGTCGCCGCGGCACTGGTCGACGCCGCCGACGGGCGCGTGGTCGCGGAGGCCACCCGCACCTGCGAGATCTGCGGATTGCAGGAGGTCGGTGACACCGTCGACGACGTCGCCACCGTGCTGCGTCGCTGGCTGGACGCGCCCAGGGCCCAGCTGCCGGTGCTGCGCATCGACAGCACACCGGCGGGGGCCCGCGTGAGCCTCGATGGCGAGGATGTCGGCGTCACGCCGCTCGAGCTCACGGTCGCGCCGGGGCAGCACGACGTCCGCGTGGCCAAGCCGGGGTTCGTCGCGCAGCTGCAGCGCATCACCGCGGTCGAGGGCGGACACGAGGCGATCGACCTGCAGCTGCCGGTGTTGCCGGCACCCGAGCGCGATCGCACCGGTGCCGCGCGATCGATGCGCATCGGCGGGGCGGTCGCGTTGGGTGTCGGCGTCGCGGGCATCGGCGTGGGCATCGGGCTCGCCGTGCTGGACGAAGCCCCGATGCGTTCGCGCTGCAGCGGCGAGAACATCGACATCGAAGGCCACTGCAAGTACCGCTACGACAGCCTCGGTGCCGGCATCGGCGTGCTCGTCGGTGGCGCCGCCGCGCTCGCCACCGGTGTCGCGCTGCTGGTGGTCGCCAAGCGCCGCAGCAAGCCCTCGCGCGTCGCGATGATGCCGAGTCGCGGCGGGCTGACGCTGCGGTTCTGATCGCGACCGGCCGCGTCAGCGCTCGAGCTTGGCCGCGGCCTTGGCGATGCGACCCTCGGCCTGCGGATGGCCGAGGTCCTCCGCCTCGCGATAGGCCGCGAGCGCGTCGGCGTAGCGGAAGGCCTTGAACAGCGCGTCGCCGAGCTTGATGCGGTATTCGGCCTCGCGCGGCGCGAGTCGGATCGCCCGGCGCGCGAGCGTGGCCGCGCGGGCATGGTCGGCGCGATCGAACGCGAGGTCGCAGAGCCCGATGAGCGCGCCGTGGGACTTGGGATCGACGGCGAGCGCGCGCTCGAACGTGCGACCGGCCTCGGCGCGTCGGCCCGCCTCCATCGCGCTTCGGGCCTCGCGGACCAATGCCGCTGCCGCCGCCGGATCGCGCGCCGACGCGATGGCCGGGGCGACGGGATCGGCTGCAGCGTCGCCCGTGGTCGCCGGCGCGGCGGCGATCGTCGGCGCATCCGTCGTCGGCGGCACGCTCGGCGTCGGTTCGGCAGTCGCGACCGCAGGAGCCTCGCGCGGCCGACGTGCACGCGACGGCGCCACGATCTTCGCGAGGTTCTCGGTGGTCGTGCTCGCGCGCTCGCGCGACACCAGCGCGGCGACCTTCTCGCTGCGCAGCGCGGCATCCGGCTCGGCCAGCGCGACCAACGGCTCGACCGCCGAGAGCTCTGCGCTCGAGAAGTCGCGACGCGTGGCCTTGTCGCGCAGGGTCGCCAGCTCGCCCGGCGTCAGCAGCACACGATCGGCGGCGTGGGTGTCACCGGGCTCGAACATCAGCGCCTCGGCGTAGTAGTCGACCGCGAACGGCTTGCCGCCCTCGCGCTCCCAGTATTCGTCGCCCAGGCGCACGAGGGTCGCGGCGAACTCGGCCCGCAGCTTGGCGGCCTCCTGCGTGGCCTCGTCGCCGAGCTCGTCGGCGCGACGCTCGAGGTCGATGACCCAGTTGTACGCGGTCGGCTGATCCGGCGCCTCGAGCGGGGGGTACACGAAGTAGCTGCGCGCCGCCGCTTCGTGGGCAGACACGACGATCGCGTCGATCGGGCCGCGCTCGCCCGCGGCATCCTGGCGCATCGCGAACCACACCCCGGTCGCCGTCAACGCAGCCAGCACCGCACCGCCCACCGCGAGGCGCCAGCTGCCGCGCCCGGCCGCGCGCGCGCTGACATCCGGCATCCGCCGCAGCAGCGCGACCCTGCGCTCGGGCGCGACGTCGGGGATCTCGAGATCGTCCCACGCAGTCTGCAGCCCAGCCTCGATCTGCGCCTCGCACAGCTGCGCCTCGAGATCGAGCATGTCGCGCGGACGCTGCACCGGGTCCTTCGCGAGGCAGCGCCCGATGAGCTCCGAGAGCGCCAGCGGCACCTCCGCGCGGCGCTCGTGCACCGACGTGGGCTCGAGCCGCAGGTGGCCACGCAGCACCGCCTCGATGTCGTAGCCGGCGAACGGCGGCTGCCCGGTCAGCATCTCGTAGGCGGTACAGCCGGCGGCGTAGATGTCGACGCTCGCGCCGACCACACCGCCGGCGATGACCTCGGGCGCGAGGTACCACGGCGTGCCGGCGGCGAGCTGGGTCGCGACGTCGGCGTCGGTCTGCACCACCGCGATACCGAAGTCGAGCACCTTCACGAAGTCGGCGCGGCCGTCGAGCGTCGCCAACGCGATGTTGTCGGGCTTCAAGTCGCGGTGCACGATGTCGACCGCGTGGGCGGCCGCGAGCGCCTTGCACACCTGCCGCAGGATCGCGATCACGCGGCCCGGATCCATCGGTCCGTGCTGCAGCGCGTGCGCGACCGTGCCGCCCGAGAGCAGCTCCATCACGAACATCAGGCGGCCGTCGTCGAGCTCGGCGAAGTCATGCACCTCGGCGATGTGTCGCGAGCCGATCCGCGCGACGATGCGCGCTTCGTTGCGAAACTGCCGCAGCACGTTGGCGCGGCGGCAGTACTCCTGGCGCAGCACCTTGATCGCGACCTGGCGATCGATGTCGACGTGGCGCGCTTGGTAGACCACGCCCATGCCGCCATCACCGAGCCAGCGCTCGATGACGTAGCGCGTGCCCGGCACCGCATCGCCCGGTCGCAGCGCCACGCGACGCGTCTCCTCGCCCTTGCCACCCTCGAGCGCATCGGCGATCCACGCCGCACGCACGCCCGCGCTGGGCGGACCGTCGGTCGGTTCCACCTGCTCCTGCAGGGCGAACTCGCGGGTCTCCGCGAGGGTGCTGCCTGGGGTTCGTGCCATCCTCGCCCACACGAGCATCGCACGCGGACGCGCCGCTCGGGACCTGCCCGCACTCCCCGGGCGGGCACCCCTGCGCGAACTGCCGCATGTGCTGCAGGTTTCGCACGCAGAGCCCCCGCATCTGCGGGCGCCAAGGCCCGTAGACCACCCCGCGCGCCCGTGCGTTGGGCTCCATCGGTGGTCATCCGCGCCTGGAGCCTCGCTTGGTGCACGCTGCTGTTGGCCGCCTGTGGTGGGACGGCCGGCGCGGCTCCGAGCGCGATGTCCCCCACCGTGGCAGAGCCGTCGGCGATGGCGAGTCCCCCGCGTCCCGTGACCGCCGCAGCGATCGCGCCGGCGCCCGACGAACCCTCGCCGGCGGCCGAGCCCGCGGCCGCGCCCACGCCCGCTGCGGCCGCCCGCTTCGCCCATGCCGATCTCGACGAGCGCAACGACAGCGAGCTCGGACCGCCGCCTCCGCTCGACGATTGCGAGGACCGCCTGCGCGAGCGCGGCGTGAGCTTCAAGCCCGCACGCATCGGGCTCGGCGCGAAGCAAGATGGCGTGCCGCTGTGCGGCGCCGAGCAGGTGGTCCGCTACAAGCGCGGGCCCGGCAAGATCGAGTACAGCAGCTCGCCACTACTCACGTGCCAGATGGCGCTCGCGCTCGCGGATCTCGAGGTCGTCGCGCAGGAGCTCGCCGAGGCCGAGCTCGGCACCCGCATCACCCGCATCGATCACCTGGGCACCTACAATTGCCGCAAGATGGCGCTGTACGACCTCGTCAGCGAGCACAGCTACGCCAACGGCATCGACCTGCGGCGCTTCACCTTCGCCAACGGCAAGACCGCCGACGTGCTGCGCGACTTCAAGCCCACCGAGGCCGAGCCCGCCGCTGCGAGCACGCGATTCCTGCGAAGGCTGGCCAACGCGCTGTTCGACGAGCAGGTGTTCTCGGTCGTGGTCACACCGTACTTCGATCGCGCCCATCGCAACCACGTGCACGTCGACTTGGCGCGCTACCGCGTCGACGGCAGCCGGCCCTGAAGCGGCTTCTCTAGTCGCGATCGTCGGGCAGCTCGAGCGCGCCGACGAAGTGCCGCGGCTGCTTGCCGTGGGGGACCTTCGTGCGCAGCAGGTACACGCCGGGCAGGTCCTTCATCTCGCCGGCGAGCGCCTCGCACCAGGCGCGGTAGTCGGGCCACTCGTTCGCGCTGGTCTCGAGCTCGTCGCACGGGCGGCCGCCGATGGAGCCCTTGCACGCGCGGCCGCCGAGCTCGGCCCACGCGGCTGCATCCTCGCGCAGCCGCGTGCACCACGGGTCGGGCTTGCCGAACGCGTCGGCGATGCCGTTGATGGTCACGACCATCGAGACCTTGGCGCTGCGCTTGTGGGCTCCGATCTCGCGCCAGCAGCCGTCGGCCCAGCCCTGGAAGCTGGCATCGAGGAAGAGGTACTCGCCGACCACGGCGGTGTCCTGCCGCGCGATGTTGAAGAGCGCGATGCCGCCGGCGCTGTGCCCCTCGACCAGGACCTGCTTCGGCAGCTTGCTGTCGTGCACGCCGAACTGCGTGCGCAGGATCTCGACGACCTCGCCGTGCATGGTGTCGAAGTCGTCGCTGTACGAAGGCGTGCCGTCGGACGCCATCCACATGCGGTCGTACTCCTTGTTCCACCAGCCCGACAGGCCCGGCTCGCGGCGTTTGCCGGCCGAGAACGGGTACACCAGCGCGACGTTGTGTCCGCGCTTGCGTTGCAGGTCGCCGATCGCGTCGATGCTCTGCTGCAATCGATCCCAGCCGACCCAGCGCTTCTTCGCGAGGCCTGGGGCCTTGGCCTGGACGTGTTCGCTGTGGGTGCCGTGGAAGTGATAGACCAGCTCGAACGGTGCGTCGTCGCGGGCGCCTGGCGGCACATAGATCACGACGTCGCGACCACCGTTGCCCGACAGCCGCCCCATCCACACCCGTGCGTCGTCGGGCAGTGTGGCGGCGAATGCCACCAAGCCGGGCTGCACCTCGGGCGCGATCGCGTGCAGGCGAGCCGGCAGACGCGACGGCATTGCGACCTCCGGCGGTGGCCCAGGAGACGGCGCAGCGGACGGCGCAGTGGGTGCGACCCCGGCTGCGGACGGCGACGACGGCGGTGCGCCTTGGGTCTCGACCTTCGCAGGCGCGAGCGCTGCCGGGCTCGCGGTGGCCCCGGGGGCCGACGGCTGCGGCGCGGGCTCGCAGGCCACCGCGACCAGCCAGGTGATCGCGGCCGCGATGCCGCGCACGCCGGATCGCCGTGTTCGACAGCTCCGCGGTGTCATGGCGTCGGCGGCTTGCGATCGAGCAGCTCTCGCACCCGTACCGCGAGCTGCTTGGGCGTGAACGGCTTGCTCAGCAGCTCGATGCCCTCGTCCAGGACGCCCTGGTGGACGATCGCGTTCTCGGTGTATCCCGACATGTACAATACCTTGATCGTCGGCCGCACCCACTGCAAGCGGTTCGCGAGCTCGCGGCCGGACATGCGCGGCATCACCACGTCGGTCACCAGTAGATCGCACTGGCTCATGCCCTCGTGGACCTCGAGCGCGTGCACACCGTCGTAGGCCTCGTAGACCTGGTAGCCCAGCCCCGCGAGCACGTGCACGACGGCGCTGCGGACCTGCACGTCGTCCTCGACCAGCAGCACGGTCTCGGTGCCGCGCTCGCGCTCGGAGATGGCGGGCGCCTCGACCGGTGCATCGCTGGGATCGAGCACCCGCGGCAGGTAGATCTTGAAGGTCGAGCCGCGAGCGGGCTCGCTGTACACCCAGATGTGGCCACCAGCCTGGCGCACGATCCCCCAGCACGTCGACAACCCCAGGCCGGTGCCCTGCCCCGGCGCCTTGGTGGTGAAGAAGGGCTCGAACAGCTGCGCGCGGGTGGCCTCGTCCATGCCGTGGCCCTCGTCGGTGATCGCGATGACGGCGTAGTCGCCGGCCGCGACGACACCGCCCTTGGTCATGCGGTGCTCGGCGTCGAGCGTGACGTTGGCGGTCTCGATCACCAGCCGCCCCCCGTCTGGCATCGCGTCGCGAGCATTGATCGCGAGGTTGACGAGCACCTGCTCGAACGCCGTTGGATCGATGCGCACGCGCCATGGGCGTTCGTGCGGCATCCAGGCGATCTCGACGTGTTCGCCAACCACCCGATCGAGCATCGTGACCAGCTTGCCCACGAGATCGGTCGGATCCACGACCCGCGGCGTGATGGTCTGCCGCCGCGAGAACGCCAGCAGCTGCTTCACCAGCTCCGCGGCGCGCTGGGCGGCCCGCATCACCTCGCGCATGTCGCGGGCGCCATCGGCGTCGTCGGCCACGCGCTCCATCACGAACCCACCGAAGGTGGTGATGGCGGTGAGGATGTTGTTGAAGTCGTGCGCGATGCCGCCGGCGAGGCGACCGACCGCGTCCATCTTCTGCGCCTGACGCAGCTGCTCCTGCAGCGAACGCCGGGCGCTCACGTCCATCGAGAGCAGCGAGATCCCCATCGGTACCGGCTGCACGCGCAGCTCGAAGAAACCCTTCGAGCCGTCCGCATGCACGAACTCGTTCTCGAAGTCGGCGCCCACGCGCTCACGCATGCAGCGGGTCAGCGTCTCGAACAACGGCGTGAGCTCGATGCCCGGATAGGCATCCATCATGCGCTGGCCGATGAGCTCCTCCCGGGACTTCCGGCCCTGGCGGCAGACCTCGTCGTTGACGAAGCGGTAGCGCCAGTCGAAGTCGATGACCTGGAAGCCCTCGCGCATGTGGGCGAGGACGCGGCTCAGTTCGACGAGATCGAGCTCGCCCCGCTGTCGGTCGTCATCCGCTTCCGACGACACTGAATCGCTCCGCAACCACCGTTGCGGCCACGATACCACGCACGCGGACCACGGACGCGCGCCCGCGCCGCGGCGCGCGTCGTGATCGCAAGCCCCCCGGTAGAACCCCGAGGGACGCACGTTCAAACCTCAAGCAACCGTGATCGATGGATCGAGATACACGTCCTGGATCAGCTGCAGCAGCGCCGCGCCCTCGACCATCGGGCGCTGGAAGGCCTTTCGGCCCGAGATGAGGCCCATGCCGCCGGCGCGCTTGTTGATGACCGCGGTCCGCACGGCCTCGGCGCGATCGTTGCTGCCCGACGCACCGCCCGAGTTGATGAGCCCGACCCGACCCATGTAGCCGTTGGCGACTTGGTAGCGGCACAGATCGATCGGATGATCGGAGCTGAGCTGCTCGTAGATGCGCTTGTCGTGCTTGCCGTAGCTGGAGTCACCGGCGTTGAGCGCCAGGTAGCCGCCGTTGTTCTCGGGCAGCTTCTGCTTGACGATGTCGGCCTCGATGGTCACGCCGAGGTGATTGGCCTGACCGGTGAGATCGGCGCTGACGTGGTAGTCCTTGTCCTTCTTGAAGGCGTTGTTGCGCAGGTAGCACCACAACACGGTGGCCATGCCGAGCTCGTGGGCGCGCGCGAACGCCTGCGAGACCTCGACGATCTGCCGGCTGCTCTCGGACGAGCCGTAGTAGATGGTGGCCCCGACCGCGCATGCGCCCATGTCGTGGGCCTGCTCGATGGTGCCGAACATGACCTGGTCGGCGCGGTTGGGGTAGGTGAGCAGCTCGTTGTGGTTGATCTTCACCATCATCGGGATCTTGTGCGCGTACTTGCGCGCGATGATCCCGAGCACGCCGAAGGTCGACGCCACCGCGTTGCAGCCACCCTCGATCGCCAGCTTCACGATGTTCTCGGGGTCGAAGTAGGCGGGGTTCTTCGCGAACGAGGCCCCACCGGAGTGCTCGATGCCCTGATCCACCGGCAGGATCGACACGTAGCCGGTGCCCGCCAGGCGGCCGCTGCCGAACAGGCGCTGCAGGCTCGCGAGCGTGCGATTGTTGCGGTCGCTGGCGGCGAAGATCCGATCCACGAAGTCGGGGCCGGGCAGGTGCAGCTGCTCGCGTGGGATCGTCTTGCAGGTGTGCTCGAGCAGGGTCGGTGCGTCGTTGCCGAGGAGATCGACGAGGGTCTTGTTCATGGCGCGGCGCGAGCCTAACGCAGCGGATGGCGCAGATCGAGCGACAAGCTGCCATGCCCGCCGCCACGCCGACGCCGGGCGTGGAGCCGCGCTCGTGTTGCCGCTGTTGCTCGCTTGCGCACCGTCGCACGTGACCTCGCGCTCACGCCCCGACACGGCGGCGGTGACGACGACCACGGCGGTGGCCGCACGGCTGCCCGATGGCCTGCGACGCATCGAGGTGGCCGAGCTGCCCCGCGCCGCGCTGTGGCTGGTCGCCGATCGCGACGGCATGGGCTCGCTGTGGCTGGCGCGCGAGGGCGCGCTGGCGCAGATCGATTGCGATCCGCTGCCGGGCGCGTGGGCGCTGCGCATCGCCGATGTCGACGACGATGGCCGTGCCGAGGCCCTGGTCGCGCTGCGCAAGCCCGCGAAGTACGACCCCACCCTCGACCATCGCCTGCACGTGTACGCCTTCGATGGCGATCGATGCGTGCCGCTGTGGCGAGGCACGCGACTGGCAGGCCGCTTCGACGCGATCGATGCGATCGACGCCCACACCATCGTCGTGCACGAGCGACTGTCGAGCACGCGCGCCCGCATCGCGAGCTACCGCTGGCACGACTTCGGCTTCGTGCTCGACGCGGTGCGCTGGGCCAACGACATGGGCGACGACGCAGCACCACCGCCGGCCGAGCTGGTGCGCGGCATGACGTGGGCCCCGGGCACGGACGCGGAGCGCGAGCTCGACCCCCGCTGCCGCGGCTGCCCACCGTGATCGCGGGCGACGAAGGTCCACGAAGGGGCCGAGTACGATGGGGCCGGACCAGGGCTTGCGACACGGTCGTGTGCCCCCGGGCCGCCGTCACTGCTATCCTCGTCATTCGTGCACGCACACGCCCGCCGCGCCGCGACCTACGCCGACGTGCTCGACGCGCCGGCGCACACGATCGCCGAGGTGCTCGACGGCGAGCTCCGGGTGCGGCCGCGACCGTCAGCCATCCATGCGGTCGCAGCGAGCGCGCTCGGAGAAGAGCTCGGCCCGCCGTTCAAGCGAGGGCGAGGCGGCCCGGGCGGCTGGATCCTGCTCGACGAACCTGAGCTCCATCTGGCGACGGACATCTGCGTGCCCGATCTCGCTGGTTGGCGGCGCGAGCGAATGCCCGCCGTGCCGCGCACGGCGTTCCTCACCCTGGCGCCCGACTGGATCGCCGAAGTCACGAGTCCCGCCACCGCGAAGTACGATCGGACGGACAAGCTCCGCATCTACGCCCGCGAACGCGTCGCTTGGGTGTGGCTCGTCGATCCCCTGGCGCGCACGCTCGAAGTGCTCCGCCTCGAGGCGTCGGGCTGGCTGCTGCGCGCGAGCTTCCGCGACGAAGCTCCCGTGCGCGCGGAGCCGTTCGACGCGATCGAGATCGACCTCGGAGCGTTGTGGCGTGACGTCGAGATCGAGCCCGAAGCACCGCGCTAGCGCAGCCCGAGAGCACCCAGCGATGGGGTGCGCGCTCCGGCGGCGTCGCGAATGCACGGAGATCGTCGCGCGTTCGTTCGCGCTATGCTCCGCCGCGCTCGCCTCGCCATGCCGACGTCCCGATCCCGCGCCACCTCGATCGCCACGCTCGCCGCGGCGCTGCTCGCCTGTCACCCCGCCGCGCCCGCGCAGCCGGCCGTCGACACGCCCCCGTCGCCATTGATCGAGCCGCCGGCGCCGGCGCGCCCGGTGCCGCGCTGGGCCAGCGCGATCCTGCCGAAGGACGCCGGTGGCCCCGCGCTCGAGCACGTGCGCAACCTCGAGCGGTTGCCCGAGCTCACCGCTGCGCAGCGTGAACACCTCGCGCGCGATGGCTTCTTCGTCGCGCAGCAACCCGGGCCGAAGGCGCGCGACACCTCGGCCGCCCACGCCCGCACCGGCGCGCGCGCCAAGCACCTGTTCCAGGTCTACGAGCGCAACGACTACGTGCGCTTCCCCAGCTACGTCACCGTCGATCTCGCGATCGATCTGACCCACCAGTACTTCGACGTCGTGCTGCGACGACTCGAGCGTGAGCACCTCTCGCCGATGCTCCATCGCGCACTGCGGGAGCTGCTGCAGCAAGCCGAGCGGCAGCTCGCGACCGCGAAGAAGGGTGACGCGCGCGCGGGCGCCCACGCGGCCGCGGTGTTCTGGGGCACGGCGCTGCACCTGCTCGAGCAGCCCGCCGCGGGCGACAAGCCCGACGAGATCGCGGTCAAGCGGCCGTGGGTCGACCCCGACGCGCCACCGGAGCCGCCACCGACCGCCAGCGATCGACCACCGCCGAGCAAGCTCTCGCGGGCGATCCGCGACGAGGTCGCGGCCAACGTCGCGGCGATCCACGCCGCGAGCGGCAAGCACAGCTTCCCCGCGTGGGGGCTCGAGCTGGATCTGACGCAGACCAAGCCGCGCTCGCACTACGCCGACGACGGCGTGCTGCAGCGGTACTTCCGCGCGATGAGCCTCATCGGCATGGCCAGCTTCGCAGTCACCGGCGAAGCTGCCCGACCGGCGACCGCACTGGCGTTGGTGCGATCGTACGCGGCGGCGAAGGCCGCCCACGCACCATGGCAGTCGGTGCTCGACATCTCGAACTTCATCGTCGGTGCGCCGCCGACCGCCGGGCTCGCCCAGGCGGCCGCGCGTGTGGGCGAGCACGACGCATCGCTGCTCGCGGCGCCGCTCGAGCGATGGCTCGCCGCGCAGCCGCAGATCCTCGCGGCGTGGCAGGCCCTGCCGGCGCACCCCATCGACAGCCAGCGCGGCCCCGTGATCGAGCCGCTCGGCAAGCGGGTGTTCGTGGACACGCTCGCGATGTCGCAGATGCTGCCGCTGGCCACGGAGCTGTCCGCGGATCGCGGCGACGTGCTGATGCGGATGATGGGCGCGGCCGGTGCCGCGGCCGTGCTCGGCGACCCCACGGCCGGCGAGATCGCAGCCGGCGACGACCCCAAGATCGCGCAGGCGCTACTGAAAGGGCGCGCGCGCATCGCTGGCCTCGACGCGCGCGACGACGCGTACCACCGCACGCTCGCCGCGCTGAGGGGCGTGCTCGGCAGCGACGCGACATGGTTCGAGCCGCACGCGTGGCAGCGCCGCGGCTTGCAGAGCTTCGCCGGCGGCTGGGCGATGCTGCGTCACGACACGCTGCTGTACGCCTACGAGATGGGCGCCGAGTGCGACGCCGAGGAGTTCCCGGCACCGCACGGCTGGGTCGAGCCGATGCCGCAGGTCTATGCCGACCTGCGCGGCATGGTCGAGGGCTTCGGCGCGCGGCTCGAGTCGGCCGGCATCGTCGAGCGCGAGCCCGCCGAGGACGAGTACGGCCAGTTCCACACCGTGCGACGCAAGACCGAGGCGATCGCCGCGTTCCTGCGGCAGCTCGAGACGTGGTCGGCCAAGGAGCTCCGCGGCGAGCCGTTCACGCCCGAAGAACGCACCGCGATCGCGACCGTCGGTGGCTTCGCGGAGCACGTGCTGCTGACGTTCGCCGATGCCTACGAGCTCGGCGACGGCAACGACGACATGGCCGTGGTCGCCGACGTGTTCACGTGGCGCGGACAGGCACTCGAGGTCGGCGTCGGACACCCCGAGCTGATCTACGCGCTCATCCCCACGCCCGAGGGCTGGATGGTCGCGCGCGGGGCCGTGCTCGGCTACCGCGAGTTCCTGGTGCCCGCCGCCGGGCGCCTGACCGACGAGACCTGGCGTCGCGAGCTGGCCGCGTCCGCTGACTTCCTGTCGCAGCGCCGGCCACCGTGGCTGGCGCCGATCACCGCCGAGCCGGTGGCGGTGATCGAGCTGCCGCCGAAGCTCGAGGCGCAGTCGCGGTGCGAGTACTTCGGCGGCGCGTTCGAGCTGTGAGCCAGCCCGGACGCGGGGCTCAGAAGGTCGCCTGCACGTAGGCGAGCACGTCGGCGATCTGCTGGTCGCTGAGCTGCGACTGCGGCGGCATGCCCTCCTTGCCGTTCAAGATCACGTTGACGATCGCGCGATCGCCCAGGGTCGGCACCGCGTCCGACAGGCGCTCGGTGTCGGGGGTGCCGGGGGTGTTGCCGTCGGCGCCGTGGCAGGACGACGTGCCACAGACCTGCGTGAACGTGGTCATGCCCGCGGTCGCGTCGCCGCTGAGCGCGAGCACGCCGTCGGTGCGCGCGTTGTCGGAGCCGCCACCGTCGTCGTCGTCGTCGTCCTCCCCGCTGTCGCAGGCAAAGGCAGAAAGGCATGAAAGGAGGGCAATGAATCGCAAGGGGCGAAGGTCGAGCATCGCTGTCGCATGCTACCGAGGCCCGTGGTGAATTCAATCGTCGTGTGGGGCTGGTGCCGGTTTTGGTGCTACAACCCGTGAGCGCCGTGGCATTGGTTTCTCTTCGGGGCCTGCGAAAGTCCTTCGGTGGCTTCCAGGCGTTACGCGACGTCACCTGCGACATCGACGGCCGCGCCATCGGCCTGTTGGGCCCCAACGGGGCCGGCAAGACCACGCTCATCCGCGTGATGCTCGGGCTGTTGGCCCCCGACGCGGGCGCCGTGGCGGTGCTCGGCCTCGACGCTCGCACCGAGCCCGCGGCCGTGCGTGCGCGGGTCGGCTACGCGATGGAAGGGCCGGACCGCATCGGTGGTTTGTCGGGCCTCGAGTCGGTCGCCTACGCCGGCGAGCTGTCCGGACTCGCGCGTCGGGCCGCGATCCTGCGTGCGCACGAGGTGCTCGATCTCGTGGGCCTCGACGACGCCCGCATGCGACCGGTCGAGGAGTACAGCACCGGCATGCACCAACGCGTCAAGCTCGCGATGGCCTTGGTCCACGACCCCGAGCTGTTGTTGCTCGACGAGCCGACCAGCGGCCTCGACCCCGAGAGTCGCGAGGACCTGCTGTCGCTGCTGGTGCGCCTGCGCGACGGCGAGGGCCCGGCGGTGATGCTCTCGACCCACCTGCTGCACGACGTCGAGCGCACCTGCGACGCCTGCGTGATCATGCACGCGGGCCAGGTGCGGTTCTCCGGGCCGCTGGCGCAGCTGCAGGTGCAGTCGCGCACGCAGTTCGAGGTCCGCTTCGACGCCGCCCCCGATGCGCTGGTCGGCGTGCTCGCCAATGCCGGCTGCTCGCTCGCCCCCGGCCGCAAGCCGGGCGCGTTCATCGTGACGCTGCCCGAGCACCTCGATGCGCGCGCGATCTGGTGGGCCGCGACGCAGGCCGGTATCCGCCTGCACCACGTCGAGCCGCGGGCGCTCTCGCTCGAAGAGGCGTTCCTCTCGGCGGTCGCCGAGGCCGAGGCGGTGGCGCCATGAAAGACGTCGTCTCGGCGATCGGCTATCGCCGGCTTCCCACGCGCGCGCGACGATGGGCACCGTGGCCCATCGCCCGCACCGCGCTGGCGTTGGCGCTGCGCAAGCGGGCCTCGAAGTTCGCGCTGATGGCCTGCGCGTTCGTGGTGTTCCTGCACGGCACCACCATCATCGGGCAGGTGTTCGTCGGGCGCATGCTCGAGCAGGAGCGCAGCGGCGATCTCACCGGCGCGATCGTGGCGTCGACCATCAGCCAGGCCATCGGCCAGGTCCACGCGACGCTATCGACCTTCCTCGGCGTGCAGCTGCATGCGACCGCGGTGCTGCTCGGCGTGGTTGCGGCCGGGCTCATCGCCGAGGATCGGCGCACCCGCGCCTTCGAGCTCTACTTCTCACGCCCGCTGCGACCGCTCGACTACGTCATCGGCAAGGGCCTGGTCGCGCTGCTGGTGCCGACGGTCACGATCGTGGTGCCGTTCGTGCTGCTGCTGTTGTTCGCGATCGGCATCGCGCCCGACTCGCTCGCCGGCGAGCTGTGGCCGCTGCTGCTGCCGGGCCTGCTGGGTGCATGCGCGTGCGCCTTGCTGCTGGCGACCACCATCTTGGGTGCCAGTGCGGTCGGCGAGCGTGGCCGCACCGTCGGTGTGGCGTACGTGCTGGGGCTGGCGACGATCGGTGCCTTCGCCGACGGCATGGCCGACAACGGCAGCCCGTGGGCGGGCTACTTCGGCCCGCTGCGCGACGTCCAGACCGTGGTCGACGCGCTGCTGCAGGCGGGCTCGCCCGGGCTCTTCAGCATGCTCGACGTGCGTGCCAGCACCAACGACAGTGCGTGGCTTTCGGCGTTGGCGCTGCTGCTGATGATGGCGCTCGGTGCCGGCGCGGTCTGGTACCGCATGCGCAAGGAGCTGCGCGGATGAGCGACGCGACCATCTCGGTACGCGGGGTCTCGAAGCTGTTCGGGCTGGTGCGCGCGCTCGACGAGATCGACCTCGAGCTGACACCCGGCGTCACGGGATTGCTCGGCCCCAACGGATCGGGCAAGTCGACGCTGCTCAAGCTGATCTCGGGGCAGCTGCGGCCCGACACCGGCGAGGTGCGGGTGCTCGGCCGCGATCCCTTCGCCGACCCGCAGGCGATGGCGGCGGTCGGCCTTTGCCCCGAACACGACCGCTTCTACGAGGAGCTGCGCGCGATCGACTTCGTGACCGCGCTGGTGCAGCTGCACGGCTACCCGCGCGCAGCCGCGCGTGCGCGGGCCGAGGCCGCGCTCGGCCGCGTGGCGCTCGAGCGGGTGTGGAACAAGCCGCTGCGCGAGATGAGTCGCGGCATGCGACAGCGCGTGAAGATCGGCCAGGCCATCGCCCACGACCCGGCGGTGGTGCTGCTCGACGAGCCGCTGACCGGCACCGATCCGGTCGGCCGCGCCGATCTCATCGCGCTGGTCACGGGGCTCGGCGAGGCCGGCGCGACCGTGGTGGTGTCGAGCCACGTGCTGCACGAGGTCGAGGCCATGACGCCGCGGGTGGTGCTCATCCGCTACGGCCGCCTGCGCGCGCAGGGCAACATCCGGCGCCTACGGGCGCTGCTCGGTGATCGCCCCTATCGCATCCGGCTCGAGGTCGATCGCCCACGCGATCTCGCCGCGCGGCTGGTGCATACCGCCAGCACCCGCGCGGTGGTGTTGGTCGACGAGCGCACGCTCGAGCTCACCTGCGTCGATCTCGACGCGGCGCTGGTCGAGCTGCCCGCGCTCGCCGACGAGCTCGGCATGGTGCTGTACCGCATGACCTCGCCCGACGCAGATCTCGAGAGCCTCTACGGATACCTGGTGTCGTGATGAACGCCAACGACTCCACCGCCATGGTCTCGCCGCTCTCGACGCTGTGGTTCTGGGCCGGCTTCCACGCCCGCCGCACGATCAAGCGCAACGCGGTCATGCTCGGGATCATGGGTGCCGTGGTGCTCGCGCTGGTGCTGAGGCTGTTCTCGAACAGCTCGCCCGAGGAGCTGCGGGTCTTCGTGATGTCGATGGTGGTACCGCTGTTCGCGATGTTCTTCGGCACCGGCGGGCTGCGCGAGGAGATCGAGGATCAGACCCTCACCTACGCCTTCACACGCCCGCAGCCCCGCGGCAACATCTTCCTCGCGCGCACGCTCGCGGCGGTGCTCGTGACACTGGTGCCGATGTCGCTGGGCGCCGTGATCGCGTTCGAGGGCCCGCTCGAGCTGCCGCGCGACCTCGCCGTCGGCGTCCTGGCGATCGCCGGCTACACGGCCGTCTTCGCGGTGCTCGGCCTGGTGCTCCGGCGCCCGACCCTGGTCGGCCTCGGCGTGCTGGTGTGGGATCAGATCGTCGGCGGCGTACCGGGCTTCCTCTCGCGCCTCACCCTGCGTGCCCACGTTCACGGCCTGCTCGGCGTGCATCCGGCCAGCAGCTGGCTGCGCCCCAACGTCGAACCGCCGACGTGGTGGATCAGCCTGCCCACCCTCGTGCTCGTCACCGCCGCCGCGCTCGCGCTCGGTCGCTGGTGGGTGAACCACCGCGAGCTCGTGGTGCCGAAGTAGCACCACCTTTCGGGCCGGAGGGGATGCGACCGCCGGTCTCGCCGATGGCGTACGCTCTTCGGCGCCCGACATGAGCCGACTCGTTCCTCGCACGCACGGCCGCACGCCCGCCGCGTTGGGTTCGCTCGCGCACGGGCTGTTCGCGACGGTGCTCGCCGCGCCCGCGTCCGAGTCGTCGACGCCCCTGCCACCGCCACCGTTTGCGGCGCACTACACCCTGGCCTGGGAGGCGCCGCCAGCTTGTCCCGATGCGTCGAGCATCGCGGCGAAGGTCGGTGCGCTGCTCGATCCGGACGCGCAGGGTGAGGGCGTGGTCGCCGTTCGCGGGCAAGTCCGCGCGACGTCGGAAGGCTTCCACCTCGCGCTCGAGACCGAGTTCCGCGGCCGCGTCGATCGTCGCGAGCTCACCGCATCGCAGTGCGACGCGCTGGCCGAGGCCACGTCGCTCGTGATCGCCGGTGCGATGCAACCGGCTGCGACCGCGACCGCGACGACGCCCAGCGACGCGTCGACCGACGAGGCCGCGCACGCACCGGGGCCCGCGACGATGCCGGTGTCCGCGACCGCGCCGGCGTCCACGGTGACGCCGGCGACCGCGGATCGGCTGCCGCGCAGGCCCGGCACGCAGCGCCCGATTGCGCTGGTGAGGGCCGCGGCGATGCTCGAGGCGGGCGCGCTGCCCGGGCTCTCCGGCGGGCCGCACGTCGCGATCGGGATCGCGTGGCCACGCTGGCGCCTCGAGCTCCACGGGGCCTACCTCGCGCCGCGCCGTCTCACGCTCGGGGACGGCGGCGCTCGCCTGATGGCCGGCGTCGTCGGGCTTCGAGGCTGCCGGGCGGTACGGGTCCGTGCCTTCGAGCTGCCGCTGTGCGCGGGCGTCGAGGCCGGTGTGGTGCGGGCCGTGACCATCGGGCCGATCGAACGGCGGCTGCGCAACGAGCCGCAGGTCGGCCCGCTCGTGAGTGCCGGGTTCGCGCGCCGGTGGGGTCGCGTCGGCCTTTGGGTGGCCGCCGAGGCCGTCGGCCGGGCGCTCGGCGCCGCCTTCACGTTCGCCGGCACCGAGCGCTTCCGCCAGGCGCCGGTGTCGGCGCGCTTGCTGGCCGGCATCGAGATCTTCGGCCCGTAGAGATCCACGGCCGCCGGACATTACCCTCCCAAGACCCCATGCTCGGCACCGCCTCCAGCGCCCCCGGCCCGCGATTCCGCGAGCTGTACCGCGCGCACTACGGCTTCGTGTGGCACACCGCGCGCCGCTTCGGGGTCGAGGAGGCACAGCTCGACGACGCGGTGCAGGACACCTTCGTCACCGCGTATCGGCGCATCGATGGCCTCCGCGAGACCGCGCCGCGCCCGTGGCTGTACGCGATCGCCCGCAGGATCGCGAGCAACTACCGGCGCAGCGGCCACCGCCGCGGGCGACGACACGAGGCGTTGCGACAGCAGGCCGACGCGGGCGATCGCGCGACGCTGCAGCTGGAGGCACTGCACACCCTCGAGACGTTCTCGCGCGAGCTCTCCGACGTCGAGCGCGAGCTCTTCGTGCTCAGCGAGCTCGACGGGATGAGCGGCGGCGAGATCGCGAGCACGCTCTCGATGCCGGCGAGCACGGTCTACGATCGCGTGCGCGCGCTCCGGGCCCGCTTCCAGCGTCACGTGGCCGATGGCGACGTCACGCTCGCGCGGGCTCGCGGTGATCGACCGCGGGCGTCCGCGAAGACGTGGGCGCTCCTGCTGATGCGGCTGCCCCGCGAGCTCGTCGCGGCGCCGGCCTCGAGCTGGGCGGCGACACTCACCGCCGCGAAGTTCGCGTTGGGCACCGCGGTCGTCGTCGTGGGTCTCGCCGCGGTGGTCGAGCGCAGCCGTGCCTCGGCACCTTCGTCCGCCCGCACCGCCAGCGCGACGACGCAGGGGAACTCGCGGGCGCAGACGGTCGACGCGGCGCCGCTTCCACCACCGACGATCGGCCTGCGCGACGCGACGCCGACGTCGTCACCGGCGGCACGCGACACGCGATCCTCACCGGCGGGCCCGCGCGCCGCGATGCCACCGCTTGCAGCGCCATCGCGGCCATCGACCACGTCCGCCGCGCCGACGCCGGCGCCCGCGTCGACACCCGACGACGCCCACCCGCCCGCGCTCGACGACGAGACCCGATGGCTCCGCGAGGGCACCACGGCGCTCGCGCGAGGCGACGCCGCACACGCGCTCGCGCTGACCGAGCGCCACGCCGCGAGCTTCCCCGACAGCGCCCTCGCCGACGTCCGTGACGCACTGAAGGTGGACGCCCTGTGCGCGCTGGGTCGTGCCGATGCGGCCCGCCGCGAGGCCGCCGCGCTGTGGCGACGACGGCCGGATTCACCGGTCGCGGCCCGGGTGCGCGACGCATGTTCGAGCCCGCCGTAGGATCCGAAGGGGTCCGGACATCTCCGTGACATATGCCCCGACTCCACGCCTGCGTCGTCTCGTCGTCCTTGCTCCTCCTCGGTGGTTGTGTGCGCGTCGCCGATCTCGGTGACACCAGCAGCTCGGATGACAGCCCGGGGGACGACAGCAGCGCGGGCACCACAGGCAGCGGCGACGCGAGCAGCGGCGATGTCGACACCGGCGACAGCAGCGGCGTGATCACCACGCCCACCCACGAGAGCAGCAGCGAGAGCGGTACCGACACCGGCAACGAAGCGCCGCTGTGCTTCGACCAGGTGCCGCTGCCCGATGCCCCGCCGCATCACCTGCGCGGCGATGTCGACGGCGACGGCGTACCCGAGCTCTGGGCGAGCAGTGCCATCACGGCGTCGACCACCGAGCTGACCGCCTTCACCGTCACGCCCGAGGGGCTGGTCACGCAGGTGTTCGACGGCGTCTTCGAGGGTACGCTCGACACGCTCCACGACATCGACGGCGATGGACACGACGACGCGATCTTCGACGACGGCGATGGTGGTTCACCGTCGTGGCGGGCCGGCCACGCGGACGCCAGCATCGACGATCTCGCCCAGCCGCTCACGCTGCCGGGTGCCGCGAGCTTCAACCGCCACTTTGCCGACGCAGACGCCGACGGCCGCGTCGACCTGTTCGTGTGGGACCCAGGCCTCGACACGCTGAGCATCGAGCTGTGGCGAGGCGACGGCGACGGCGGTTTCGCGCTCTCGGACACCGCGACCCTGCCGTTGCAGGTCGGCACCGACCTCGCAATCCGCGAGGCCGACGCGCCCGGCAGCTTCCTCTTCGACTACAGCAACGGCGCGATCGGGTTCGGGGTCGAGAACACGATGTGGTTCGTCGACGTCGCGCCCGACGGCACGATGTCGATGGGCCCGCGCACGCCCTACTTCTCGTTCGGCGAGGCGCTGGGCGGCGGCGACTTCGACGGCGACGGCGTACGCGACATCCTCGCCCGCTCGGAAGAGACCGAACTCGTCCTGTGGGTCGGGACCGACGACGGCTTCATCGAGCAGCCGCTCTTGACGCTCGAGTCCGGCGCTGCGCTCGTCGAGCTGGGTGACTTCGAGGGCACCGGCACGCAGCAGCTGTTGATCGCCTACCGCGACGGCGACGGGTTGTCGTACGAGCTGCCCCTGACCGCGCCCGATCGGCCCCAGACGATCACCGGCCCGTACCCGCCGACCAACGGCGCGACCGGCATCGAGCTGGGCGCGGGCGGGCGAAAGATCTTCAACGTCGAGATCACCCCGGATGCGCTGGAAGCCTCGTTGGTCCGCCTGTTCCCGTGCGAGAGCGCGTGACGCAGACGCGCGACCAGGCACGCCACCCACCGACGATCTTTGGGGCACCCCGAGCGTGAGATGGTCGAGCGGCCTGCACGCGCGTCGTCACGGGGAACCCTCGGATCTGGAAGGCCGAGGCGAGCACGCCGAAGCAAGCGTGGGCGCAGATCGACGCGTGGTTCGGCGCGCCGGGCCTGCGTGTTCTGGGCGAGACAGCGGAGTTCGCTCGGGTCCTCGCCTCCTTCGCGCTCCGCCCCCGGGTACGCGGTCCTGTGATCCACGATGCACGCATCGCGGCAATCTGCGTCGCTCACGGGGTCGAGGCCCTCGTCACGCGTGACCGCGACTTGTCGTTGTTCCCCGAGCTGCGGCGGCGCGATCTGGCCGCATGATCCCATCGGCCCGACGCCATGCCGTTGCGCCGGCCCACCTCGACGGGCCGCGCGTCGCCGTCGCCTCAGCCCTCCGGCGGCGGCTTGCACAGCCCGCCGTCTTCGATCTGCGCGTTGGTGCGGAAGGTGTTGAGCAGCGTGTGATGGGGCGGCTCGTACTGCGGGATCGTGCCGTCCTCGCGCACGTTGGTCACGTGATAGGTGTGCTGGTTCCAGATGCGACGGGCCTGGATCCACCGGTCGTCGACGTCGCGAATGACCTGCACCGTCGGTGACGGCATGCCGAGGTACTGGTTCGAGACCACGACGATCTCGGCCGAGCCGTCGTTGTCGATGTCGGCGACCACCGGGTACTCGCTGAGGGTGCCGCTCGTGCGTGGCGTGGTCAGCAGCGGCGCGCCGGCACCGTCGAAGATGAACATCGTGGTCTCGTCGGCGTACATCGCCTCGGCGATGCCGTCGCCGAGGAAGTCGAAGGCGGTGCCGGCCGCGATGCCGCTCTGGTCGGACACGTTGGCCGACCACACGATCGACGCGTCGCCCTCGTAGACGCTGTAGTGATTGGCCGAGCTGACCGCGTACTCGGCAATCTGGTCGCCGTCGAAGTCGTGCACCGTGGCGGGTCGCAGCCAGCCGGTGAAGCCCAGCGGATCGCCGGTGGGCCGCTGGTCCTGGTACTTCACGGTACCGTCGTGCTCGAGCACGGTGATGCCGTTGCCGTTCATCACCAGCACCTCGGGCATGGGATCGTCGTCGAGGTCGGCGATCTGCGGGTAGCCGGCCGCGACCTGGGGCGTCGAGTAGTACTGGCTGCCATCGGCATGGTAGGCCGCGTTGCCGAGCACGACCTCCAGCGCTCCGTCGCCGTCGAGGTCGGCAGCCGCGGTGGCGGACCAGTTGCCCGCCGCCACCGGTGCGGTCCACACCCGCACGCCGAGGTGATCGGTCACGAAGTTGGCGGCGATGATCTCGACGTCGCCGTCGTTGTCGAGATCGGCCAGCGCGATCGCGCCGGAGTAGACGTCGGGCCACGGCGTGGTGCCAGTCCACTTGAGCGTGCCGTCGTGCTCGAACGCGACCAGGAAGCCCTGCGCGACCGCGGTGACGATCTCCGGCAGCCCGTCGCCGTCGATGTCGCCGATCGCCGGCGTGACCGTGTGATCGACCGGGGTCGAGATCTGGAAGTGCTCGGTGCCGGTCTCCCCGTCGAGCACGTAGGCGTGCCCGAGCACGCCCGGCGCACCCGACGAGTTCGCGGACACCACGAGCACGTCGGGGATGTCGCACAGATCGATCTCGCCGTCGGCGTTGTCGTCGGTGAGGTTGGCGACCAGCGGGGCGACGATGCTGAACGGATCGCTCGCGGGGCCCTGCCAGGTCCACTGCACGTCGGGCTCGAAGCTGTCGGGCGGCGCCGACTTCGAGCACTCGCCGACCGCGTCCATGTCGTCGGTGACCTTGCACGACGGCGGCATCACGCCGGTGTCGACGTCGTCGGTGGCACCGCCGACGTCGAACTTCGCACCGGTGGGGTCCGAGGTCGGAGAGCCGGTCGCGCCCGCACTGGTGTCGACCGCTTCGGTCGCGCTGGCCCCCATGGTGGCCGGCGTGGTGCCGCCGTCGAGGCTCGTGATTGCGGTCTCGCCTCCGCCTTCGACCCCGCCACCCGCGCTGCCGCAGGCGAGCAGGGCGAGCGTCATCGTCGAACCTACCGGGCACCGCATCCATCGCTTCGGGGTCATCGCTGCTCCTCGCATGCATCGCGGGCGATGCTCGTGCCAGCGTCGACGCCGGGCGCAGGGCTGTCAACCGAGCGTGGCTGGCTGCGGCCCGCCCCGGTGCAGTGCGGACATCGGCGCCGCAGCGCGCGACACCGCTGTCGCGGCCGCGCGGGCTGCCGACGTCGCCTCGCGCGGGATCCCTGTGCCTCGCCGCGCAGTGGATCCTGGCATTCGTGCTGCAATGGCATCGGGCATGGTTGGCGTGGGTGGACGTTGGGTGGGTTGGTGGGTGCCGTGTGCCATCGCGATCGCGGGATGCGATCCTGACAGTCGGGGGCCCGATGACGGGGATGATGGGGATGACGCGGTGGCATCGGACACCGACGCCGAGGATACCGACGCCGAGGACACCGACCCGGACTACAGCGACCCGAACATCCCCGACACCGACGGCGACGTCGACGTCGAGGATGTCCGCATCGACCCCACGCCGCTGTGCCCCGGGCGCACCGCCGAGGGTGCCGAGTGCACGCTCGACGATGGCAGCGCCGGCCACAGCTACTGCATCATCGTCGACGGCGCTGCGCTCGAGACCCCGTGCCTGCCACCGCAATCGTGCACGCCGGGCGAGAGCTTCGATCAGGGCTGTCTGGGCGACGCCTGCGTGTGGAACGGCGAGGCGTTCGAGTACCAGAGCTGGTCGACGCCCGACTGCAACACGCCCTTGGTGCTGGATTTCGGCGAGGGCATCGACTTCGCGCCGGCAACCGCCAACGCGTTCGATCTCTCGCGTGATGGTAGCTGCCAGAGCACCGACTGGCCGACCGCACCGTGGCTGGCGCTCGATCGCGACGGCGACGGCCTCATCCGCGGCGGCGGCGAGCTGTTCGGCAACGCCACCGCGATGGCGACAGGTGGCTTCGCCGACCACGGCTTCGCGGCCCTCGCCGAGCTCGACAGCAACCGCGACGGCAAGATCACCGCCGCCGATCGGGAGTTCGGCAAGCTGATGTTGTGGCAGGACCTCGACGACGATCGCATCGGCGGTCTGGGCGAGCTGCTGCCGCTGCCGAGCTCGAGCCTGGTCTCGATCGACCTCGGCTTCCGCCGCCGCGCGACCTGCGATGCCGCCGGCAACTGCGGGCTCGAGCGCGCGAGCTTCGAGTTCCGCGGTCCGGGCGGGCGCACCTCGACCGGCGAGATCGTCGATGTCCACCTGCCCTGTCGCTGATCGGCCGCGGGGCCGCGCTTGACCGCGACCGGTGGCGCGGTCGACCATCGCCGCGCCCGCGCGTGCCAGCTCGCGCGCCCCGCCGCCGATGCGCGACCGCGACGCACTGATCTCGGCAACCGCCGATCCCGGCTACACGCCGTCGGCCCGCGAGCTCGCGGGCCTGTTGGCGCTGCTCGGCGACGACGAGGCCGCGCGCGGGGCCCTGCGTGCGCTGCTGCGGGTGCCGCTGCTCGCCTGCGACGCGGCGCTGGCGGCCTTCGACGGCAGCGACGGGGCCGCGCGCGCACGCGTGTGTGAGCTGATCGGTCGACTGGCCCGCAGCGACGAACCCGGGCTGGCCGCGCGCCGCGACGCGCTGGCGTCGTGGTTGTCGGCGCGCCTGCACGACGCCGACGGCCTGACGCGGCGTCGGGCCGCGGCCGCGCTCGGCAAGCTCGAGGATCCCGCCCACGAATCGTCGCTGTGCGAGGCGTGGACACGGGCGCCGAGCGCCGAGGAACGCCGGGTGATCGCCGCGGCGCTGGGACAGTCCGGCGCCGAGGCGGCGCTGTCGCTACTCGCCGGCGTCGACGCCAGCGGCGATCCCGAGCTCGCGCGCATCGTCGGCGAGGCCCAGCTCAAGCTGACCCGCGAGCTCGCGCGACGCGAGGCCAGCGTGATCGATCTCGACGCCGTGCTCCCCGATGCCATCGAGGTCACGCTGGTCGTGCGCCGCGGGTTCGAGGCGATCCTGCACGACGAGCTGGCCGCGCTCGGCATCACCCGCGTGCTCGTGCGCAAGGGTGGACCGACCGTGGTGCGCACTGCCGGCCCGCTGCGGGCGCTGTTCGAGGCCCGCGTGTTCATGCAGCTGTCGATTGCACTGCCGATGTCATCCGGCCGCGGCCGCGGCAGCGTCGAGGACACGGTCGTGCGCGCGCTCGCCGGCGAGCCGGCGCAGTCGATCCTCCATGGCCTGACCCGCGGCCCCGTGCGTTGGCGGCTGGCGTGGAAGCGCGGCGGTCACCACCGCGCGGCGACCTTCCGCGTGGCCGCGGCGCTCGCCGAGCTATGCCCCGAGCTGGTCAACGATCCCCGCGAAGCGCCATGGCAGGTCAGTGTCGACGACCGCGACGGCCGGGTCGCGATCGAGCTCGTGCCGCGCATCGATGACCCGCGCTTCACCTGGCGGACCGGTGCCGTGCCGGCGTCGTCGCACCCGACGGTCGCCGCCGCGCTCGCGCGGGTCGCCGGCGTGGAGGCGGACGACATCGTGTGGGACCCCTTCGTGGGCGCTGGTGCCGAGCTCGTCGAGCGCGCGCGCCTGGGCCCCTACCGCGCGCTGTTCGGCACCGACCTCGACGCCGCCGCGCTCGCGGTCGCCGGCGACAACCTGCGGGCCGCGGGGGTCGAGCGCTGCATGCTGCTGCACGCCGATGCCCGCGAGGTCCGGCTGCCGCGGCGCCCGACGTTGATCCTGACCAACCCACCGATGGGCCACCGGGTGGTGGGCGACGTACCGCCGGCCGAGCTGTTGCACGCCGCGCTCGACCACTGGTGCTCGATGCTCGACGAGCGCGGCCGCATCGTGTGGCTGTCGCCGGCGCCGCAGGTCACGGCTGAACATCCGGGCGTGCGTGTACAGTCGCGCGCCAAGGTCGATCTCGGCGGCCTCGCAGCGGAGCTGCAGGTGTTGCGGCCGCGCGGCCGTGCGCGGTGACGTGGTAACGTCCGCGTCGTGCGATGGGGACAAGCGCCTTCATGGTTGGTCGCGCTCGCGACCGCAGCCGTCGGCGTCGGCGGCTGCACCTCCGATGAGTGGCCGATCGAGGCCGACGACGACACCGGCGGCAGCGAGGCCGGCGACGACAGCGGCGGCCCACCGGCCGACGCCGCGCGACTGCAGCTGTACGAGCCGCAGTCGCCGTCGATCCACTACCTCGGCGAGCCGATGCCGCTGTCGGCCGAGGTGCTCGACGAGCTGGGGCTGCCGCTCGCCCACGAGGACATCGTGTGGAACACCGATGCCGGCGGCAAGACGCTGTTCGTCGGTGACGACGGCGAGGTCGAGCTCGAGCCCGGCGCCTACCAGATCTCCGCGACTGCGCGCTTCGACGACGGCAGCCGCCTGGTGGCCAGCGTCGGTGGCATCTACGTGCAATCGCGCTGGACCGGCACCTACGAGGGAACCGCAGATCTCGCGATCGCTGTGATGTTCCAGGGCATCCCGCTGACGCCGCACTGCACCGGACCGATTGCGCTCGTGGTCGACTACGACGGCGAGGGCGTGATGTTCTCGGGCGGCAGCTGCACGCTCAACGCGATCATCACCACGCTCGACCTCGAGTACACCATCGAGGGCACGTTCGCGAACGGTGCCGGTCACGGCACCATCGAGTACGACATCGCAGGCTTCATCAAGCTGCCGTTCGACTGGACCGGTGCGTTCGTCGACGACGCCTTCCACGGCGGCTTCGCGGGCGTCGTCGCGATCCCCCTGGTGGGCGACGCCGACGGCGTCGGCACCTTCGTCGCCCCGTTGAGCAGCCCGTACCTGGAGGAGTCGCCGTGATCGCAGGATGGTTGCTCGCCTCGAGTCTCCACGCCGGTGCCGCACTCGCGTGGGCGCCCCCGCCTGCGCCGCCCGAGCGTGCAGCGGGAGCCGACGACGACGCGCCGTGGATCCGTCGTCATCGACCGACCCGCCGCCTGTGGGAGCTCGGCGTCTTCGGTGGTGTGATGGTGATCGCCAAGCCCCACGACTTCTACGACGTCGGGCTCGGCTACCGCCGCCTGCGTCGCGCGGCACCCGATGTGGGCGCGCGCGTGGCCTACTATCCGCTGTCGTTCCTCGGCATCGAGGGCGAGTTCGCGGGCATGTGGACCGCCGCGAAGTACGGCGGGCAGCCGGCGTTCCTCTACGGCCTGCGGGTCTCGGGCATCCTGCAGCTGCCGCTGTTCCGGCTGGTGCCGTTCGCGATCGCCGGCTACGGCCTCGGCGGCATCCGCTCGCCCCGCGACGCGCTGGGCAATGACGTCGATCCGATCGGTCACTACGGCGTCGGTCTCAAGCTCATGGCCTCGCCCTGGGTCGCGCTGCGCCTCGAGGGGCGCCACGTGCTAGGTCCCGCCGCACAGCAGCGGCGCGTGGTCGCGAGTCACGGCGAGGTCTTGTTCGGTGTGAGCGTGACGCTCGGGCGCCGCCGCGGCCACCGGCACGAGCACGCCAACGGGCATGAACACCGCGCCGACGACTCCGGCGATCGGGATGGTGATGGTATCCGCGACGCACAGGATCGCTGCCCTGCGGTCGCGGGCGCCGGTGTCGACGGCTGCGCCCCCGCCGATGCCGACGGGGACGGCGTGGTCGATCGGCACGACGCATGTCCGAGCGAGGCCGGCACCGGCGTGGACGGCTGCACCGTCGCGGCGCCTCCTGCAGTCCCCGACGAGGTGCCCACCGGCGAGCTCGAGGCGGCACCGCCCTCGAAGCTGCCGTCAGGCTCCTAGCCGCGGCAGCATCGCCCGCAGATCGCCGATCACGACCTGATCGAGCGGCGTCATGTCGTACTGCGCGCCACGCCGATCGCCGTAGCCCGGCGTGCCCCCGACCTCCCAGTCGTCGGGCTCGAGGCCCATCGCGAGCATGCACGTGACGAGAACGCGATTGTAGGCGGTGCCGATGTACTGCGACCACCGCGAGCGCGTGAAGTCGGTGCGGTAGTCGAGGTAGCTGCCGGTCCGCAGCGCGCCGCCACACGATCCGACCAGCAGCACCTGGCAGTCGACGCCGATATGGTTGTTGTCGAAGTCACCGGGGCTGTCGCCGCCCGAGGCACCAGATTGGTTGCCGATCTCGTTGTTGAAGAGCACCAGCGAATCGTCGAGCAAGGTGGTGCCGTCGAGGTTGGGCGTCTCGTCGAGCTTGGCGAGGAAGTCGAAGAGATAGCCGGTCGACCACCGGTGCGCGTTGAGGATGCTCTGCACCGCGGCCGCGCTGCTATCGTGCGAGGCGCCGTGATGACCGCCGATCACACCGTGCAACGCCTCGTTCAGCAGCGTGTCGGGGTCGAGGTAGAAGTTCACCACGTGGGTCAGCCCGCAGCGCAGCGCAGCGACCGCGATGTCGACCTGCGACTGCGCGGCTGCGTTGACCGCCTCGGGCGTCCAATCGTAGACGCCGGGCTGGGTCGGCGGGCCGCAATCGATCGGGTTGGCCAGCTGCAGCTCGAGCGTATGCATGTGCTCGATGTGTTGATCGAGCGCGTCGCGATCGGCCGTCGAGAGGCGGGGGTGATTGCGCAACGCGCCGTAGTGCTCGAGCACCCGATCGACCATCGTCAGTCGCTGCGCACGCAGGCGTGCGACCACCGTCGCGTCGGCGTCGAAACCGGTGAAGAGCGTGGCGAAGGCCTGCTCGGGGAACAGGCCCGGCTCGAACACCAGCGCGCCCTGGGGCGTGGTCGAGCACGACGGTGAGCGCCCCTCGGCGGACCAGTGCACCGTGAGGTTGAGCGGCACCCACAGGCCGGCCCCCAGGCGCGTGGCCATGATCTGGTCGATCGATGGCGCCAGCCCGGCGACGTCGATGCCAGCCAGCGACGCTGCGCTGTCGGACCACCCGAGCAGCCCGCTGGCCGCGTTGTGATCGCCCCAGTCGAGCCGATCGATGTGACGCAGGAGGTTCGACTTGGCGCGGAACGGATCGAAGCGCGCGTCGAGGATCTCCGACACTGGCCCCTGGATGTCGGTGAGTGCCAGCTCGCGCACGTTGGGCTCGACCACCTGCAGCGCCGCCGAGTTCGCGGCGCTCGGGTACCACTGCTGACCGTAGAAGCCGTTGGCGATGCGCCAGCTGACGAAGTTGCGCGGGCGTGCAGGCTCGCCGGCCGCCGCCTCGCGGCCGAACAACGACGACAGCGTGGGGATGACCAGCGCGGCGCCGCCGGCCCCGAGCAGGAAGTGACGACGGCCGATGGTTCGTGGCGTGTTCATGGCAGCGACACCTGACGAAAGTGGTCCGAGCTCACCAAGCGCACGATCGCGTCGCGCAGCGACTGCGGGGCACCGTCGGCCGGTGCCAAGGCCTCGCGCGCCGCGGCCCGCAGGCAGGCGTCGCCGTCGTCGGGCGGGTGCGCCACGAGGTTTCGCGTCAGCTGATCGGCGAGGCACTGTGGCCCCACGTCGCTGGCGGCGATCGCCTCGGACAGCGCGACCGGGTCCGCGACCGCGATGTCGTCGTCGAGCGTGATCGTGCTGGCGGTGTCGATCGCGATGCCCACGGGCGTGCCGTCGACGTCGACGGTCTCGACGTCGATCCACTGCCCAGCGGCGCCGTAGTGCCCGAACGGCGCGCCGTAGGCATCGAGCAGCTTGTGGCAGCCGGCGCACTGCGGCTCGGCGGCAGCGGTTTGGAAGCGCTCGCGGATGCCCTGCTCGGGGTTGTTGGCGGGATCGGCGGGATCCTCGGTGGGGAAGTTGCCCGGATCGGGCGGTGGCACCGGCCGACACAGGAACTCGCCGAGCCGTCGACCACGCTTGATGATGTGGCCGGCATCCGATCGGATCACCTGCGGCGTCGCCAGCCAGCCCGCGCGCGAGAGCAGGCCCGCACGGTCGTCGGGGAGCGTGTTCGCGCCGGGCTCGACGCCGTAGATCTGCGCGAGCTCGGGCGTGCCGATCGTGGTCGTGCGATCGAGCAGGAGCTCGGCGTAGCCACCGTGCTGGTCGAACGCGACCGTCGACGCGAACGCGAGCAGCTCGGCGCGCATGTCGTCGCGCAGCGCCGCACGGGCGGCGGCGTCGGGGAACAACACCGGCGAGGGCTCGGGCATCACGTCGAGCGCCAGCCAGTCGGCGGTGAAGCGCTCGAACGCAGTGCGGGCCCGCCCATCGGCGAGCATGCGATCGACCTGCACCGCGAGCGCGTCATCGTCGAGCCCGGCGTCGGCGGCCGCGAGCAACTCGTCGTCGGGCACGTCGTCCCACAGCACACGGGCCAGACGCGCGGCGAGCTCGTGATCGGTGAGCGCAGCGATGCCGGGCGACAGTTCGTCCCCTTGCGTCTCGACGAAGTAGAGGAACGCCGGGTCGATGAGCAGCGCCAGCAGCAACGTCGCGACACCCTCGCCCACGCTCTCGCCGCCCCCGACGGCGTAGTCCGCGGCCAGCCGCGTGCGATCGTCGGCGGTCAGCGGTCGCCGCAGCACCTTGGGTCCGAGCGCATCGACGAAGCCGACCAGGCACGCGTCGCTGCTGGCGTCGGCGCCGGCCGGCACGCTCGGGAGGCAGGCGTCCAGGGCCGCGAGCGCAACGTCGTCCTTGGTGAGCTCCTGCGCGAGCGCGTCGGCGATCTTGAAGTAGGCCGAGACCTCGGTGAAGCCGACCGGCGGCACCTCGGTCGCGAACACGCCGGCCTTGGCGACCGGCAGGGTGTCGACCGTGGGCCGGATCGCCGCGACGGCTGCCGCGCCGAAGATCGACTCGAGCGCGTGCACGTAGTTGGTGCGGCTCATCCGCAGCAGGCTCGCCCGTGGCGGCACGCTGGGATCGCAGGCCGCCTCCACACCATCGTCACCGCCGTCGTCGCCACCCGATCCGCCCTCGTCGGAGCCGCCCGACGCGTCGCCGGCACCGTCACCGCCGGCGCCGTCGGAGCCCCCGAGCCCGCCGTAGCAGCCCGGCAAACCCAGCGCGAGCAGCATCGCGCCCGCAATCGTCCTCGTCGCCGTCCTCGCCATGCCGTCCCCCCGAGCCTCGCAGGCGCCAGAGCACGCCCACGTTCCCCGTCAGGCTAGCCAGGCACGCTGACGCGCACCATCGGCAGGACTTCCGATTTTCACCGACGATCGTGCACGAGGCCGCGCGAGAGATGGTGCGGATCACCAGCGACGCGCGGACATCCGCGCCGAGCGGTCGCCGATGGCCTGGTCGACGAAGGCGCGCACCGCCGCTGCTGGTCGGGCCCCGGCGTCACGCGCCAGCTCGCGACCGTGGCGGAACACGGCAATGGTCGGGATCGACTGCACGCCGTGGCGCGCGGCGATCTCAGGGTTGCGCTCGGTGTCGACCTTCACGACCACGAAGCGACCGTCGGCCTCCGCCGCGACGCGTTGGAGCTGCGGCGCGAACGAGCGGCACGGGCCACACCATGGCGCCCAGAAGTCGACGAGCACGGGTACCGCCGAGGCCCGGATCGCCTCGTCGAACGTGGTCGTGTCGACCTCGATCGGGTGGTCGAGCATCGGCAGCTGCGTGCCGCACGAGCCGCAGCGTCCGTGATCGGCGAGCCGCGACCACGGTACACGGTTGGCCTGGTTGCACTGCGGACAGCGGAGCGTCGGACCGTGGGCCATGGGCGCGAGCATGGGTCGCCACAGGGCATCCGCCAAGCGCCGCCCTTCGGCACCGTGCCGGCAAACTTGTCGTCACCGCGATCGTTCGGTCGATCGCGGGCGCTACCGGCGAGTGAACGTCGTTCACTCGGGGCAGGTGGATTCCAGCTTCGCCCGTCGCGCCGCGCTCGAGGTCTGCGCGAGCGCGGCGTCGATGCGGCGGCGCGCGTCCTCACGGCGACCCGAGCGGCACAGGAGGCTCAGCTCGACCAGCTCCCGGAGGTCGGCCAGGCGACTGCCGGGGAAGCGCCGACGGTGCTCGCGGAGCTCGGCATCGGCCTCGTCGAGGCGGCCGGCCTGTAGGGCCTGCTGCGCGCGCGAGAGCATCGCGACGTCGTCGGGATCCATCGCGTCGCCGCCTGATTGGGCGGCGTCGACGTTCGAGGGTGAGGGCGGTGGTGGCACGGTCGGGGCGGCGCTGCGTCCGACGCCCGCGCGTCGCGGCGGATCGAGATCACCAACCGGCAGCCGCGAGGGGTCGACGGGCGAAGCGACGACCGCCGGGATGATCGCCGGGGCCTGATCGGCATCGACACCGCCCACCGCCACGGCGCCGTGACCCACGGGCTCGACGCTCGAACTCGTGCCGCGCTCGGGCGCAGCTGGCCGCGCAGCCTCGATCGCGAGGCCTGCCGCGACCGTGAGGGTCGCAGCGATCGCCGCGAGCTTGAGCGCGCCGAACGACGTCACCGCGACGGTGCCACCGGCGGCAGCGGCCTTGCCCACCGCCGGCGCGATCGACAACCAGCAGTGCTGCGTGACGCGCTTCGAGGCCTTGGTGCGCTCGCGCAGATCGATGACGGCGGCGCCGGCCCGCGCGTCGTCGGCGAAGCGCTCGCGCAGCTCCTGCTTCGCCACCCGCACGCGCCACGACACCGTGTTCGCGTTGGCGCCGGTGGCCTTGGCGATCTCGGCGGCGGTCCAGCCCTCGAGCTCGCTGAGCACGAAGGCCTCGCGCACGCGATCGTCGAGCCCCGCGAGGATCGACTCCACCACCAGCGAACCCGCGACGTCGGTGCGATCCGGATCGGGTGTGACCGCGTGCTCGAGCGCGTCGATCTTGCGACGGTGGCGTTGCTCGGTGCGACGCTGGTGGGAGACCACGCGTCGCGCGATGCCGTACAACCATGCACGCGCGGCCGTCGGGCCGTGCAGCGTCGCGAGGCGGCGATGCGCGGTGACCCACAGCTCCTGCATCGCGTCATCGATGGCCGCAGGCTGTACGCCGAGGCGACGCAGCACCGCCCACGTGAACGCAGCATGCTCGCGGTACAACGCCGCGAAGCTCGTCGGCGCGAGGCCGCCATGGACCCCCGCACCAACGTCGTCGTACACCCCGGAGCTCGCCGCACTCATCGTCGTTGGCCGGTGGCGAGGCGAAGGACCCGCCGCCCCGACATTGTCTCATGGCCGGATGCGACGGGCTTTCGTGGTCGGCCCGCCCACGGCGCCGGGGACCGGCCATCAAGCGGTGGGGATCATTGACGTTTATCGACGCCGCGCAGGCGGACCTCGAGGCCCGCGAGGCCCCGCAGCCCGGCCACCTGAGGGCGGAACAGCTCGCGGGTGCGGCCGGCATCGGCGGCGGCATGGACGACGAATCGGGGGTAGCGCAGCGGGAGCTCGATCACCGCCGACAGCCACGCCGACAGCCGCGGCGTGACGACGATGCGCAGACCGACCTCGGCGTGCGCGGCAATCCATGGCACCACGCGCCCGGCCGCCTCGGCGCGCACGCCTCGCATCGCGCCCAGCGCGACGCCGCCACACGCGACGAGATCGATGCGGCCCTGGGGCAGCGTCGCGCACACCCGCGGCGTGACGCTTCCCAACTGCACGCGCAGACGCAGCGCATCGGCACCGATGGTGCGCGGGGACGCCCACGCACCGAGCAGCTCGCCCCGCACGCGCGAGGTGCCGATCCCGAGCGCGAGATCGACGAGCGCGTCGACCCGCGGCACGACGCCCACGCCCACGCCACCGCGCGCCCGCAGCCACCACGCGATCGTGCGCTCTCGCGACCCCGCTCGCGGCGCTTGCCTCTGCTCGCGCACGCGCGTGCCGCTGCGCGTCGGCGGCCGCACCTCGCGGGGAACCCCGACCGGATCGCCCAGCGGCTCCGGAAGCTCGGCGAGATCGTCGGCCGACGGCAGCTCGAGCGCGTGCACCGTCGCGACCGGATCCCAGCCGACGCTGGCGACCAGCGCGGCGGCTTCGGTCAGGGTCTCGCAGTGCTCGGCATCGAGGGTGCGCGCGTCGACCTCGTCGCCGTGGGTCACGCGCAGCTGCAGGCGATACCCGTCGCCACTGCGCGTGATCTCGCCCGCGAGCTGGAGCGACGGCACGGTGGCGAGATCGTCGTCGCTCACGCTGCGCCCCGCCAGCGCTGCGATGCGGCCCGACAGCACCGCCGCGTCGGGACACTCGCTGGGCGCCTGCCACCGCAGCCACGCGCCGTCGTCCTGCCCGGGTGCCCCGGAGAGGGCCCACGCGCTCAGCGCAAACCAGGCGAACACGGCCCGCGAAGACTACCAGGAGCCCGCGGCGGGAAAAAAACCGCGGCAACCACGAACGCCGACCGACCGCGGGCATTGCTCCTACGAAGCCCGGTGCGCGGGGCCGCGGTTGCAGCGGCCCGACCGGGCGCGACTTGGATGGAACGAGGAGTGTGTCATGGCTTGGATGTCGAAGATGGCGCGAATGGGTGGGTTGGACGTGTGGATGCGTGGTGGTGCAGTGGTGCTCGCCGGTGGCGTGCTCGCGGTCGCGACCGCGTGTGATCCGAAGCCGCTGGTGCCCGGCGACGACGGTGCGATCGAGCAAGACGACGCGGGGCAAGACGACGACGGCAACGAGACCGAGGCGGACACCGACGAGCCCGGCACCTCGGTGGGTAGTGGCGCGACCTCGGGTGTCGGCTGCGAAGGCGACGATTGCCCGGTCGATCCGCCGGAGCCGCAGCCGATGCACGCGTATTTCATGCGCTTCGGCGATCTCCCCGACATCGACGTCGGCAGCACCGACACCGGTGGCGGCTCGGGTGCCGGTGACGGCGGCAGCGACATCGATCCCGATGCGCTGCACGTGATCATCTCGACCGGCGCCGACAACTGCGACGATCCCTACGCCGCGCTGGCCTGCGGAGCATGGCGCGTCAGCTTCACGCTGCCGGCCGACGCCGCCGCTGGGACGTTCGAGCTGTTCCCCGACCTCAACGGCACACAGACCGCGACCGGACCGCTCGACGAGAACGACGAGTGCTACTGGGGCGGAGGCACGCTCGAGGGGTCGTTGGTGATCGAGTCGCTCGACGAGGGAACGATCAGCGGACACATCGAAGACGCGGTCTCATTCGACTTCGACGCCGACGTCGAGTTCGTCGCCCATCGCTGCCCTTAGCTCGCCCACCGCGGTGCGCCCATGCCCGCCTCGAGCCTCCGGTCGGAGCGCGAGGCGGGGCCGTGATCGCGCGAAGGCGACCGCAGCGAGGGTCTGCGCGAATGCAGGTCGCGCGGGGGCGATTTGCCTGCGAAAATGCCCGAGCATGGACTGGGACGACGTGCGGTTCTTTCTCGCGATCGTGCGCAGCGGCACGCTCGCAGGGGCCGCCACCTCGCTCGGGCTCGACGCGACGACCGTAGGCCGTCGCCTCGCTCGGCTCGAGCAAGCGGTCGATGCCAGGCTGTTCGATCGCACCGCCAAGGGCTACGTGCCCACCGCCGCGGGCACCCGCATCCTGCCGCGGGCCGAGGCCATCGAGCGCGAGATCATCGCGGCGATGCGCGATGTCGAGGGCGAGGATCAGCGACTCGCCGGCAACGTGCGACTGGCCGCGACCGAGATGCTCTCGACGCGCTTCATCGCGCCGCACCTGCATCGCTTCAATCGCCGCTACCCCGACATCAAGCTCGAGCTCGCCTGTACCAACCGCGACGTCGATCTCGGCCGTCGCGAGGCCGACATCGCGCTGCGACTGGCCCGGCCCCACCAGGACGACGTCGTGGTCAAGCGCCTGTTCGTGATCGATCTGGCGCTGTACGCCTCGCACGGCTACGTCGAGGAGCTCGGCGAGCCTGGCAGCAACGGGCAGGACGGCTTCGGCGGTCATCGCTGCGTCGGCTTCGCCGACACGCGCGCGTTCCGACGCGAGAACGAGTGGTTCGATCAGTTTGCGCCCAACGCCGAGGTCGCGCTGCGTTCCGACAGCGTGTCGTCGATCATGTCGGCCGCCATCGCTGGCGTCGGCATCGCGCTGCTGCCGTGTCGCGTCGCCGACGCCGAGCCGGCGTTGCGTCGCATCGCGCTGCCGGGCGCTGCCGGAGCACCGGGCCAGGGGCCCGAGCCGCGCGTGGTGTGGCAAGCGGTGCATCGCGATCTCATGGGCGCAGCGAGGATCCGGGCCGTGCTCGACTTCTTGGGTCGCTTGTTCGGCGTTGCGGACCCGGTCGCCGCCACGCGGGGCGGCGCGACTGCGCAGTCACCCTGAAGGGTTCGCGCGCCGACGGATGGGGCCTATGATGCGGCGGCCCCCCTGGGCACGTGAGTGCGATCGTGGACGAGCCGATGCAAGACGGCGGCGAAGCGTCGCGCGCCGATCTCCGCACTCGCCGTGCGTTGCGCGGCTCGATGGTCGAGGGCATGTGCCATGCGCTCATGCTGGGGTGGAGCGAGAGCTATCTCGGCGCGTTCGCGGTCGCGCAGGGCCACGGTCCGCTCGCGCTGGCGCTGCTCTCGACGCTGCCGCTGGTGGTCGGAGCCTCGCTACAGCTCGGCGCGTCGGCGCTGGTCCACGCGCTCGGGCACCGACGCCACGTCATCGTGCTCGGCGCGACGCTGCAGGCGTTGTCGCAGCTGGGGTTCATCGCCATCGCCGTCGTTGACGATCGACGGCTGTGGCCGTTGCTCACGGTGAAGTGCGTGTTCTGGGGCTCCGGGGCCCTCATCGCCCCGGCCTGGGGCGCGCAGATGGCCTCGCTGACGCAGTGGGTCCGGCGTCAGCGCTACTTCGCGATCCGCTCGGGCATGGCCGAGGTGGCGTTGCTGCTGGCGTTCGCGGCCGGCGGCGTGTGGCTGCACCATGCCCAAGGGGCCCAGGCCCGCGAGCGATTCGCATGGATGTTCGCGGCCGCCCTGCTCGCGCGGGCGGTGAGCGCGGTGCTGCTGGCGTGGCAGTACGATCCCGATCGGCGCGGCCGCGACAGCCGACCACCATCGCTGGCGAACTTCCTCGTGGCCGCACGGGCCTCGCGCTGGCGCATCTCGATCTACATCGGCGCGATGATGTTCGGGGCCAGCATCGCGATCCCGTTCTTCACGCCGCACATGCTGGGCAACCTCGGGCTCGGCTTCGACGAGTATGCGATGTTGCTGTCGGCGTCGATCCTCGCCAAGGCACTGTCGTTCCCGCTGTGCCACCGCATCGCGGCCGCGATCGGCCTGCGTCGTCTGTTGATCGTGTCGGGCATCGGCGTGGCGATCCTGCCGCTGCTGTGGATCCCCTTCGACACCGTGGGCCCGCTGCTGGGCGCCCAGCTGCTGGGCGGCGTGGTGTGGGCCGGCCTCGAGTACGCCAGCTTCCAGCTGTTGCTCGGCTCGGCGGCGGAGCACCACCGGCTCGAGTTCCTGTCGTTGTCGGGCGCGCTGGGCAGCCTGCTGCAGCTGGCGGGGGCCCTGTGCGGCAGCTGGCTGCTCGCCACCGGCCTGCTCGACTACGCGATGGTGTTCCTGGTATCGGCGGTGCTGCGCGCCGCGGCGCTCGGCGTGCTGCTCGTCGTCATCCGTCCGCTCGATCTCGCGGTCGCGCTGCCGCGGCTGATCCTGCGCATCAGCGGCGTGCGTCCCACCGGCGGCTCGATCCGCGGCGCGATCATCGACGAGGACCGTGCACCGCCGGAGCGTCCGCCCGAGCCCTAGCCGAAACGTTGCTATCATCCGCCGCGATGTCGCAACCGCGTCGGTTCCTCGCATGCGTCGCCGTGGCCGCGGCAGCCGTGCTGGCGTGCGAGCGTGGGCCCGACGCCAGCACCTGCTTCGACGCATGCGGCGAGGGCACCCGCTGCGACGGTGGCAAGTGCGTCGTCGTCGCAGCCGCGGCGGAGCCCGCCGCCGTCGCGCCCGAGGCCAAGCGAAGCGGTCGACGCGGACGTCGGCGACCACGCGCGGGTGGCGAGGGCTCGGGTGACGACGGCGATGCCAGCGACGCCACCGCGACCTACGTGCCGGTCGACGATCGCCGCATTCCCAAGTACGACGCGACGGCGACCACCGTGCTCGACCCCGCCGCCGGTAGCGAGCGACTCGACGACGCCACCGTGCGCTCGCACCTTCGCAAGCTCGAGCCTGCGCTCGACCGCTGCATCACCGACGCAGCCACCGCAGGGGTGAGCATCGGCAGCGGCCGCGTGAAATTCGTGTTCGGGCTGTCACCGAGCGGCAAGGTCACCGGCGTCACCGCCAAGGCGCCGCCGGCGATCCGCGATGCGGGCATCGTGCCGTGCCTGCGGCAGGTGGTGTTCGAGCACCGCTTCCCCAGCTACGACGGGCCGCCGATGGGCGTCGACTACTCGTTCGAGGTCGGCTGAGCGACGACGACGCGGCCCAGTCGCAGCGACACCAACGCACCGACGAGCGCGAGCGCGGCCATCACACGGAACGCACCGCCCGCCCAAGCGTCGAAGCAGAACCCCGCGACCGGCATCGCCACGCCCATCGCGAGCCCGCTCGCGACCGCGGCATACGACGCGGTCGCCCGATGCACGCGATCGGTGGGCACGTGCTCGCGCAGCCAGTGCATCGCGCCCAGGTGCATCGCGCCGAAGCTCGCCGCGTGGAGCACCGACACCACCAGCAACCACGTGACCGACGCGAGCTCCGCGAACGCGAGCCAGCGCAGGGTCGCGCACAGGCCGGCGACCACGAGCATGCCCGACGCCCCCAGCGCTCGGACCACGCGCTGGCCGACCGCGAACAGCAGCACCTCGGCGGTGACTCCGACCCCCCAGAACCACCCCACCGTGCCCTCGTCGATGCCGATCGCAAGCCAGTGCTTGGTGCCGAAGCCGTAGAGCACCGCGTGGCTGCCGTGCAAGCACGCGACCGCGAGCAACAGCGTCGGTAGCCCCGGCTGTCGCAGCACGACGCGCAGCGGCACCGGCGTGCCGCCGCGCCCGTGCGCGACCGGTCTCAGCAGGAACGACGCGAGCAGCACTGCCAGGGCCGCGATCTGCAGCACCGGCAGGACCGCCGCGGCGTCGCGCTGCTCGAGCCAGCGCCCACCGACCACTGCAGCTGCGATGAACGCGATCGATCCCCACGCACGCACGCGCCCATAGTCGAGTCGGCCCGCGGCCGAGGCCTGCAGTGCCATGCCATCGAGCAGTGGGACCACCGGCGCGTGGGCGCAGCCGAGCGCGAGCGACAACAGCAGCAGCGGCACGAAGCCGGCGACGACGCCGAAGCCGAGGTAGCAGCCCAGCCCCAGCGCGGCCGCGGCCCACACCAGCTGGCGCGAGTGCCCGCTGCGATCGGCCCACGCGCCGACCTGTGGTGCGAGCAGCCGCGCCCACATGCCCACGCCCAGCAGCACGCCGATCTCCCGCGGCGACATGCCGGCGGCGCCCAACCACGTCGGCCAGTACGGCAGCGCGACGCCCGAGAGGAAGAAGAACGCCGCGAACGTGCTCGCGAGGCCGATCGACTCCGTCGATCCCCACGGCCGCGGACTCGGCTCGGAGGCACGCACGCGATGCTCGTCGGCGGACACGGATCGAGAAGCGGCGCGCGCGGGTCGAACGCCGGCAACGACGATGGCGCGGATGATGACATCCCCGGCCACCCGCGGGCGCGGCACCATGGAATCGACCGCGCCATGCGGTGTCCAAGGCCCATGCGCCGCACCGCCGCCACGCACCCGCACGCCGACGCCGGCGTGGAATCGCCTTCGGACGCACCACGGGAACCTCGTGTCGCGGCGGCGCAACCACGCAGCGCAAGGGTCCGCGCCCCGACTGGCGCCCCGATGCTGTGCTGCGCGGTCCTGCTCGGCTGCACCATCGAGCAGGACAGCAACCCGTTCGGTGCGGCAACGGTCGCAGCATCGTCCACGCTCGGCGTGTCGAGCAGCCCGGGCGACGGTGACAGCGACGGCTCGGGCTCGGGCTCCGACACCTCGGGCTCGACCAGCGTCGGCGCGACCGCATCGGGCGACACGGGCAGCTCGGGCGCCGCCGGCAGCGACGACGCGGGGAGCTCCTCGGGGAGCGACGGCGACAGCGGCGATCCTTCGGGCGGCGGCAACGGCATGCAGCCGCAAGACGGCATGTACTCGCCGTGCACGACCCCGCAGGAGTGCGGCTTCACGCCGATCCTGTGCATCACGATCCAGGACATGATGGGCAACCCCCAGGACGGCTTCTGCTCGCAGACGGGATGTGCCTCGCCGGCGGTCGATTGCGCGGTGTCGCCCGGCGGCACCGCCACGCCGACGTGCGTGCCCGTCACGATCGATGGTGCAGCCGAGCAGGCCTGCGCGCTCGACTGCTCCGGCGGCAAGACCTGCCCACCGCCGATGACCTGCTACGACGTCACCTCGCTCGGCATGGTCTGCGCCTGACCGCGGCAACACCGGGGCCGCACCAGGGCCACACCGGCTCATGACCGGGGCCTCGTCCGAGTGGGTCGACCCCGTGAGAATTCCAAGCTCGACCGTGCGGGCTCGAACTGCGTTCTTCGATCGCCAAGAACGCTGCGGTGCCCTAGCGTGCGTGATGATGGGATCTTCGCTGGCTCGGCGTCCCCCCTGCGCTTGCTCGCTCGTGGCACGGGCATCGGTGGCAGCCGCGATGCTCGTCGTGATCGCAGCCTGCCCCACCGGCGCAGCCCCGCAGGGCGCATCGGGCTACTACGGCACGAGCTTCACGACCACGACCGCCGACACGACCGACGCGTCCGCGGGCGAGAGCACCGCGGTCGGTAGCGGTGGCGGTGAGGATGTCAGCAGCGATGGCGCCGCGGGCAGCAGTGGCCAAGCGGCGAGCAGCGGCCCCGGTGAGGGCTCGAGCGGTGGCGTGCCGATGTGTGGCAACGGCGTGGTCGAGGGCGACGAGGCCTGCGACGGCTCCGACCTCGGCGGCAACGACTGCACCGACTTCGGCTACGACGAGGGCGTGCTCGCCTGCGACCAGGACTGCCACGCCATCACGGACGCGTGCTCGAGCTGTGGTGACGGCGAGATCTCGCTGACCGAGGTCTGCGAGGCCACCGACTTCGACGGCGAGACCTGCACCTCGCTGGGTTTCGGCGGCGGCGCGCTGCTGTGCGAGGTCGGGTGCAAGTCGATCGACACCAGTGGCTGCATCCCGCTGCCGACCTGCGGCGACGGTGTACGCAACGGCGGCGAGCAGTGCGACGGCAACGACGTCGGCGGCGCGAGCTGTGCGTCGCAGGGCTTCGATCAGGGCACGCTCGGCTGCACGCCCGGCTGCACCTTCGACGTCGCCGAGTGCATGGACGACCTCACCAACTGCGGGATGATGGGCGACTTCTGCCTGTTCGACGAGAACGACATCCAGAGCACGTGCTGCCCCGCGGGCGTGGGCGGCAACGTGCTCGGGATCTGCAACGTCGTCGTGTGCGTGTGAGCGGCGCGCGAGCGCGCGCCCCTCGTCAGCCTTCGGGCTCGGTGCCGACGTCGACCTCGCCGCCGCCGGCGAGCCAGCGGAAGTTGTCGAGCAGCACCGTGGAGTCCCACGCCGAGTCGCCGGTGTCCCAGATCGCAAAGCGGATCGTGAACTCGTCGCCGCCGTCGACCGGCGCGGTCGTGACCAGCCAGCTGGTCGCGCCGGCGTCGTCCCAGGTGTCGAAGCCAGTGCCCGCCAGCTCGCTGGTACCCAGGGCACAACCCGAGCACACGTCGAAGAACGCGATGTTGACGCTCACCGGGTTCGACATCGAGTCGAACGAGATGTTGCCGTTGATCGAGCCCATCGGCGCGGGGTCGACCAGCGCGATGTACTGGTCGTTGAAGCTCGTGCACACCCACTCGGGGTACTCGAACGAGTAGAAGTCGAAGTTGTACGCGTAGCCGGTCGCGTTGGTCGGTGCGCGCAGCGTCAGCTCGAGCGCGATGTCGTCGTTGATGTTGGTCGAGCCTGCGCACGCGGGCACGTCCTGCGGGAAGCCGGCCGGAGCCGTGCCCGCGCCGCTGCCGTAGCACGTCAGCGCGCCGCACTCGCCCGCCTGGCCGGCGTAGCGCGCGTGGCCGCTCGAGAGCACCAACATCGAGGCGCCCTCCTGCGGATCCACATTGGTGCCCCACTCGGTCTCGAGCCCGTACTGCAGATCGGCACCCGCGACCGCAGCCCCGTTGGCGCGGACGTACTTGGCATCGACGATGCCCCAGTCGCCGGGCCCACTCGACATCTTGCAGATGCCCAGCGCGGCCGCTGCCGAGAGCGGGTCGTCGTCGTCGAGCGCGAGCCCGCCGTCGCACGACGGCATCAGGTTGTCGACGAGACCATCACAATTCTCGTCGGCGGGCGCGGGGATCTGGCCGGTGTCGTCGGGCATCGTGACGACCACCTCGATCGCGCCGGGGTTGACGTCGGCGTCACAATCGTTGCAGTCGCCCTGGTTGCCGGTCCAGCCGTCGCCGTCCTCGTCCATCGCGGGGTTGGCCATGCAATCGACCTCACCGCCGGGGTTGTAGCCGATGTCGAATTTCGGCAGCATCCCATCCGCACCACTGCTGCCATCGGCGTTCGCAGTGTCGGTGGCCGGCGATGCTTCGTCGCCACCACCTTCGTCGGCAGCGCCCGTGCTCGTGTCCGTGCTTGCATCACCGTCGACACCACCGCTGCCGATGGTGGGATCGAGGCCGATGCCGCTCCCAGTGTTGTCGCGCCCGTCCGTGCCGCACGCGAGCGCGAGCGCCGAGAGGGCGGCGAGACAGAGGCGAGAGCCGCGGACCGATGGGGGACGCACGAAGGTCACGACGCCAGGCTAGAGGTCTCGCGACGCGCACGAAAGAGCTGCGCGCGCGGGCGGCTCGCAGCCATACGTGCGCTTGCGTACGGCGCGTCGTTCGGCCCTCGGCCCGCGGGGCCGTGCCGCGGGCGTCCCTGACAGCCACTCGCGACCTCCGTTGCGCGCGAGGTCGCGCGGGGCCCGGCGATCCGGCCTCTGCGGCCGCCACCACAGCTCACGCCCCGCACCGCAACGAATGCCCGCGAAAGGGCCCCACGGGCCCCGCAGGAGCCGGATACCATGTCCCCAAGCGCTCGCGCGCCCGAGAACGAACGATGCGCTCATTCCTGGTTTTCCGCGACATTCGCATCCTCCGACTCGTCAGTGCGCTCGCAGTGCTCGCGCCCCTGCCCGGCTGCGAGGCGGCCCATGCGAGCGGACCCGATGCCCCTCGCGACGCGACTGCGATCACCTCGACGCACACCGGCACCCGCGTGCCCGACGACGATCCCGCCGCCGTCGGCACCCTCACCGACGGCAGCGTGCAGGGTCGCTACGTGGCCCGCATCGCGCGGTTGCACGATGGCACCGCGCGCAAGAGTCATCACCTCGTGTTCGCGACCGGCGAGCTCGAGCTGCGGCTGCCGCCCACGTTCGCACCGACCACCGACGAGGTCGCCGATGTCCCGTGGCAGCGCAACACGTTGCTGCGCGCGTATGGCTCGCTCGATGCGCAGGGCGTGCTCGAGGTCGACGACGTCACCGTCGTCGCACCACCGCCGCAACCACTGATCGACGCCGAGCCCTACGACCCGCGATCGATCGCGCTGATCCTGCTGCGTTGGGGCGACAACCCCGGGCTCATGAACGGCTACGGCAAGGAGGCGATGTTCGAGGGCGCCGAGTCGGTCGCGGTGTTCTACGGCGAGGCCTCCTACGGGCGTGAGCGCATGATCGGCGAGGTCTTCGGCCCCTACGACATTCCTGATCCCGGCGGCTGCGATCCCTACTCGATCTCGCAGGATGCCCAGGCGGCGATGAGCGCGAAGGGCCACGACCCCAGCAAGTACAGCCAGCTGATGTACCACTTCCCGCAGGCCGGCTGCGACTTTGCCGGCCTCGCCGACATCGGCTCGCCGCAGTTCGCCGCGCGCGACAGCTGGTACCAGTCGTCGCTCGACTGCGTCGTGCGCAACCAGGAGCTCGGGCACAACTACGGCATGGGTCACTCGCACGCCTACGACTGCGGCGTCGACGACATGGGCAACGACGTCGTGTTCGCCGACAACTGCGGGCACATCGAGTACGGCGATCCCTACGACCCGATGGGGGACGGCTGCGCGCACATCAACGCAGTGCAGAAGCTGTACATGGGCTGGCTCGACGGCTGCAACCTGGTCGACGCCACCGCCGACGGCACCTTCAACCTCGTGCCGCTGGAGCGCCCGTGCAACGGTACCCAGGCCCTGCGCATCCCCGCGTTCGACGGCCGCAGCTACTACCTCGAGTATCGCCAGCCGATCGGCGCCTTCGATGCCGATCTCGGGCTCGATGGCGTGCTCGTGCACGTCTCGAACGACTTCGGCGGTTTCGGGCCCAGTCCCTACTTCCTGCGCGTCGGCGAGAACGGCGTGATGAAGACTGGCACCTCGTTCACCGACCCGATGGGGACGGTCTCGTTCACGGTCGACGCGATGGATGCCGATCACGCGGTCGTGACGGTGACCTTTGCCGACGGCGGCAGCGGGTCACCGACCTGCCTCGGCGGCGCCACGCCCGAGACCGAAGGCGGTGCCGTCGGTTCGCTCGCGTGCGCCGACGCGCCCTACCCACCCGACGACGCCGCACCGACGGTGAACATCACCTCGCCCGCGAACGGCGACATGTTCGACCCCGGCGCCAGCTTCACCATCACCGCCGAGGCCAGCGACGATCGGCTGCTCAGCGACCTCGTGCTGTACCTCGACAGCCAGCCGGTCGTGCGACTGTACGAGCCACCGTGGTCGTGGGACGTGACCAACATCCCCGCCGGCACCTACGAGTTCGGCGTGATTGCCAGCGATGGCCGCAACCAGGGCTTCAGCGAGGCGGTCACGGTGCAGGTCGGCGCGCCTGCGGGAGCCGACACCAGCGGGGGCGCGACCGAGGGTGATGCGACCGACGACGGCAACGGTGCCGGCGACGGCAGCAGCTCCGGCGCCCCATCGCAGCCCGGACCCGACGACGACGGCGGTTGCAGCTGTCGCGCCGCCGCGCCCGGCCGTGGCTGGTCGCTGGTGCCGTGGCTGCTGCCGTGGCTCGTCATCCAGGCGACGCGTCGCCGCCGTCCGTGGACGATGCGCTCGCGAGGGCGCTGATCAGCTCGGCGTCGAGCTCCGCGGTGAGTCCTTCGCCCATCGACGTGCGCAGGCGCAGCGGGAGATCCTGGGCGGTACCGAAGTACTCGCGCGCGCACGAGAGGTGGACGAAGCCCGCGCCGCTGAAGCGGCCCTCCTCCCACCAGTCGAGCCCGATGCGCAGCAAGCCGCGATCGATGGTCTCGTGGCAGTGTCGACAGCGCGCGCGGGCAGAGCTGGCGTGCTCGACCCGATGGACGCGGGCCAGCCGAGGGTGCGCGAGCCCGCGGGCACACAGCCCCTGCAGCAGCGCGGCCTCGTCGGCGGCCAGCGCCGCGTCGCTGTGCGCCAGCACCTCGTGAACCGGCTCGGGTCGCTTGCAGGCCGCACAGCGCAGGTGGAACCAGAACGACGCCTCGCCCTCACCGAAGGGGTTGGGCGCGCGCTCGCCGAAGCGCAGCGAGTCCTTCGCGATCGCGCGCCCGCACGCGCGACACTTCGCGCGCCCCGTCGGCGCCGACTCGATCGCGTGTGGCATGCCCTACTCCGGCTCGCGGGCGTCGAGCTCGGCGCCGTCCTTGGGATCCGCCAGCCACGGCACGATGGCCTCGGCCATCTGCTCGGCGATGTCGTCGAGCCCGGCACACACGCCGGACTGCCCGCCGCCGACGCCCGGCCGCGAGCTGCCGCGCACCGAGAAGCCCGCCGTGCGATCGCCATGGGCCACCAGCTCGCCCTCGACCAGCACGTTCATCACGCCCTCCCAGGCCGGCTCGGCACCGTCCATGCGGACGACCGTGAGTGCGATGCGTTTGTCGGCGCCATCACCGGTGCCGCGGGCCTCGATGGCCTCGGCGAGCTCCTGGCTCACGCGCATCTCGAACTTGCAGCGCGTGCGGGTCTTCTCGGGTGCGTTGGCGTTCTCGCCATAGTCGGCCGGCTCGATGGTGTAGCCCCGTGCCTGCCCGGGCGTCGACGACGCGGACTTCTCACAGCCCGACGATCCGAGCACGGCGATCCCGATGGCCAGGCATGCAGCGCGCATGCGCGCGATCGTAGGGGATCGCGAGTGAGCAACGCAAATCGATGGCGGCTTCGGGCCCCGCGGTGCAACTCGCCGGTCGGCCGTGCCGTATGCGAATCACCGTGACACTCGCACTGCTCGCACTGGCGGCCTCGCTCGGCAGCTGGATCCTCTACATGAATGCCATCGCCCGCGAGCGCGTGCCGCCGCGGCCGTGGGGTCACGTCGCAGCACAGGGCTTCGCGCTGGCGGCCGTGGCCACCGCGATCTGGCTTGCTCGCGACGGTGGTTTGGGCGCGCCGATCGCCGCCGCCGCGTTGGTGATCCCGCTCGCGGGCTTGTTCCTGTTCCTGCTCTCGCAGGCACCGGTGCCCGACACGCAGATCCGCGTGGCGGTCGGCCAGTCGATGCTGCCGATCCGCGCGACCACCAGCGACGCACAGCCGTGGTCGAGCGACGGCCTGAGGGGTCGTCGCGTGCTCTTCAAGTTCTACCGCGGCGGTTGGTGACCATACTGTTCCGCCGAGTTGCGGCGGTTCGAACGCATGCGTCCCGAGCTCGAGCAGCTCGGCTTCATCGTGGTCGTGCTCAGCAAGGACTCCGTGGCCGACGCCGCCCGCGCGAAGCAGCGCGACGGGCTCGGCTTCGTGGTGTTGTCCGACCCCGAGCTGGTCGCGATCCGCTCCTATGGCCTCGAGCACCACCGTGCGGTCGAGTTCTCGACGGCGCCGTTCTCGTTGTTCGGCATCCCGTTGGCGATGTACACCGGTCGCCGCACGATGGCGGTGCCCACCACGTTGCTCATCGACGAGGACGGCATCGTGCGATGGATCGACCAAGCCGACGACTATCGCCTACGCGGTGACGCCTCGCGGGTGCTCGGTGCGATCGCGACGGCGTTCCCCCCGCGCGGGTAGTCGCCTACGCGCTCGCGAGGCCGTGATCGATCTCGGCCAGGTGCGCGGTGATGTACTGCTGCAGGATCACAAAGCCCTCGTTGGCGTCGAGCTGCTCCTGCGCGAGCTCGCCGAGCGCACGCTCGCGCACCGCCGCGAGCTGCTCACGGGCGCGCCGTCGCTGCTCGTTGTCGGCCCCGTCGAGGCCCGCGACGATGCGACGAGCCTCTTCATAGTGGGTCTCCACGCGGTTGCGCCGGGCCTGCCGCCGCGCAGCCCGCAGCGCCGAGAAGCCCGAGAACAGCAGCGCACCGATGGTGATCGCGAAGCTGATCTCGTCGATGTGCTTGGCGAGGAAGGTCGGCTCGTCGCGCCGGTAGTAGCGATCGGCACCCGCGTGCAGTGGATACGGCGACATCGCCGGGTCGTAGCGCTCGCTGAGGTGCGACAGCAGCCGCTCCTGCTTGGCCAGCTGCACCTTGTGGGCAAAGAGCGACTCGGTCATCGCCTGGACCAGGTCTTCATCGAGATCCTCCCGGACGACCAGCAGCGCATGGACGCTGATGGTCCCGATCGGCGCGGTGGGCTTGCGACCGTAGGCGTGCTCGGGGATGGCGGTGATCGTGAAGTACGGCGCGTCGAGTCGGATGCCCTCGAGCGCCGAACCCACGCGCCCCGGCTCACCCAGCGACAGCAACGTCATGTCGTCCCGCGCGAGCAGGCGATCGACCGCGGGCGTGCGCATGCCACCCACGATGAATGCAGCGTCGAGCTCCCCCGCCTCGAGCGCCGCGGTCGCGTCGACGAGGGCGAGGTTGCGACGATCGAACGCCTCCGGCGTGACACCGAAGTGCTGCAGCACCGCGTCGGCGATCGACTCGGTGCCACTGCCGGCCGGCCCGACGCTCACGCGACGGCCGGCGAGGTCGTGCGGGCGGGCCGCGATCGGAGCGCCATCGGGGCCGATGCGCACGACGATCTGCAGGGTCTCCTCGTACAGCGGCGCGATCAGCTGGACGCCGGCCGCACCCGCGACATGGTTCGACAGCAGCGCGAGCTGGGCCTCGTCGTCGGCCAACATGGCGATCGAGGCCAGCCCGCCCGGGCTCTCGACGGCGCTGAACTGCACATGGGAGAGATCGCTCGCGAAGCTGCGCGCGAGCGTCTCACCGAGCGGCATGAAGGTGCCACCGCGCTGACCGGTCGCGATCACGATCTCGCTGCGCTCGCCGCCGCCGCAGGCGAGCACCCCTTGCAGCAGCAGCAGGCCCACGAGCGCGCCGACCCACCGCCAGCGCACGGCCGTAGTCGTTCGCAGGCAGGGACGAGGCGGCACGCCGACGAGCATACACAACACTGCGCCACGGTTGTGCACACCCGTGCGCCAGCGATGGGCGGGACCCATCGATGCGGCCGTGGTACTCGGGTCTTCGTGAAGCGTGCATCCATCCTCTTCGTCGCGATGGCGACGTGGTCGGCGTGTGTGGTCGAGGCAGGCGACGACGCCGGCGACACCTCGGCGGCCTCCCAGGCCGACGGCGCCTCGGCGGCCTCCCAGACCGACGGCACCTCCCAGACCGGTGGCAGCTCCCAGACCGGGGCCACCTCGCAGGGCGGCGACGGTTCGACCGCGACCGACACCGCGAGCTCGGCGACCGACCCCACCGCCGCGGACACCAGCGCCGGTTCGGACGGCACGGCGGAGGGCCCGGCATCGACGGGTGGTGGCGAGAGCGGCGGCGGTGTGATCGACGTACAGCTCGATGGCTGCGCGGTCGACTTCGGAGGCACGGTGGTCGTGAGCTACAACGGCTCGCTCGGCGTGGCCTCGGTCTACGACAGCTCGAACCTGACCGGCAGCTTCCAGTTCGACATGCTCGCCGTGGGTGACATCGAGCTCTCCTCGCAGCACCGCGTCGACACCGGCATGGTCGTGAACATGGTCGATACCGCGAGCACGTGGACCAACCTCGACGCCGACGCACTCGCGGGCGGGATCGATACCATCGGCGGCGTGCTCGGCGTCGTGCAGTACGAGCCCGCCCAGGGCCTCGCCGAGCTGACCTTCACCGACGTCACCCTACGCAACGTCGTCGACGGTGGCGTGTGCACGATCAACGGCTCGATCGAGACCACGATGCTGTTCCCGTAGCGCCCGAGTGCGCGGAATTCCCGGGCCACGCCGGTGTCGAAGGCGGGCAAGCCCGCCTCGATGACGCCCTCTCAACGCAACGCGCTCCTGTACCGCCTTTCCCTCTCGTGCCTCACGCTGCTTGCCTGTCGCGGCGACGGCGGTGGCAGTGGCGACGGCGGTGAGTCCAGCGGCGGCATCGCGTCGGTGTCGGACGGCGCGACATCGTCGGGCACCACCGCGGTGGCAGACGACTCGAGCAGCGGCACGGCATCCAGCAGCGGCGGTCCCATCGGGCCGTGCGAGACGGTGCTGTGTGGCGCGGACGCGGCCTGCTGCGCGGCCGACGAGGACTGCGCGGCCGGCTCGTGCGTCCCGGCGTGCGAGACCGGCGTGCGCTGCGGGGCCGATCAGTCGATCTGCTGCGATGCGGGGCAGGTATGCGTGTCGGATGCCTGCGTCACTCCGACCGGCACGTGCATCGACTCCTTCGATTGCGAGCTCGGCGAATTCTGCGAGCCGACCCTCGACCAGTGCCTGCCGCAATTCGACCCGGTCACGTGCGCGTACGATCCCGAGTTCGAGGACATCGAGGTCACCCTCGAGTGGTCGTACACCGACGATCAGTCGATCTCGATCCCCACGGTCGCGGACCTCGACGCCGACGGTACGCCCGAGATCGTGGTGATCACGACCGCCGACGAGGGCGGCGGCTACGAGGCCGGCGACCTCGTCGTGCTCGATGGCGCCACCGGCACGGCGAAGTGGCGCGTCGATCACGGCGTGGCCGGTGCGGTCGGGCCCCACGGTCGCAGCACCGTCGGTGTCGTCGACGTCGACGGTGACGACGCCCCCGACATCGTCTACGCCGGGCGACCCAGCAGCAACCGCTCGGTGATCTACGCCTACGACGGCATGGGCAACCTGCTGTGGAGCTCGCACGACGACGACGGCACGCCGCACGCGTTCACGGTCGTGAACGGCGGTCCGAGCTTCGGCAACTTCGATGACGACGCCGGCGCGGAGGTGGTGTTCGGCGCGGCCGTCATCGACAACGACGGTCTGGTGGTGTGGGACGAGGGCGGCAACGGAGCCGGTGCCGCGCTCGGCACCAACAGCGGCTACACCGGTGGCATCTCGGCGATCGTCGATCTCGACGGCGACGGCGCCTCCGAGATCGTGTCGGGCCGGCAGGCGTGGACGGTCGACTGGCAGGCCGGTCCGAGCGTCACACTCACGCAGCTATGGGACGCGGGCGCGCCCGACGGTTACCCTGCAATCGCCGACCTCGATCTCGACGGCGATCCCGAGGTGGTGCTGGTGGCGAGCGGCACCGTCCGCGTGCTCGACGGTGGCACCGGCCTGGCATGGTGCGGCGTCGATCCGACCGGGGTCATGTGCAACGCCGACGACACGCTACGCACCCCGGCGGTCGCGATCCCGGGCGGGGGCCGCGGCGGGCCCCCGACCATCGCCGACTTCGACGGTGACGGTCGCCCCGAGATCGCCGCGGCCGGTGGCAGCTCGTACTCGGTCTACGACCTCGCGCGCGCCGGCGAAGAGTTGGTGGTGCCGATGGGTGACCCCGTGCCGGTGGACGGTGCGGTCTACGTGCGTTGGTCACAGGCCACGCAGGATCAGTCGAGCAACGCGACCGGCTCCTCGGTGTTCGACTTCCAGGGCGACGGGATCGCCGAGGTGGTCTACGCGGACGAGTGCTACCTGCGGGTCTACTCGGGCGTCGACGGCACGGTCATCCTCGAGGAGCCCAACAGCAGCGCGACGATCCACGAGTACCCGCTGGTGGTCGACGCCGACGGCGACGGCAACTCCGAGATCATCGTCGTCGCCAACGACGAGGCCAACAACTGCAGCGCCATCGACGGCTACGAGCCCCGCCACGGCGTGTTCCTCTACGGCGACGCCTTCGATCGTTGGGTGCAGACCCGCCGCGTGTGGACCTCGCACACCTACCACGTGAGCAACGTGAACTCCTCGGGCAACTACCCCAGCCCCGAGATCGACAACTGGACCACGCCGGGGCTCAACAACTACCGCCAGAACGTACAGGGCGCGGGCGTCTTCAATGCGCCCGACCTCACCGTCGAGCTCGCGATCGGCGTGAGCGACTGCCTCGACATGCAGCTGCTGCTGATCGCGACCGTGCGCAACATCGGCGCGCTCGGGGTACCTGCCGGCGTCGAGGTCAGCCTCTACGAGGGTGCCGACGCCAGCGGCACGTTGATCGGCACCATGCCGACCGACGCGCCGCTGCTTCCCGGGGCGTCCGCGCAGCTGGTGTGGTCGGTCGATGCGGTGCCGGGCGGCGCGGCGCAGAGCTACTTCGTCGCGGTCGACGGGCAGGACGCCGATGCCGGTGCGATCGCCGAGTGCGACGAGGCCAACAACACCGCAGGCACGCAGAGCGCCGCCTGCCCGATTCCCGGCTGACGGCGCCCGAGCGCGGCGTTCGTCAGTCCATCGACTCGAAGCCGCAGCACGCCGGCACCGCGCCGGTCGGCTGCAGGCCGCCGATGGGGCCGACCGGGTTGGCGGTGCACGCTCGCCCCTCGTCCAGTCGGGGTCGGCGCCGCTGGTTGGCCGCGCCGCGCGGGCCGTTGCAGCCCGCGGCTCCATCGCGCTCGCCGCGGACACGGAGATCGCTACACTCCGCGGCCATGGCGAGCGCGCCCCCCGACATCGCCACGACGATCCCCGCAGGTCCGCGTCTGCGGGTGCGCTCGCTCGGCGCATTCGGGGTCGCGATCGATGGTTTCGATGATCCCGCGCCGCATCCGGACTGGCTGCACGAGCTGCTCGCGGTGCCATCGTGGCGCGAGGCCCTGTTCGCGCTGGTCGACCGCGAGGGCCTCGTGGTCTGTCGCGACGTGCACACCCCCGCGCCCGAGCAGCAAGGCTATCGAGGCGTGCGCGGTCGATCGAGCCGCGGGCGACTGTCGCAGGGCGAGTACTTCCACCACGACGGCTGCTCGACGCCGACGCGCCCGCGCATCGTGGAGATCCGCTTTCCGCACCAGGCCACGCCCCGCCACACCCGCACCGCGATCGCCCCGTTCCCCGACACCGTCATCGCGATGCTCGACGCGATGCCGGCACGGCTGTCCACACGCGACGACCTCGGGCAGTGGCGCGCTCGCGTCACCGCCCGCGAGCTGGACTCGTCGACCGCGTGGGACCAGGCCCAGGGCGTGTTCACACGGCTGGTGCGACGCGAGCTGTCGACCCCCGACTGCCGCGCGTACTTCGACGCGGTCGATGTCGCGGTCGGGGCCTATCGCGCTCCGTGGGAGCCCGGCGAGAGCCGCCTCATCGCCAACGAGAATGCGGGCCGCACGATGCAGCATCGTCGCGCGTACCTCGAGGCCCCCGATGGCCGCCCCAACGGTCACCTGGTGAAGCGCTGGCCCAACGAGGAGCTCGCACCGTGAAGCGCGACCCGGCGCAGGCGGTGCTGCGCGAGGTGTTCGGCTACGACGACTTCCGCGACGGCCAGCGCGAGGCGGTCGCCGCCGCGATCGCCGGCCACGACACGCAGGTGTTGCTACCGACCGGCTCGGGCAAGTCGCTGTGCTACCAGGTGCCGGCGCTGGTCGCCGCGCGCGCAGGTCGTGGCACGACCATCGTGATCTCGCCGCTCATCGCGTTGATGCAGGATCAGGTCGGGGCGCTGCACGGCCGCGGTGTGTCGGCGCGGGCGCTGCACAGCCACATGGACGACGACGCGCAACGCGAAGCCATCGCGGCGCTCGAGGGCGGCGAGCTGGTGATGATCTACGTCTCGCCCGAGCGCGCCGCAGCGCCGAGCTTCCGCCGCAGCATCACGCGGACGCGCATCGCGATGATCGCGATCGACGAGGCCCACTGCGTGAGCCAGTGGGGCCACGACTTCCGCCCCGACTACCTACGATTGCACGAGCTGCGCAACGCGCTCGAGCGCGACGCGACGGCACCGCCGGTGCTGGCCTTGACCGCGACCGCAACGCCGATGGTCATGCGGGAGATCGCGAGCCGCCTCGAGCTGCGCGAGCCGGTGGTCGTGCGCGGCGACTTCAGTCGGCCCAACCTCGACTTCGCGGTCCGCCACGTCGGCAACGAGGACGCTCGCATCGCCGTGCTGGTCGACGCGATCGAGCGCGCCGGCGTGCGACGGGCGGGCCACGGCCGCGCAATCGTCTACTGCAGCACGCGCGTGGCGACCCAGCGCGTGGCGAAGTCGCTGGCCTCGCGCGGCATCGCGGCCGGCTGGTACCACGCCGGTCGCAGCCAGGGCGAGCGCGAGAAGGCCCACCGCGCGTTCGCCCAGGGCCGCACCACGGTGTTGGTCGCGACCAACGCCTACGGCATGGGCATCGACTTCCCCGACGTGCGCCTGGTGGTGCACCACCAGACCCCCGGCAGCCTCGAGGCCTACTACCAAGAGGCCGGCCGTGCCGGTCGCGACGGCGCGCGCGCGCAGTGCCTGATGCTGTTCGGCGCCGGCGATCTCGTGACGCAGCGACGGCTCACGCAGACCGCATCGGCCAGCATCGAGATGCAGGAGCGATCGGAGCAGGCGTTGGCCGCGATCGAGCGCTACGCCCGGCAGCGGCGCTGTCGTCAGCAGGTGTTGTGCTCGCACTTCACCGGCCGCGACGATCATCCCACCTGCGGTCACTGCGATGCGTGCAGCGACGCCGAGGACGACGACGCGCTCGAGCTCCCGGCGCCCGTGGTCGCCGAGTCGCTCGGCGAAGCCGCCCGCGCGACGATCCTCGAGGCGCTCGGGCGACTCTCGCGACCGGTCGGCAAGACCGCGCTCGCGCAGGCGCTGCATGGCAGCCGCGCCAAGTCGCTCTCCCGCGGCGGGCTGTTGTCGATGCCCGAGTACGGGGCGCTGCGCGAGCACACCCAGGCGGAGATCGTCGCGACCATCGAGGCCATGCTGCGCACGCGGGTGCTGGTGCGACGCGGTCGTCGCTTCCCCACGGTGTGGATCGCCGGCCGTGCCGCGCCCTCGCGGACGCGTGCGGCGACCACTGCCCAGACCGCGAGCAAGACCAGCGCCAAGGCGACGGGCAAGGCCGGCGGCAAGCGAGCGTCTCGGGCCGGCACCGGCGCGGTCGCCCGCGCGCTCGAGCAGTACCGCCGCAGCGTGGCGCGCACGCTGTCGTGGAAGATCTACATGGTCTTCGCCCGCAAGGTCATCGTCGCGATCGACCGCGAGCGCCCGACCACCCGGGCCGCGCTGGCGAAGATCCCGGGGATGGGCCCCGCGAAGCTCGAGCGCTTCGGCGCCGACATCCTCGCGCTGGTGAAGCGCCACGGGTGAGGACGCGCTCGCTCGCGCAGGCGAGCCAGATGCGGCCCGTTGACCGCCGCTTCGGACCGTGGGCACCATCTTCAGCGAGATGGCGCCCATTCGTCACGACACCTCCCGCGTGCTGCGATTCACCGTCACGACCTCGCTGCTCGCGATGCCTGCGGTGGGATGTCATCGCGGCGGTCCGCCCGGTGGCGTCTACGTGAACGAGGGGCCGCAGCAGCTGCCACCGCAGGACCAACGGCCTGCCGATGCGCCCACCACTGCGCCCGCGGCCGCGACCGACGGCGACGCGCCCAGCGAGCCGGTCGCCGAGACCTCCCCGACGCTCGACATCAAGCCGCACGAGCCCGACCCCGGGCCGGGTCCGGTGATCACGACCAACACCGGACCACAGCAGCCGCAGCCGCCGAAGCCCAAGGTCATCGTGAACCCGGGTCCGGCCGACCGCGGTGGCACGACCCCGACCACGCCGCCGCGGCCGTGAGCCGCCACGCGATCCACATGCGACCATGTCCTCGCCGATGACCGCACGCACCGTCGTACCGCTCGCCGCACTGGTTTCGATCATCGCCTGCGGACCATCGCCCGCGCCGACGACCTCACCTGGCACGAGTCCGCCCGGAGCAACCGCGCACGAGAACGCCGTCGATCCGACCGGCGCCGGCCAGGGGCAGGTCGCCGGGCCCGAGACGGACCCGATCGCGACGCCCGGCGGGCCGAGCGTCGAACCGGGCGAGGGCACGATCGGTTCGAGCGACGATCCCAAGCCGAGCGATCACAAGCCCAGTGGCAGCATGGACAAGGACATCATCCGCCGGGTCGTGCGATCGCATCTGAGCGAGGTGAAGCGGTGCTACGAGGCCGGCCTCGGCCGCGATCCGTCGCTCACGGGACGCGTCGCGATCCAGTTCACGATCGGACCCGAAGGTGCCGTGACCGCGGCCAAGGTGCACACCTCGGATGTGAAGGACGCCGCGGTCGGCGACTGCATCGCCTCCGCGATCCGGACGTGGGTGTTCCCCAAGCCCGAGGGCGGCGGCAACGTCGTGGTCTCGTACCCGTTCCTGTTGGCGCCCGACACCTCGGATCCGCCCCAACCCGACGCGGCGCCGTAGCCCGCGCGCGCTGCGCGTGCCTTGGTCGCAGGTGAACGCTACGCGTTCGTCCGCGACTCAGAACTTCGACGAGACCGTCAGCATCAGCAGACGGTCGTTGCTCTCGCGCAGGCGCGAGCTCAGCGTTCGCACGAACCGCCACAGCAGCTCGTAGGCGAGCTCGCGGTCGACGAACATCAGATCGCGCAGGTCGTCCTTGGGCAGCTTGAGCAGGCGCGAGTTCTCGTGCGCGATGGCGTCGGCCGAGCGCGGCATGTCGTCTTCGACGATCGACATCTCGCCGAAGTACTGGCCGGGCTTGAGCACCGCCAGCGCCTCTTCACCGATGCCCGACACCGAGCGACTGATGCGAACCGCGCCCTCGAGGATCAGGTACAGGCCGTCGCCCTGGTCGCCGTGGCCGAACACCGACTGGCCGGTCTTGAACTGCACCTCCTGGCACAGCGCCGAGATGCGGCGCAGGTGCAGCGGCAGCAGCCCCTCGAAGAGCGACACCTGTCGCAGCATGCGAACCAGCGAGCCGGTGCGCGCCTCGGCCTCACTCTCCACGGGCGGCGTGGTGCCGCGGGCCTTGCGTTGCTCGGGCTGTCCGCTCGACTCCTCGCCGTCGTCGATGATGCCGAGTTCCTCGAGTCCCGAGCCCATGTCGGCGTCGACGGTATCACGCGACGCGCAGGCCGTCCTGCCAGACCTGCTCCACCAGCGGCGAGCCAGCGTGATAGACGAGGTCGCGCACGTCGCTGGTCGCCAGCACCAGCAGATCGGCGCGCAATCCCGGCTGCAGCGATCCGACCGTGCCGGCGAGGCCAAGCGAAGCGGCGGCGTTGTGGGTCGCGGCGCAGATGGCCTCGGCGGGCGACAACCGGTTGCCGTAGCACGCCAGCGCCAGCACCATCGCGAGGTTCTCGAAGGCGCACGAGCCGGGGTTGCAGTCGGTCGCGACGGCGATCGGCACGCCGGCCTCGACCAGCGCGCGACCATCGGCGAAGGGCTTGCCGAGCACCGTCGAGGTGCCGGGCAACAGCACGGCGACCACGCCGGCCTCGCGCAGCGCGGTGCGGTCGTCGTCGTCGAGATACAGCAGGTGATCGGCCGAGGCCGCGCCCAGCTCGGCCGCCAGCTTGGCACCACCGGTGGGCCCGAGCTCGTTGGCGTGGACCCGCAGGCCCAGCCCCAGCGCCCTGCCGGCCATGAGCACGCGACGGGCCTCGTCGATCTCGAACGCGCCGCGATCGCAGAACACGTCGGCGTAGTCGGCGAGCTGCTCGTGGGCGACCGCCGGCAGGATCTCGGCACAGACCCGCTCGACGAACGCCGCACGATCGGCCGCGCTGCCGCGCGCCTCGGCGGGGATCGCATGAGCGGCCAGACACGTGGTGCGGATGCGGAAGCCCGCCTCGCGGCCGAGCCGACGCGCAACCGCGAGCTGCTTGCGCTCGGTGTCGAGGTCGAGCCCGTAGCCGCTCTTGATCTCGAAGCTGGTGGTGCCGCAGCGCCGCATCCGTTGCAGGCGGGCGCGGCTCTCGTCGAACAACGCCTCGGGCGACTGCTCGCGGGTGCGACGGACGCTCGAGAGGATGCCGCCGCCGGCGGCGAAGATGTGCTCGTAGTCGGCGCCGGCGAGCCGCAGCTCGAGCTCGTCCTTGCGATCGCCCGACCACACCGCGTGGGTGTGCGCGTCCACCAGGCCCGGCATCAGCAGCTTGCCGCGGCAGTCGACGCGCGCGGCCGCGGCAGCCTCGGGCGCATGCGCGGTGGGGCCGACCCAAGCGATCGCACCGTCGTCGTCGACCAACACGCAGCCGCGATCGATGCGACCGAGCTCGGCCATGGCCGCGCCGGCGCGCGGGCCTGCGGGCCCGGCGAGCGTGAGCACCACGTCGGCGTCGGCGAACAGCGTCGCCATCACGCGTCCTCGAACACGGTGCGGCCGGGTACGCGCACGCCGTGGCTGCGCGCGCACGCGATGGCCTCGTCGTAGCCGGCGTCGACGTGGCGGATCACGCCCATGCCCGGATCGGTCACGAGCACCCGCGCGAGTCGCCGGGCGGCACCGTCGGTGCCATCGGCCACCACCACCATGCCGGCGTGGAGGCTGTAGCCGATGCCAACGCCGCCGCCATGGTGCACCGAGACCCACGAGGCACCGGCCGCCGTGTTCACGAGCGCGTTCAGGATCGGCCAGTCGGCGATCGCATCGGAGCCATCCTTCATGCCCTCGGTCTCGCGGTTCGGCGAGGCCACGCTGCCGCAGTCGAGGTGATCGCGGCCGATCACGATCGGCGCCGAGAGCTCGCCCTTGCGCACCATCTCGTTGAAGCGCAGGCCGGCGCGCTCGCGCTCGCCGTAGCCGAGCCAGCAGATGCGCGCAGGCAGGCCCTGGAACGCGACCTGCTCGCGTGCGAGCGCGATCCACCGGGCGAGCTGAGGCTTGTCCGGGAACAGCTCGAGCATCGCGTCGTCGGTCTTGCGGATGTCCTCGGGGTCGCCCGACAGCGCCGCCCAACGAAACGGCCCTTGGCCCTCGCAGAACAACGGGCGGATGTACTCGGGGACGAAGCCCTTGATCTCGAAGGCATCGGCGACCCCGGCCTTCACCGCCTGCGCGCGGATGTTGTTGCCGTAGTCGAACGCGATCGCGCCGGCGCGCTGCAGCGCGCGCATGGCCGCGACGTGGCGCCCCATCGCGTCGATGCTGCGCTTCACGTACTGCGCGGGATCATCGGCCCGCAGCTGCAGCGCCGCCGCCAGCGACATGCCGTCGGGCACGTAGCCCGCGAGCTCGTCGTGGGCGCTGGTCTGGTCGGTGACGACGTCGGGCACCACGCCGCGTCGCACCAGCTCGGGCAGCACCTCGGCGCAGTTGCCCTCGAGCCCCACCGACAGCGGCACGCGGTCGCGCTTGGCCGCGTCGAGCCACGCCAGCGCCTCGTCGAGCGAGCTGGTCTTGCGCATGAGGTAGCGGGTCTGCAGCCTTCGGTCGATGCGCGTGGGATCGACCTCGATGCACAGGCACGCGCCGCCGTTCATGGTCGCCGCCAGCGGCTGCGCACCACCCATGCCGCCCAGGCCCCCGGTGACCACCAGTCGCCCCGCCAGATCGCCGCCGAAGTGGCGCTTCGCGCAGGCGGCGAAGGTCTCGTAGGTGCCTTGCAGGATCCCCTGCGTGCCGATGTAGATCCAGCTGCCGGCCGTCATCTGGCCGTACATCGTCAGGCCCAGCGCCTCGAGACGATTGAACTCGTCCCATGTGCCCCACTTCGGCACCAGGTTGCTGTTGGCGATCAGCACCCGCGGCGCGTCCTCGTGGGTCTTCACGATGCCCTGCGCGCGACCGCTCTGGACCAGCAGGGTCTCGTCGTTCTCGAGCGAACGCAGCGACGCGACGATGCGGTGGAAGTCGGGCCACGAGCGCGCCGCCTTGCCGGTGCCACCGTAGACGACCAGTCGATCGGGCGCCTCGGCGACGTCCGGATCGAGGTTGTTCATCAGCATGCGCAGCGCAGCTTCCTGCGCCCAACCCTTGCACGTCATCGCGGTTCCCCGCGGCGCACGAATCACCGGTGCCGTCATCGGAGCGAGAGCCTACGAGAGCCCCCGCAGACCGGCAACCCCGTCAGTTGCCGGTGCCACACTGGTCGATGGGCTGATTCACCCGCGGCCAGTAGGTCACGACGTTCCAGCACATCTCGTCGCCGGTGCCCGGGCCGCCGATGGTGGTGTCGACGCGCGCGGTCGAGTCGTAGATGCAGTGGGTCCGCACCTCGTCACCGGGCTCGACCACGAGATCGACCGGGTTCATGTGCTGCGAATCGAAGAGGTACGGCTCGTCGCGGTTGAGCTCGTACGACATCGCGCCGTCGCGCCACACCTCGCTCCACAGCACGCGACCGAGCTCGTGGGCGTGCATGGCAGTGCCGAAGATGTGCATCGGCTCCGACAGCAGCGTGCTCGTCGCGCCGCCGCGGCAGGTGGCGACGTGCTCGTAGGCGGCCATGCCGGCGGGGATCTGGATGCCCTCGATGTCGCCGAACACCATCGTGCCCGCATTGTGCTCGCGCAGGGTCTTGCTCACGAGCAGGTCGAGCCCGCTCGAGTCGGTGAAGCCGGTGTCACCCGCGACGTTGTTGTAGTGCACCTGCAGGCGCAGCGTCGCGGTCCCGCCGGGCGCGTCACCGATGAGGAAGCCGGCCTCGGGGGGCAGCATCCAGTCGGTGCCACCGGGTGCCCAGGTGTAGATCATCTCGCCCGAGAGGTCGAAGCACGAGTAGCCGTCCTGCTGGCCGGTGGGCTCGTCGAGCTTCGACAGCACGTAGTGGTGCACGTGCTTGGTGTCGTCGATGTGGGGCCGGAAGCCGACGATGTGCCCCAGCTGATCGAGCGAGAACGAGAACTCGAAGCACGCGTAGTAGGTCTCGATGGTCGGCACGCTGAACGCATCGATGCGCAGGGGCACCACCTGCACGTCGTCGCCGGCGCCGGTCGTGCTCCCGGTGTCGGCGTCGCTGGCATCGCCGCTCTCCGATCCGGGCCCGGCGCTGCCCGAGGACGTGGCGGACGTGGGCTCTCCGCCCGACTCCGATTCTTCGTTGGACGTCGCACCTTGGCCATCACCACCACCCGCACTGCACGCCGCAGTGAGAACGACACAGCCGAGAGTCGCGCGCACGAAGAAGCCCAAGTTCGCCACGGTCCCATCAGTAGCACCGACGGCGAGCCCGCGTCGCGGTGGATTCTCACGGCCCGGGCAGGAGCCCGGCGCGGCGGAGCAGGCTCGCGGTGAGCAGCAGCGGCAAGCCCATGATGCTCGTCGGGTCGGCGCCGTCGATCGCGCGAAAGAGCGTGATTCCCCGGTCCTCGACCCGGTACGAGCCTGCGCAATCGAGCGGCGCGCACGCGTCCACGTAGGCCTCGGCCTCGGCGCGGCCGAACGCGCGCATGTGCAGCACGACCTCGTCGACGCCGTGGTGCTCGGTGCCGTCGTGACCACGCAGGACGATCGCCGTCACCAGACGGTGCTCACGCCCGGCCAGCGTCATCAGCTGTTCCACCGCCGCCACCGGCGTGCCCGGCTTGTGCAGCAGCCGCGCGGGCGCGTCGGCGCCGGCGGGCAACAGCGCGAGCTGGTCGGCCGCGAGGATCCAGCGCCCGCCATCGGCGCGCGGACACACGTCCGCGTCGTCGGCGGGTGTTGCCGACGCGCCCACCGAGGTTCCCGCGGCGGCCACGAGCGCACGGGCGACCGACGCGGCCTTGCCTCGCGCGAGCTGCAGCGCGAACGCGTGGGGTCCGAGGCGCTCGAACGCGTCGTCGTGGGCCCGCTCGTCGAAGTCCGGCGCCATCGCGGCGAACGGGACCCCGAGGCGCTCGACCAGCGATCGGCGGTACCGCGAGGTCGAGGCCAGGACCAGCGGCGGCGGCGTCACTTCTGCCAGCACTTCTTCTTCAGCACGCCGCGCAGCCGATCGCAGTCGTCGGCTTTCTTCTTGGTCGACTTCTTGCTGCTGCGGGGCTTGGCCGGCGCGGGCTTGGGTGCGGGTGCGGGTGCCTGGGTGTCGTCGATGACGATCTCGCCGTCGGTGTCGCCCGTGGCCGTCAGCGCGAGGAGGCGATCGAGCGTGCTCTGGCGGGCGACGTCGAGCCCGTCGCAGGCCGGGGGTGGCTCGTAACCGACCGCACTCTCGGCCACCGGCTTGGGCACGGGAGCCTTCTGCACCCGCGGCACGAAGTAGACCTCCGGCTGCGAGTCGATCGTCGCGAGCGCCTCGCGGTACGACTGGCACGGCGTCAGCGACTGCTCGGCCTGCATGAGGTCGAGCGCCATGTTGAGCCGGTGATCGACCAGCGCGAGGTCCTCGGGTCGCGTCGCGAGCTCGTCGAGCGCGCGGTGGCGCTTGTCGTAGGACAGCGGTGGCTTCTCCGAGTTCACCAGCTCCAGCAGGAATGGGTGGCCGTAGTGACCCATCTGATGGACCGCGAGATCGAGCGCATCGTCGCGCAGCGCCGCGGTCTTCATCAGCTTGCGCAGCTCACCGGAGAACACCGGACTGTCGAGCAGCGTGGGGTCGATCTCGATCGCGTCGCCATAGGCCGCCAGCGCCTGCGCGCGCTTGGTCTTGCGCGTGGCCAGCACCTTACCGTGCCGCCAGCTGAGCTGCGCGTCCTTGGGGAATCGATCACGCAGGCGCGACAGCAGCTTGTCGGCGTCGTCGGCCTTGCCCGCGGCGAGCAACGCATCGATCTCGGCGATTTCTTCGGCGGTCGGCCCGGCCTCGGCGAGCACGGTGACGGCGGGGTCCTCGTCGAGATCGTCCGGCACGCTCTCGGTGGTGCCGACCGCGCCTTCGAGCTCGACGGGCGCGTCATCGTTTGCGCCCAGCGCCCACAACGTACCCAGCGCGAGTGCGCCGGCACCGACGCCCACCAGCACGCGCCGCCGCCGAGGCACCGGCGCGACGCGCTGTGGCGGCGGTACCGTGGCCACGCGGTCGAACGACACGGTTCGAATCGGCGCGCTGCCGATCATCGGCAACATCGGCATCTCGGCGGAGGGCGTGAGGTCCGAGCGCAGGATCGCCAGCGTGCCCTCGATGGTGTCGCGCAGCTCCTTCGCGCTCTGGAAGCGGTGCTCGCGTTGCTTCGCCAGCATCCGCTCCACGATCGCGGCCACCATCGGCGGCACGTCGCCCGGCAGCTGCGGTGGATCGGCCCCGACCTGCATGCGCACGAGCGCGACCGGATCGTCCGAGACGAACGGCGGACGCCCGGCGAGCATCTCGTAGAGGATGATGCCCAGCGAGTAGAGATCGGCGCGCTCGTCGGCCTCGAGCCCGGCGGCCTGCTCCGGGCTCATGTACGCCGGCGTGCCGAAGATGAGGCCGGCGCGGGTGCGATGCCCCTCGCCACCGCTGCCCGCACCGACGATCTTCGCGATGCCGAAGTCGACCAGCTTGAGGGTCTCGTTGCCGTCGTGATCACGGGTGATGAACACGTTCTCGGGCTTGACGTCGCGATGCACGACGCCCTGCGCGTGGGCGTGCTCGAGCCCGCGACAGATCTGCAGCGTCAGCGCCAGCGCGCGCGTGGCCGACAGCGGCTTGCCGAGCACGCGCGAGAGCTCGCGACCATCGAGCAGCTGCATCACCATGAACTTCATGTCCTGCTCCGTGGTGCCGAAGTCGGTCACCTGCAGGCAGTTCGGATGGTCGAGCCGCGACGCCGAGCGGGCCTCGCGATCGAATCGCGACGAGATCTCGGGGTCGCGACACAGCGATGGGTGCAGCAGCTTGATTGCGACGTCGCGATGCAGCCCGAGGTGATGCGCCCGGAACACCGCCCCCATACCGCCGACCCCGAGCAGGGCATCGATGCGGTAACGTTCGGCGATCGTTCGACCCACCAGATCCTGCAGATCCGGGTGGAGAGTCGCGAGCGCAGCGGTCATCGGTACTCGACCGGCAGCATAGCATCGCCACGCGAGCCCGTACGGGCAGCGGTCGGGACACGATCGCGCGGCGCGCCACCGCCCAGGTGACCCACTGCGGGCCCTCAGGGCCGGCTACCGCGGCGCGAGGCCACGTGCCGCGGCGAGCATCACCGCAGCGGCTTGGTCCGCACGGTGTCCTGCTCCGGGTCGGAATCGTCCGCGACCACGGCAGGCGTCTCGATGAAGCTCGTGCCCAGATCCCGCTCGATGCGGGCCAGCGCCTCTTGGGCCCAGTGCGCGAGGCTCAGCTCGTTGGCGGTGTGGAAGTCCGCGAGCATCTCCTCGAGCTCGCGACGGGCCCGCGCGCTGTCGCCGAGCATGTGTGCGACCTCGGCGTCCAACAGGCGCAGCTGCTGCAACGCGACGTGCTCGCCGTGGACGGTGAGCATGCCGTTCTTGGCGTCGGCGAGCATGACGGCGCCGTCTTCGGCGCTGCCACGGCGCGCGAGCACGTAGCCCAGGAATCCGCGGTTGAGGTGCACGTGGTAGTCGTGGCCGAACGCGGCCGCCAGGCGGATGCACTCGCGAAACGCGTCCTCGGCGAGCTCGAGGTCCTCGTTGCGCAGCCGCAGGTCGCCGAGGTTGTGCAGCGGTGTCAGCAGCAGGCGCGGCAGGTTGGCGTCGCGGATCTCCTGCACGCCATCCTCGATCTCGGGGATTGCACGGCCGGGATCCCCACCGAACACCGCCAGGTAGGCGATGCCCGACAGGTAGCTCTGTCGCTGCAGCACGGGCACGTCACCGGCGATCGGCCGCCCGAGGTCGTGCAGTCGCCGGGCCTCGCCGATCTGGCCCGACAACGACAGACAGCGCAGGCGCACGCCGATGACGTGCAGCTTGTCGGCGGGCGAGGCCTCGTCGAGGTCGACGATCTCCATCGCCTGTCGGCTCCACCGTGCAGCCTTCTCGATCTCGCCCGCGCCGAGCAACACCTCGGTGCGTCGGTTGGCGATGCGCAGCTCGAGCACGCGATCACGGGCATGACGCGCGGCCTCGGAGGCCTTCTCGAGCCGCTCGAGCGTGAGGTCCATGTCGAGGTTCGCCATGCCGGCGTAGCGATCGACCAGGCCCAGCCAGAACTGCGCCTGCGCCGAGAAGTCGCCCAGCAGCTCGGCGACCAGGATGCCGGCCTCGTAGTGGGCGGCCTCGCGGCGCGGGTCGTCGAGCGCACCGGCGGCGTGGCGCAGCAGCTTCATCTGCGCCCGCAGCAGGCGGTCGAGCGCGGTGGTGCGACCGTGGCGACGAAGCCGCGCGATGAGCCGCTCGAGCACCTGGCCAGCGAGCTGGGGCTGCTGCGCGTCGAGCAGGCGATCGACCGCCTGTTCGAGCGCGTCGATCGCCTCGAGCCCCTCGGAGGCGTCGTCGAGCAGGCGCGCCCGGAGATACACGAAGTTGGCCTCCGGGCTGTCGAACTCCTCGATGCGCGCGGCGAGGTCGAGCCGGGTCTCGTCGAGCGAGTCCTCGTAGCGCCCACGCACCGCCTCGCGCACCGACTCGTGCGCGAGCTGGATGACGCTCGCGCCCGAGCTCGCGCTGCGGGTGATGAGGCCTTCGCCCTCGAGGCGGTCGAGCGTGCGCGAGAATCGCTCGGGTCGCAGGTCCGACAGCTGCGACAGCTGCCGCTCCTCGATCGGCGCCTCGAGCAGGTAGAGGATGCTGGCGATCTCCCAGCCCGACACTCCGAGGCCATCGAGCCGCGCCTCCGAGCGCTGCGCGAGGGTCTTGTGCAGCTCGTCGGCGGCCGTCGAGGCGCCACGCAGCGTCCAGGTGTCGGCGTCGCGGATGAGGATGCCCTCCTCGATCAGCACGCGCAGGGTCTCGCGGAACGACAGCGGATGGCCGCCGGTCAGCTTGTCCAGCATCGACGCCAGCTCGCGCAGCACCGGCGTGTCGCCGAGCACTCCCTGCAGCACCAGCTGCATCTCGCGCTCCGAGAACGGCCGCAGGCTCCACACCTCGGACACCTGGTCGCGGCTGAGCGCGTGCAGCAACGGCGTGACCTTGCTGTGTGGCTCGGTGGTGCCGCACAGCAACAGCGGCGCCTCGGCATGATCGATCGCGCGACACAGCTGCTCGAAGGTCGCGCGCGTGGCCTCCTGCGCGCGCGACAGGTTCGACACGTGCAAGACGTAGGGTCGCTCGCGCGCGGCGGCGACCAGGAACTCGGTGATCTGATCGCTGGCCGACTCGGTCAGCGACCGTCGGCGTGCGGCACGAACCAGCTCGCCGTAGGCCGTGACGACCCGCGAGCGCTCGCCCAGCGCGGTCGCGAGCTGCACGATCACCGCGGCGAAGGCACCGACGGCCGAGGTGTCGTTGGTCCAGCAGCTGCCCTCGACGAACAGGCCGTCGCCGAGCTGGACCTCGCGTCGCAGCTCGGCCAGCAGTCGCTGCTTGCCCATGCCCTCGGGGGCCTTCACGACGATCGTGCGCAGCAATCGGCCGCGCAGGCGGGTCGCGCTCGAGGCTGCCGGGTCGGCGCCCTCGCCGACCGGGCGCAGCACGTCGGCGGCCTTGTCGAGCATGAGCTCGGCGTAGTGCGCTCGATCGACGAACGGCAGCTGCTCGACGAGCACGCGTGCGAAGTCGCGGCGCTCCTGCTCGCTCTGTGCGCGATCGCGGACCTGCACCGCCTCGCGTCGCAGCAGCTCGAGCACCACCGCGCGGGCGCTCTGCGGGCGCTTGGCCGGATCGGGCTCGAGCATGCGACCGATGAGCTCGGCGACCACCGGCCCGGCGGGCTGCAGCAGCGCGCCGGCGAGCTCGGGCCGCCAGTCGCGTTGGACCCGCAACGCCTCGCGGAAGCTCTTGCCGGGGAACGGCCGATGACCGCGGATGGCCGCGTAGAGCGTTGCCGCGAGCGAGTAGATGTCGGAGCGCGCGTCGGTGAGCTGACCGCGGATCTTCTCTGGCGCCGAGAAGCCCGGCGTCCCGAGCACGGTGATGCTCTCGTCGTCCTCGGCCTCGGGGCTGGGGATGCTGTCGGCGGGCTCGCGCAACATGCGGGCGAGCCCGAAGTCGATGAGCTTGGCCTGCGGCGTGCCGTCGGCCTCGGTGCGCGTGACCAGCACGTTCGAGGGCTTGATGTCGCCGTGCACGAGCCCGAGCGCGTGGATGTAGTCGAGCGCGCGCGCGAGCTGCAGGAACAGCTCGACGACCTGGTCGCGCGTGGCCCCCTTCAGGTAGCCCGAGATGTCGTCGCCGCGGACCAGCTCCTGCGTGAAGTAGAAGGAGTCGGTATCGCCGCAGCGACCGAAGTCGTGCACCGTCGCGAGGTTGGGATGGTGCAGCTGCGTGAGCAGCCGGAACTCTTCCTTGAACGCCGCCGCGAGGTTGTCGGGGCCGAGCGAGCCCGGGGTGCCGAAGCTCCGCGTCACGGCGCGACGCTGCTGGATCCGTGAGTCCTGCGCGTGACTCGAGTCGGGGGGCGCAAGCCGCGTGCCGACCGGACTGTCACGGCGGATCAACTTCAGCGCGACGACGCGGTCTTCGAGCTCGTCGTACGCCTCGTAGACCGCACCGAAGCCGCCGCGACCGAGCAGACGACGAACCGCATAGCGTCGCGCGATGCGCTCGGGCGCATTGCCCTCGAGCGGCTCGGCCTCGGGCTGGTACTCCGACGTCATCGGGTGGATCGCATCGCCGTCTTCGGGGGGTCTGGCCGCACGAACGCGGCCGGCTGCGGATGGACCGCAACGGGCGGCCCGAGGGTAGGTCAGCTGGGCGGTTGCGAACAACAGCCCTCGCGTGCGACGAGAGCTTAGTCTACCTGCATTCGAGGTAATGCAACTGACTCATGCTGACCGTGACGAAATCGGCCTCGCGGGGCAGAACATCGTTACGTCCGGGGCAGGGCCGCCCATCGCGCCTCGGGCTGGAATCCTGGTGGGGCTCGGGCCGCCGGTGGGGAAGACCACCCAACTCACCGCCGGGGACCCCAGCCCGGCGCGGATCCAGCGACGATCGCCGCGAAGTTGGCGCGCCCGATGGCGGCCTCCCCGGTCTCCACGGTCCGCGCGTAGGCGGCGGCCTCGCACGCGAGCCGCTCGGGCTCGGGCCGGCCGCGGCCGTCGAGGAGCGCCTGCTTGAACGCGGCCACCGCGGTCGGCGATCGGCGGGCGACGGCGAGCGCAATCGCTGCAACGCGTGCGCAAGCGGCCGCGAGATCCTCGGCGAGCTCCTGCACCAAGGCGATGCGGTGCGCCTCGGTGGCGTCGATCGACTCGCCGGTGCAGCCGAGCCGCAGCGCCTGCGCCACGCCGACGAGATCGGCCAGCTCCGCGGTGCCCCGAGCACCGGGGATGATGCCGAGTCCGGTCTCGGGCAGGGCGAAGCTCGCCTGGGGCGTCGCGATCGCGTAGTCGCCGGTGAGCACGTACTCGGTGCCCCAACCGAGCGTGATGCCGCTCGGCACCACCACGTGGAAGAGCGGGAGTCGACGGATGCGGCGCATGAGCTCGCGCTGACGGACGACATGGGCGCGCACGCGCTCGTCGTCCCAGCCGACGCGCTCGGTCACGTTGGCGCCGCTGATGAAAATCGGCTTGCCCTTGGCGCTCGTGCGGCGGCTGCTCGTGCACAGGCACATCACACGGTCGTCGTGCTCGAGCACCTCGCACAACGCGGTGAAGGCGTCGAGCTGCTCGCTGCCCATCTCGTTGGCCTTGCCGTGATCGAGCCACAACGTCAGCAGCTTGCGATCGAGGTCGAGCTCGGGATGCAGGGCGGCGAAGCGCGAGGTGTCCACGGCCTGCGAAGCTACCCCTGGCTGCCGTCCTCGGCCAGCAGCCGCGCGAGGTCCTCGGGGGTGTCGATGTTGTCGAGCACCGCGGGGTCGTCCGATGCGAGCGTGCGGCGCGGATGCGGCAGCGCGGCCATCAGCTCGCGCAGGCTCACGGCCGGCGACACCAACGCGTGTGCGGCCGCGGACCACGGCAACAGCACCGGGTGGCCGCGCCGCCCGGCCTGGAACGGCTGCCAGATCGCCGCGGGCTCGCGGCGCCATGCCTCGATCAACGCCGCCACCGTCTGCACACGCAGGTGCGGCCGATCGATGCTCGCCACGAGCACCGCCCCGGGCGGCGTCGTCGAGATCGCGCGCACACCCGCCTGCAGGCTCGTGAACGGCCCCGCCGCCCACCCCGGATGCGCAACGACGGTCGCGTCGCCGAGCTCCTCGACGGGCAGCGGCCACGCGCCCTGCACCACCCACGCACGGGTGCAGCCGCCGTCGCGCACGGCTGCAACCACGTGGGCCACGAAGCTGCGATCACGCCACCGCAACAGTGGCTTGGCCGCGCCCATGCGCTCGCCCGCACCCGCGGCGAGGACGAGCGCGTGGATCATCGAAGCGCGTCCCGCAAGCGCGGTGGCCTCAGCCCGCCTTGCCCTTGGGCGGCGCCTTCTTCGGCGCGGGTTCCTTCTTCGCGCCGGGCGGCGTCGCGACGACGCTCGCACCACCGGCGTCGACGAGGTCGTTCACCCGCTTCAACGTCGCGACCGCGGCCTTGTTGGCGAACAGCAGCTCCTTGGGCAGCACGCTGCCCATCGCACCCTGCTTGGGCTCGACCTTGAAGCCGACCATCGCCGAGCCGACGTTGCCGACCTTCTTCAGCTCGGCCAGCGAGCTCTTGCCCTGCTTCGCCGCGGTCTTGTCCTTGGCGATCATGAGCGCGACGCGGAAGCGCAGGTATGCCGTGGGATCGAAGGCCACGCAGATCTGACAGCCGCCCATGGTCGTGCGCAGGCGTCCGAGCCCGGTGTGCTGCGCGAGGCTGTCCTTGCGCGGCTTCGCGAGGCCCTTGGCGACGTCGGTCGCCAGCGCCTTCGCGCCGGGTCCGATCGCGATCACGGCGGCGTTGCCCTGCACCATCGAGATGACGTCGAGCGCGTCCTTGTTGAGGAGGATCGAGGCTTCCCCGATCTCGCCCGCGAGATCCTTGGGCGCACGCAGGACCATCTTGTCGGCCTTGCCGCCCGCGACCGCGACGCCGCCGGGCTTCCACTCGAGCCCGATCTTCGCGCTGGCTTGCTTGCCCGCGAGGGTGTTCTGCGCCTCGACGGCCTGCTTGATGGCGTCGGCGATCGCGTGCATGGCATCGCGGGTCTTGGCGTCGTCCTTCACGTCGGCGGCAACCAACGCGGTGGGCTTGCCACTGGCGTCGACGTAGATCGCGATCACCACGTCGTTGGCGACCTGCTTCAGCAGCGTGACCGAGGCATCGAGGGCCTGCTTGACGATGCTCGCGAACGGCTCGGGCAGCTGCGAGACCGGCACCTGCGAGGTCAGCGTGCGCTCGAGCAGCGCCGGGTCGCCCCAGCTGAGCGTGCTGACGAACATCGGGTTGCCCGGCAGCTTGCCCTCGATCGCGGTGGCCGACCCGCGGGCCTTCCCGATCGGCTCGATGCCAAGCCGCGAGAACGGCGCGTCGGCCGACACGACCAAGGTGGCGTCCTTGTCGGGTGCTGCATCTGCCACGAGCGAGATGGACTCGAGGTTCTTCAGCACCTCGGCGAGCTCGCGCGCCGGCTTCGAGCTGCCCTGCAGGCCGAACAGCGCCGCCGGATCGAGCTCGTCCTTGGGGATGTTCCACAGCTTGCTGGTGATGTGGTGATCGGTCTTGGCCTCGGCGCGCAGCGAGCCGGCGCGCGCGATGTCCTGCGGCGAGAGGCCCAGCAACAGCTCCTTGCCGTTCTCCTTGATCAGCAGGTGGCTGTCGGCGCTCTTGAGCTCCCACATGCCATCACCCAGCGGCTGCGGCCGCGACGACGCCGGCGCCCCCTCGATGACCTTGCGACCGTCGATCACCGCGATGCTCGCGGCGAGGTTCACGTCGGCCGGGGTCGCGCTCTCCGACTGCTGCGGGTACGCGAACCACACCGAGTGCGCCCCCGCGAGATCGAGGTTGTCGAGGAACGACGGCGAGAAGCCGGCCTGCAGCAGGCCCGCCTGCAGCTCGGCCCGCGCGTCGGTGTCGCCGTCGGCCCAGCGGGCGTTGATCTCGCGGAACGCGTCGAACAGATCCGGGATGCCGGTGATCGTGCCCGTGATGTTGAGCTTCTGGATCGCCGGTCGCGGCGTGTTCGTGGCCGGCTTGCCGCCGGGATCGTCGCTCACGACCGGCGCGGTACCGTTGATCACCAGGGGCGCGTTGGTGCCGGTCTCCTGCTTCTTCTCGCAGGACGCGGCACCGATCGCGAGGGCGACCAACGTGGCCGCGAGGAACGGGCGGGGGCTCGACATGCGCGGCAGTGTACGTTTGGCGCCCGAGCGAGGCAAACCGAAGCCACCGCCGGGGCGAAGACGCCCCGCGCGGGCGCGCCCTCACGAGCTCGTCGCAGACGCGCCGGCGCCCGCGGCTCGCAGATCGAGCACGAACAGGAACTCCTTGTTCCGCAGCGCGCCAACGCGACCGACCTTGCGTCCGCGTGGGTCGTAGATGCCGATCTGAGCGCCGACGTAGCGCTTGGTGTCGTGCTCGTGCACCGCAACCAGGCCGCGACCACGCAGCAACGTCTCCATGCCTTCGCGCGTGAAGTAGCCGTCGCTGTTGAACGACAGCACCACGAAGCGCGCGCGCACGCGATCGACCAGACCGGTGATCGCCGCGGCGGCGTTGGGCTTGGAGTTGAACGCCGAGGTTCGCTCGCGACAGTCGATGCGCTTGCACGCCGTGCCGTAGACCTCGGGCTTGTCCCACCGCACCAGCGACTCCCAGATGTGATAGTTACCGAGGTACTTGTGCTGGTTGTAGGGCGGATCGAGGTAGGCGATGTCGACCTCGACGTCACCGGCGAGCTCGAGCGCATCGCGGCAGTGCGCGTGGCCCTTGCCACCGCGGGCGCGCGGCAGCAGCTCGGGCACCCGCAGCTCGAGCGGGTTGTAGGCCCGCGGCGCCCACTGCTTGAGATAGGCCATCTGCACGCCGGTGGTCGAGTCGACCCGGTCGGCGGCCTCCATCAAGGACGTCAGCATCACGGCCTCGAGCTCGGGTGCGAGGCCGTCGACCGCGATGGCCTCGCGGATCGCGTCGATGCGCTCGCCGTTGCGGGGCTGGAAGAAGCGGCTGCGCTCGCAGAAGGTCTCGGTGAAGTAGCCCGCGCGTCCCGGTAGCCGGTTGTAGTGCTGCACCAGCCGGGTCGCGTCGGCCAGCACGTCCTCGCGATCGGCCTGCACGTAGCAGCGCGCGAGCGTGGCGGCATAGGCGTTGTGATCGTTGGCCACCACCTTCAGGCCCCGGGCCTTGAGTGCATGGCCGACCCGCGAGGTGCCGGCGAACGCATCCAGCACCGTGGCGCCCTGGCCGAGCGCGGCGATGACCTCGCAGATCTGCGGCAGCAACAGCCGCTTCGAGCCGAGATACTTGATCACACACCCTCGGCGGGCTCGTCGTCGAGTGCGGCACCCCCGAGCAGCTGGGCCGGCAGCTGCCCGATCGTGCTCATCGGCTGACCGTCGCCGCCGTGGCGAGCGGCGATGAGCTCCGCGACGATGCTGATCGCGATCTCGACCGGCGTTCGACCGCCGAGAGCGAGCCCGATCGGCGCGCGCACGCGAGAGAGATCGGGCGCGGGTCGCCCGAGCTGCTGCTCGCGGTGGAGGATGCGGCGCAGCACCGCCACGACCTTGCGGCGACTGCCGATCATGCCGATGTAGCCGTGCGCACGCGCGAGCAACGACGCCAGCGCCTTCTCGTCGCGGGCGTGATCGCGGGTGACGATCACGACGTAGTCGCGCTCGCCGAGATCCGGCACCGCCTCGACGATCTCGTCGACGTCGAGCGCATCACGGGCGACATCGGCGAACGCAGGATGCTCGAGCAGATCCTCGCGATCGTCGAACACCGTCACGCGGAAGCCGGCGGTCGCCGCCAGCGGCACCAGGGCCTGCGCGACGTGGCCCGCCCCGATCACGAACAGCCGCGGCTGCGCCTGCACGAACTCCACGAACACCTCCATCGAGCCGCCACAACACATGCCGAGGTCACGCACGAGGTGGGCCTGCACGCGGCGGCTGCGGCCGTCGCGGAGACACGCGCGTGCGGCGTCGACGACCTGAGCCTCGATCGCACCGCCGCCGACGGTGCCGATCTGCTGGCCGTCGTCGCGCAACACCAGCCGGGCGCCCACGACCTGCGGTGCGGAGCCCGAGCGCTCGATCACCGTGGCGACCGCGGCCACCACACCGGCACTGCCGTCGAGCACCTCGACGATCGCCCTGGCGACGTCCAGCGCGGTCGCGCTGCCGCGACTGCCGACGTGGCGCTGCTGCACCCGCGGGAGCATAGCAAGCCACGCCGGCGCCGGCGCGCCCATGGGCCCCCGATCCCCGTTCGGACGATCCTGAGGTGACGCGCACCCGTTCGGACGATGTCTTCGCAGCGGTGGTCTGATACGGTAGCGCGCGCGTCGTTGCGCGCTGCTCGCCGTCGGTCGACCACCCGGGCGGCAGACAGGAGACCAAGCCATGCGCCGGATCGTCGTTCTCATCGCCCTGTCCACCTTCGTCGCCGCCTGCGACAGCACACCTCGGATCGAGGAGAAGGCGCCGGAGAAAAAGAAGCTCAGCGAGATGAAGCAGGCCGGCGCCGACAAGGCCACGCCCGAGGAGCTCGAGGAGGCGCGTCGCAAGGCCGGCTTCCGCAGCCCCGAGGACGCGCGCGCCGAAGCCACCGCGAAGTACGTGCTCGACAGCAAGATCTACGTGAAGGGCCGGCTCGCGGACTACCGCAAGCTGCTCGACGACATCCGCAAGCAGCTCGACGAGGTCGAGAAGGCTGCACCCAAGTGGGCGAAGGCGAAGGACGGCCAGGCCGCGCTCGACAGCTGGAACGAGAAGTACAAGAAGGAAGCCAGCAAGGTCACCAAGTTCCACGACGAGCTCACGGCCAAGGGCACCGAGGGCGGCGACACCGAGGTCGCGATCTCGGCAGCGCTGCAGGCGTGGGGCAACCTCCGCAACGACTTGGCGCCGGACATCAGCGCCAACGAGGGCTTCAAGACCGCGCTCACCGACATCCGCGCCAAGCTCGACGAGATCGGCAAGTCGCTCGACGACATCGAGAAGGACGAGAGCGTCGTGGCCGAGCCCGAGGCCGGTGCCGACGCGAAGGCCGACGCCAAGGCCGACGCCAAGGCCGACGCCAAGGCCGGTTGACGCCGAGGCGGTCCCCCAAGCGCCGTGAACGCGACCCTACGTTTCCTCGGGCGCTACGCCCGACGCAACCTGCGGCAGTACACCATCGGTGCAATCGCACTGCTGGCGACCAACTATGCCGTCGTGCGCATCCCGGCGCTCATGGGCCAGGCGCTGAACGTGCTCGAGCGCGACGGCGCGGCGGCGCTCGCCGACGCCCGCGGCATGGCCGTCGAGCTGATGCTGCTGGCGCTGGCAGTGATCGGCGTGCGCACGCTGTCGCGCGCGTTGTTCTTCAACCCCGGTCGCGAGATCGAGTTCCGCCTGGGCATCGATCTGTTCGAGCGGCTGCTGGGGTTGCAGCGGCCGTTCTTCAACCGCCGCAAGGTCGGCGAGCTGGTCAGCATCGCCAGCAACGACACCACCGCCGTCCGCCTGCTGGTGGGCTTCGCGGGCCTGCAGGTGTGCAACGTCGCCGTCGCGATCCCGATGCACCTGTTCCAGATGCTGAGCACCGATGTGGAGCTGACGCTGTGGTGCCTCGCACCGGTGGCGTTCGGTGCCGCGTACATGCGCTGGACCGTGAAGCGCTTCTTCGCGATGGTGCGCGACGGCATGCAGCTGCTCGCGCGGCTGTCGGACCGGGTGCTCGAGTCCTACGCGGGCATCGGCACCGTGCGTTCGCACGCGGCCGAGGACGCGACGATGCGTCGCTTCGACGAGCGCAACCAGGTCTACCTCGACCTGCAGCTGCGGGTCTCGGCGATCCGTGCGTTCGGCATGCCAGTGCTCGCGTTCTCGGGCCTCGCCGGCACCGGCGTGGTGCTGTGGGCCGGTGGCAATCGCGTGCTCCAGGGTGAGCTCGGCGTCGGCGACCTCGCGACCTTCACCGCCCTGCTGGTGTCGCTGGTCGGCACGCTCACCTCGCTGGCGTGGGTGCTCGCGGCGGTCGGCCGCGGCATGATCGCGACCGATCGCGTCGCCGAGCTGCTGCACACCCCCGACGAGCTACCCGCGGTCGAGCACCAGCTCGAGATCCACGCGCCGCCGCGGCTCGAGCTGCGCCACCTCTCGTTCTGCTACGAGGGCACCGAGACTCCGGCGCTGCAGGACATCGAGCTCACCATAGAGCCGGGTCGCACGCTGGGCGTGTTCGGCAAGACCGGCTCGGGCAAGACCACGCTGGTGAACCTCGTCGCGCGGGTCTACACGCCGCCCAAGGGCACCGTGTGGATCGACGGTGTCGACGCCTCGACGGTGCCGCTGTCGGCACTGCGCGAGGCGATGGCGGTGGTGCCCCAGACGCCCTTTTTGTTCTCGACCCGGCTGCGCGACAACATCACCCTGGCCGACGCCAATCCCCGCGCCCGCCGCGGGCGCAAGGGCGAGCCCCGCGAGCCGGATCCGCCGGATCCGCGACTCGACGAGGTGCTCGACGCGGCCTCGCTCACCGACGACATCGCCCATCTGCCGCAGGGCCTCGACACCGTGGTCGGCGAGCGCGGCGTGATGCTCTCGGGCGGGCAGCGTCAGCGCGCGGCGCTGGCCCGGGCGCTGTACCGCCAGCGCCCGGTACTGGTGCTCGACGACGTGTTGTCGGCGGTCGATCAAGGCACCGAGGCCAAGATGGTCGCCGCGATCAGGGCGCTGCGCGCGGGGCAGGACGGTGGCTCCGCGCCCACCACGATCATCGTCTCGCACCGCACCAGCGTGCTCGAGCACGTCGACGAGATCATCGTGCTCGACGGCGGCCGTGTGGTCGAGCGTGGCACGCACCAGGACTTGCTGCGTCAGCGCGGCCTGTACGCCGAGACCCACGCGCACCAAGAGGGCAGCCCGTGAGCGACAGCGACGAGTCACGCAGCGGCGGCGCAGCGCCGAGCCCATGGGCGTTGCTGCGACGCTTCTGGAGCTTCGCGCGTGCGCATCGGCGCTGGATCTTCATGGGCCTGTCGATGATCCCGCTGGTCGCGGCGATGACGACGCTGCGCCCGCTGTTGCTCAAGCACGCGATCGACGTCGCGATCCCCGAGCGCGACGTCGTCGGGCTGCGCGTGCTCGGCATCGGCTTCTTGGTCGCCGTGATGGCCGAGTTCCTGTGCTCGGCGGTGCAGGTGTACGCGCTGCAGCGGGGCGGGCACGCCACCATCAGCGACGTGCGGCGGCAGGTGTTCGGCCACGTGTTGCGGCTGCCGGCCCGCTTCTACGACAACAACGCCATCGGTAGCCTGCTCTCGCGCACCACCAGCGACGTGGAGGCGCTGTCGGAGACGCTCGCGTTCGGGGTCTTCACGATCCTCACCGACATCGTGATGATCGGCGCGATCGTGGTCGCGATGTTCGCCCTCGACGCGCAGCTGACCCTCATCACGCTGACGGTCGCGCCGGTGCTCTACGTCATCGTGCGCTACTTCGGCGCCGCACTGCGGCGGCTGCAGCTCGAGGTCCGCAAGTCCCAGGCCGCGCAGACCGGCTACCTCGCCGAGCAGCTCACCGGCGTGACCGTGGTGCAGCTGTTCGGGCGCGAGCGCGCCGCCCTCGGCGAGTACGAGCGCCTGGGGCAGCGCAACCTCGAGGCCACCAAGAAGGCCAACGTGCTCGACGCGCTGCTGTTCTCCCTGATGGACGGCATCGCGGCCTTCACCATCGCGCTGATGATCTACTTCGCAGCGCCCAGCGTCGCGGGCCACGGTGCGATCACGCTGGGCCTGCTGTTCGCGTTCGTCGACTACCTGCAGCGGGTGTTCGGGCCCATCCGCGAGTTCTCCGGCAAGCTCGCGACCATCCAGCGCGCGGCGGCCTCGCTCGAGCGCATCTACGGCCTGCTCGACGAGCCCGCCGAGCCGCGCGGCGAAGGCCCCGATCCGCTGGTGGGCTGGCGCGGCGGCGTGCGGGTGCGCGACCTGTGCTTCCGCTACAAGCCCGACGGCCCCGACGTCATCAAGGGCATTTCGTTCGACGTCGCCCCTGGCGAGGTCATCGCCGTGGTGGGTCGCACCGGCTCGGGCAAGAGCAGCCTCGGCCGCATCCTGACGCGCTTCTACGACGGCTACCGCGGCTCGATCACGCTACCGGTCGACGGCCGCGAGGTCGAGCTCGCCGACGTCGCGGCCGACCGCCTGCGTCGACACGTGCTGATGGTCCAGCAGGACGTGTTCCTCTTCAACGACGACGTCGCCTTCAACGTCTCGCTCGGCGAGGCCGGCATCGCCGACGATCCCGAGCGCATGCGCAACGCGCTGCGACTCGTGCAGGCCGACACCGCCATCGCCGAGCGCGGCGGGCTCGGCTTCGAGATCGGCGAGCGCGGGGCCAACCTCTCGGCCGGCGAGTCACAGCTGCTGGCGTTCTCCCGCGTGGCCGCGCGCGAGCCCACGCTGCTCATCCTCGACGAGGCCACCGCCAGCGTCGACAGCATCACGGAGCAGAAGGTCCAACGCGCGATCGAGCAGCTGCTGCGCGGCCGCAGCGTCATCGTCATCGCCCATCGGCTCTCCACCATCCGACGCGCCGACCGCATCATCGTGCTGTCGGGCGGTCAGATCGCGGAGTCCGGCCACCACGACGAGCTGATGGCGAAGGGCGGGCTGTATGCCGAGCTCGTGGACGCCGGCCTCGAGGACGAGGCCGCGGTCCACGGTGGCGAGGACCCGGCGGCGGTCGACGCGGCCGCCCCGGGGTGAAGCGAGCGGCTCAATCGCCGGGGCAGTCGAGCACTTCGGCGCAGTCGTCGGCGATGTCCTGATCCGCGTCGTCGCTGCACTCGTTCTTCAGCTTGTTCGCGGTCTTGATGCACAGGCGGCCCTCCTTGGCGTCGTAGTCGCAGCCGGCATCGTCGATCAGCGGATCGAGCTGATCGTGGAGGTTGTCCTCGACGTCGTCCTTGCAGCGACCCATGTCGCCCTTGTACAGCTCGTCGAACGCCGAGCCATCGCAGTTCTTGGTGCGCTTGCACGAGAGCGCCGCGGCCCGCTTGGCGAAGGCGTCGACATTGCCGTAGCAGCCGCCGAGGAGCGACGCACAGATCACCAATCCGAGGGAGGTTCGCAACGTGGACATGGTCCGCGGAGGATACGGCGGGGCCCGAACGGCGCGCAACCTTCGGGCGGATGTCCGGAGCGGGCACTGTGGTGGGGCGCACGGCCGCAGCCCGCCGCCTCGGGTGGGCGGCGCCCGGGGCCGCTGGCGGGCGGCGGCGCGAGACCGCGGAATCCTTGGGCGGCGCGACCCGACGAGTCCCTCGACACAGGGATCGTGGTGGGTCAGAACGCCGTCATGGCCGCGACTCCGCAAGGCGCTAGCCGCTGGCCCACGCGCCCAGCTCGATGCACTCGGTCTCACACGGACCGCAGCCGAAGCGTACGTGGATGTGCTCGTCGTGCCCCTTCGCGTGTCGGACCAGACCTAGGTTCGCCGCATGTCCACGCGGATATTGCAGGCGACGGCGGAGCTCGGCCTCGTCGACGCCGCGAGCTTTCATCGCGCGGTAGAAGGGCTTCTGCAGCGCGTAGTCGAGGTAGACCACGGTCGCGTCGACCTCCGCGAGCGCACCCACGAGATCCCACAGCGCCAGCCAGTCGACGCGGTGTGGCGTCAGGGGCATCCACGCCGGCACGTCGACGCGCCGCGGCAGGCTGATGTCGATGTCGCGACCCGTGCGGTGCGAGCGATGATCACCGATCGCGCCACCGTGCTCGCGGCTCATCGTGCCCAGCTGCAGCACGCCCTCGTAGGTGGTGTGCGCGTGCCAGCTCGCGAGCGCCTTGGTCAGCTCGGCGACCGCATGCGAGGTGCCGTAGCTCGCACCGGGGAATCGTAGCTCGTAGCCCTCCCCCGCCGGGATCGCGACGCCGTGCACGAGCGTGCCCGTGTCGGGCGCACCGATGCCGAAGCCGCCGCGCGGCACCGGGTCGTCGTCGCGGGCGCCGACGATCCAGTCGTGGACGATGGGGTCGACCCACAGCCGCAGGTGGGTCCCGGGTGTCATCTTGTCGCGCCAAGGCCAGTGATGCGCCTGCAGCTGCTTGGCATCGACACCGTGTGCGCGCGCGATCGACTGCCAGGTATCGCCCTCGCCCACGACGTACTCGAGCTCGCGCCGTGGCGGCGGGATGCGGCGCGCCTTCACCTTGATGCGCTTGCCGGTGGCCAGGCGATCGACACCGGAGCGGATGCCGTTGTGGATCCGCAGATCCGACTCTCGCAGCCCGTAGCGGGCCGCCAGCTGCGCGAGCGTCTCGCCGGGCACGAAGCGGTGGGTGACCCACCGCTGGGCCGCCGGGTACTCGATCGTACTGCTGGTGTCGCAGCGTGTCGGCTCGATCGAGCGATGCCAGTCGTGGCCACCGGCGACCGCCGACGTGGACGTCACCGCGCATGCGATGAGCACGAGCTGCTGCGCGAGCCTACGCATGGATCTCGGCAGTGTCGCACGGGCCCGCGGAGCTACGAAAGCCGGCGACTTGGGGCAATCGCCCGCGGCCCGCGATCGCACGCGCTCGAGGGGCGCGTCGCATGGCGGTCGCGCGCTGGCGCGTGCCGATCCCACGGCGCACACTACGGAGCTTGCCGCACGCGTACGTCCCACGACGATTCCTCGCTGCGCACCTGCTGGCCGGCGCGGCCGCGGTTGCGGCCTGCCGGGGCGGTGAGACCGGTCACCGCACGCCGAGCTCGGAGCTCGCGCCGGCGTCGCGGCCGATCGAGGGCCCGGGGTCGGCCGCGACGGTGAACGGCACGCTGACGCTGGAGCACGGCCAACGCGTGCTGCGGGTGTGGGGCACGCCGCAGCAGATGGGCTACGCCCACGGCGCGCTGCTGCGCGACGGCATCCTCGCGGTGGTGCAGGACTACGCGCTCGACGTGGTGCCGCCCGCGGCCCTGACCGCCGCCGCCGGGGCCATGGGGCGTACCGCCACCATCGCGCCGAGCCTGCGAGAGGAGGCGGCCGGCGTCATCGAGGGCATGCGCGACCACGGCGGTGCATTCGTGCCCGCGCTGGCGCGCGAGCTGAGCGTCGACGATCTCCTGGCCTTGAACGCGATGACCGACCTGCTCGCAATCGGTTGCTCGTCGCTGTCGACGTGGGGCGACGCGACCGCGGCGGCCTTCGACGGCGCCGCGGTGGTCGTGCGCAACCTCGATTGGAGCACCGATCCCGACCTGCTCGCGCAGCAGCTCGTCATCGTGACGATGCCGTCGGACCCGCAGCGACAGGCGCTGGTCTCGGTCGGCTTCGCGGGCTACCTCGCGTGCCTGAGCTGCATCAACGAGGCCGGCGTGACCGCGCTCTTCAACATGGGCTACGGCGACGGGGCCGCCAGCGCGCTGCAGGCCCTCGCCGGCTTCGCGCCCGCCAACCTGCTGGTCCGCGACGCACTCGAACGACGCGACACCGACGGCGACGGCCGCAGTACCGCCGACGATGTCGAAGCATCGGTGCGCGCAGCCACCCACGCGGGCAGCTGGATCCTCCACGTCGTCGAGCCCGCGACGGTCGCTGCCGCCGCCGTGCGCAGCCCCGCGCGCGTGCTCGAGGTCGAGGCCGATGGCGTGGTCACCCGCACGGCGAGCGAAGGGGAAGGCCCTGATGCGATCGCGTCGGATCACCTCGCGGCCACCAACCACTTCCGCGCCAAGCGTGCGCCCACCTCGTGCCCGCGCTATCGCGAGCTCGCGAACGCATCACGGCGCCAGCCCGTCATCGACGCCGACGCGTTATGGCGCGTGGGTCGCGGGGTGCGATTGCCGGAGGTCGTGCAGTCCATGATCGTCGATACCGACCATCGCGCGCTGTCGCTGTGGTTGCGGCGCGCGAACGAAGACCACGACAGCGACGCGCCGCCGGTCGCGTGGACGTGGTCCGAGCTGGTCCGACCCCAAGGGCGGGAATAGGTCCTGCGGGGGCCTGGGTTCGCCGCCTCCGTGGCAAGCCTACGCATCCGCCGAACCACCTCGTGGCCCGCGCTCGCGGCCGTGTTGCTCGTCTGCGGACCCGGTAGCCTCGTCGCAGCCCTCGGCGCGACTGGCTGCAGCCGCGACGCGGCCGCCGCCGACGCCGACGCGAGCGCGACCGAGTCGCCCGAGACCGAGACCGCCAAGGCCATCATGGCGGCCGTCGATGGCCTTCGCACGACCGCCGCGGGTGGTGAGATCGGCAGCTTCGATCCCCGCGTCTCGCTCGCGCCGATGCTCGAGCACGTCGGCCCCAGCGTCGTCAGCGTCCACACCCAGGGCTTTGCGCGAAGGGCCGCGTTCCCGTTCGGCGGCGGAGCCTTCGGTGCGCCGGAGTCGGCCACACCGCTGGGCCACGGCAGCGGCTTCGTGTACTCGACCGACGGCTTGGTCGTCACCAACCACCACGTGGTCGAGGGTGCCGCATCGGTGAAGGTCCGCATGTCCGATGGTCGCGAGTTCGCGGCCCACGTGGTCGGCAGCGACCCGCTGACGGACCTCGCGCTCGTACAGGTCGACGGCGCCAGCGGTCTGCCAGCCGCGGTCATGGGCGACAGCAACGCCGCACGCGTGGGCGACTGGGTGGTCGCGCTCGGTAGCCCGCTCGGGCTCGAGCACAGCGCGTCGGTCGGCATCGTCTCGGCGAAGGGTCGCGGCAGCCTCGGGCTCTACCGCGAGAGCTACCTCGACTTCCTGCAGACCGACGCCGACATCGCGCCCGGCAGCAGCGGCGGTCCGCTCTTCGATCTGCAGGGTCGCGTGATCGGCATCAACACCGCGGTCGGCCCCGGCTCGGCGCCGGGCTTCGCGATCCCGATCGATCAAGCCAAGAAGATCCTGCCCGCGCTCCAGGCCCATGGCCGCGTCGTGCGTGGCTGGCTCGGCGCCGCCGGCATCGAGCGCAGCGACGATGCGTCGACGACCGTCGGCGCGACGGTCGGTCGCGTGTACGAAGGCACCCCGGCGGCGAGCGCAGGGCTGCGCGAGGGCGACATCATCACCAAGGTCGACGGCACCGCGGTGAAGGACTTCGCGGACCTGCGCGCACGCGTGGCGGAGCTCGAGCCCGGCCACGTCGCGCGACTCGAAGTCACGCGCGATGGCGGCACGCTCGAGCTCGCGGCCACGTTGGCCGAGCGACCCGCGGCCGACCGCCTCGACGACCTGCGCGCTGCGCCGTCGACGGGCGCCATCGGCGTGATCCCGGCCCCGACCCCACCGACCCCACCGACCGCGCGCCCGGGGCGACTGGGCGTGCAGGTGCGACCGGGTGACCGCGGGCTCGAGGTCGCGACGATCGAGCCCGGGTCCCTGGCCGAGCAGCTGGGACTGCGCACCGGCGACGTGCTGCGCTCCGTCAACGGCACCGACATCGAGGACGCCCCCGACGTGGCCGACGCGTTGCGCGGCGGCGGCGAGCGGCTCGCCATCGACGTGCTGCGTGACGGCTCGGTGATCACGCTCAGCATGAAGATCGCTTCGTGAGCCACGCCGCGCGGGCGGCCTGCGTCAGTTGTTGGCGGTCGCGTGTCACCGTATGCTCCGCGGCATCACGATGAGCGACACGCGGCACTCCAAGATCCTGATCCTCGGCGCCGGCCCGGCCGGCTACACCGCGGCGCTCTACGCCGCGCGTGCAGATCTCCAGCCGCTGATGCTCGCGGGTCCCGAGCCGGGTGGACAGCTGACCACGACCACCGAGGTCGAGAACTTCCCCGGCTATCCCAAGGGCGTCACCGGCCCCGAGATGATGGACCAGCTGCGCGAGCAGGCCGAGCGCTTCGGCACCGAGATCATCTACGACCTCGCCAACGAGGTCGACGTGTCGCAGCGCCCGTTCCGCGTGGTCGGCGACAGCGGCGTGTACACCGCCGACGCGCTCGTCATCGCCACCGGCGCAAGCGCGAAGTATCTGGGGCTGCCCAGCGAGCAGCGGCTTCGCAACAAGGGCGTGACCGCCTGCGCGACCTGTGACGGCGCGTTCTTCCGCAACCAGGACGTCGCCGTGATCGGCGGTGGCGACACTGCGATGGAGGAGGCGCAGTACCTCACGCGCATGTGCCGTTCGGTGCACCTGATCCACCGCCGCGACAGCTTCCGCGCGAGCAAGGTCATGCAGCGCCGCGTGCTCGAGAACCCGAAGATCACGGTTCACTACAACCGCAACGTGAAGGAGGTCCTCGGCAGCGACGGCGTCAGCGGCCTGCTGCTCGAGGACACCACCGGCGGGCCCGACGAGACGCTCGCGGTCACCGGCATGTTCCTCGCCATCGGCCACGAGCCCAACAGCAAGCCCTTCGTCGGCAAGCTCGACATGGACGAGGCCGGCTACATCAAGATCGACAGGCCCGGCAGCACGTACACCAGCGTGCACGGCGTGTTCGTCTGCGGTGACGTGGCCGACAAGGTCTACCGCCAGGCCGTGACCGCCGCGGGCACCGGCTGCATGGCAGCGATCGACGCCGAGCGTTGGCTCGCCGAGCAGTGATCAGGCCGCGCGCCGCAGGCTCGCGCGCGCGTGCACCAGGCGATCGGTCACCTCGCGCACGGCCCCGTGGCCGCCATCGCGTTGCGTGATCCAGTCGGCGCACGCGCGCACCTGGGCGTGCGCATCGCGTGGCGCCACGAACACGCCGACTCGCCCGACCAGTGGCAAGTCGCCGAGGTCGTCGCCCATCGCGAGCACCTGCTCCGGCGCCACGCGGAAGCGGCGGCAGAACTCGCCGAACGCGGCGCCCTTGTCCTGGCAGCCGAGCACGACGTGATCGACCTGCAGCTTCTCGGCGCGGCGCCCCGCGGCCGTGCTCTGCTCGCCGGTGACGATCGCGACGCGGCCGCCGGCGCGCTTGAACGCCGCGATGCCGGCACCATCGCGGGTGTCGAAGCGCTTCAGCTCGTCGCCCTGCTCGCCGTAGTACATCGCGCCGTCGGTCATGGTGCCGTCGACATCGAGCCACAGCCACGTGATGGCCGCGAGGTCGACATCGGCACCGAACCCCCGCCGCAGCGCCTCGGCGCGGGCGCGCTCGAGGTCGGCCGGCTCGTCGATGTCGATCGCATCGGCCTCGGGCACCTCGAAGGTCGCGATGCGACCGCCCAGCCGCGCCCCCGTGGCCTCGAAGATCGCGCGGGTGAACACGTAGAACGAGCCGGTCTCGAGCGTGATGCCGCGGATGTCCTGTCGCCGCGGCCGCGCGCCCGGCTCGTAGGTGCACGGCGCCGCGCCGTGGCCGTCATCGCGCCATACGAAGCCGCAGAAGCGCACCACCGACAGCATGCTGTCGCAGCCCTCGCGGTCGAACCGCTGCAGCGCGGCGTCGAGCTGACCGGGGCTGCGAAACGGCGAGGTCGCCTGCAGCAACACCACGCGATCGGGCACGAGCCCGTCGGCGCGCATGCTCGCAAGCGCGTGCTCGATGGCGGACTCGGTCGACGCGGTGTCGCTGCCCAGCTCCGCCGGACGGCGGATGATCTGCGCGCCGGCCGAGGTCGCAACGTCGGCGATCTCGTCGTCGTCGGTGCTGACAAACACGCGATCGATGCCCGCGGTCGCGCGTGCATGGGCAATGCTGTGGACCAGCAGCGGCCGGCCGCCGATCGCGACCAGGTTCTTGCGCGGGATGCCCTTGCTGCCGCCGCGGGCGGGGATGAGCGCGACCGTCGTCATACAGGTGGCTTCGTGCAGCAGGCCACGCAGGCGATCCAGGCCACGTCCCGCTTGGGGCCACACCCCTGGAGCGCGGCCCCGCGGTTCAGCCCTCGTCGGGTGTGTCGAACGCGACCGCCGACGCGACGTCGCCGGCGCGCTCGATGTCGATGAAGCAGTGCACGTAGCCGCAGCTCGAGCACACCCGCGCGCGCACGGGGGCCGACCGCGTGAAGCCCCCGTCCGGATCGCCGAAGCGCAGGGTCGACAGCGAGATGGGGATCGGCGCCTTGAGGTTGCGGCCCGCAAACAACGCAACCGGCAGCAGCGACCCACCGCAGGCCACGCAGCCGGCCTCGGCGCTGGCGCGGCGGCGGGTCTCGCGGTCCTCGTCGCGGGCTCGCTTGGCCTCACCACGCAGGGTGTCGAGCTCTTCGCGCAGGCGATCGTTCTCGCGCTCGAGCTCGGCAACCTGCAGAGAGAGCGCCTGGCGGTCGTCGCGATACACCACGATCGCTTGCAGGATAGCATCCCCCGCGATGTCCGTTGACACCACCGGCGCGACGCGACGCTTTCGGGCCCGACTCTGTGCCGGCGGCTGCGGGCTGCGCTTTCCGGTCGACGACGGCAGCCCACTCGGTGAGCGCTGCCCGCTGTGCGGCGCGCCGACCCAGTTCGTCGACGAGCCCTACACCAGCGCCGAGGTGCCGACTCCCGCGCAAGACCGGCCGACGACACACGCCCAGACGGCGAGCGCCGCGAGCGTGGACCTCGGCGCGGGCGCGGGTGGACACACGCGCCGGCTCGGCCTGCTGCTCGACAACGTTCGGAGCCTGCGCAACGTCGGTGGCATCTTTCGGACCGCCGATGGCGTCGGCGTCTCGCTGGCGGTGCTCGCCGGGATCACGCCCACGCCGGCCCACCCCGGCTTCGCGAAGACCGCCCTCGGCGCAGAGCTCTCGGTGCCATGGCGGCGACACGCCGATGCCATCGAGGCGGCCACGCAGTGCCTCGCGGAGGGTTGGTCGCTGTGGGCCCTCGAGGGCGGCGAGCGGGCGGTCGATCTGTTCGCCGCGCAGACCCGCGCGGCGGCCCACGATCGGGCCGTGATGTTGGTGCTCGGCCACGAGGTCTCCGGCGTCGACCCCCGCGTCCTCGCGCTGTGCGAGCGCGTCGTGTTCATCCCGATGCTCGGCCACAAGCGATCGCTGAATGTGTCGGTGGCCTTCGGGATCGCGGCCTATGCCCTGCGGGCCGGGCTCGGCGCGCACGTCGAGTGAGCGCTCGAGCCCCGCGGAATTCGCCGGGAACTTGGTGGCCGTCTCGGCGCTGTGCCAGCTTCGGCGGGCTGTGGACGAGCCTGGCGAGATCCCAACCGACGTCGACGCCGATGCCGACGCGTCGTGCGTCATGGGCGATGCGTGCGACGGCGAGGCCGATGCATCGGCGCAGCCCGCAGCCCGTCACGGACGCCTGCGCCGCGCCTTCGCGTGGTCACGCAGGAACGGATACCTCGTGGTGGTCGCCGGCGCGATCCTGGTGGTGACACGCGCGATCGATTTCTCCCCGCCGCCCGAGGTCCGGGTCGGGAAGGCCAACGTGGCGCAGCTGGTCGGCGACGCCCCGACGCAGGAATTCTCCCACGAGCTCTCGAATCCGCAGGCGGTGCAGGTGCGCGCGACGCTGCGGCTGTACCCGGATGATCAGCTGCAGGTCGGCGCGCCCGATCCCGACACCGATGCGGTCGGCAAGGTGCTGTCGCAGCCGGTCGTCACGACCATCCTCGGCATGAACGCGACCGTCGATCAGACCGTGCGGCTCGAGGGCGGTGAGCTGGAGATCGCGCTGAGCCTCGATGCGACGCCGCGTCTGGTCGGCACCGCCAAGCGTGGCCAGCCCGCGCCGGAGCTGGTGCTCGAGCACGAGCTCACGGTTCGCAGTCGTCGCGACAGCTGGTGGCGGACACGGCCGAGCGAGCGCGTGCACCTCGACCAGCGCGGCTTCCTCGGCAAGGTCGAGGAGCATGGCCACCGCATCGTCTTCACCGTGGACGAGCACCTGTTCAGCCTGGATCTCGAGATCCATCGCAGCGCCGCGCCGCCGCCTTCGCTGGCGCGCACCAAGGATCCGTAGTGCGAGCCGGGGGACTCGAACCCCCACGCCGCGAGGACACTGGAACCTAAATCCAGCGCGTCTACCAATTCCGCCAGGCTCGCCTACGGGCGCGGACGCAGCGTAGCAGCCCGCGGCGAAGCCAGGCAACGACGGCTCGGGCGCGACCGCATGCGCCGGGTTCGCGGGATCGTACCCGTGAAGCTGCGCGCGCGACCGATTTGGGGGTACGGTCGGGACCGATGCCTCGCTGCGTGCGCGATCGTTGGTCGACCATGGTCTTCGTGTTGGCTGCCCTGGCAGCGAGCGGCTGTGCGGACGAGCGGCCCCCGGGTACCGCCGCGAAGCTCGACGGCAAGACACCGGTTCCCCAGCAGGTGCCGCCGGTGACGGACAGCAAGACACCGGACAGCAAGACGCCGGACACCAAGGCAGGGACCGGTCCCGACGCCAAGGCGGCGCCCGACCAGCCGCTCGCCACCGTCGGCGACGGGCCGCTGCCCCTGGCCGGACTGCTCGGCAAGTCACCGGCCGAGGTCGAGGCGCAGCTCGCCGAGCCGCTGGGCAAGGGCATGGCTCGCAAGTCGTGCGTGCGCTACCTGCCCGAGCGCACGTGGTTCCAGTGCGCCTTCGCGATGCAGCGCTACGGCGACAAGAATGGTGCGTTCAAGGCGGTCGGCATCGAGTACGAGGACGGCAAGGCCACCGCGGTCGCGTTCGACGGGCTGCTCGGCGCGAGCGGACCGTTCGCACCCGCGACCGCGCTCGCCTACGTCGGTCTCACGCTGCCCGGTGAGCCCAAGGTCGATGCACCCGGTGGCAATGCGACGGTCTACTCGTGGTTCAACCGCGCCGCCCGACTGCTGATCGACGGCAAGCAGTACCGCGTGGTCGTCTCGACCGTCGACGAGGACTGGGCGCGCACCAAGGTCGAGGTGATCCTCAACCAGCCGTTGACGCCCCAGCAGCAGGCGTTGGTGCTGCCACCCGCCGGCGCGGCCGCGCCGGAGCCCGGCGCCGGCTGAGCTCGCGCGGCCGCGGCGTTCGGTTGGCGCCCGCCCACAGCCGGTGTCGCGCCTCGACCGTGCACGCGCCGTGATGTCGACACTGCGCCTGGGCCCGACGCGCCGCGGCGATCGCCGACACCATCGGCACGTCGAGCACCTCGGGCGGCAGGCAGTCACCGAGGAACCGCAGGCTGTAGGCCGCGCTCAGACCGTGCGTGCCGCGGGTCGAGAAGCGCTCGGGGTCACCGTGGTGGAACGGGCAGCGTGGATCGAGCCAGCCCACGCGGATCGCGTTGCGCCGCATCGAGGCCCCCGCCCACGCATCGGCCGGATGTGCCGCGACCACGCGACAGTGCGACTCGCGTCGGCAGATGTGCGTGAGCTCCGTGGCGAGGCTCGGCTGCCCGACCAGCAACGCAGCGATCGCAGAGGAAGCGCGGGGCTCGAAGACCAGCCGCAGCAACTCGAACAACCAGGCCAAGTGCGCAGAGGATAGCAACGCACGCGCACGCGTCACGGGCGTCGGCGTTCGCGCCGGATCAGGGAATCTCGCGGATCTCCGCGTCCATGCACCAATTCCCGAAGGGATTGGGCTGAAAGCTCACCACGTCCTCCCAGTCCGGAACGTTGCAAGCACCGTTGCCCTCCATACGAAAGAACGAGGCATCCCCGACCGTGGAGTCGGTGTCGACGGCCATGCCCAGCGCGGAAGCGAGCCCGGGCGCCGTGGTGGCAAAGCCGATGCAGAACTCCTGCGTATCGATCTGGATCGGCGCCGCGAACTCGTAGTCGTGTTCCATCGGCGACGCGTCGAGCTGCGTCAGCACCACCTGCTCGATGAGGTTGGAGGGGCCACCGCCATCACGCTCGTAGACGCGGAGCTCGAAGTCCTCCAGATCGGTGTGCACCGCCGCCACCGAGTAGTGCATCGAGAGCAGCTCGAACGGCGGGCTGATCGGCGCCGTGAAGCACTCCTGCCCCTCGATGGGATCGCCGGCGGGGCTCAGCACATTGCCGTTGAAGTAGCACCACAGCGGATCATCGCAGGCGGTCTGATCGCCGTGCTGCAGGTGATACGTCGCAGGCTGACCGCCGGTGCTCGAGCTGCCGTCGCCCGCCGTGCTGCCGCCATCGCTGCTGGCGCTGCCCGACGTGCTCGACGAACCATCGCCGGTCGCCGTGGTCGTGCCGTCCGTGGTCCCGGCCGTGGTGCTCGCCGTGGTGCCGGCCGTCGTGCTGGCCGAAGCACTGGCCGAACCGTCCAGTGACGCCGCCGTCGACGAGTCGCCCACCGTGGCGCTCGTGGAGGACGCGCTGCCGCTACCGCCCGTGCTGCCCGCATCCCCCGATCCGCCGCCGCTGCCGGACGAGTCGAACGAGCACGCGAACACCAGCACGAGCGCAGAACCGAGACGCGAGCCATGGAAAAAGGTCACCCGACCATTTACGGCAGGTTCGCGACCGACGGTCAACCGAGGACCTTACCCGGGTTGAAGAGCGCGGTCGGATCGAGCGCCCGTTTGATCGCGCGCATCATCGCGAGCTCCGCCGGTGAGCGACTGTGGTGCAGATGTTCGCGCTTGAGCAGTCCGACGCCGTGCTCGGCGGAGATGCTGCCACCGTGGCGCTCGACCAGCGCGTAGGTCGCGTCGTCGTAGCGTTCGCACGCGACCATGAACGCGCCGTGGTCCTGCGCGAGCGGAGGCAGCACGTTGAGATGGAGGTTGCCGTCGCCGACGTGGCCGAACGACAGCGCCTCCGCACCGGGTAGGTGCTCCGCGACCAGCGGACGCCACGCCGCGAGGAACGCCAACAGCGCCGAGAGCGGAAGCGCCACGTCGTTCTTGTGCGGACGATGGCGATGCAACGACTCGCTCACGTCTTCGCGCAGCGACCATAGATCCCGCGCCTGCGCCGCAGTGGTCGCGACCACCGCGTCTTCGATCTCGCCGGCCGCGGCGGCAGCCGCGAACAGCTCGATCATGCGCTCGCGCAGCTGGGCCTCCGACTCACCCTCGGCATGCTCGGCCTCGACGAGCACGTAGGCATGGCTCGGCGCTTCGAAGGGTCCGGCGTGCTCGCGTCCGCGATGGGACATCACGTGCCGAAGGCAGCCGTGCTCGAGGTACTCGAAGGCCTGCAACGTGATGCCTCGCTGCACCCGCTCGTACAGCCGCAAGATCGATGCGTCATCGGGCACCGCCACCAACGCGACCACCACGCCCGCGGGCGGACGCGTCAGTCGGAGCGTCGCGGCGACGACGATCCCGAGCGTGCCCTCGGCACCGATGAAGAGCTGCCGCAGATCGTAGCCGGTGTTGTCCTTCACCAGCGCGCCACCCAGCTCGAGGAGATCGCCGTTCGCGGTCACGACCTCGAGCCCACTGACCCACGCACGCGTGGAGCCGTAGCGCAGCACCTTCACACCGCCGGCATTGGTCGCGATGCTCCCGCCGATCTGCGCGCTGCCCTTGGCCGCGAAATCGACGGGATAGATCAGCTCGTGCGCGGCCGCTGCCAGCTGCACCGCCTCGACGGTCGCACCGGCCTCGCAGCGCACGACCCTCGCCGCGACGTCGACCGGATCGATGCGACGCATCCGTTCGAGCGAGACCACGACTTCACCGCGGGTGGCCGTGGCGCCACCACACAGACCCGTGCGCCCACCCGAGGGCACGATCGCGCCGCCGGCCGCCGCGACCACGCGCACGACTTCACGCACCTGCTCCACCGAGCCAGGGAGCACGACGACGGACGGCGACGCCGACCACGGTCCCCGGCAGCGGTCGCTGCCGTAGGTGCCGAGGTCGGCGGGTTCCTGCAGGAGGCCAGCGTCACCGACCACCTGCGCGAGTTGCTCGACCAGGTTCACAGGCCGATCATCCACCGGACTGCGGACGGGCGCACCGTCCGCAGTCAGGCGGCGCCGCACCGATCAGAAGCCGTCGGGCAGCGCGTTTGGCGAGCGCAGCAGCTGCCGCACCATGCGCACCACCGACTTCACGACCGGATGGCCCTTGATGAAGACCACGCCGACCACGTGCTTCTCGTCGCCGGAGACCAGGACTGCGTGATCCCCGACGAGCACGCGAACCGCGGGCTCGTTGGCAATCTGCCGCAGCTTGACGGCCTCCATGACGATCGGCTGCCAGCGCTCCTCCCCGACCCACCCCGAATCACCGTTCGTAGCCTGTTCGGCGGTCATATCGAGGACGGCGACGATCCCGTCGTGCCGGAGCACGCGCTCGATCCTATTCGTTCCCATGGTTCTGGACCTGACTCCCTCGCGGCGGACCCCACCCGGGGCAACAGCCGTCGGGGCGGGTTGTACATAAACGACTGGGTTGCGTCAATCACGCGGGCGCCCGGCCGAAATTCGCGGAACATCGTTCAGATAGGCCCTAACAACGCTCCTACGACGGTGATGCCCCGCGGGGTGCGCCCGACGCGCAGCCCGCGATCCCGCCGGGGGTTTAAGGCGGTGGCCGGTGTTCGGTTCGCGGTAGAGCTTCGGGTCGTGGGTCCGCGTCTCCTCGCAGCCGGCATGCTCTGGCTGGCCGGCTGCAACTGCGGCGATGACCCGGCGGCCGAACCTGCGAGCGGCAGCACGGGTTTCGCCGCGCCGGTCGAGGCGGTGCCACCGGTCGTCGACGACGGTCCACCGCGCGGAACGCTGGCGGTCCAGCACGGCCGCGCACTGTCGCAGCGCGTCCTCGACGACGTGACCGGGCTCGACCTCGCGTTCGCCCTCGACGATCGCCTCGGGCAGCTCGACGAGCTCGACGCGACCGACGTGTGCACGTCGGTCGATCTGCCGGAGGTCTTGGCGCGAGCGCCCAAGCTGCGCTCGCTGCGGATCTCGGGCTGCGCCAACCTGGCGGCGGCACTCGCCGGCGCCACCCAGATCGAGCAGCTCACGCTCGCCGAGCTCGAGCTCGATCCGGGCATCGTCGCTGCACTCGCGACCCTGTCCGGCCTGCGCCGACTCGAGCTGGTACGCGTGACGACCCCGGAGAAGCTCGAGCTGGAGCCGCTCGAAGCGCTCGCCCTGCGCGAGGTGACGGTGCTCGAACTGACGCGCGGCACGGTGCTCGAGCGCGCGCTCGATCTGTGGCCGCGAACGCTGACGCGTGCGCGGTTGGTCGGCCGCTGGGCCGGTCACGACGCCATGCTCTCGTTGTCGAAGGTCGAGTCACTCGAGGTGCTCGAGCTCGACGACACGCGGATCGGCAACTTCTCGCTCAACCAAATCAAGCCGCTGTCGCGCCTGCGGGAGATCTCCTGGGCGGGCGACACCTTCAACGACAACAGCCCGCTGTACTTTCGCGAGCTCCCGGTCGTGAAGTTCAGCTGCGACTGCCCGCGCTTCGGCGACGGCGGACTGCACACGCTGCGTCACTGCGAGAGCGTCGAAGTGCTCGAGCTGCTGCGCTCGAGCGTGTCGGGGCCTGGGCTCGCCGCGCTCGCGCGCCTACCGGCCCTGAAGCAGCTGAAGCTGGTCGATCGTGACATCGGCACGGCCGGCCTGGATGCGCTCCAGCAGGTCCCGACGCTGCGCTGGCTCGAGCTCTCGGGCGACTTCGCCGACGGCCGCATGGAGCACCTCGGCTCGCTGGTGTGGCTCGAGCGCCTGCGGCTCCACGCGCCTGCCGTCGACGACCACGCCGCGGCGGAGATCGGCAACCTCCACGCACTGCGCGAGCTCGACCTCGCAGGCACGCAGATCTCCGACGTCGGGCTTGCGGCGTTCGCCGGGCTCACGCGGCTCGAGACGTTGGTGTTGTCGCAGACCCGCGTGACCAATCGCGGGCTTGCGCACCTCGCCACACTGGGCAACCTGCGGCATCTGATGCTCGATCACACCGACGTGGTCGATGCCGGCGCCGTGCACCTCGGTCAGCTGGTGACGCTGGAGTCGCTGCGGCTCGATCACACGCTCGTCACGGACGCGGCGATCGAGCCGCTGTTGAAGCTCGTGCAGCTGCGCCGTCTCGACGTCAGCGCGACGGTGGTCACCCCCGCCGGTGCCGCCCGGCTGGCGAGCCTGCCCAAGCTGACCGAGCTGATCCTCGCGCCAGAGTCGGAGCCACCTCAAGCGAGGTGAGCGCGACCGTCGGGTCCGGGCGTGACGCGCGTGCGTGCGTCGTCGAGCCAGGCGATCGCATCGCGGCACGCCGCCACCAACGAGTGCCCGCCTGCGAGCCCGCAGGCGATGGCGGTCGCGAGCGCGCAGCCGGTGCCGCGGGGATCGGGGCCCATCACCCGGGGCCGCACGAACGAGGTCTCGCCATCCGCGTCGAGCAATCGGTCCCGCACCCGCGGGCCCGGCTCGCAATCCTTGAGCAACCACGCCGCGTCGCCCCAAGGACGCAGCATCGCGGTCGTGACCGCCGCGGGCGCGCAGCCGAACATCGCGAGCACCTCGTCGCCGTTCGGCGTGACCAGCTCGACCCGCCGCACCAAACCCCGCAGCGCCTCGACCGACGCACCCATGTCGCCGCCGTCGCTGGCACGCAGCACAGGGTCGAGCACGCACGGGGCCGCGTGCTCCGCCAGCGTCGCGTCGACGATCTCGACCAGCGACGCCGGAAGCAACCCGAGCTTGATCGCCAGCGGCCGATCGAGGTTCGCCAGGGCTTCGCGCAGGCGGTTCGCCGCGACCGCGTGCCCGCGCGCGGGACGTCCATCGCCCTGCTCGGTGTACGACGTGATCACCACGTGGCGCGGTAGCGCCGGTGCGAGCGCGATCGCAGTGGCCTCGTCGCGACCGACCCCGGCGCCGCCGGTGGGATCGAGGCCGCCGATCAGCCACAACGAGCCGCTCACGGCGACGACACCGCGGCGGGAATCACCTCGACGCGCTCGATCACGTCCTGGGGCAGGAGCGCATCGACGACCTCCATGCCCTCGCGCACGCGACCCACCACGGGGAAGCGTCCGTCGAGGTGGGGCTGGCGCGTGTGCGTGACGAAGAACTGCGAGCCGCCGGTGTCCTTGCCCGCGAGCGCGATGCCGACGGTGCCACGCTCGTAGCGAAGCTCGGACCACTCGCACGGCACCACCCAGCCCGGTCCGCCGTAGCCGTCGCCGCGGGGGTCGCCGCCCTGCACGACGAAGCCGGGCACGACGCGGTGGAATCGCAAGCCGTCGAAGTAGCCTGCGCGCGCGAGCGCCACCAGGTTGGCCCGTGCGATCGGAGCCGGTGAACCGTCGAACGAGATCTCGAACACACCGGCGCCGGTGTGCACGCGCAGACCTGCGACCGCCTCCGCGCCGGCGGCCGCGGCCGCAGCTTCGACCTCGGGCGCGAAGCCGTGGTCGAAGCGACGCGGGACCGCCAGGGCGAACGCCTCACGCAGGTCGTCGTGCCCCGCCAACGCGAGCCACGCCGCGCGACGCACTGCGTCGTGGCGATCGGCGGCGAGCGGCACCACGACCCGCTGCAACCATGCGCGCGCGTCATCGCCATCCATCGCGAGCTTGGGGATCGCGGCACCGTCGCGCTGCAGCTCGCCGACCGCCGCACCGGTGCTGCGCGCGAGCGCCCCGAGGGCCTCCACGGCGGCCAGGCGCGCCTCGAGGGTGTCACGCGCATCGGCGCGACCCACCAACGCCTCGAGGGCGGGCACGGCCTCGGGATCCCGCCGACCGCGATCGGCCGCCCGCGCCGCGATGGCGCCCGCGGCCGCCGCGAGCACGCCAGCGTCGGCGCGCAGCAGCGCCTCACGAAGCAGCGGGTTGACCCGTGGATCTTCGAGGTCCGCGAGGGCCGAGAGGGCCGCCGCCGCGACCCCGGGCCGCTCGTCGACCGCCAGCTCCATGAGACCATCGGCGCGCACACGCATCGCCGACGCGCGCCCCATCGCGGCCAGGGCCTCGACCGACAGCGACGCCGCATAGCTCGGCGCGACGAGCTCGCGGTCGTCGCGGGCGCAGGTCCCGAGCGTCGCGACCGAGCCATCGGCGATCGCCGCCAGCACCTCGGCTTCGCAACGGAGGATCGCGAGCTCGAAGCGTCGTCGCGGCAGCTCGGCGCGGGCCGACGCCAGTGCCCGACGCAGCGGCTGCAGCGACGCGATGCTGCTGGGCATCGCATCGGCGGCGCGACGCAACGACGACAATGCCACCCACACCACGTTCACGCGGGTACCGACCTGCTGATCGAGCGGGAGCTTCGCGAGCCGTTCGACCAGCTCGCTCCGCGTCGCCTCGGAGGCTGCGAGCGCGCGCACGGCCTCGACCTCGACCGTCCACGCGGGCGCGGGCATGCCGAGGATGGATGCTGGAATCGCCGCGGGTGCCTCACCGAGCGCCGCGAACGCGCGCCAGGCCAGCCGCGCCGACTCGTCGTCGTCGGCGGCGACGATGCGTTCGAGTCGTTGCACCCACGCGGCGCGCTCGTCACCCGCGAACGCCTCGGCCGAGGGCGGCACGCAGCGGGCCAGCGCGGCCAGTGCAGCCTGCCGCACCGCCGGCGCACCGTGCTCGAGCGCCTGCGCCAGGCCCGGCAGCGCGTCACCCTGCAGGGGCACTCGACGCGCGCAGAGGATCCCGATCGCATCGAACACCGCGCCACGGCGCGCGTCGTCGTCGTCGCTCGCCGCGATCTCGGCCGCGAACCCAGCCTGGCTCGCAACCCCGCCGATGCGCGCCAGCGCGAAGCTGGTCGCGCGCATGCGCACCGACGAGTCGTCCAGCGCGTAGTGCAGCCACAACGCCTGCTCGAGCCCTGCCCACGCGCCGCGGGGCGACGGCGCTTCGCCGGGCCGATCGGGCTGTGGTTCGAGCAGGCCGATCGCGGCCGTGAACGCGGGCGAAGGCTCGGGCTGGGCGGCCAGCATCGCCAGCAGCTGCGACGCGGCATCGCGACCACCGACGCGCGCGATGGTCCGCGCCAGCTCGTCGCGCGCCGCGGGATCGGTGGGAACCGCCGTGAGCTCCTCGCTGGCGCGCGCGAGCTCCGTAGCGATCGCGTCGGCGCGCGCCGACGCCGATGGCCACGGGCTGTCGCTCCACGATGGCCACGACGGCCACGGCGGCGCATTCGTCGAGGGCTCGCCATCTGCGCGCTCGCTCGCCGGCTGCGCCCCATCGATGCTCGGCGTCGCGTGCGACGACCCACCGCATGCGACCGCAACGAGCAGCCCGATCCAGCAGCAGCGAGCGTCCACGGCGGCGGTCAGATTAGCCCACCGTCACGGATGCGGTACACTTGCCGGCGTATGTCGAAGTTCACCGGCACCGTGCGGCGCAACGACCTCGAGGGCGGCTTTTTCGAGCTGGTCGCCGAAGACGGCGCGGTGTACCGCCTCGACGGCGACGTGAAGGTCGAACCCGGCGCGCGCGTGCGGGTACACGGCAACGTCGCGTCCGATGGCTTCGGCATCCACATGAGCGGACCGTCCATCGCGGTTTCGAAGATCGAAACGCTCTGACGCGCCGACGGTCCTCCGCTCGGGGGGCGCCTCGGTTCCGCAGTCGGGAAGCGTTCGGCGCCCTCCTGAGGAGGGCTCGTCGAGCAGCCAGCGGCTTGTGCGAGGGAAGGGACTCGAACCCCCACGTCGTGAGACACACGGACCTGAACCGTGCGCGTCTACCAATTTCGCCACCCTCGCGAGGTCGCGGCGGGGGGAAACTAGGACTCCGGCGCGCCGGCGTCAAGTCCTCTCTCGCGTGCCCGTCTGGAACGCGGCCGCACGGGCCGCCGGCGGGGTCGTCGGTGCGGCACGCCGCGCCGCGCTCACTGCTCCTTCGACTCGGGATCACGCCACGCGTCGTCCTCCAGCGGCTCGACCACCACGCGCGGTGCGCTGCGGAGCTCGATCGGCCGACTGCCCGAGCTGCTGCTCGAGCTCGCGTGACCACCGACGGGTGTGCCGCCATCGGCGACCGCGGTCGGCACCGCGTCCGCGCGCCGCTCTGCAGCCTGGGCCAGCGTGGCCTTGGTCGGCAGCAGGATCGGCGCCACGTCCTTGGTGCGATCGGCCTCGTCGAGATCGGCGAACAGCGCCTCGACGCCGTCGAGCTCCAGGCTCGCGTCGCCACCGACTCGCGCCAGCTTGGCGCGCTCGCTGGCCAGCAACCGCTCCTGCTCGACGTTGCGGGCCTGCGCCGCCGCGAGCAACCCGCGGGTGATCTCGAGTTCCTCGAGGGTGTCGTCGAACTGCTCGCGCTGCTTCTCCAGCTGGGCGAGCCCCGCGGCAAGGCGCGCAGCGTTGCGGTCGCTGGCGTCGGTCATCTCCCAGATGCGCTGCTCGGCAGCGTCGAGCTGGGCCAGCACCTGCTCGTGCTCCTGCGCGCGGATCTCGAGCTCGAGCTGCAGCTGCCGCACGCGCACGCGCTCGCTGCCCGCGTCCTCACCACGGGCGGCTTGCAGCTCGGCCTCGCCCCGCGCGGCGAGCTCGGTCCGGAGCCGCATGATCTCGGCGAGTGCCTCGTCGGGCCAGTCCTTCGCGCGGGCCTCGAGCGCGTTGTCCGTCAGCGGTGCGTTCTGACGTAGTGTCGTGCTGAGGCGCTCGTTCGACTCGGCGACGGTCTCGAGCTCACGCCGCAGCAAGAACAGCTCGGCACCGTTCGACTCCTGCGCCGAGGCGACGTCGGCGAGTTCCTGCTCGCGCTCGCGCAGGTGTCGTCGCAGCAGCTCGCGCTCGGCCGCGAGCTGCTCGAGCTGCTGCTGCAGGTCGACCGCGCGGGCATCGGCCTCGTTGCGCTCGAGTCGCAGCGCCTCGACCTGCTGCTGCAGATTGCTGACGCCGGCCGCGAGCTGCTCGAGCTCGAGCATGCGTACCTCGAGCTCGCTCTGCAGACCGCTGGTCAGCGCGGCGCCCTGATCGAGATCGGTGCGCATGCGCTCGAGCTCGGCGCCGGCATCGACCAGCTGCTGCTCTCGGCGTCGCAGCAGCTTCTGCAGGTCGGCCTCGCGGGCGCGCACCTGCTCGAGCGTGCCGCCGACCTCGACCAGCTCGCGTGCGCGGTGCTCGAGCTCCGCGCGAAGCTTGTGCATGTCGTCGGAGCGCGACGCCATCGCGTCGAGCTCGCGCCGCAGACGAGCGATCTCGTCGTCGCGAGTGTGCACGGCGGCAATCGCATCGCCACGCTCGACCTCGAAGCGGCGCAGCTCCGCGGCCATGCGCTCGAGATCTGCAGTGCGGGCCAGCTCGACCTGTCGCGATCGCTCGAGCTGCTCACGCACGCGCTCGAGCTCGGCGCCGAGCTTGACGACCTCGATGCGCTCCCGCTGGGCCTCGTCGCGCGCGCCCCACAGCCGCTCCTCGAGCTTCTCCAGGGCGGTGGTGCGGCGCGCGATCTCCTCGCGCAGACGATCGCGATCGATCGCCAGCTCGGCCTGCACACGCCCTTGCTCCGCAGAGTGCACCGCGCTGGCGAAGGCCTCGTCGGCGCGGGTGCGCGCGTGGGCGAGTGCTCGCTCCTGCTGGTCGGCGCGCTCGCGCAGCATCGCAGTCTCGGCCGCCAACCGCGAGGCCTCCGTGGAGCGCTCGCCGAGGTGCTCCTCGGCAACCTCGGCGCGGCGACGCAGGTGCTCGAGCTCGTTCTCGAGGCGCGCGGTCAGCTGACGCGCTGCGTCGCGCTCGACCGCGACGACCTCGAGCTGACGTGCGAGCGTCGCCCGCTCCTCCTGCAGCGCCTCGAGCCGTGCGCGCGCCTCGGCAAGCGAGCGGGCCCGCTCCTCGAGCTCACGCGCGCGGGCCTCGGCATGCTCACCGTTGCGCAGCGACGACTGCTCGAGTTCGTGGACCGAACGCGTCAGCACGGCGACGTCGGTCTCGCGGGTGCGCAGCTGCTCCTTGGCGTGCTCGAGCCCGGCACGCAGCTCGGCGATCTTCGCATCGGCCTTGCCGCGCAGCTCGGCCAGCTCGTTGGCCGAGCTCTCCGTCCACGCCCGCGCCTCGTCGAGGCTGTGCTGGAGCGCGACCTCGCGCGCGCGCGCGACCTCGAGCTCGGCGCCGCGATGGCGCATGCGCTGATCGAGCTCGGCCAGCCGTGCACGCACCTCGGCGAGCTCATCGGCACGCACGCGCAGTTGCTCGGTGGTCTCGGCGCGCAGCTGCTGCGCCGCCTCACTGCGCGCACGCTCGACCACGCGGGCTTGCTCGAGCTCGCGTTGCTGCAGCTGCTCGGCCTCCCATGCCCGCAGCTGCTCGGCCGCGCGCGTGGCCGCCAGCTCCGCCGCCTCGCGCCGCATCGCGTCGTCCTCGTCGTCGCTCGCGACCACGTCGACGGCACCCAGCGGCACCAACACGCACTCGAGCAGCTCGCGGATGCGGACGCCCGCCGCCTCGCCGCCCGCGAGCGCGAGGTAGTGGCTGGCGTCGGGCGCCGCGCTCAACAGCGACTCGCGTACGACGATCGGCGGCACGAAGTCGTCGCCGTCGAGCACCGGCGCCAGGCTGAAGCCCTGCCAGGGCATCTGCGCCATCATCTGCACCGACGCGAACGCCACCGTCAGCTCTCGTTCGAGCGCCCAGAAATCCAGCTCGGCAGCGGCCGACTGCGGCGCCCACACCACGCACAGGCCGTCGTCGCGGAGCACCCGCTTGGCCTCGGCGAGCAGGCGCTGGCGCTGGCCGGCGGCGAGCCCCGTGAAGCCTTCGATGCACACCACTGCGTCGACGCTGCGTGCCGCGAGCGGCAGCTCGGGGATGCCGGCGCGACACTCCAGCCCCGCAGCGGTCGGCAGCGCGCCGACCACGATGACGTGCGCGCCCGCGTCGCGCAGGCGCAACGCACCGGCGGTGTCGACGGGCGCGGCGACGACCACGGTGCGACCTGCGACCCAGCGTTCGATCGCCACGTATGCGGGGAGGTGGTGCACGAGGCGTGGACGGCCATCATAGCGGCCCCAGTGCGGACTCACCACCCGCGTCGACCGGCCGACCGCGCGATCGCCTATCATCGAGGTCGAACCCGCCCGAGGATTCGAAGCCGTCCGCGCCGAGCACCCCCCGCGAGACCAGCCGTGCAGCCCGTTCGCTACAAACAGCCACGTGTCATCAACGTCGTCTCCGTGACGGTGGTGGTGCTCCTGGTCGCGGCCGCCTACGCGGGCTACGAGGCCATCCGCGTCAGCTTCATCAAGCAGGAGGCCTATCGCGTGCTCGAAGAGACCAGCAGCACCTTCGCAGGGCGCCGCCAGCTCTATCGCAAGGAGGCCCGCGAACGTGAGCTGTTGCGCACTCGCATGGCCTCACAGCTCGAGAGCATCGGCGTGCTCGACCCCGAGATGGAGACGTGGATCGAAGTCGAGGGCGGCGTGGCGAAGTTCGGCGCGGTGTACACGGCCTGGTACCACTGGCCCTTCGATGTCCTCGCGCCGATCGGCGCCGACGTGCAGATCGAGCACGTGCTGACGCTGCCCGAGTGACGCCGGCCGAGCGCGCCGTTTCGTGCCGGCTCGGGACCTGCGCGCGGGCCCGCCCCCGCCCGCGGCGGCCGGGCAGCCGCGCAGCGGACCTGATACGCTTGCCGTCGGCACTGGGAATGCAGGCACGGCTCATCTTGGTGACGGGCGAAGGTCAGCGCGAGCACGTGCTCGTGGCCTTCAACACGCTCGGACGCCATCCCGACAACACCGTGCAGCTGCTCGACCGCATCGTGTCGAAGGAGCACTGCCGCATCACCCGCGGGCCGCAAGGCCGCTATGTGCTGCGTGACGTCGGCAGCTTGAACGGCAGCTTCGTCAACGGCGAGCGGATCACCGAGCACACGCTCCAGAACGGCGACGAGATCTCGCTGGGCAACACCGTGCTGCGCTTCGAGGAGGACAGCGCTTCGATCGCCCAGCCCAAGCACATGACGCTGTTCTCCGACGCGGTGCAGAGCCAGGTCCGCAGCCGCGTCGACGCCAGCGCCCACTTCCTGCCCGCCGCGCAGATCGAGAACGTCGAGGCCCTGCGGGCCGACTACGAGAAGCTCCGCATCGCCCACGAGCTGTCGCAGCGCCTGTCGGTCGACACCGACCTCGACGAGCTGTGCCGGAAGATCGTCGAGGAGACCTTCCAGCTCATCCGTGCGGACCGAGCGGTCATCCTGCTGGTCGATCAGGAGACCGGCGAGCTGGTGCCGCAGTACGTCAAGCAGAAGCGTGAAGACGAGAAGATCACGCTCTCGAGCAGCATCCTCGAAGAGGTCAAGAACAACAAGCGGGCGGTGCTCTCGTCCGACGCGATGGTCGACGAGCGCTTCAAGGCCGCCAAGAGCATCATCATGCAGGGCATCCGCTCGACCATGTGCGTGCCGATGCTGCACGCCGACAAGCTGGTCGGCGCGATGCACATGGACTCGATGCTCAACACCGGCGCGTTCACCGAGAAGGACCTCACGCTGTTCCAGGGCATCGCGACCCAGGCCGCGGTCGCGATCGAGAACAACCGCCTGGCCCTCAAGATCGAGCGCGAGGCCGAGACGCGCGCTCAGTTCCAGCGCCTGCTGTCGCCGAACCTGGTCGAGCAGATCGTCGCCGGCGCGCTGCAGCTCGATCAAGCCGGGTCGAAGCGCGACGTCACGATGCTGTTCGCCGACATCCGCGGCTTCACCTCGATGAGCGAGCGCCACGCGCCCGAGGAGATGGTCCGGACCCTCAACGAGTACTTCGAGGTCATGGTCGACGTGCTGTTCAACAACGGCGGCACGCTCGACAAGTACGTCGGCGACGAGATCATCGGTTTGTTCGGCGCACCGGTCGAGCGCCCGGACTCGCCGGTACTCGCGGTCCGCTGCGCGCTCGAGATGCAGCGTGCGCTCGAGGAGTTCAACCGCATGCGTGTGGCCACAGGCGCCGACCCGATCCAGATCGGCATCGGCGTGAACACCGGCCCGGTCATCGCCGGCGCGATCGGCTCCTCGCGCACGCTGCAGTACACCGTCATCGGCGACGCAGTGAACGTCGCCTCGCGCCTGTGCAGCACCGCCGGGCCCGGCGAGGTGCTCATCAGCCAGTCGACCTACGATCTCGTGCGCGGCCAGGTCGCGGTCGAGGATCGCGACCCCGTGATGGTCAAGGGCAAGAGCAAGGCGATCCAGATCTATCGGGCGACCGGCATCCTCGAGAGCACGGTGGCGTCGGCATCGTCGCCCTCGCGCGCGACCCAGGCGATGCCGCCGCACCGCCCGCAGTAGAGCCGAACCGGATGAACGCGCCTCCCTTGCAGCGGCCCGAGCTCGGCGCCGCGACGGTCCACGGAAGATGAGCGTGCGACGACACGATCCCGACGCGTGCGTGCTCGATGCACTGGTGCGACCCGAGCTCGGCCACGGTCCGCTGCCGCACCCGCCGATCGGGCGGCTGGCGGCGTTCTCGGACGACCTGCTGCGTGGCGGCCGGCGCCACGCAGTGCGGGCGGTGCTGCGCGACGTCGGCACGCGTTGGCACGTCGACCTCCGCGACAGCTCGCCGGTCTGCGAGGGCGCGCCGGCGATCGGCATCGACGACGCACGCCTGGCCGTGTTGCTCGCGTTTGGCGATGCGCTGGGCCTGCCGACCCCCGATGCTCGCCTCGCCGAGTGGATCGAGCTCGAGCTCGACGCGCGCACGTGGGTCGGCACCACCACGCCGGCGGCCGGCATCGCCCGCGTGTTCGGCATTGCGCGGGTCTTCGACGCCGTGCTCGGTGCGCTCGCGCTGGCGTGGCCCGATCGCTCCCGCGCCGGCTCGTGCTCACTCGGAGCAATCGTCGTGCTCGACGACGGTGAGGGCGTCGACGTCGTCGCCGGTGGCCGCGGCGCGGACGTCCACGGCATCGGTGCGTCGGGGTGGCCGGGGTGGCTGCTGCCACGCCGCATGCTGCGTTGCGACGAGCACGTCACCGCCCGCGTGAACCCGCGGCCCGACAGTGGTGGCGGCGGCGCGCGGGCGGGCGGTGACGGCCAGATCGCGCGCTACCACTTCCACCGCGATGGCGCCGTGCTGGTGGCGCTCGACCGCATCTCGAACCCGCCCCACGGCCTCGACCGCGCGGGTCCGCCGAGCCCGGCCTACGCGGCATGCATCGCCCCCGACGGCAGCTCCACGCCGCTGGCTGCGTGGCAGCGACACGTCGTGCACGCCGGCGACATCGTCGAGGTCGCCACCGCCGGTGGTGCCGGTCACGGCTTCCCCGGCTGGGGCATCGAGTTCGACTGGGAACCATGAACGAAGCCCAGGCCGCACGCTGCACGTGCGCCTGGGCTCGTCGGTGGGCTCGCCCCCTCGTACGCGGGGGCGATCGGTGCGGCGGGCTACCCGACCGTCACGCCGATGGCTCGGCGCGCGGTGAAGTAGTCCTCGCTGATGCTGTAGAGCACCAGCTCCTTGATCTTGTCGCGCGGCCCCATCGCGCTACCGAGCATCGACTGCTCCTGCGAGATCATCTGACCGGCGATGCGCAGGTCGTGGCACAGCAGCAGGCCCACGCGGTACGCGGTGAGCTCGGACGCCGCCGCCCAGCGCTTCACGTCCGTCGAGCCGCCGGCGTCGACGAACTTCTGCATCAGACTGCGGAGCTGATCGAGCGCCGCCGGCTGCATGCGGCTGCCGATCTCCCGACCGATGATGTCGAGCGCCGCGGTGTCGCCCTGCACCGGCATACCGACCAGTCGCAGGCACGCCAGGAACACCTGCTTCAGGTGCTGGGGCGAGCGCTCCAGCGCGATGTAGCAGTAGTGCGGCAGGTACAGATCCATCATGTAGCGACCCAGTGCGAACACCAGGTGCGCCTCGTTCTTGCCGCGCAGGAGGTTCTGGAACACCACCAACGACGGGTGCAGCGTCTCGTCGCGCTTGATGTTCATGAGCGTGAGATCGCCCGGGTCGTTGGGGCGCAGGTACACGTCGGGCGTGCTCACGTTGAGCACGTCCTTCACGTACTTGGACATGCGCGAGAACAGCGACGGATCGGTCTGGATGTCGATGCGCTCGTTGGGGCTGAGCGTCACCGGCAGCGGCACCGCTCGCCACGCCGCCACCGCCGGCGCGATGAGGCCGAGGATGCCGGTGAGGTACAGATCCTGGTCGGGGTGGAACACGTGGCGACGCAGCGTGTCCTCGCTGAGTCGCTGGCGCGCCATCACGAAGTCGCCGCGCTTGTAGCGGTCGACCCACGCTTGCTCCTGATCGGTGGCCTTCTTCAGGAAGCTCAGCACCGTCGCGACGCAGTAGGCCTTGTCGGTCTCGTTCGCGCTCACGTAGATGTTGAACAGCGCGTGGTAGCTCTCGTACCGGAACGGCTCGTTGGCGATGAGCACCTGGTGCTCGCGCACCGCCGCATCGACGTACTCGCGCGGATTGATCTCCATCAGGCGCTCGTACAGCTCCGCCATCTTGTTGTGGCGGTCGACGTTGTCCGGATCGAGCTTGGCCGCGACCTCGTACGCGGCCACCGAGGACTTGAAGTCCTGTAGACGCGTTCGATAGATCTCCGCGAGGTTGCTCCACAGCGTGACCTTGAGCGGCTCGTTGCCCTCCTGCGGCAGGCGCTTGAGCATCTTGCGGTACGCCCGCTCGAGTGCCTTCCAGTCCTTCGCCTTGGTGAGGATGGTGTCGATCGCCTGGAACGACTTGAGCATCCCCGGGTCGTCGTCGAGCACCAGGTTGAAGCGCTCGACCGAGTCGTCGATCTGGTTGAGCTCGTCTCGCAGGAGCACCGCGGCCGTGTAGTGGTAGCGGCTGCGACGCTTGCCGTCCTTCTCGATCTCGACGATGCGATCGATGATCGCGATCGCCTCGTTCCACCTGCGCGCGGCGGTGTAGAGGTCGAGCAGGGTGTGCAGCAGCGGGTAGTCGTCGGGCCGCAGGTCGAGCGCGCTCTGGAACGCGGCCGCCGCCTTCTCCTTGTTGCCGATCTTGCCGGCGTAGAGCTCGCCGATGTCCTTCCACAGGGCGAACTGCGAGTCACCGTCGGGCGTGATGTCGATCATCGCCCGCTTGGCCTGGATGACACCCTCCCAGTCGTTGCTGCCGGCCTGCAGATCGATGACCGCCTCCAGCGTCGGCTGGTGGTGCGGATCGACCTCGAGCGCCTTCTCGAAGTAGTTGAGCGCCTTGCGAGGCTCACTCTGGCGGTTCTTGATGGTGCCCAGGCGGTGGTACGTCCGCACCGTGTCTTCGCTCGACTGCGTGTCACGGTGCTGCACCAAGATGGTCTGGTACAGCTTGAACGAGCGCTCCCAGTCCTCGCGCTCGAACAGGAGGTCCGCCATGCCGGTCAGGACCTCGTGGTTGGTCGAGTCGATGTCGTAGGCGCGCTTGTACTGCTTCAGCGCCTTCTCGGCGTTCCCGAGCGTGCGTGCGGTCTTGGCCGCGCGCAGGAACAGCTCGCGCTGTTGATCGTCATCGAGCTCGAGCGCGTCGACCTTGCGCGTGAGCATGTCGTAGATCGGGTCGCAGTACGCGAAGTGGCCGCCCTCGTAGTAGATCTCGGCCAGCACGCTGCCGACCTTGGTGTGCTCGGGGTCGAGCGCCATCGTCTTGGCGAACAGCTCGACGGCCTTCTCGCGGTGGTCGAGCTCCTCGTGGTTGATGAACGCGGCCTCGGCGGTGAGGTTGGTCCGCTCGAGCGGGTTGTGCGAGTACTCGCCGGCGACCTCGAGCGTGCGGGCGGCCTTCAACCAGTCACCGCGCTGCTTGTAGATCTCGGCCAGCAGGATCAACGCCGGCACGTAGCTGGGATCGACCTCGAGCGCCTGGCTGAGGCGATACTCGGCCTGCTCCGACTCACCGAGCTTCTGGTGCTGCACCCGTGCGATGCGGGTGAGCAGCTCGGTGCGCTGCGCGGGCTCGCGGGTGAGGTCGGCGAGGCGGCCCATGGTCTGGATCGCGTTCGGCCAGTCCTCGATGGTCTCTTGCAGGCGGCTCAGCGTGTTGGCCGCGTCGAAGTTGTACGCGTCCAGCTCGAGGATCTCTGCGTAGGTCTCGATCGCGCGGTCGATGTCCTCGACCTGCTTCTCGTAGACCTCGCCCATCGCCGTCAGCAGCGCGACCTTGCCCTGCACGTCGGCGGTGGCGTTGACGTGGGAGCGGTAGGTCTCGACCAGCTCGGTCCACTTCTCCATGCCCGCGTACAGCTCCTCGAGCTGCCGGTAGGTCACGTCGCGGTTCGGGTCGAGCATGATGATCTTCTCGAGCATCTCCGCGGCGCGCTCACGGTCGTTGGCCATCGTGACCAGCGCGTGGGCCATCTTCTCGTAGGCGACGACCTGCCCCTCGGTGTCGTTCGTGACATCGAGCTGCGCCTCGAGGATCTCGAGGTACTCGTGGACGCGAGCGTCGTTGAGGTACAGCCGCTCGAGCGACTGCAGTGCGTCGAGGTCACCGGGCTCGTCCGATAGGATCGCGCGGTAGGTCTCGATCGCCGCGTTGGCATCGGCAAGGTTGACCTCCTGCACGTAGCCGGCGTGCTTGCGCAGGCGCAGCCGCTCGTCCGGATCCTCGCTGATCGCCGCGCGGCGCTCGAGCGCGAGCACCAGCTCGCCGTAGTCCTGCCGCTGCTCGTGCAGCCGTGACAGGGCATCGAGCGCGGTGGGGCTGTCGCTGTCGATCTCGAGCACGCGGCGGTAGCTCTCGACCGCGCCCTCGACGTCACCGAGCCGCACCTCCTGGGTCTCGGCCAGGTCGAGATAGGTCTCGGCCTGGGCCGCCGGCTCGGCCTCGAGCGGCACGATGCGCGCCAGCGTCTGCGCCAGCTCCGACCAGCTCTCGGAGCGACGGTGGAAGCTGGCGAGCTCGCGCAGCGCCGACACGCTCTCGGGGTTGAGCGCGAGCGCCTGCTCGAGCGCGACGATGCCTTGCTGCGGGCTGTTGAGGTGCTCGCCGTACCAGCGACCGATCTTCACCATGAGCTCACAGCGCTCGTGGGGGTCTTCGATCTGTTGCACGAGCCCGTTGTACTCGCCGAGCAGCTCGCCCCACTTGCCGGCCTGGGTCGCGAGCCGCTCGAGCTCGCGCGCCGTGTGGTCGTTGGCGTAGTCGACGTTGAAGGCGGCTTGCAGGGTCGCGAACGCCATGTCGGGATCCTCGAGGTTCTCCTCGAGCACCTTGGCAGCCGACTGCAGCGTCTCCACGCGGGTGTGACGATCCTCGATGATCTCCGCGCGGTTGATCAGCAGCTCGGCGAGCGAGGCCCAGTCGGCGGTCTCGCGGTAGATGTTCTCGAGTGCCTCGGATGCCCCGAGGTGCGCCGGGTCGAGCTCGAGGATCTCCTGGTACGCACCGGTCGCCTGCATCTTGTCCTGCAGGCGCTCCTCCCAGATCTGGGCGATCTGCATGAGCACGTCGATCTTGCTGTCGTGGTCCTCGATGACCTTGCTCTTGCGCTCGAGCACCTCGATCGCCTCGGGCCACATGCCCTGCTGCGTGTAGAGATCCTCGAGGGCGCGCAGCGCCTCCATGTCGCCCGGCGCGAACTCGAGGACCTTGTGCCACGCGAGGATCGCGGGCTCCGAGGCCATCAGGTACTCGCCCTGGATGCGGCCGACCTTGGCGTAGAGCTCGCGCAGCTGCTCCCAACCGATGACCTGGGGCCCGAGCGCGATCAGACGCTCGAGGATCTCGATCAGCTCGACCCAGGCTTGGTTGCCCTCGTAGATGCGATGCAGCGCCTGCAGCGTCTCGAGGTTGGCATCGTCGATCTCGAGGGCGTTCAGCCACGCCTCGAGCGCGTTGCGATCGCGATCGAGCTTCTCGCCGTAGACGCGACCCAGGGTCTGGTACGCGGCGACCTTCACCTCGGGGTCGTGGATGACGAGCACCTGGCGCTCGAGTACGTCGACGAGGTCGTCCCACCGCGCGTTGCGCTCGTGCAGTGCCGCCAGCTCGCCGAGCGCGAGCGGATCGTCACCGCGAAGCTCGAGCACGCGGTTCCACAGATCGATGCTGTCCGACTCGCGCGACAGGGTGTCGGACGCGAGCTTGGCCATGCGCTGGTAGCAATCGGCCATGTCGTCGTCGGTGTTCGCGACGTCGACCATGCGCTGATAGTTGTCGTACAGCTCCTGCCAGCGGTACTGCGACAGGTAGAGATACTCGAGCCGGCCGAGCGCGAGCTGATTGCCTGCGTCGTGGCCGAGCGCGCGGTTGTAGGCCGCGATCGCCTGCTCGGTGTTGCCGAGGTCGCCCTCGAACACCTGCGCGAGGCGGACCTCGTAGTCGACCAGCAGCTCCCCGTCCATCGTGCCGTGGATGCGGCGCTGCAGCACCTCGGCGAGGTCCTGCGCCATCCCAGTCTGGCCGTAGATGCGATCGAGTGCCGCCAGCGCGGCGGCGTTCTCGGGGTCGAGCTCGAGCACCGCGCGGTAGTGGGCGATCGCCCGCTCGGCATCGCCGAGCTTGCTGTCGAGCACGCGGGCCGAGCGGCTGAGCACCGCCAGGCGCACCTCGGGCGACTCGCTGCTCTCGAGGATCTGATCGCCGACGTCGACGATGTGGCCCCACTCCTGCGTGAACTCGGCGAGGCGCTCCATCTCCTCGCAGACGTGCTCGTTGGTGGGATCGTCGATGTACGCGCGCAGCCACCACACGTAGGCCTCGCCGGCGTCGCCGAGGCGGTGCTCGCAGATCTCCGCGACCTGCTGGATGATCTGCAGGCGGTCGGCGGTGTCCGCCGTAGCGCCGAGCTTGACCTCACCGAGCTTGACCAGCGCGTCCCAGCGCTCGGCCGAGTGGTAGATGGGCTCGAGGATCTCGGCGATCTCGCTCTGGTGCTGCCCTGCGGCGAAGATCTCCTCGAGCGCACCGAGGGTCGGGCCGTGCGCGGGGTCGAGGTTGAGGATCTCGCGATAGGCCGCGATCGCCTTGTCGGAGGCGCCAAGGCTGTAGTGATAGATCTGCCCCATCCGCAGGTAGAGCTCGATCACCTCGACCTCGTCGCCGGTGATGGCGATCTGTCGCTGCAGGTTCTCGACCAGCTCGGGCCAGCGCTGGCTGTTGCTGAAGATGCGATCGAGCGCCGCGATCGACTCGCGGTGCTCGGGATCGATGGCGAGGATCTGCAGGTAGCGCTCGACGGCGCCATCGACGTTGCCCAGGCGCAGCTCGAGCGTCTGCGCGAGGCGCCCCAGCAACGCGACCTTCACCAGCGGGTCGGCGACGGCCGCGGCCTGCTCCGACAGCAGCTGCGCGTACTTCTCCCACTCGCTGGTCACCTCGGCGAGGCGCTCGAGCTGGGCGATGGTGTTCTCCGACTGGGGATCGAGGGCCAGCGCACGCGCGTAGGCGGCGAAGGCCTTGTCGAACTCACCGACCTGGCGCTCGTGGATCTGCGCGACGAGGTGGAGGCGCTCGATACGAGTCTCCGGATCCTCGGTGTGCGCGATCATGACCTCCTGCACGTCGATGAGGTGCTCCCACTCGGCGAGCTGCTCGTAGAGCGGCGCGAGCACCTGGGCCGCGGCCATCGGCTCGTTGTCGCCGTGGACGATGCGATCGAGCGCCTCGATCGTGGGCAGGTGCCCGGGATCGTGGCTCAGCACCTCGCGATACGACTCGATGGCGCGCACCATGTCGCCGAGCTGGCTCTCCCACAGCCCACCGATGCGGAAGCGGTAGGCGGTCTGCTCGTCAGGGGTCTCGGCGGCATCGACCGCCCGCTCGAGGATCTGCAGCTGGTCGAGCCAGCGCTCGGCCTGGCCGTAGAGTCGATCGAGCGCAGCGATGGCCTGACCGTCGCTGGGGTCGAGGTCGAGCACCGCCTGGTAGGTGTCGATCGCCCGCGGCACGTCGTGCAGCTCGGAATCGTAGACCTGACCGAGCACGTACAACGCCTGGCGCCGATCGTCGGGATCGGTCGCGAGCTCCGACAGCCGCTGGTAGACGTCCTTCAGCTGCTCCCAGCGCTCGAGCTGGATGTAGAGCTTGACCAGGGCGTCGAGCGCGGTGCGATCGGCGTCGTCGATGGCCAACACCTGCTGGTAGAGCTTGATGGCCCCCTCGGCGTCCTCCATCACGCTCTCGCGGATGGTCGCTGCGTAGAGCAGCAGCTTCTTCTGATCGTCGGGGTTCTCGATCATCTCCGCCTTGCGCACCACCGCCGAGACCAGCTCGGCGAAGTTGTCGGTGCGGCGGTGGACCTCGATGAGCGCGTCGACGGCGGCGAAGTTGCCGGGATCGACCGCGAGCGTGCGCTCGTAGGCGGCCGCGGCCTTGGCGGGATCGTCGATCGCGGTCTCGTAGACGTTGGCGACCTTGGTGTGCAGCGCGATGCGGAGCTGGTCGTCGACGACGTCTTCGACCACCTCCTCGTAGAGCTTCACGAGCTCGGCGTACGAGCCCATCTGCCGCGACAGGCCCTCGAGCTTGTCCTGGGTGTCGAGGTTGCCCGGATCTTCGCGTAGCGCACGGCCGTAGGCGTCGAAGGCCTTGGCGGGCTCGTCGCCGCCGATCTCGTACAGCTCACCGATCTGGTGAAGCAGTCGGATCTTCTCGGCGGGGTCGAGCGAGTGCTTGACCATGATCTCGTAGCTCTGCACGAGATGCGGCCAGTCGTTGCTGCTGCGGTAGACCGGCTCGAGGATGCGCGCGACCGCCAGCTGGTGGTCGGGCTCCTCGAGCAGGCCCTCGAGCGCGTCGAGGGCCGACTCGTTGTGCGGATCGATCTCGAGCACCTTGCTGTAGGTCTCGACCGCGAGCGCGGTCTGGCCCAGCTGGCGCAGCCGCACACCGCCCAGGCGCAGGCTCAGCTCGACCTGCTGCTCGGGATCGCCGACCAGGGCCAGCTGACGTGCGAGGTTCTCGGCCAGCTCGGGCCACTTCTGGCGCGACTGGTACAGGCGATCGAGCGCTGCGATCGCGCGCAGGTTGAGATCGTCGTCGGCGAGGATCTCGGTGTAGGTCGTGATCGCGTCGTCCGGGCTCGCGAGCATGTCCTCCTGCAGCGAGGCGATCTTGAAGCGCAGACCCTCGCGCACGGCCGGGTCGTTCTCGAGCTCGACCTTGCGGCGGTAGACATCGAGCAGCTCGGCCCACTTCTGGTCGCGGGTATAGAGCGTCTCGAGGGCATCCAGCGCGCTGGCGTCCTCGGGGTCGATGTCGGTCGAGCGCTGGTAGCAGTGGATCGCCTTGGCGGGATCGTTGAGCTGCCCGTCGTAGAGCTCGGCCAGCTTGGTCAGCAACGCGCGCAGCTGCGTGCTCGGCAGGTCCTTGGTGACCGCTTCCTCGTAGAGGGTTGCAATGTCTTCCCAGCGGGCATCGATGGTGGCGATGTTCTCGAGCTCGGCCTGCGCCGTGCTCGACAGCGGGTCCTCGCGGAAGGCGCGGCTGTAGTCGTCGAAGGCCGCGTTCGCGTCGCCCATGCGCAGCGCGTGGATCGAGCCGATGCGCAGCAGCAGCGCCACGCGCTCCGCCACGCTCGCGTGCGGCCCGGCCTGGATCTCCAGGCAGCGAACCACCTGCGGCCAGGCCTCGTTGGCCTCGTAGACTGGCAGGAGGATGCCGGCGACCTCGACCCGATGGTTGTCGTCCGACAACCACCGTTCGAGACGCGCGCGTGCGGGCTCGAACGCGGCGTCCAGCTCCAGCGCCTGCTTGAACAGCGCGATGGCCTCGCGATCGTTGCCGAGCTTGTCGGCCTGCAGCTCGCCGAGGCGCTGCAGCAGGGTGCAGCGCGCCGCGATGTCGCCCTCGTCCTTCACGGCGAGCTCGCGGGCGAGGATGTCCGCCAGCTCGGCGTGGCGATCGAGCGAGAGGTAGATGCGATCGAGCGACGCGAGCACGGTCGGGTCCTCGACGCCGCTGGCGAGCACCGCCTGGTAGGCCGCGATCGCGTCGTCGTGGTGCCCGAGCTGCTCGTGGATGCTGCCGATGCGGGTCTGGGTCGCGCGACGCTCGTCGTCGTCGTGCGCCAGCGACAGCTTGGTGCCGAGCACCGCCAGCAGGTCCTCCTCGCGGCCGAGCGCGAGGAACAAGCGCTCGAGCGACTCGAGCGCGACCGCCTGCTCTGGATCGATCTCGAGGATCGCTTGGTTGATCTTGAGCGCGACGTCGAGGTCGACGAGCTTGCGCTCCTGCACCTCCGCGAGCTCGAGGCGCAGCGGCAGGCTCTCGGTGGTGGCACCGAACTTGTCGATCGCCGCCTGCAGCGACTGCGCGAGCTCTCCCCAGCTGCCGGTGGTGGGCGCCAGGCGAGCCATGTGACCGCGCACGTCCGCGCCGGTGTGGTCCTCGTCGAAGGCGCGTCGGTAGTATCCGAACGCCTTGGCCGGCTCCACCAGCACGCGCTCGGCGAGATCACCGAGGCGACGCAGCAGGACCTGACGCTCGCCGTCGTCCTCGCTGTGCGCGAGCTTGATCTCGAGCGGACCCGAGATGTTGCGCTCGTCGTTGGCTTCTTCGTAGAGCTCGATCAGCTTCTCGGCGACGGTGAGGTTCTCGGGATCCTCGGACAGCGCCTTCTCGAGCGATCGCATCGCGCGGTCGGACTTGCCCAGCTTGTCGCGATAGAGGTCACCGATCTTGAGCAGCAGCGCGGTCTTCTGCGCGCCGGTGGCCGACTCCGACTCGCGCTCGAGCACGCGGACGAACTCGCCCCACTTGTCCTGCTTGGCGTAGAACTGCTCGAGGGCGTCCATCTGGCCCTCCTGCAGGTAGAGCTTCTTCAGGGCGTCCTGCGCGCGACGGTTCTCGGGATCGATCTCGTAGAGCTTCTCCCAGGTGCGGATCGCCGCCGCGCTGTCCTCCAGCTTGTCGCTGTACAGCAGGCCGAGCTTCACGAGGTAGCCGCCGAGCGCGTTGGCGTCGGTGGTGACCTGGCACAGCTTCTCGAGCGTACCCGCGAGCTCCGGCCAGGCCTTCTCCTTCTCCTGCAGTGCCTCGAGCGCCTGCAGTGCCTCGACGTTGTCGGCGTCGAGCTCGAGCAGCTGCGTCCACAGCTCGATCGACAGCGACGGCTTCTTGATCTTCTGACCCGCGGTACGGGCGATCTCCAGCAGCTGCGCCTTGCGCTCCTCGGGATCGGCGACCAGCATCAGCTCCTTCTGCTGGACGGCGATCATGCGCTCCCAATCGCGACGGCGACCGTAGAGGTCCTTCAGCTTGGCGATCGCGGTCGGCTCGTAGGCGTCGATCTCGAGCACGGCCTCGTAGCTCTTGATGGCCTCGGCCTGGTTGTTGAACTTGTCGAGGAACAAGTTGCCGGCCTGCAGGTGCAGCGCCTTCTGCTGCTCGGGGTCGGGTGACAGCTCGGCGCGGCGACGGATGCGACCGATGAGGTCCGGCCACCGCTTCATCTGCTCGTACTGGTCCTGTTGGGCCTCGATCACGCGCAGCAGCTCGGTGGTGCGGCCGGCGTCCTCGAGCACCTTCTCGAGCGCCGACAGCGTGGTCACGACCAGGCCCGGCTGACGCAGCTGATCGCGATAGACCTCGATCAGCTCCCAGTGCACGCGCTCGCGCGCCTCGATGTCGCTGTCGGCGACGTGCTTGAGCTGGTCCTTGAGCAGGTCGGCGACGTTGCTCCACTTGTTCTGGTCGGCGTAGATCGCCTTGAGTCGAGTGCGCGGGAACTGCTTGTCGGGCATCGCCGACACGGCCTCGCGCCAGAAGTCGAGCGCCTTCTTGTTGCCCGACGACTCGGCCTGCTGGGCCTTCTGCAGCAGCGCCATCTGCTCGGCGGTGAACGACTCGCCCTCGAGCTCGCCGGCCTCGGCCGTGATCTCCGGCTCGGCCGCGGGGATGTTGCGGGTCGGTGTCTTGGTCGGGGTCGCCGCGACCGGCTCCGGCAGCGGCGCGGGCTCGGGATCGGTGACCGGCAGCGGCGCGGGCTCGGGCGCGGGCTCGGGCTCCGACGGCGGCGTGATCTCGGGCTCGCGCTCGGGGGTCGGCTCGGGCTCGGGCTCGGCAGCGACCTCGACCTCGTCGACGGCCGCATCGGCCTCCGGCGCGGCGGCGCGCGGCTGCTCGAACTCCGCGGTGCCGATGCGCGGCAGCTGTCGCGTCGCGGCGTCGGGCGAGGTGTCGTCGTCGGCTGCGGGCAACTTGGTCGTCGGCGTCTCGGTGACATCGACCGCCGGCAGCTGCGTGGTCCGGCCGTCGGAGCTCGGTGCCATCGGCACCTGTCGCGTGCCCGAGGTGTCCTCGAGGCCCTCGGCCTTGCGGAACTCGACGACCGAGGGGTGCTCCGGTGCGTGACGGGCCGCGCGCGCGAAGAAGTGACGCGCGGTGTCGACGTCCTTGAACTTCTTCCACGCCAGCTCACCGGCGGACAGCGCCAGGATCGCGGCATCGACGTCATCGAGCACCGCGATCGCACGCTCGGCGAGCGGCACGAGGGCGTCGGCGTTGCCCGAGGCATCCGCGGTCTGCACGAGCTGACGGAAGGCCGCGAGGTGCCACTCGTCGCCGAAGCCGACGTCGAACTCACCCTGGCTGACCGCGAGCTCGAGCGCCTGATGGTAGAAGTACGACGCCATCTCCGGCTTGTTGAGCCGCACCTGCCACACGTTGGCGGCGGACAGCAACGCGCGCAGACGGTCGTGGGGCGTCGTGCAGTGCGAGACGCGGCGATCCTGCAGCTTCTGCACGTGCTGGAGGTTGCCGGTGGCAGCAAGCAGCGTCTCGGCGAGGAAGGCGGCCTCGTCGTTGCTCGGATCGGCATCGAGCGACTTGAACACGCATGGCAGCAGACGAGCGTCGTCGGGCGCCTCCTGCTGCAGGATTCGGCCCGCACGCAGGTACGCCGCGCTCAGCAGGTGACCGCGGTTGACGACGTCGGCGGCGAGCGGATCCTCGGTGCCGGTCATCGCACGCAGCTGTGCCCACGCGGTGTCGAACGACAGCTGCCAGTTGTTGCTGTCGTAGATCGTCTCCTGGAAACGATCGGCGTAGACCTCGTTGCTCGGCTCGGCGTCACGGGCGAGCAAGAGGTGCTTGCGCGCGGCGTCGATGTTGCGCTGGTTGAGCTGCGCGGTGCCGTACGCGTAGTCGAGCGCGGGGCGCTTCGCAGCGTCGGTGTTGCGCTGCAGCTCGAGACCCATCAGGCGCGTCACCATCTCGAGGTGCGCCATGTCCTGGTAGATCCGACGCGCGTGCTCGAGCGCGGAGAGGTTGGCCTGATCCTGCTTGAACGCCTGCTGGTAGCAGGTCATCGCTCGCGCGCGATCGAGGAACAGATCCTCGCACGCGCGCGCGAGATCGAAGCGCACGCGACTGCGCGGCCTTGTCGCCCGCAGCCGAGGCTTCGGCCTCGAGCTCGTCGATGATGCCGGTCCAGTCGTCGACTTCTCGAAGGCGTTGCTTGATCCGCTGAGTGAGTTCCATCTGGGCGCTATCCTTCGAGACTTACAGGAGATTTCGGTCGCGGGGACGGTGCTGGATATAACATGCGATCGCGCGCGACAGCAACGCCGGCGACGAACTCGCCGCGTGGCAATCACGTGTCGAGCCAAGCCGGCACCTCGGCATCCATCGCGACGCACCGTGGCCGCGCCAGCGCGCACCCGCTGAGCGCGACGGCTGTGCCGGCGCCTCGGCGCAGCCGCCAACGAGCCACGGCCGGCGCGACCGACCGAGGCTCGGCGATGGGGCGGCGCCGACACACCTGGCCGGTGCGTCGAGCATCCGATGCGCGGGCCAGGCCCGGCTCAGATCACGTCTTTGACGCGCGCCATCGTATCGTTGGCGGCGCGCTTGAGATCTTCGGGGACGTCGTTGCCGGCCTTCTGCAGGAAGGCCTGCAGGTTCTCGACGGCATTCTTGCGATCGCGGATCTCCGCGTAGGCCATGCCGAGGCCGTACAGCGCGTCGACGAGGTCTGGGTTGATGGCCTTGGCCTTCTTGAACGACTCGATCGCCTCGGTGGGCTTGTTCAGCGAGTACTGGGCGCGACCGAGGCCGCTCCACATGTGAGCGTCCTTGTCGTTCACCTGGGTGCCGAGCTCGAGCACGGCCTGCCCGACGTTGGCGTGGCCGTAGTCGATGTACATGTTGCCCAACGCGACGAACGACATGCTGTAGCCCGAGCGCAGCTCGATGGCCTTGCGGTAGCTCTGGTCGGCCTTCTGCGGCTGATCGAGCTTCTCGTACAGCGTCCCGGTCCGGTAGTAGGCCCGGTAGTGGTTCGGGTCGAGCTTGATGCACTCCTGGAACTGCGCGATCGCGTCGTTGAACTTGGCGGCCTGGTCGGCCTGGCTGACGCCGGGCGCCTCACCCTGCGACGCGATCACCGTGCCCAGCTGGTAGGGGTACTCGGCGACCGGCTCTTCCTTCATGTTGTCGATCGCACCGCGGAACATCTTCTCCGCGTCGACCAGCTTGCCCTGCTTCCGGTACATCTGACCGAGGATGTAGTAGGGCTTCGCGAAGCTCGGATCGAGCTCGATCGCTTCCTTGAGGGATTTCTCGGCCCCCGAGGTGTTGTTGCGGTTCTCGAGCGCGATGCCCTCGTTGAGCCGGTTGATGGCCTGCACACGCTGCCGACTCGCGAGCTTGCAGCCCGGCGACAGGGAGAGCATCGGGATGACCAGGGCGATGAGGACGGCAACTCGGCGCATCTGACTTCGAGCCTCCAAGGGCGCGGAACCGGTGCATGGTAGCCCCTGCCGTACGAGCGTGACAAGGCGAAGCGCCGCGGAAGCTTCAAGCGTGCCCCCGCGGGCGCAGGATTGTCGGAGGTTTCGCCCGCGGGGCTGAACACCAGAAACCCGTGCGGCCCCGGCTGCACGCCCGCGAACGCGGGCGGAAGCTCGAGGCCGTCGACGGGCCGTGGTCGCGCGCGGGGGTTTCGCGCCCGCCCCTTCGTCAGCCCGCGGAGAGCACGAAGGGGTAGGTGACGACTGCGCTGCCCTGGGTGGCGCCGGTCGGGAAGCGCCAGCGACGGACCGACTTCGCGATGCACGACTCGACGCTCTTGTCGCCGAGCGAGCTCTCCGCGACCGCCGAGGCGCCGACCGTGCCCGAGGGCCCGATCGTGAACTGGATCGCCACGCGACCGCGGAGGTTGGGATCGCGGCTGAGGCCCTGATCGTAGCAACCGCGGACCTCGTTGAGGTGGGCACGCACGACGCGACGGATGATCTCCTTGTCGATCGTCGACTTCACCTCGCTGCTGACCACGCGCACCTGCGGTGTGCGTGTGCGACGGCCGTCGAACTTGGTACCCGAGTCACGACCGTTGCGATCGCCGTAGCCGAGGCGCGTGCCGTTGTTGCCGCGCTGCCCGATGGTGCCGATGCCGGTGAGACCGATGGTGCCTTCGCCCTCGCCGCCGCCGCCTCGGCCAGCGCCGAGCAGGCCCAGGCCGCCCACGCCCCCCGATGCGCCGATCTCGTCGCCCGTGATGTTGCCCCACACGTCTTCGTCGTCGTTGCCCACCGCGAACGCGGCGCCGAACGGCGACGCGAGGAAGTGGCCGCTCTCGCGCTGCATCAGCCCGAGCACGCCCGACTCGCGGGCATCGCGAGCAGGATCGAAGTTGCGTGCGAGCATCGGCACCGCGTCGCGGGGGCCCTTGGTCGCGTACAGCTTGCGGACGTTGACCTTGCTCGGGTCACCGGCGGCCCCTTCGTCGCCGGCGTGGCGCTGGCCCGAGAGGCCGGCCTTGTCGGCGCTGTCGGGCTCGTCGATCTCCTCCGGCTCGCTCTCGTCGGGGACAGTCTCGTCGGGTTGGTGCAGGAAGCCGACGTAGCGGTTGTCGATGCGAGCGTCGTCGCTGTCCATCGCGAGCGCATCCTCCGGAACGAGCTGCGAGAGCCCGAGCAGGCCGCCGATGACGAGCATCGACGCGGCGTTGAAGCCCCAGTAGGTGCGGTCGGTCTCGCCGCGCCCCGCGAGCACGCGCCCCGGAGCGACTGCAGCGACGTCGAACGCGAGCTCGCCGAGCTCCACGTGGGCGCGAGCACCGGTCGGCAGGCGCAGCTCGCTGCCCTGCCCGCGCGCCGCGGCCAGGTCGTGCCGCGTGCCCGCATTGTCGATGAAGCCGCGCATCTGCGGCGACAGTCGCAGCGTGATGCCGTCGGCGTCGCGCCGCACCAGCGTCATGGGCTCGCGCACGAGCTCGCCACCGACGGTGAGATCGACATCGTCGCCCTCACCCACGACGTAGCGCGTGCGCACCCGATCGACGTTGCGCGTGAGACCGACCCCGAGCGGCACCAGGCCCATCAAGGCCAACGCGATGCCGAGCCCGCCGGTGCCCCATCCGGGCGCCGTGGGAGCGGGCCGGCCCGCCTCCGCAGCGGCCTGCACCTCGGCGTTGTGGCTGCTCCAGTCCTGCGCGATCTCGTGGCCGAACAGCGCGGCACCGCCGAGACACATCAGCGTGCCGAGTGTCAGCCAAGCGCTGGTGTCGATGCGACGCGGCTTGCCATGGCCGAGGTGCTGCACGTCGATGACGCGGTCATTCCAGCGCGCGATGACCTCGGCGACCGGCGCGGCCTCGACGTGCTCGTGGGTCGAGAGATCGATCGGACTCACCGGTGCGATCGGACGGGGAGCGGCAGCGGTCGGCGGCACGGTCTCGAGATCGACGAACACCGAGTAGGGCCCGAACTCGATGCGGTCGCCCGCGTGGACGACAGTCGAGCGATCGACGGGGGCACCGTTCACCAGCGTGCCGGTGGTGCTGCCGAGATCGACGAGGCGGAGCTCACCGCCGTTGACCTCGAGCACCGCATGCATGCGCGCGATGGCCTCGTCGTCGAGGCGGAGATGGCTGGTCGCGAGCCGACCGATCTTCACCATGTCGCGAGCGACACGGTGCGTGCCGATGCACTGACCACCGGAGAAGACCTTGAGCGTGACGGTTGCTGCGGACATGGCGATGCTCCTTCCTCGCTCGCGATTCGACGGCAGCAACCCTTCGCGCCGGTCGCAGCATGCGAGAGGGCGGTGGGTTCGTCGCGTCGATGCGACTCACACGACGATCGACGTCGTTCGAGCATCTACATCGACCAGCGACAGCTGTCGGTTCGCGCGAGGTACTTCTTGGTTGTTCGAACAACCAGACAACGCGCTCGCGAAGTGGTTCCGTCGCCGCAAGGCGCCACCGAGGGAATTTTGTCAAGCACCTCTCGCGGCGAAGGAGCGATCGCCGAAACGCAAACGGGGTCGCTCCCCTGGTGGCAGCGACCCCGTCGAAGTTGTCATGCGCGCTCGAGCGCGCTGGCGATCAGCCGGCTTCGAGCACGAACGGGTAGGTGACCACCACGTTGCCGCCGCCGTCCGGCTTCGGGAAGGTCCAGCGCTTGACCGCCTTCGCGATGCACTGACCGACGCTCACGTCCTTGATCGACGACTCCTGCACCACCGCGACCGGCACGTTGCCGCTCGGGCCGATGGTGAACTGCACCGCGACGCGACCCTTGAGGTTCGGGTCCTTGACGAGGCCCTGGTTGTAGCAGTGGCGAACCTCGTTGATGTGCGAGCGAACGATTCGACGGATGATGTCCTTGTCGATCGCGCCCTTCACGGTGGCGTTGGCCTGGCGAACTCGCGGAACGCGGGTGCCGCGGCCACCGAAGCCAGCGCCCGAGCCACGGCCGTAGCCCGAGCCCGTGCCGCCGCCGCCGCCCTTGCCGATGAGGCCGACGTTGCCCAGACCGATGGTGCCTTCGCCGGTACCACCACCACCGCGGCCGGTGCCGACCAGGCCGAGGCCACCGACGCCGTAGGCTTCGCCGATCTCGGTGCCGGTCAGACCACCCCAGACGTCCTCGTCGTCGTTGCCGACCGCGAACGCGCCGCCGTACGGCGAAGCGAGGAAGTGACCCGCCTCCGACTGGACCATGCCGAGAATACCGGCGTTGCGGGCCATCATGTCGGGGTCGAAGTTGCGGGCCATCTGCGGGATGGCGTCCTTCGGGCCCTTCATCGCGTAGAGGCCGGCCTTGTTCTTCGAGGTGGGCTTACCCATCTTGCCCTCCTCGCCCTTGTGGCGCTGGCCCGTACCGCCGGCCTCGTCGTCCGAGTTCTCCTGCTCCGGCGGCGGCTCCTCCTCGGGGATCTCGTCGGGCTGGTTCATGTAGCCGACGAAGCGGTTGTCGGCGTCGGTCTGGTCGCTGTCCATGTCGAGCATGTCGTCGGGGATGAGGTGCACCAGCACCAGCATCGAGCCGATGACCGCGAGCGACGCGGAGTTGTAGAGCCAGAACGGCTTGTCGGCCTCGCTCTTGGTCGCGATGACCTTGCCCGGCGCGACCGAGTTCACATGGAACACCAGCTCGCCGTACTGCACGCGGCAGTGCGCGCCGGGAGGCAGCGGGAAGCTGTACGACGAGCCCATCGCGCCGGCGCGACCCGAGGCCACCAGCTCCGCCAGCGTGATGCGCTGGCCGTCGAGGGTCACCTCGCCGGTCATGTCGCGGGTGAACTGCAGCGCGTAGTCCTGGTGATCGCCACCGCGCACGAGCGGGAATGCGGTGGTGTCGGGCAGGCCCTGGGGCGGCGCGTGGAAGGTCGCGTGATGGCCTTCGCCAAGGGTGTAGTTCGGCAGGCCGCGATCACGCATGCGCATGACGCCGAACGAGAACGGCACCAGACCGAGCAGCGCGAGCCCGATGCCGAGGCCGGTGAAGCCCGTGCCCGGCTCGGTCGGCTTGGCCTGACCCGCCTCGGCCGCCTTCGCGGTGGCGTCCTTGTACGCGTCCCAGTCCTGGGTGACGTCGTTGGCGAAGACCGCAGCGCCGGCGAGGAACAGCGCACCACCGAGCACGAGGAACACGGGCGCCTGGGCGACCTTGCTCTTCACCTGGCCGACGTGCTGCACGTCGACCACGCTCCGGTTGTACATCGTCATCACCTCGGTGACGCGGGTGCCGTCCTGCACCTCGACCTCGCTGGCGTCGATCTGCATGACCGGGCGCTGCTGCATCTGCGCGGGCGCAGGCATGGCCATCGGCGCGGCACCCATCGGCGCCATCGCGGTGTGCCCCATCGGCACCATGGTCTGGGCCTGCTGCATCTGCATCGGCGCGGCCGCGGGCGCCGAGGCGACCACCGTCACGCCGGCGGGCGCCGACGCGGGCATGGCCGCGAACTCGACCTCGATGCGGAAGGGCCCGAACTCGAGCACGTCCCCCGACTTGAGGACGTCGTTCTTCTCGACCCGCCGTCCGTTCCGGATGCTGCCGGTCGAGCTCCCGAGATCGATGACGCGAACGTCCGATCCCGAGACCTCGATGACGGCGTGCATCCGCGCCACCGAGTCGTCCTCGAGGCACAGGTGGCTGCTCTTCAGCTTGCCGATCTTGATGACGTCTTGGGAGAGCGTCTTCTGCTCGATCAGCTGGCCGTTCTGGAAGATCTTCAGCGACAGTGCTTGCGACATGGCTCGGGTCCTGCGGCGTTGTTCGGGGGCCAAGACAGCCGCGCGCGGGCTGGGTTCCGGGGTCCGAACGATTCCCCGCGCCGACGGGGTGAGGGATCACACTGGGTAGAATGGCGTTCCAGGCCGAGAAGACATGCCCTACGGGCGCGCGAGCGCCCGCGAGCGGGGCCCGCGGGGACGAAGAAATTGTCGGAGAGCGATGGCGCGCGGGCGGGGCTGCGCCCGGCGGCTCGGCCGGACGCGCCCGGGCGGCTCAGACGTCGCGCGCCATGTTGATGAGCTCGCGGAGGAAGTGCGGCCGGATGCTGATCAGGCTCGCGTGCTTCGCTCGGCCGCGGGCGGCCAGGTTGGCGCCCTCGGGCCGGAGGACCTCGCCGTCGACGTTGTCGTCGTCGAAGTCATAGACGGTGACGCCGCCCTTGTCGCCCTTGCGGGCGGCCTCGTCCGCATCGCCACCGTCTGCAGGTGCGGCGGCGGCCACGGAGGCCCAGAGACTGGCGGCAACAAACGCGAGGATGCTGGAACGCATGGCGTGCTCTCCCGCCCGGCCGATGACGCGTGGGTGGGCGTCGGTCCGGGGCAGGTTGCATCCTAGCTTCCCGGGGTGCGCTTGTAAACGGATCGCCGCCATGGCCCGACCCGCGACGCGGCGCCATTTCATCCACCGCGCGAGAGGCCGAGCGAGGGGCCGCGCGAAGGGCCGCGCGAAGGGCCGCGCGAAGGGCCGCGCGAAGGGCCGCGCGAGGGCCGAGCGAGGGACGAGCCAACGCCGACGCGAACGACGAAGCGCCGGCCGTGGAGCTCGACGACGAGCGACACGGTCGGCGCTGGAGACGGGGCCCGCGTGGGCGAGGCCGACGCCGGCGGATGGCGCCGGCGGTTGGCGCCGGCGGTTGGCGCCGGCGGTCTGGGACGGCTACTTGGCGCCGGCGGCCTTGGGATCGGCCGGCTTCGCGTCGGCCGGCTTCGCATCGGCCGGCGGCGCGGCACCGCCACCCTCCTGCTGCTTGCGGAGGTCCTCCTCCATCTTGAGCAGGCGGTTCTTCTCTTCCTCTTCGGCCTTCTTCGCCATCTCCTCGAGCTTCTTGGCCTCGGCCTCGAGCTTCTTCATCTCTTCGATGTTCTTGAAGTAGTCGTTGATGTTCGCGACGCGGTTCTTCGCATCGGTCGCGTACTTCTCGAGTTCCTTCTTGCCCGACGCCTGCGACACGAACTTGTCGAAGTAGTCCTTCGCCTTCTCGTAGGGCTTCTTGTCGAAGTTCCCCGAGTCGTTCTTGCGCTCGGTCTCGGGGCCGATGTGCTCGTGGTAGAGGATGCCGAGGTTGTAGAGCGCGCGCGGGTCGGCGCCCTTCACGTCGAGCGCCTTCTTGAAGGCACCCTCGGCGTCGGCGTACTTGCGCTGGCCACGAAGCGCCACGCCCAGGCCCAGGTAGGCCTCGACGTTCTTCTTCTGGCGGCCGTCCTTGAGCGCGATGCCGATGCTCTCCTCCGCGCTCTTGTAGTCGCGGAAGCGGATCGCGATCATCGCGATGTTCATGTTGGCGTCGGTGTGGTTCTTGTTGACCTCGACGGCCTTCTTGAACGCACGCAGGGCCTCGACCTGGTTGTCGTCCTCCATGAACAACAGGCCCTTGATGTTGTAGATGTCCGCGCTCTCCTGCTTCTCTTCGGTGAGCTTGCGGATGGCCTGCGTGACCACCAGGTCGGCGAGCAACAGGTACGACTTGTCCTTGAGGCGACCGCGGTCGTAGTAGAGCCGCGCGAGGTTCTCGTAGGCCAGGCGGTTGCCCGAGTCGACCGCGAGCACCGTCTGCAGGTGCTTCTCGGCCGCGTCGAAGTCCGACTGCTGCGGGCTGTCGGCGTACTTGTTGCGCAGCGCGGCCGCGAGGTTGTTGCGCGGCGCACGGGTGTTGGCGTTGGCATCGACCGCCTTCTTGAAGAAGTCGAGCGCGCGGCCCTCCTGGCGTCGGTTCCAGTAGATGACGCCGAGGTTGTTGTAGGCGAGATCGTACTTGGGGACCTCGGAGACGAGGTCCTGGTAGATCTTCTCGGCGCGCTCGTTGTCGCCGCACTCTTCCCAGACCGCGCCGGCGTTGAACTTCGCCACCGCCATCGAGGCGCCGTACTGCTTGTAGACGCCGAGGAAGGCGTTCGAGAGGTCCTCGCAGGTGCCCTTCGACAGCGTGCCGCCCTTCTTGGACGACTCGTAGCGCTTCGCGATCTCGGCGAAGTCCGCCTTGGCCTGGGCCGGCGCCTGGGTCGGATCGGAGGGATTGACCGCCCCCTTGCCGCCGGGGTTGTCGGTCTTGCCCTTCTTGTCACCGCAACCGGCGCCACCGAGTGCGAGCGCAACCGCGAGCATGCTGATGATGTGCTTGGTGCTCTTCATGGTCTTGTCCCCTTGGGTCGCGCTCACTTGTTCGACGAGGCGCCTTCGCCGTCGTCGCCGTCCTCACCGTCGGCCTTCTCGGCAGCGTCGGCCTTCTCGGGCTTCTTCTCGACCTTCTTCTTGTCGCCTTCGAGGTCGGTCTGCACGCCGACCACGTCGAGCTGGCTGTCGGTGTAGATCGAGCGCCCGAACAGCTCGTTGGTCGCCGGGTACTGCTCGGCGTCGCCCTGCTGCAGCTCTTCCTCGCACATGCGCGAGAACTCGTTGAAGAACTGGAACTCGGTCGAGCGCTGCAGGCAGTACTCGAGCGCACCCTTGGCGGTCGCGGTCAGCGGGTCGCCGTAGCTCTCCGCCAGCGCGTCGCAGTACGCGAACATCTGCTCTTCGTTCTTGAGGTTCTCCGGCACCGGTGCGCGGTAGAGCTGGTCGGCAAAGTTGCGGTTGACCAGCGCGGTGCGAGCCGCAGCCGCGAGCACCCAGTAGGGGCTGTTGCTGGACTTCACCTTCGCGTACTGCTCGATGAGCTCGCCGCCGAGCTTCTTCTTGCGCTCGAACCACTCGCCAAAGCGCTTCTTGGTGTCGGTCTCCTTGGCGAGGGCTTCCTTGTACTCCTTCTCGAGCTTGGGGATGCCGCTGCCCTTCTTCCACTCCTCGGCCTGTGCGCCGAAGAAGAGGTTGTCCGGGATCTCGAGCGAGAGGTACTCCTCGTACTTCTTGTCGGCGGTGTAGACCATCGCCATGCCCATCGCATTGCGGAAGTCCTCCGCGCGCTGGACATCGTCCGCCGGGATGCTCGGCTTCTTGCTCGCCGCACGCAGCACGGCGTCGAAATGGCCCATCGCCTCGGTGACCTTCTTGGCGTCGCGCTTGTGGACCGTGATCAGGGCCTGCGTCTCGGTACCGCAGTACTTCGGCAGCGCGTCCTTCTTCTTCTTGGTCTTCTTGCGCAGCTTCTCGGACTTCTTGCGCGCCGCTTCGCCGGCGGTGGCCTTCTTGCGCTGGATGGTGATGCAGCTGTCGTAGAGCAGCTCCTTGTCACAGGAGTTGCGCCACAAGATCTGCCCGACGGCCGCCTCGGCGACCGCCTGACGATCGGCGCCACCCTTGGCGCCGTAGGTCGCGAGGTAGGCCCGGGCGTGGGCGAGCTGCTCGGTCTCGTCCTTCAGCAGGCCGTGCTTCGACCAGAAGATCTTGGCGGCGGTGCTGATGTCCTTCTTCTTGTAGATGTCCTCGTACTTGTTGAGGTCGGCCTGGGCCTTGTCGTTCTGACCGAGGCCGAGGCGGAACAAGTACGCGTTGTTGAGCGCCTCCGAGGAGAACTTGTCCTTCGGATACGCGGTCGCGTACTGCTCGTAGCGATCGGCCGCGCTCGAGTAGTACGCGATGCCCTGGTAGTTCTGGCCCAGCTCGCGCAGCGTCTGCTGGTAGACCGAGCTGTCCTTGTAGCGAGTCAGCAGCTCGTTGCGCATCTTGATGGCGTTACCCACCAGGAACGCGGCCTCGAAGCAGCGCGCCGCGTTGAACAGCAGGATGTCCGCCTTGGGGTGCGTCTCGAACTCGTTCCAGATGTCGACGTACTCCTTCGCGCACTTCTTGTAGCCGTTCGGATCGCCGGCCTTGCCCTGCTCCTGGTAGGCCTCGGCGCGCTTCCAGCCGATGCCGGCGAGCAGCGTCGGGATGGCCTCGCGGATGCGATCGGCCTCGGGGTTCTTCCAGACCTTCATGGTCTGGAGCTTCTTTGCCCACTCCTGCAGCTCGTCGCTGGCCTTGACGGTGTCGTCGGGCGTGTTGGCCTTGTTGGTCCACGCGATGGTGAGCAGATCGACGAGCATCTCGGAGGCCCACGCGGCGTAGGTCGTGCCGTCGAACTTGGAGACCAGCTCGATGGCCAGCGGCTTGGCCTCCTTGAGCTTGTTGTGCTCCATCATGAGCTTGAGGCGGTGGTAGACGATCTTCGGTAGCTCGGGATCCTTCTGATCCTTCACGTACTTCTGATAGATGTCGTACGACTTGATCATCTCGGATTCGTCAGCCGTGTAGTCGGACTCCTTGTAGTCCTGCTCCACGTCCGTCTGCGCATCCTTCGAGGTGACCTTCTTCTTCTTGTCCTTGTCCTTGTAGACGCAAACGCCCTCGGTGTTGACCTTGCAGGCCTTCGCGCGGCCGCCGGTCTCGTCGTACTCGAGGTAGTTCTTCATCGCGAGCATCTGCGCGTAGGCGGCTTCCTTGGTGTACTTGCCGTCCGGCTTGCGCTCGAGCACGCGGACGAACTCCTCGTGCGCCGACTTGAACTTGTCGAGACCCGCCTGTCGCAGCGACTTGTCCTTGCTGTTGTAGGCGTGATCAGCCTGCGTCCAGAGGATCTCGGCGTAGTAGTAGTTGAGCTCGTAGGCGTCCTTGTCCTGCGGGAACGTGGTCAGGAAGGCGCGATAGGCCTTCTCCGACAGATCGTAGGTGTCGGACTTGCGGGTCTTCTCGGCCTCGTCGTGCCAGACCGTGGCCATCTGCTTCACGGTGTCGCGCGCGACGTCGCGGCAGGCCTTCTTGACCGGCTCCTTGAACTTGGAGTCCTTGAAGGTGTTCCAGTAGTTCGCCAGCCGCTCGGTCTCGACCCACTGGATGCCCTTGTCGTCGGTCGCGAGCGCGTTGATGACGACCTGCCCCTGCCACTCGCAGACCGACGGATCGCTCGCGAACTCGTCCTGCAGCTTCTTGTAGACGCTGCTCGACTCGACATACATGCCCTCGCCGAAGTAGGCCGCGGCGAGCAGCTCCATCATCTTGCGGGACATGTCCTCGTCCTTCTTCGGACCGTTGCCCACGGCGATGAAGAACTCGTAGGCCTTCGAGGGCTTGCCGGCGTGGACGTACGCCTTGATGAGATCGCGACGAGCATCGCGACGCAGCTGCTTCGCGTTCGCCTCGCTACCGGCGCGGCCCTCGAGGGTCGCCTTCACGGTCTCGACGAACTTGTTCAGGCTCTTGCTGTACTCGGGCTCGGCGGTGCCGATGGGGTTGAGATAGCACCAGCCCATCTTGTAGAGCGCGTACGCGTAGACCGGGCTGTCCTTGTAGCCGTCGATGATCTTCTGGTAGAGCTTCAGCGCCTCGTCGATGCGGTTCTTGCCGAAGTAGAAGTCGGCGAAGCTCAGGTACGCGTTGGGGATGTACTTGCTGGTCGGGTACTCGCGGATGAGGCGCAGATACGCCTCCTGCATCTCCGACTCGCGCTCCAGCTGACCGAGCTCGAAGGCGTAGAAGTAGATCGCCTCGTCGAGTCGCTTGTACTTGGCGAACGCCGGCTTGCTGACCAGCACCTTGTAGACCGCGACCGCCTGGCTGCTGGCCTCCTTCGCCTGCTTCTCGAAGCGCTTCTGCTTCTCCTTGAGCTGCGAAGCCTTGGCCTTGTCCTTCTTCTCCTCGGCGTCGTAGATCTGCTCGTAGAGCGCGCCGGCCTGGTTGTCGAAGTAGGCCTTCTTCTCCAGGTGGTGATCGGCGAGGCGGAAGAGGAGGTCGGGATACTCGGCCTCGGTCTCCTCGGTGAACTTGATGAGGCGCCGGAGCTGCTCGATCTGCTGATCGGCGATCTCCTGCGTGACCGCCTCGCGCTCGCGCGCGAACTGGTCGGCCGACATCATGTCGACCTTCTTGGTCTTCTCTTTCTCGGCCTTGGCCTGCGCCGTCTTGAACTTGGTGTCGAGCGTGTTCTTGGTCGCGACCTTGCCGGACTTGCGCTCGTAGCGAACCGCGTTCCCGTCGCCACTCGCGGGCTCCTCCGCGTGGGCGGCCGAGACCGAAGCCGACAGCATGAGCGACGCGAGCACGCCACTGCAAATGCCGAGCCCGGTCGCCCGGCGAAGGGTCTTCAAGGGGCGTTGTGCTTGGAACCTGGTCATGGCTTCACCTTCTCGATGCGTGTGTGGCAGCCGCGTGGGCTGCCATCTGCTGGTTGGGTCGCCTCACCGGTGTCGGGGAGGGCAGTGGTGAGGCGACCGATCTCGGAACTGCGGTGGTCGGATGCGAATCCGGACGAATCAAGGAATGATCGAGTCGAACGAAAGGGGGGCGCGCGCCGCCCCCCTGCCGTCTACTCCTTGCACAGGCTCGTGATCTTGTAGCGGTAGTAGCCGAGCTCGTCCTGCCAGTACTCGCCGTTGTACTTGTAGATCTCGTGCTCTTCGTCGACCTTGGGCTTCTGCGGCTTGCCCGGGTTGGCTTCGAGGGCGCCCTGCTGCTTGCGCTTCTCGAGAATCTCGTACTCGACCTTCAACATCTCGCGGTTGAGGTCCTTGATCTCCTTGATCTCGCCGGTGAGACGCGTGCGCGCCTCGGCACCGGTGGCCTCGCGCGCGGCTGACAGCGCGAGGTCGAGATCCTCGGTGACGCGCTCGCCGATGCCGGCGCCGCGGAACGCAGAGCTCATGTCCTTCATCTGCTCTTGCTCGCGCTCGAGCTCGTCGACGTAGGCGATGAACTTGCCGAGGCTCTTGTCGGAGAGCGCGATGCGAGCGACCTTCTCGACGAAGGGGTCGAGACCCGACTTCTCGTCGAGGATCTTCCGCACCATCTCGTAGAGCTTGAAGTCCTCGGGTGCGCCCTCGAGGATCGCCTGCAGCTGCTGCATCGCCTCGGGGTACTTGCGGTTGAACTCGTCGACCGCGCGCTTGGCCGAGTCGTAGCGGCAGTTGAAGTAGTACGTGACGGCCTTGATCTTGATGCCGTCGGGGTAGAGGTACTCGTCGAAGAACGGCGCGTTGAGCGTGTGCACGTAGCCCAGCGCGCGCTGGTAGTAGAGGTTCGCGTTGGCGTCGTCGATCTCGACGCGGCGGAACTCGGCCCAGCCGGCCATGTGGATCGCGCGGAGGTAGTACGGCGACTCGACCGGGATCTTGTCGAGGTACTTGATGGCGACCTCGAACTTGCCAACCATGTAGAAGATGTTGGCGAGGCCGAACGCGGCCATGTGCTCGTACTGCCGCATCTCCTCTTCGAACGTCAGCTCGGTGAGGGTCTTGTCCTTGCCGCGGCGCTTGCCCTTGCCCTTGCTGCTGACCTTCTTCTTCTTCTTCTTGGCGGTCTTGCGCTTCTTCTCGGCCGCCTCGCGCAGCTCGATCGAGCGCCGCAGCACGTTCTTGAACGCGGCCACGGCCGGCTCACCGGCGAAGTTGCGGGTGTGGGCCACGCCGAGGAAGAACTGCGCGGGGATGTAGTAGTCGCTGTTGTTGGGCACCTGGTCCAACAGCGCGATGCCCTGCGGCAGGTCGCCCTTGTCGTAGTAGAAGCGGCCGAGCAGGTAGTAGAGCTCGTCGCGCACGTCGTCGAACGCCTCGTCCTCGAGATCGGTCGGCTTGTAGCGGCCGATCTTCTGCAGCACGAGCGCGCCCTCGGGTAGCTCGCGTGCGAGCGACGCGAGCCACGGCAGCGTGAGCTTGTGGAACGGATGCGACGGGCCCTGCTGCACGATCTCGTCGAAGACCGAGAGCGAGGCCGAGTAGAACTTCAGCTTGTAGAGCGCCTTGCCCAGCCAGAACTGCGCGCGCGGCTGGTCGCCGGGGATCTCGTTCGAGTAGACCTTGTAGAACTGGATCGCGGCAGCTTCGTAGTCCTCGCCCTTGTACTGGGCCTCGCCCTGCGCGTTGGGACCACCGGCGGGAGCGTTGGGGGCCGGCGGAGGCGCGGGCGCGGCGGTCGGGGGCGCGGGCGGTGCCGTGGTCGCGGGCGCGGGCGTGCCACCCGGCGGAGGCGGCGGCGGCGGGCCGGCATCAGCCGCCATCGGTGCCGTCAACAGTGCGAGACCGAGGGCCCCGCCCGTCAGCAACCGACGCAGCGCCGACGGCTGCACGAGCGTTGCGGGACCGAGCGAGAGAGAGCGGAGAGTCGTGCGCCAGCGCGTGGTCATGGAGTGGTCCTGGGGTCGCGTGCTTCGAACTCGGAGTTGCGGACCGCTGCGGACCGCGAGCCCTGTGTCGCGAGCAGTGATCGTCGACGACACGGATGCGTGCAGCGACGAGCTCGGGACTTGAGGACCTCCATTCGAAGGCCTAGGACATTACCAAGGCCAGCGAGCGGGCCGCAAGGGCGATGGATGGGGCCCGAGCGACCATGCAGGGTCAGCATGAACACGCATGCGGCGGGCACGTGCGTCACGACGTCGGCCGCCGCCGTGCGCGAGCGTGGAGCTCGGGGTGCGGGTGTGCAGGTCGCAGCGCATGGCGGCGCCACGGCCCACGCGCGCGTGGGTGCTCGACCCGCGCAGCAGCTGCATGCGCGCGCTTGGGGCACGATTGCATGAGAATCGGCACGCGCGGCATGGCGTCGCGTCGCGGTCGCGTCGGCCGTGCGTGTGGGCATGTGTTGCGCGGAGCCTCGGCCGCGGTTCCACGGTGCGCGTCGACGTGGGTTCCGGAGCGTTGCGCACCCGCGGCAGATCTCCTGCGTGAGCGAAGCGACCTCCGACGGCGCGCGCGCCAACGGCGGTGCGCGTGACCAACATGTTCCGACGATTGCGGGAACTACTGACCCGGGCGGCACGGGAACCGGGATGCCACCGGAACCGGCGTACAGCTTGCCTCACACGGCTTGACCGCCCCGGCGGGGCGTGTACGATGCGCCCCTGGCCGTTCTACGCCGACCGCCGCAGGTGGTCTCGCGGTGCCTTCGCGACCGGCTTAGCCCTTCCCGCCCACACCAAGAACGGGCATCGTTGCCCCAGCCGCACGGCCAGCAACTTGCTGAACCTCCGACGAGCGAGTCCATGACGACCACCCACGCCCTGCTCGAGCAACTGCGCCGAACGATGCGCCCCGTACGTACGGCGGCCCGCTGGATCGGCGCCGCCGCACTGCTGACCACCGCCGCGGCCTGCCCCAAGGGCGACGTCGGTGCGCCGTGCAACCACGGCAAGACGCAGCCACCCGAGAGCAAGCTCGTCACCTTCCCCGCGCTGACCTGCAACGAGCTGCTCTGCGTCTACGCAGACTCCGACGAGGCGCCGAAGATCGACTGCACCGACGCGATCGCCTGCAACACGGCCGATCCGTCCGTCAACCGCTTCGAGTGCCTGATCGCCCAGGGCCAGACCTCGGGCAAGTGTCAGCTCAAGATCGAGTACGTGCTCGAGCGCTCCATGTGCTCGAAGAAGTGCAGCAGCGACGCCGACTGCAAGGACGGCGGCCCGACCAAGAAGGTCGTGGTCGAGAACACCAAGTGCCAGAGCGGCTTCACCTGCGCCCGCATCCAGACGCTCGGCGAGTTCTGCTGCGACAAGCTCTGCGTGTGCCGCGACGACCTCGACGAAGCGTCGGTCAAGGACATCCAGGACGCGTGCGCCACCAACACGCAGCAGGGCTGCTGCACCAGCCTCGGCATGGGCGAGACGCCCGGCGAGAGCTGCGGCCGGCCTTAATCGCAGCCGCCTTGGCAACGCACGAAAGGCCGTCGGTGGGCAACCCCGACGGCCTTTTCCGTGGTGGGCTCTACCGGCCCTCGAACGCGGCGACCCACCACTCGATGCACTCGCCCGCGCCGCCCGGGTCCATCACGGTGACGACATCGAAGCGCACCGCGACGCGCTCCCACAGGTCGTGGGCGACCAACCACGCGGTCGCGCCCCGCACGATGCGGCGTCGCTTCTCGGCGTCGATGGTCTCGACGGCGTGGCCACGGTCGGCGTCCCGCCGGCTGCGGACCTCGACGAACACGATGGTCGGCTCGGGCTCCTCGCACCGCGCCACGAGGTCGAGCTCGGCGCCGGCGATCGTGACGTTGGTGGCGAGCACCGCGAGCCCCCGCGCACCGAGATGGACGGCGACACGGGCCTCGACCGCGAAGCCGCGCGCGCGCGTCGAGAGCTCGTCGTCGTCGCGCACGCGCAAGGGCCTCGGGCGTACGCGCCGTCAGTCGGCGGCCGCGTCGTCGCTCGGGCTGGCCTGCGCCACGTCGCCCTCGGTGACCTGCGTCGGCGAGCCGGAGAGCAGCGCCGCGTAGTCGCCCAGGCGCTCCTTGATGCGGGCCGCGTTGCCCTTGAGATCGCGCAGGTAGTAGAGCTTGGCGCGACGCACTCGGCCGCGCGAGACCAGCTCGACCTTCACCACGCGGGGCGAGTTCTCCGGCCACACGCGCTCGACACCGACGCCGTGCGACACCTTGCGAACCGTGAACGAGCCGCGTCCGCCGCCCTTCTTGCGGTGGATGCAGACACCTTCGAAGATCTGCACGCGCTCCTTGCCGCCCTCGGAGATCAGCGCGTGCACGCGCACGGTGTCACCGCTGCGAAACGCGGGAAGGTCCGCGCGGCGGTAGCTACGTTCGATGGCCTCGATGGTGGGGCAGCTGTTGCTCATGGCGTTCACCGGAAGCCCACCGTTCGTCGGTGGGCGGAAGTCGACTAGGCTCGCCCGTGGAGGCGATCGAGCGCGAGCTCGACCTGCGCCAGGGCGGCGGGACGCGAAGGGTCGACGATCATCTCGCCGGGCGCAAGCGATTGATCGTGTCCCGACGCACGACCCACCTGCGGGCCGGGCGCGGGGTCGAAGACGGCGTCGGCCTCGGCAATCGCGGCCGCATCGACGCCCGGCGCCAGCAGCACGGCGGCGCTGCGCGTGCCTGCACAGGTGGTCAGGCGGTCGTGCAGCGCGGCCGGTCGCCGCTCGCCGGCGTCGCCCAGGGCGACGATCCACGGGATGGCCCCGGGCCCGCGGCTGCGATGCCGGCGTCGCAGCGCCCGGAGGTCGTGGAAGCCGGCGATCGGCACCCGTCCGCCGCTGGCCCGCGTCCACGCGACGACCTGCTCGGCGTCGGCCCCGAGCACGATGAGCGCCTCGAGGCCGGTGCGGCGCACGAGCTCCGCCCACGCCGCGGCGTGATCGATCGCCCCATGGTCGACCGCGACCGACAGCGGCAGCGCGCGCGGCCACGTCGAGGCCGCGCGGAGATCGGGCCGCAGCGACCAGGTGCGCTGCAGCGACGCCGCCAACCGCCACGCCGCGATCGCGGCGTGATCGCCCCCCTGCAGCACCTCGGGGACCGCGTGTCCGCGGAAGACCGCGGGCCGGGTGTACTGCGGGAACTCGAGCAGCGCGCCGTGGGAGCCGGTCGCGAAGCTGTCGCGCGCGGCCGACTCGGGGTTGCCCAGCACGCCCTCGGCCAGCCGCGAGACCGCCTCGATGATCGCGAGCGCGGCGACCTCACCACCCCCGAGCACGAAGTCGCCGAGCGACAGGCACTCGTCGACGTAGTGCTCGCGCACGCGGTCGTCGATGCCCTCGTAGCGACCGCACAGCAGGGCGATGCGAGGCAGCTGCACCAACCGCTCGGCCACGCGTTGATCGAAGCGCGGTGCCGACGGCGTCAGCAGGATGCGGTGCATCGGCCCGCGCGTCGCCGCGACCTGCTCGAGCGCGGCGACCACCGGCTCGGGCTTGATGACCATGCCCGCGCCACCGCCGAACGGCGCGTCGTCGACGGTGCGGTGGCGATCGCTGGTGAACTCGCGATAGTCGGTGGTGTGCACCGCCACCAGCCCGCGCTCGATCGCGCGGCCCAGCAGCCCGGCGGCCGCGAACGCCCGCACCGCGTCCGGGAACAGCGTGAAGACCTCGAAGCTGGTGCGCGGCGCGTCCACGGGCGCGTTCACTCCGGTTCGGCCGTCGCCAACGGATCGAGCTCGTCGGGCACCATCCCGAGCGGCGGATCGACCCACACCCCGTCGGGGGTCACGTCGAGCACGAAGCCGGGCAACACCGGCAACAGCCAGGTGCGCGTGCGACCGTCGTGACGGTAGCGAATCTCGAACAGATCCTGCGCACCGTTGGTGGTGATCGCGACCACCGTGCCGAGCTCGTCGATCACGTCGTCGCGACGGCGTCGCACCGGCAGGCCCATCGCGTCGGCGAGATAGAACTCGTCGGCGGCGACCGGCGGCAGCGCGGCGCGATCGATCTCGATCGTGCGTCCGACCAGCGCGAGCGCAGCGTCGCGATCGTCGACGCCATCGATCTCGATGCGCCACGCACCCGCGCGACCACCCACCGCCGCGACCTGTCGCAGCAACACCAGCTGTTCGTCGTCGCCGTGCTTGAGCACGACACGACGCCCCTTCGTGAGCGCGACGGTGTCGGGGTCGTGCGTGCGCACCCGCAGCGCACCGCGGATGCCGTGCGCACCGATGACGATGCCGATCTCGAACCTCTCGCGCGCGACCATCTTGCTGCTCGTCCCGCGACGCGACCTCGGGCTCGACGCGGCGGCGCGCACGCTACCGCAGGTCCGGCTCGCGCCCCGTCCTTGCGGCTCAGGCTGCTTGAATCATTCGAGAATCTCGAGCTCGGCCCGCTTGCGGACCTTCGAGGACGCGGCGCTCAGTATGGCGCGCATGGCCTTGACCGTGCGGCCCTGCTTGCCGATGACCTTGCCCAGGTCTTCCTTGGCCACGCGGAGCTCGAGCACGACCGTCTGCTCGCCGGAGATCTCGGAGACCTCGACCTCCTCGGGCTTGTCGACCAACGATCGCGCGATGAACTCGATGAGTTCCTTGAGAGAAATCGACGCCATGAGGGGCTCCGAGAGGGTGCGAAGAGAGCGGGAGGAAGAGCCTCGGACGTAAAGCATCCCACAGCCCGGCGCGGACGGCAAAGCCACCCCACCGCATCGGTGGTGGCGGGCCCTCGCGGCGCGTCGTGCTGTGGATGCGCGAATCGCCTCGCGCGCGCGGCCTAGGTGGCCGCCGGCAACGACTTGATCAGCCGCGCGACGGTCTCCGAGGGGAGCGCGCCGACGCCGAGCCAGTAGTCGAGCCGCGGGCGATTGACCTCGACCTTCGACGGATTCGCCGACGGGTCGTAGGTGCCGAGCCGCTCGAGAAAGCGACCGTCGCGCGGCGAGTCGGCGTGCGTCGCGACGATGCGGTAGTAGGGGCGCTTCTTGGCGCCTGCGCGGGCAAGCCTGATCTTCACGGCCATGTCGGTCTGTTCAACTCTCTCGAAGGGGCCGCGAGACTAAGCGACGGTTCGCGGACAGATCAAGCCTTGGGCGGGCCCGGATCGCGACTTCGGGGGCGATCGAGGGGGCGAATTCGCAGCCCGACGCGTGAGGAACACCACGGGTTGGCCCGCGACCGGCCCCCATGCCCACGGCGAGGCGAGCGCAGGCTGGGCACGCTGCTGCGGGCGTGCCACAACCCGGCACCCGCCATGAGCGCGCCCCTCCGCAAGGTCTACTTCGTGTCGCTCGGCTGTCCGAAGAACCAAGTCGACACCGAGGTCATGCTCGGGCTCGTGCGCGACGGCGGCCACGTCGTCGTCGACGATCCTTCGCTGGCCGACACCCTGGTCGTCAACACCTGCGGCTTCATCGAGGCGGCGAAGCAGGAATCGATCGACACCATCCTCGAGCTCGCGTCGGTCAAGCGCAGCGGCGGTCAGCAGCTGGTCGTGACCGGCTGCCTGAGCCAGCGCTATCCCACCGAGCTCGCGAAGGAGCTGCCCGAGGTCGATCACTTCCTCGGCTCGGCCGACATGCTGGGGCTCTCGCGCGTGCTCGAGGGCGGCGCGGCGCGCATGGGCGTGTCGCCGCTGTCGAAGCGCGCGTACATCTACGATCACCAGACGCCGCGGCAGCTGAGCGGGGCGCGACACACCGCCTATGTGAAGATCGCCGAGGGCTGCGATCGCCCGTGCGGCTTCTGCATCATCCCCAAGCTGCGCGGGCCACAGCGCTCGCGCACGGTGTTCTCGATCGTCGAAGAGGTCGCGAACCTGGTCGCCGCGGGCACCCGCGAGGTCTGCCTGGTCGCGCAGGACCTCACCACGTACGGCAAGGATCTGTCGCCGGCCACCGACCTCGAGACGTTGCTCGACGCGCTGGTTCGAATCGACGACTTGGTGTGGATCCGCCTGCACTACGCGTACCCGACCGCGGTCACCGAGGGCCTCGTCGCTCGCATCGCCCACGCGCCCAAGGTCGCGACGTACCTCGACGTGCCGCTGCAACACATCGACGACGAGGTGCTCAAGCGCATGCGCCGGGGCTACGGCGAGCGACGCGTGCGCGAGCTGGTCGAGGCGCTGCGCGATCCAGCCAAGGTCGGCGGCGCACACGTGTGGCTGCGGACGACGATGCTGGTCGGTCATCCCGGCGAGACCGAGCAGGCCTACGCGCGCCTGCGCGACTTCGTGGCGGAGGGCCAGATCGATCACCTCGGCGTGTTCCCGTGGTCGCGCGAGGAGGGCACGTCGTCGGCGATGTTGCCGGCGCGCGTGACCTCGAAGCGGGCCACCGAGCGCGCCGAGGAGCTGATGGCACTGCAGGCCGAGATCCGCACGCGCAAGCACGCGGCGCTGGTCGGCACCCGGATGCGCGTGATGATCGACGGCCTGAGCGAAGAGAGCGAGCTGCTGCTCGACGGCCGCCACGAGGGCCAGGCCCCCGGCATCGACGGCAAGGTGCTGCTCACCGACGGCACCGGTGCGGCGGGCGAGATCGTCGACGCCATCGTGACGCGCAGTGGGCCTTACGATCTCGTCGCGTCGCTCGACGACGAGGCCGCAGCGGCTGCGCTGGCCGAGCGCGACGACGACTGAGACCCCGCCGCTCCTGCGGGGGTTTGCTGCGGGGGCGACGGACGGTCCGGTCCCGCGACGCTCGCAAGCCGAGCGCGAGCGCGAGCGCGAACACGACCGCCGCCGCCGTGCACGTACGGACGATTGCGCCATCGACCGGCGTACGATCGTCGCCCACGGGGGCTTGCATCGCGCGTATGCTGCCGCGGATTTTCGAGGGGTGTACCGTGCGGCGCAGCGTTCGAATCGAGACTCTGGGGCTCATCATCGTCGGCTTGGCGACCGCGTGCAGCCGCGACATCGAAGACGGCGTGTTCTCGCCGCTGGGGCCGTACAACGGATCGGCGACGACCGCCGCCAGCGGCCCGAGCGACGGCAGCTCCAGCGAGGGCAGCTCGGGCTCGACCGACGACGGGCCGGACACCGCGAAGCCGGCGAGCGGCAGCGGCGGCGACAGCAGCTCGGGCGATCCCACGGTCGACCCCACGGTCGACCCCACGGTCGACCCCACCAATGATCCGACCATCGATCCCGGCAGCAGCAGCGGCGACCCGACCGGCGTCGATCCGACCGGCGTCGACCCGACCGGCGCCGACGATGCGTGCTGCACGGTCTCGCTGTCACCGGGCTGTACCGACGCGGTGACCGAGGCCTGCGTGTGCGGCCTCGACGACTACTGCTGCTCGACCGAGTGGGATGACGTCTGCGTCGGCGAGGCCGCCGACTGCGGAGCGCCATGCGTCGGTGGCGGGGGCGGCAGCGACTGCTGCACGGCCGGCATCGGCATCGGCTGCAGCGACGCGACGATCGAGAGCTGCGTGTGCAGCTTCGACGACTACTGCTGCTCGACCGAGTGGGACGACACCTGCGTGGGCGAGGCGATCGACTGCGGCGCCGCGTGCTAGAGCGCGCGAGCAAGCTCGCGTACCATCGCGAGCACGCATGCAGGATGCGGGCATCGATCGCCGGCTCGGCCCCTTCGAGCTCGGCGAGGTCCTGGGGCGCGGCGCCTTCGGCGAGGTGTTCGACGCGGTACGCCGCGATGACGGCCGGCGCTTTGCGCTGAAGCTGTTGCACGACGCGGGTGCGGCCGCGGTCCGCGAGCTCAAGCACGAGGCACGGACGCTGTGGAACCTGCCCATCCCGGGCCTCGTGACGCCGAGCGAGCTCGGCAGCTGGGAGGGGCGATGGTACGTCGCGCTGCCCCGCGTCCGTGGCGAGCCGCTCGACGTCGCGGCCGCCGCCTGGCCCCGCGACGACGGTGACGCGCGTGAGCAGTGGATCGCACAGGTCGTCGTCGCGTTGAGCTCGACGGTCGCCGCGCTGCACGACGCCGGCGTACTGCACCTCGATCTCAAGCCGAGCAACGTGCTGGTGGGCGCCGACGCCGAGGTCACGTTGCTCGACTTCGGCTTCTCGCGCTGGGTCACGCGGCCGCCGGCGGGTGCACTGGCGGCGACCGCGGGCGAGCGCGGGACGCTCCACTACAGCGCGCCCGAGCTGCTCGCGGGCGAACGCGCGACCGCGGCGGCGGACTGCTACGCCATCGGCGCGATGTTGCACGAGCTGCTGGTCGGCGAGCCGCCACGCAGCGCATGGTCACCCTCGCCGTCGCTGCGCCGGCGCGCGGGGCCACTGCATCGGATGTGCGCCGCGTTGCTGTCGGCCGATCCCCGCGAGCGGCCGAGCGCGCGGGCGCTGTGCGAGTCACTGCGTGGCACGGTGCCGATCGTCCGTCGTCGCGCACCTGCGTTGTGCGGCCGCTCGCGCGAGCTCGACGCAGTCGCGGCCGCGATCGATGGCCTCGATGGACCGCGGCTGGTCGCGCTGTGCGGGCCGCCGGGCGTCGGCAAGACCCGCTTCATGGATCGCGTGCACGACGACGCAGCCGCGCGCGGCGTCGAGGTGCTGCGCGGGCGCTGCTACGAGCACGAGCGCACCCAGTTCAAGGGCCTCGAGGAGCTACTCGAGGGCGTCGAGCGTCCGCCGCTGCCGGCGACCGAAGGCGACGACGACGACACCCTCGCCAGCCGCCGCGAGCGTCGCGACCAGGCGCTCGCGCAGGCGGTGCTCGAGCGACTGGCCCCCGGAACGCTGGTGCTGATCGACGACCTGCAGTGGATCGACGCCGACGGCAGCGCGCTGCTGGTCGCGCTGCTCACCGCCGCACCGCGGCAAGCCTTTGCCGTCGTGACCGCCGCGCGCGACGACGCGGCCGTCGACGCGCTGGGGGCGGAGCTCTTCGCCCGCGCAGGTACGGACGTGCCGGTCCACCGCCTGCCGCTCGCACCGCTCGATCGCGAAGCACTGCGCGAGCTGGTGCGCTCGTGCAGCGACGGCCTCGCCGACGCGGCGGTGGAGGCCATCGCCGAGGTCGCAGCGGGCTCGCCCTTCGTGGCCGAGTTGCTGGCCGCCACCGGCGATCTCGCGGCCGACGCATGGCGTCACGGCGGGTCCGCGGACGAGGCCATCGCCCGGGTGTTGTCGAAGAACCTGGCCGCGCTGCCGTCGGCGGATCGACGCGCCATCGAGATCGCCGCCGTGGCGGGCGCGCCGATGACCGAGGTCGCGCTGTGCGTCGCGTGCCGTCGGCAGCATCCCGAGGATCCCGCGCTCGCGCGCCTGCGGGCCGGCGGCTGGCTGCAGACCACCGCGCACGCATCCGCGCGCGTGCAGGTGTTCCACGAGCTGATCCGCACCCACGTCCTGCAGGCACTCGACGAGCCCGCACGCGAGCTCGCACGCAGCTCGCTGCTCGACGCCCTCGTGCACACCGCGGCGCCGCCCCACGAGCAGTTCCCCCACGCGCTCGCGCTCGGACGCCGCGCGCAGGCCGAGCAGCTCGCACGGGCCGCTGCCGCCGACGCCGAGGCCGCGCTCGCGTTCGATGCGGCGGGGGCGTGGTATCGCCGCGCACGCGAGCTCGCCGACGACGCTGCGGGGCCGCTCGCAGAGCTCGTGCGTCGCGAGGCACTGGCGTGGTACGCGGCCGGTCGCCCCGCCGAGGCCGCGCAGGCGCACCTGAAGCACGCCGACACGCTCGACGGCGAGCCTCGCGACGGCGCGCTGCTGCGGGCGGCCGACGCGATGATGGTCGCCGGCGACATCGACGACGGCCGCGACACGCTGCATCCGCTGCTGCGACGCTTCGGGCTACCGGGCCGGCGCTCCACCCTGCGCGCGGGCCTGTCACTGCTGCGGCGGGTGCTGTGGCTGCGCGCCCCGAGTTCGCCGACGCTGCGGGCATGGACACCGCGTCACAGCGAGCGCGCCGCGACGGCGTGGACACTGGCGCGCGGGCTCGCCTATACGGCGCCGATCGAGTCGCTCGACTACGCCCTGCGCGCGCTGTCGACTGCGATCCGCGATCGTGACCCCCGGATGACCGCGACCCTGCTGGCGTTCATCGGCGGCGGCGTGCTGCATCACCTCGGGCCGCTGCGTACCCGCGGCGAGCGCTACCTCGCGCAGGCCTCCGAGCTCGCTGGGCACCTCGGCGACGCCGACCTCGCGGCCCACGCGATGCTGTGGCGCGGCATCAAGCTGGTGGATCTCGGTCAATGGACCGACGCCGTGACCGAGCTCGAGGCGGCCCTCGCGGCGCTGCTGCCCGGACGCGAGAACCACTGGGAGCGCGTGACCGCCGAGCAGTCGCGCCTGTGGGTGTCGTGGAAGCGCGGCGACTTCGTGCAGCTGCATCCGCAGGCGCAGGCGCTCGCGCGCGCGGCGGGTGTCCGCGGCGATCGTCTGGGGCTCACGGTGTACTCGCAGTTCGTCGCATTCGCCGACCTCGCACGCGGGACGCCAGCCACTGCACGGGCGACGGCGGCGTGGCTGCGTGATCACTGGACGCAAGGCGGCTTCACGGTGCAGTCGTTCTGGGCCGCGATCCTCGAGGCCATGGCGCAGCTGTGGCGCGACGACCTCGACGCGGCGACCGCCGCGTGGCGCGGCGTGCAGCGCGACTTCTCGCGCTCGGGCGGCAATCGGGCGCCGATCGTCGCGATCGAGAACCTCGAGATGCACGCGCGCCTGCTGCTGCTGGCCGGCGTCGATGCCCACCGCGAACAGCTGACGCGCATCGCCGTGCGTCTGCGAGCCTTCGCGCGACCGCACGCGATCGCCATCGCGACGTGGATCGAGGCGGTGCTCGCGGGTGCCGGCGAGGCCGCGGTGCTCGGGGCCGCGAGCGCGCTCGATGGCGCCCTGCTCCACGCCGCCGCCGCCGCGCTGCGGGTGCAGCTCGACGACGGCGCCTCCGCGAGCGCCGCGTTGATCGCCCGCGGCGTCACGCAGCCGCTGGCATACGCGCAGCGCTTCTATCCGCTGGGCCGCACGCCGAGGTAGGCCTTGCCCTGCCACGACTCGCCGTCGAACGCGGTCTTGAGGAACATGAACCCGTCGCAGTCGACGCGCTCGGGCCCGACCGTGCAGCCCGCACCCGCCCACGAAGCCCAGCGCGCGAGCAGTGGCAGCGGGGCCTCGATGCCGAGCTGCAGCCACGCGCGGTGCCACGCGGCGACCTGGCCGTGGGGTACCGCCGTGCACCACTCGAGCGACTCGATGCCGACATAGTCGGCCAGCGCCCCGCTCGGATCGATCTCGAGCTGCACCGCCGTGCGCTCGAAAGGGCTGCACGCCGCGAACAACACCGGCCCCAGACGCGACGCAGGCCCCCGCCAGCCGCAGCGGCGCAGCCACGGCAGGATCTGATCGGCGCGCACGAAGAAGCACAGCCGCGTGGCCGCGCGTCCCCGCGCCGACAGATCGGCGATGTGCAGCAGCTCACCGTCGTCAGCCAGCTGCGCAACCAGCCGCTCGAGCGTCGCGATCGCGGCTTCGCGATCGCACGCCCGTAGCGTTCGCGCTCGCGCCTGCGCCTGCGCCTGCGGGTCGGGCGACGGACGGCGCAGCGCAGCGTCGGCGAGGACCGCGTCACAGAGGCACACGCTGCACAGCGGATCGGCGGCGGCCGAGCCCAGGCGGTGCACGTCCCACTCGAACCACAGCAGCGACGCCGCCAGCTGCTCCGATGCTAGCCACGCGCGCGCCAGCGCGGCCGTGCCGAGCGAGGGCAGCCGCGAGGCCAGCGTCGTCGGCGACGCGATCGCGCCCATGATGTCCCAGCGCGCCGCCGCGGTCGGCAGCCAGCGCTCGACGATGACCTCGTCCCAGGCGCGCACGCGCTGCTCGGGCAGCGCCGACAGCGTCTCCAGCCCGGCGATGCACGCCGGTTCGGCGAGCACCGCGGCGGCGTCGTGGAGTGAGAGTGCCGCCGTCATTGCACCTCCATCGGCACGCTGCAGAAGCCCGCGGCACCGAGTCCGCGCGACACGAAGCCGAGGCGGATCGTCGCCGCCGCGGCCATGTCGGGCGTGACCGTGAAGGCGCACCGCAGGCCGGCCTCGCCACCGGTGACGCCGAGCCGCAAGAGCGCAGCTCGACCGGCGGCGGGATCGTAGCCACCGTCGTCGAGAACGACGAAATCGATCGCCCCAGACATCTCGGGTTGCCACGGCGTCGCGATCGCATACGTGGCACCGACGCGCAGGGGTCCGTGCAGTGGTCGGTCGCCGTCGTAGACGCGCGGTGTGAGTCGGTGCTGGGGTTCACTCTTCGGGGTCCATGCCATGGTGATCGTGCTCCTCGTGTGGGGTTGGGGTTGCGGTCGCCGGATTGGCGGTCAGGATCTCGAGCGGCTGGCGCGGCGCGGCGTCGACCACGAGCACGTCGGGCTGCAGCCATGCGCGGTACTCGACACGCAGGTCGATCGCCGAGGGCGGCAGCACCAACGAGCGCGCGGCAGCGTCGAACCACCAGCACGGTCGCTGCGCGCGAGCGCCACGGGCCGTGGCGTCGGTGCACCGCGCGATCGTGCGGGCCCCACCCGCGGACGTCGTCGGCCACCGCTCGCAGCCGACCGTGGTGGTGGTGGCCTCGATCACGCGCAGGGGTGCCAGGGCACCGCCGCCCGGCAGTGCCACGCGACGGGGCGCGCTCGCGGGGACGAGCAGGCCGTGCACGATCGACGCGCCCGTGGGCAGCGCGAGCAGGTCGATCGGCATGCTCGGCGTGGCGTCGTGGGCGAGCACGGCCACCGCAGGCGTCGCAGCCTGCCGCAACGGCGGCAGCGTGACGGTGTGAAGCGTCGCAGCGCCCGACGGCGACGTGCCCGGCACGGGCACGACGGCGGTGCCGAACGCGACCTCGGTGCGACCGCAGCCGCCGTCGTCGCGCTGCCACAGCGCCACCGCGGTGTGCAGACCGTGCTCGGCCTCGTGCAGCACCTGCATCTCCCCCACGCCGGGCCACCACGCGGCGACCCGCGACGGCGCACGACAGCCGGACGGCGTGTGCTGCTGCGACGGATCGCACCACGCCGCGCTCACGACCACCGCGACCGTGCGCGCGCGGTCACCCTGGGCGTCGCGGACGTGGGCGACGTCGAGATCGGAGATCATCTGCCCTTCGAGGTCGACGCACACCAGTCGACGCCCGGCCGCGCGATCGAGCGGCGCCATGGCCTCGCACACCTGCTCGAGGTCGGCGCTGCGTGCCGCGAACGGACCGGCCACGAACGCCAGTGAGTGACCGCCGAAGGCGGCGACCACATCGAGCGTGCCATCGAGATCGAGATCGGCGATGGCCACACGGCTGGGCATGCCCACCAGCCCTGGGTCGCCGCCGCCCTCGGTCACACTCGCGCGCAGCGCCGACCACGGCCGCCACGTGCGACCGCCACGGCCGTTCGGGCGATCGAGGAAGACGCCCACGACGGCCTGCGCAGCCGTGCCCGCGGGCAAAGCAGTCCAGTGCACACGCAACGCGTCGGCGGCCGCCGCCGCGGTGTCGCGCAGCTGTGCGCCGGTGGTCGTCGAGGGCCGGTAGGCCGCCATCGCCGCCACGAGATCGAGACGACCGTCGTCGTCGAGATCGGCGAGCTGGAAGTCGATGACCTGCGCGTCGCCCAGCAACGTGCGAGTGGCCGGCACCAGCCGCCGTCGCTGCGCCGCGCGATCGCAGGCGCTGCTACCCAGCGGCTCGTCGACGCGCAGCGCGAAGAGGCCCCCGGTCGGGTGCTCCACCGCGGTCGGCACCGATGGCAGCCACGCATCCAGCGACGATGCGACCAGCTCGAGCCCGGGCGCGTCGTCGACGTCGGCGAGCTGCACCTGCGTGAAGAACCCGAACTGCGGCGAACTCCACGTACCCGGCTGCGTCGCGCCGCCGCCCCCATCGGTGAGGCCGCGCAGGGATGCGGCGCCGTCTGGGGTGACGCAGCCCGGCAGCAGCAAGAGGTTCTGCGGGTAGAGGTCACCGCCGGCCGCGATCGCGACGTCGTCGAGCCCATCGCCATCGGCGTCGCCTCGAGCGGCGCGCCAGTGGATCGCTGCGTAGCCACCGAGTGCCGCTCCTCGACGGTGATACGGCGGCGTCAGGATCTCGACGCCGCGCTGCGCAGCATCGAGCAAGGCATCGTCGCCGACATCGCCGCCTCCGACGCAGGCGGCGATCCCCAAAGATGCGCAGATCGAGGCGCTACTGACCCTTTGAAGCCACATCCGTGGATTGCGAAGAGTGCAGCGGTCGTGCCGCGCCACGCCCACGTGCGTGAATCACAGACCAATTGGCCAACGCGCTGGCCGGACGAGTGTCCGTTCGGCCGCGATGTGTCCGCACCGGCGCCCAACCCCTTGATACGATGTTCGCGTGCAAGGACAGGCACCGGTCCCAGCGTCGGCCAGCGAGCGCGACGTCTACCTCGCGTGCCTCGCGATGGCGGGCGCCGACGATCCGGCGCCGCTGGTCGAGGCCGCGCTCGAGTCGCTGCGAGCGTTCACCGGCGCGCGGTCGGGCTACATCGAGATCATCGACGCCGACGATCCCGCGCAGACGCGGTGGTCATCGTCGACGGGGCTCGCCGAAGGTGACACCGCACGCGTGCGCGAGCAGGTCTCGCGCGGCGTGATCGCGGCGGCGATCGAGCAGGGCAGCACGATCCACACCCCCTCGGCGATGCTCGACGAGCGCTTCGCCAGCCGCATCAGCGTGCGCGACGGTGCCATCGATGCGGTGCTGTGCGTGCCGCTGGTCGCCCACGGCATCACCGGCGTCATCTACCTGCACGACAACCCCGTGGGCGGTCCGTTCGCACCCGACGCGGTCGCGTGCGTCGAGGCGACCGCAGGGTTCGTGAGCACGTTGGCCTCGCGGATCCTCGAGGTCGCGCGGCTGCGGCAGCGCGAGGACGCCACCCTCGACGTGCGGCAGCGCTTCGCGTCATCGGGCTTCATCGGGCGCAGCACCAAGGTCGCCGAGGTGCTCGACCGGGCCGCCCGCATCGCGACGCTCGAGACCAGCGTGCTGCTGACCGGCCCCACCGGCACCGGCAAGTCGATGCTCGCCCGCATCATCCACGACAACAGCGCGCGCGCAGCCGGACCGTTCGTCGAGCTCAACTGCGCCACGCTCACCGAGTCGCTGTTCGAGAGCGAGCTGTTCGGGGCCGCCCGCGGCGCGCACTCGGCCGTGGCCCAGCGCGGCGTCGAAGGCAAGCTCGCGGCCGCCGAGCACGGCACGCTCTTCCTCGACGAGATCGGCGAGCTCAAGCCCGACCTCCAGGCCAAGCTCCTGCAGGTCACGCAGTCGAAGGCCTACTACCAGCTCGGCGACGGCAAGGCGAGGCAGGCCGACGTCCGCTTCGTCGCGGCCACCAACCGTGAGCTCCCCGAGGAGATCCGCGCCGGTCGCTTCCGCGAGGATCTGTACTACCGCCTGCGTGGGGTCGAGATCCGCATGCCCGCGCTCGACGAGCGCCGCGAGGACATCGCCATGCTCGCGCGCCACTTCGTGGCCGAGGCGGCGCGGCGCAACTCGATGCCGTCGATGACCCTCGCCGATGCGGCCCTCGCGGCCGCCCAACATGCCCCCTGGCCGGGCGGGGTCCGGCAGCTCGCAGCCGCCTGCGAGAACGCGGCGGTCGAGGCGTGGATGGATCGCAATCTCGAGATCGAGCCGCACCACCTCTTCCCCCACGCGACCTCGGCCACGGCGGGCGAGCCCACCACCCTCGCGTCTGCCGTCGACGCGTTCCAGCGCACCTACGTCGCCCACGCGCTGGCGCAGCGCGACTGGAACGTGTCGCAGACGGCACGCGAGCTGGGCATCTCACGATCGCACCTCAACGCACTGATCCGCCGCTACGACCTCTCGCGCGGCGGCTGACGGCCCGGCGGACGCCCCCGTCCTGGGCGAAGGACAGCGTCATCGCCGACTGTCCTGTCGAGAGGCCAGTCCGGCGGACAGCTCGGCCACCACGTGACCGGGACCTCGCTGCGAGGCGCCCCGGCCCGGAGCTGGCACCGAATGTGCTGAGTGCAGGCAACGATGCCGGCGCTCGACATCGAGGTCCGCGTGAGCCCGCCGGCGCCAGGGCCACGCCACGCGACGCCGCAGCTGGCGTTCTTCGCCGATGCCCGGCGCATGCGACGGATCGTCCACAGCTGCCCCAGCGAGCGCGCGACCCTCGAGCCTTGCGCCGCAGCCGGAACCTGGCGCGGCTCGATCGCCGTCGAGAGCCTCGCGTCGCTGCTGTTCGAGCTGCAGTGGCACGGCGTGACGCCGGGCTCGACCTGGCTGCTGCGACTCACGAGCGGCGGCGCAGCAGTGCTGGCGGCCACCGGCATCGCCACGCAGTCGGTTCAACACATCGTGGGGGTCACCGCGCCGTGAACATGCGCGCGACCACCAGCGGCGCGGTGCTCACCATCTTCGCGCCCGACATGTTCGTGCAGGGCGAGCTGGCCGATCACGAGCGGCGCTGGCCCGCGGTGCTACTGCCGATCACGCTGCACATCCACAACCCCACGGATCGACCCATGCTACTGGAGGGTCGCCGCGTGGCGACCTGGTGCGTCCGCGAGCTGGCATCCGGCAAGGTCGTCGCACTCGGTCGCGCGGCGATCGAGCCGCAGCTCGCGCTGGCGCCCCACACCACCCAAGCGCTCGAATTCCTCGCCGACCCGCCGAGCACGGCCTTCACGCAGAGCGGTACGTACGTGGTCGAGCTCGACCACGTCGAACACGCCGAGACCCGCATCTACGTCACCCTCGAAGCCTGACTTCCAGACTGGCGCCCCTACGGAACGAACGAGGCGCATCCCGAGCCCGGCCCCGCTGCCCGAGGTCACCAGGAGGTACTCACACGACCTCGTGGTGGCGCGGCCGGACTCCCCTTCTCTTCTCGCCTCGCTGGCGCCGGCGTCACTTGATCGCGACGATGTAGACCAACCAGGACTCCTGGTTCTCTTCGCACTCGGTCGGCTGGTAGTCGCCCGAACCCTCACCGTCCTCGTCGACGCCCTCCCACCACACCTGCACCTCGCGGAAGCCGGCTTCCTGCAGCAGCTCGCGCAGCTCGGGGATCGTCCACAGGCGCCAGTCGTAGGTGAAGGCCTGCTTCAGACGCGAGCGATCGGGGAAGCGATAGTGGATGTGACACAGCGTGTCGTGGGTGATCGGGTTGTACGAGGCCTGCTCCCACACGTACACGAAGCCCTTGCACTGCCGCTCGTCCTCGAGCTCGATGACCGCCTCGGTGCCGCCGTAGAGCTCGGTGATGAACACGCCGTCGTCGGTCAGGCAGTCGCGCACCCGCTCGAAGTAGCGGCGTAGCAGCTCGCGGGTCTTGAACACCTGGTAGCTGAAGTTCAGCGCGCAGGTGAACTCGGTCTTCTCACCGACGCCGTCGAGCACGTCGGCCTGGTGCAGGGTGATGCGCTTGCGCTGCGCGGGCGTGAGCGTCGAGAGGTTGTGCTGGCGTCCCCACTCGAGCGTGGGCTCGTCCAGGTCGATGCCGACCGCGCGCCGCTTGGGATCGCTCTTGACCCACGTGGTCGAGAGGTACGCGGTGCCGCAGAAGTCCTCGCGCATCGTCAGCGGCTTGCGCCGCCCGAGCGAGCGGAAGATCTGCTCGAAGATCGCGATGTCACCCTCGGGCACCTGCACCGAGCTCTGGTACAGCACGTGGCGATCGGCGCGCTCGGCCTGGGTCGGCTTCTTGGTCTTGGTCTTGGCCTTGGCCTTGGCCTTGGCCTTCGTCTTGCGCCCGCTCGGGCTCGCGCCCGTGCTCATCTTTCCGCTACGACGTACGTCCACCACAGCTCCTGGTTCTCCACGCGGCGAGGTTCGTAGTAGGCACCTGTGCCCTCGCCGTCGTCATCGGTGCGTTCCCACAGCGCATGCACGGCCTTGAAGCCGGCCTCGAACAACAGCTCGCGAAGCTCTTGCACGCTCCACCAGCGCCAGTCGTAGGTGAAGGCGCGTTCGATGCGTGAGCCATCGAGGAACGAGAAGTGGATGTGGCACAGCACCTCGTTCGTGAGCGGATCGAAGTGCGCGCGCTCCCACTCGTAGTAGAAGTCCTCGACCTTGCGACGCTCGCGTTCGGGCCGGAACGCACCCCAACCACCGAAGCAGTCGATCACGAAGATGCCGTCGTCGGCGAGCGTCGAGCGGGCGACCTCGAAGTAGCGCCGCAGCGCGTCGCGGGTCTTGAACACGCAGTAGCTGAAGTTGAGCGCGCAGCTGATGTCGGCCTTGCGCCCGCCGCCGTCGAGCACGTTGCGCTCGAGCAGATCGACCTGCGACTCGACCCCGCGCAGGTGATGCGCGCGGCCCCACGCCAGCGTCTCGGCGTCGAGATCGACGCCGGTCGCCGTTCGATCGTCGTGGTCGCGGACCCAGTGGGCCGACAGCGTGGCAGTGCCACAGAAGTCCTCGCGCAGGTGCTGGGGCACGCGGTTCTTCAGGCGTCGGAACAGCCGCGCGAGCACGCGGGTGTCGCCCTCGGGGTCCTGCACCGAGCGCTCGTACAGGAGGTGGCGATCGGCGCGCGAGGCCATCGAGCGCACGGTCTTGATGCGGGCGGCCCGCGACGCCGGGGACTTGGACCCGGAGGACTTGGAGGTGGCCATCTCGAGGCGATTCCGTGCGCGTCAGCCACCCAGCAGCTGCACGAGACCGTTGTAGGCCTCGGTCAGCTTGCGCGTGACCTCGGTGGCGACCTTCAGCTTCTCGGGGTCGTTGGCGAAGCGATCGGGGTGGTACTGCTTCATCAGGCGGCGATAGGCGCGGCGCACTTCCTTGAGATCGGCGCCGGGCTCGAGCTCGAGCGTGCGGTACCAACGACGGCGATCGCCGGCGGGATCGCTCGGCGGGCCACCACGCACGCCGGCACGGGCCCGTGCGGCCTCGAACGCGCGCTCCCACGCCTCCTCGGCCGCGTCCTTGAAGCGACGAGCGCCGCGACCCGCACGCGCACCGATGGTCTCCGCGTCCTCGCCTTCGGCGGCCTCGCTCGCGGCACGCTCTTCTTCGGCGGCGCGCGCACGGGCTCGCTCTTCGTGCTCCGCGTCGAGCAGCTCGCGCTCGTCGTCGCGGCTGAGCGCGTGGCGGAAGTCGGTGAGGTTGGCTCGCGCGAGGTCGAGCAGTCGTTTGCCGAGGCTCATGGTCTAGCGCCGCCGAGGGCCGCTCTCCCCTGCATCGTGGTCGAAGTCGTCGTCCTCGTCGAGGATTTCCAGGTCGACCGCCTCGAGCTTCACCAGGGTCTGGTGGGCCTCGAAGGCCTCCTCGTCGTAGGGCGAGGCGACCCTGGGCAGATCGGCGTCCGCGGCCGGCGCGGTCGCAACCTTGGTCGGCTCGGCGCCGTCCTGATCGGAATCGGGGTCGGGCCCGAGCTCAGGCCCGAGTTCAGGACCGATGGGCGCGGTGACGACCTTGGTCGAGTCGGCCGCTGCGCCGCCGCTGGCGACCGGCGCGCTGACGACCTTGGTGTCGCCGGGCGGCTCCAAGGGAGGCTTGGTCACCCGCGTCTGGCCGCTGGCCGGCGGCGCCTCGACCCGGCGGAACGCACCGCTCGTGGTGGCCTTGGCGGGCGCGGGCTCGAGCGGCCGGATGATGTCGCGCGGGCGCTGGCGCGTGATGACGTCCTGCAGGCGCAGCGCCATCTCCGGCCGCAGCTCGGTGAACGCAATGCCGAGACCGGCGGGCGCGTGCGAGCGCCGCACGACGCGGCCGCTGGCTTCGAGCACCACGGGGTCGTCGAGCAAGACCGTGAAGCGCAGCGTCACCGCGGTGCCGACCGGCAGCCCCCGCGAGGTGTGCACGAACACGCCGTGCTCGGACAGATCGCTGACGTAGGTGGTCTCCGGCAGCGCGCCGAACTCGGCATTGATCGGCACCCGCTGTGCGCGTCGGCGATCACCCTGCTCGTCGTCCCGGTCGGCCACGCGATCACTCTTCGTCGTGGTCCTTGCCGCGACCGCCCTTGCCCGGGGTCTTGCCCTTCACCTCGAAATGTTCGACGTGGAAGCCCTTGCGCGCATGGATCTCGATCGCGCGCTGGATTCGCTTCACGGTCTCGTCGACCGCAGCCGACTCGGGCCCCCGCATGAGGTCGGCGACCTCGGGGTTGGCGTTGACCATGATGGCATCGCCGGGGATGTGCGCCGCTTCGCGCCGAATGTGGCGCAGGATCTCGAACGCGACCGTCGAGGTGCTCTTGGTGTAGCCCTTGCCGTTGCAGTACGAGCACTGCGAGGTGAGCACGCGCTGCAGGCTCTCGCGCGTGCGCTTGCGGCTCATCTCGACCAGGCCCATCTCGCTGATCTTGGTGATGTGGGCCTTGGCACGGTCCTTCCGCAGCGTGTCCTGCAGCTTGCGGTAGACCTTGCGACGGTTGGACTCGCGGTCCATGTCGATGAAGTCGATGATGATGAGACCACCGAGGTTGCGCAGTCGCAGCTGCTCGGCGATCTCGTCGGCGGCCTCGAGGTTGGTCTGGGTGATGGTCTCTTCGAGGGTCTTGCCCTTGGCGCCGACGAACTTGCCGGTGTTGACGTCGATCGCGGTGAGCGCCTCGCCTTGGTCGAAGATCAGCGTACCGCCGCTCTTGAGGGTGACCTGCCGCTCGAGCGCGCGATCGACCTCGGCCTCGATGCCGTAGCCGTCGAAGATCGGCTCGCGGCCCTCGTACAGCGAGATCTTCTCGGCGTAGTCGGGCATGAACGCCTGCACGAACCGCGACAGCCGCTCAAACTGCGCGCGGTCGTCGGTGATGACGCGATCGAGCTCGGGGCTCAGGTTGTCGCGGACGATGCGGAGCACCAGATCGAGATCGCGGTACAGCAGCACCGGCGCGCGATGGATGCGCTCGTTGGCCTTGATGTTGGCCCACAGCTTGAGCAGGTAGTCCATGTCGCCGCGGACCTGCCCGTTGGTCGCATTCTCCGCGACGGTGCGGACGATGAAGCCCGCGCCCGGCGGACGCATCTGCTCGACCAGGCGTCGCAGGCGACGACGATCGCGGTCGGTGCCGACGCGGCGCGAGATGCCGATGTGGCTGACCGTCGGCATGAACACGACGTTGCGGCCCGGCAGCGAGATGTACGAGGTGATGCGGGCGCCCTTGTTGGAGATCGGGTCCTTGACGACCTGGACCAGGATCTCCTGGCCAGGGCGCACCAACGTGGCGATCTCGGGCGCCTTGCCGCGGCGCTGCGGCAGCCCGCCCTCACCGACGTCGTCGTCACCCTCGGTCGGCGGACCGTCGCTCGGTCGCGCGATGTCGCCGGCGTAGAGGAACGCGGCCTTCTCCTCGCCGATGTCGACGAAGGCGGCCTGCATGCCCGGGAGCACGCGCAGGACCTTGCCCTTGTAGACGTTCCCCACCGTCCCACGCGCGCGCTCGCGCTCGAGATACAGCTCGGAGAGGATTCCATTTTCGATGAGTGCGACCCGCTTGTCGGGGCCGTCGGCGTTGACGACGATGACGGACTGTGCCACGTGCGATGTGTCTCGGGAGTGTGAAGGGAAATCGTGGGGTCCCGTGGGGGGTGAACTCGGCGGTCGTGCCCAAGGAGATGGTGGGGCACTGCGCGTCGCTGGGGCTTCGGGGGGCCTTGAAGAGCCCTCGCCCAGAGCCGCCCCTAGACCGGCGGCGGAGCATAACAGAAAACTTGCCTTCGCCCGGTCAGCGCGCCCGCGCGGTTTTTTTGGTGCCGCCATCGTGATCGGCCAACCTCGGCCGCCGTGGCGCAACGGCCTGTCACCCAGAGAGTCATTGCTGCGACCGTCATGCAAGCCGCCTGGCGAGCGGGCATTCGGCGCGTGCGTCTGTTCTGCGCCGAGGAGCTGCGACCGGCCGCGTGCTGCATCGTCGACGCCCTGCATACCCGGGGCTACGAGGTCACGCTGGCGACCGGGGCCGACGCGCGCACGCTGCTGCAGCAGCCCGCCAGCGCCGACGTGCTGCGCGTGGTGTGGGCGCCCGAGGGCACCGACCGCGACGCTCGCTCGCGCTTGCGCGACGCGCTCGATCCCGACGCCGCCGGCGACGTGATGGTGCTCGCCGCCGCGACCCCGCGCGGGGTCATCGACGCCATCGATGCCTTCGGCACCCCGCGTAAGCGACGACGGCTGGCCGGACCACGGCGCGAGTTCCTCGTGCAGCCCACGCTGGTCGAGCGCAAGCTCGATCCCCGTCGGTGGTCGGGCAGCGTGCTCGGTGGGCTCGCGATCACGTGCGTGTTGTTCGGCGGCGCCTGGTGGAGCGGTCGCACCGCCGCGAACGTCGAGGCCGCGATGACCCGGCCCCACGAGGCGACCCAGACCCCGGTCGCGCGCCCGGCCCACCTCGACGAGCCGGTGCTCGCGGGCGCCCGTGCGCCGCTGCAGGACGACGACGCCGTCGCCGCGCCGGACGAGTCGTTCGACGACGACGACGACGGCATCGTGCTGCTCGACGACGCGCCGCCGCGGGCCACGGACGCCGGCGCGCGCGAGCTGCCGCTGGAGCCGGCACCGCTCGAGCTCACCGCCGCGCCCGTGGCTGCGCCACCGGTCGCGACCACGATCGCGATGCCGGGCGGTGGCATGCCGATGGCGGCGATGGCAGTCGACGCCGTGCACGCGACGCGGGCGATCGATCCGTTCCGCTGATCGCCGGGGCTGCTACGCTCGCGGGGTGCGGCGCCGGGCGATCGCGTTGCTGTGGGCGCTCGGCTGCGAACCGAGCCCACGCACGGCCGAGCCCGCGCCGCTGGCCGCGATCCCGAGCGATGCCGTCGCTGCGACGGCCGACGACACGCGGCGCGCGGCCGCGGGCCCCGCTGCGCCAGCGCCCGCACCCGCGCCACGCGATGCGCTGGTGCTGGTCACCGAGCCCGACGTGCTCGACGCGCTGACGCGTTCGGGCCTGTCGCTCGCGCAGGTCGGCTTCGCGCGTGAGGCCGGCGACAACGCTGCGCTGGCCAAGGACGCCCACTACCGCTCGATCGTCGACGCGCTAGCCGGCGATCTCGCGGCGCTGGCGGCCGACGATCCCCGCGCCGGCGTGGGGCTGCGCCACACCCATCGGCTGTTCGATCTCGGGTGGCTCACGTCGGAGCACGCGTGGTTCGAGCTGGTCGGCGTGGTCAACCGCGTCGATCGTCGCCCCTTCGATCCGCGCCACTGCGGCGAGACCCGACTCATCTATCGGCTCGCGCACCGCGCCGTGCAGGTCCGTGAGGAGGTGCGCTCGCGCCTGCCGATGACGGTCAACGTGGTGTTGTGGCAGCGCGATGACGGCCACGGCTGCCGCGACGTCGCCACGCGGTGGTTGGTGCCCGAGCGCAGCACCCCCGCGCAGCTGGCCACGCACCTGGTCGGCGACGATGGCCCGCTCGCACCGGCACGACGGGGGCTCGACGCGCTCGCGGCGATCGAGATCGACGTGCAGACCTCGCGCTGGCCCGGCACGATCCGCCCCGACCTCGGTGGCCACGCCAGCTACATGCTGCGGGTGTTCCATCGGGCCGAGCGCAAGATGATCCCGGCACCGCTCGAGAACACCCCCGATGTCGCCAAGCTGCGCGGCTCGAAGGCCGCGCGCGAGCGCCTGCTCGCGTGGCTGCGCGAGCCCGCGACGCTCGACGCGATCGATCGCGGCATCGCCGTGATGCCCGAGTCGCTCGCCGCCCGCAGCAGCAGCTCGTTCACCCCCCGCGGCCTCGCGCGGCTCGGCAACCGCCCGTTCTCGCAGCTGCTACGCGCCAGCGACGTGGCCGAGCTCCCGCTCGCCGAGCACGCCAGCATCCGCACGCCCGCCGCGCTGCTGCGACGCCTCGATGCGCTCACCTGTGCCGGCTGTCACGAGAGTCGCAGCATCGCCGGCTTCCACCTCTTGGGCGACGACGCCGACGATCCCGACCGCGTCGACGCGCTCGCGGTTGGAAGCTCGCCGCACCTGCTGGGCGATCTGCCGCGACGCGAGGCCTACCTGCGCGCGCTCGCGGCCGGCGAGAGCGTCGACGAGTCGCGGCCGCTGCCCGATCACGATCCCATGGCCGGCGGCCACGGGGCCCACTGCGGCCTGGGCGATCCCGGGTTCGCCGCGCTGCGCTGCGCGAGCGGCCTGGTGTGCACCGCCGTCGACGATCCCGAGCTCGGCACCTGCCTGGGTGCGACCGCCCAAGCCGGCGATCCCTGTCAGCTCGGCACCATGTCGACGCAGGCCGATCCGCTGCGCGATCGCATGCGCTACCCCAAGGACGGCGCGCGCACCTGTGAGCAGGATGGCGTGTGCAACGGCAACGCGGTCGGCTTCCCCGCCGGGAGCTGCGCCCGTACCTGCACCGCGCTCGGTGACGACGAGGCCTGCGGCGCGATCCCGCAGCTGCGACCGTTCAACGATTGCCTCGCGAGCGGCCGCGGCTTCGCGACGTGCATGCGAAAGACCGCCCACCCCGCGGCGATGCGTGCGTGCGATCGCGCGCGAGCCTGCCGCGACGACTACATCTGCGCGCGCGTCGACGGCCACGGCGTGTGCATGCCGCCCTACTTCCTGTATCAGCTGCGCGTCGACGGCCACCCACCGTGAGCGGCGTGGGCGACCACCCCTGGCGCCCTCGCGGGAACCCGCGTGCCCGCCGGCGCAACCGACTCCAGGTCGGGTCGCCGACGCGAAGGCCCATGCCGAGCTCGATCTGCCCCCCACGCCCGTACGCCGCGCTGCTGGCCCTCGTGTTCGCGTGCTCGTTCGACAGCAGCAGCGCCGGCGGCGACACCACGTTCGCAGACGGCGGGCCGGGCTCGTCGTCATCGAGCACCGGCGAGGGCACGACCGCGATCGACAGCTCGACGGGCACGACCGACGTCACCGGCGACGGTGCGGGCACACCCGACGATCCGCAGGGCTGCTGCGAGGTCCACGACGCGCCGGGGTGCAACGAGGCCGCCGTGCAGAGCTGCGTGTGCGACCAGGCCCCGGCGTGCTGCGCATTCGGATGGGACGCGGCGTGCGTCGATCGTGCGAGCGTCGCTTGCGAGGCCACGTGCATGGCCGACGCGAGCAGCGACGGCGGCGTCGCCGACAGCACCGGCACCGCCTCGGCCGGCGATGCCAGCGATGGCGGCGGCGACACCGGTGGGCCACCGTCGTCCAACGACGGGCCCTGCTGCGAGGGTTCCGAGCTCGGTGCGGGCTGTGGCGACGCGCGGGTGGCCGCGTGCGTGTGCGCCGGCGATCCGTACTGCTGCGACACCAACTGGGACCTCTACTGCGTCGCCGAGGCCAGCGCGTGCGGCATCGATTGCATGAACGACTGCTGCACCGCGCACGAGGCCCAGGCATGCAACGACATCGAGGTGTTCGGTTGCGTCACCGACATGCTCGACGCCTGCTGGGCGCAGTGGACCGCCGAGTGCGTCGACGCGGCCACCATGCAGTGCGGCCTCACCTGCATGTGAGGCGTGCGACACCGGCCCCGGATCGTGGGCCGCAAGACGCTTCGACGCCGCCCCGCGCCACGCGATGAAGCCCGCCGCGAGACGTGATACCGATCGGCGGTGGAACTCCGCCCGTCCGTCGCCCATCACGCCTTCGATCGCGTCGCGTTCGACGAGCTGCGCGCCCGCGTCAGCACCGGTGCGCTCGACCCCGCGGCCAATCGCCTGACCCAGGCCCCGACGCCGCTCGCGACCCCGCCGCTCGACCTCGCCGACCCCAGCGCGAGGGCGCAACGCACCGAGCTGGGCCTCGACGCCCTGCGGGCCGGCAAGGTCGCGGTGCTCGTGCTCGGCGGTGGCATGGCGACGCGCTTCGGCGGCGGCGCGAAGGGGGTCGTGCCGGTGGTCGACGGCGCCCCCAACAGCAGCTTCCTCGCCATCAAGCTGGCCGAGGTCCGCGAGCGCGCGAAGGCGATCGGCGGCGCGATCCCGGTGGTGTTGATGTTCAGCTTCGCAACCGAGGCCGCCAGCCGAGCCCACGTCGATGCGATCGATTGGGCCGGGCTCGCGCCGGCCGATCGTCTCTGGTTCAGCCAGTCGATCATGCCGCGCGTGCTGCCCGACGGCACCCCGCTGGCGAGCTTGCCCGAGGCCGCGGACTTCGACGACGACACGCTGTACGCCGCGCCCGGCCACGGCGACACGCTCGCGCGGTTGGTGGGCAGCGGGACCCTCGCCGCGCTGCGCGAGCGCGGCGTCGAGCACATCCTCGTCTCCAACGTCGACAACGTCGGTGCGTCACTCGATCCCCTCGTGCTCGGCGCCCATCTGCAGGGCGGCGCTGACGTCTCGGTCGAGGTCGTGCGCCGCATCGCCGGTGACGCCGGCGGCTGCGTCGCGTGTCTTCCGGGCGGGCGCCCCGCGATCATCGAGGGCTTCCGATTGCCGCTCGGCACCGACCTCGCCGACTACCCCCACTTCAACACCAACACGCTGTGGTTGCGCACCAGCGCGATGGACCGCAGCTTCCCGCTGTCGTGGTTCGCGGTGCGCAAGAAGATCGCGTGGCCCTCGGGCGGTGAGCGCGAGGTCGTGCAGTTCGAACAGCTGATCGGGCAGGTCACCGAGTTCGTGCCCTCGGCGTTCCTCGACGTCGACCGCGACACGCGGTTCTTGCCGATCAAGACCCGTGACGATCTCGCCGCCGCCCGCCCACGGCTCGAGGCCTTCGCGCGCGCGGTCGGCCTGGCATAGCCACGCCGCCCGAGCTGGGACTCCAGGCGGGGTGGCTCGCGCCGCCGATTTTTCCCCGGATCGCTTCCCCGCCCCGCCGGGCTCGTCTATGGTTCGCCCTCTCCCATGGCGTTCAAGTACGAGCCCGGCATCTACAAGACCAGCAAGTATCTCCCCGGCTTCGAGGCGCAGGTCGGGCCCGATCAGCTCGTGCTGATCCGGACCGATGGCGAGTTCGCGCCGGCGTCCGTGCTGCTGCCGGCCACGAACACCCACAACCAGTGGCGGTTCCAGATGCCCGGCATCAAGGTCCCGGCGAACTCGCTCAACTGGGGCGAGACCCTGGTGAAGCTGCCGCACGAGGGCTTCTATCGCCTGCAGCGCGAGTTCACGTTCGGTGACACCGGCAAGTGGATCAAGAACGCGATCGTGCAGCTGGGCTACAACAAGAAGGCCGAGCCGATCCTCTTCATCGCGCAGCGCCGCGCGCCGCTGGCCAACAACGAGCTGTGGTTCTCGAACAACGGCGTGAAGGTCGAGTTCGACGAGCTCGACGGGCTGGTCGAGCCGCTCGCCTGGTATCAGGAGCCCGAGAAGAAGGACGGCAAGTAGGCCGTCACGCGCGCAGCGCCGCCACGCGCATCTCGACGAAGCTGCGCAGCGCCTCGCTACCGAACGGCTTGTCGATTCGCGCGGGGGCCTGCTCGGCGAGGAAGCGCTCGACGCGATGGTCGACCGCGCCGCCGCTCATGAAGACGAAACGCGCGGCGATCTCGGGCCGTCGTCGCGCGACCTGCTCGAAGACCTCGATGCCGCTGGTGCCGGGCATCATCACGTCGCACAGCACGAGGTCGTAGTCGCCCTCGCACAGGCGCGTGATGGCGCGCCGGCCATCGAGCTCTGCGTCGACGACGTGCTTCTTGAGCACCCGCCGCACCGACGCCACCACCAGCTCGTCATCGTCGACCAGCAGGATGCGTAGCGCGGCCGGGGCCGCGGCGGGCGTGGGCCCGGGGGTGGACGCGACCGGCGGCGCAATCGGGCGCACCGCGGGCAGCGGCCCGTCGACCGGCAGCTCGAAGCGCGCGACCGCATCGACGCCGCGGGTCTCGAACGAGAAGCGACCGCCGATCGACTCCACCGCGCGCCCCATGGTGGGCACCGAGAGCGCCGGGGCACAGGCCGCCGGCAGGCCGAACTCGATCGCCACGAACGCGCCGGCGTCACGGGCCGACACGCGGATCGAGCGATCGCGCGACACACCGTCGCGCTCGAGTGCGGCGTCGAGCACGTCGGTGAAGAGCCGGCGCACGACCGGCTCGGGCACGCGAACGATCGGTACGTTTGCACGCTCGATCTGGACGCGTGATGCGCCGTCGCGCCGCGCCACCGCGGCGAGCGCGTCGTCGAGAGCGAGCTGCACGTCGGCCTCGGCCCGCATCGGCGCAGAGTCGGACGAGGCGCGGAGATCCTGCAGGGTGCCGGTGGCCCGCGCGAGGGCGCGCAGCGCATCATCGATGAGGCGCTGTCCCTCGTCGTCGCCGGGGCCGTTGGCGCGTGCGCGCAACAGTTGCAAGTTGGTCATCACCACGGTCAATGGTCCTCCGAGTTCGTGCCCGACCAGCCTTCCGGTGGCCTGCATCTCGTCCATGCGCCGCGCCATCTGGCGCATGCGCTCACGGTCTGCCCGCACCCGCGGGAGCGAGACGATCGCCAGATACCCGAACAGCATCGTCGTCACGCCCGCGATGCCGATCGCACTCCAAGCGATCGCACACAGCGCATCCCACTCCTCGCCCAACTTCGCCGACACGGCGGCGTTCTCGGCTCGAAGCTCCTTCACCGAAGCGTCGACCAGCTGCAGCGCATCGCTGCGGCGCCGGCCGTCGACGGTGTCGTGATCGAGCGAGCCCCGCAGCTCGAGTGAAGCCCGCGCGATCGAGTTCGCCAGCGCATCACCCGTCTCGCGCGACTGCAACATCTCGCGGCCGACCGCGAACAGCTCGCGGTCGAGCTCCGCGGCCGCGCCGGCGTCGGTCTGCGCACGCAGGCCACTGCTGATCCCGTGCAGCTGCGACAGCCATCCGACGCGCTGCTCGAGCCCCGCGCGCAGCTCGGCCACCGACGACAACACCACGACGCACCACGACGCGAAGGCCAGCAGCGCCGTCGCCACACCGATCGTCGATAGGATCCCGACGCGCCTCACCACCATCACGTGTTGCGATCACGGTACGCGCCCGCAATGGGCCTCGCAAAATCCCCGCCATGGATCGGCACGCAGATGGCGAGCTGGCCGTTGGATCAGGGAAAACCGGAATCGTGTTCATCGTCGAGGGACGCAGTAGGAACGTCGATCTCGATCGAATGGCCAAGCTTGGACAAAGCCCTGCCAGCGAATCACGCGTCCGCGGCACGCGGCCGCGTCGCAGCGACGCAACCACGCAAGAGAGGGGCGAAGACGCCCCTCCCCGTGCACTCGGACGCACCCACGGCAAGCCCCGCGGGCGCGTTGCGTGTCGACCTCAGCGACGTGCGCCGCGGCCACGTCGGCCGCCACCGTCGTCACCGAAGTCGCCGAAGTCACGATCACGATCACGATCGCGATCACGATCGCGTCCAGGACCGCCACCGCCGCGATCGCGATCACCCGCCGGTGCGCCGCCACGGGGTCCGCGATCGTTGCCGCCGAAGCTGCGCGGAGGACCACCGTCGCGGGGCCCACCACCGCCACGCGGGCGCGTCTGGTTCTGCGCTTCGTTCACCCGGATCGTGCGCCCGTCGAGCTCTTGCCCGTCGAGCTCTTTGATCGCCTGCTCGGCCGCCGCGGGCTCTGCGTAGGTGACGAAGCCGAAGCCCCGAGAGCGCCCCGTCTCTCGGTCCGTGATGATCTTCGCCTCGGTCACCTCGCCGAAGCGCCCGAAGGCCTCCTTGAGCCGATCGTCGGTGGTGCCCCAGGACAGCCCGCCGACAAACAGTTTCTTCGACATCTCTCTCTCTCTGACTTCCTCCCCGCTCTACGCCAAGCGCGGAATGCATGAAGGCGAACGGGACCGAAGCCAGGATAACACCCGTCGTGAGCCGGTCGCCACGGGGGCAGGATGGCGCCGAGGCACGCGGCAGGGCCGGTATCCCTGCTCACAGGCGCCGCCCGTGGGCGATGGCGCGACGCCGCCCTTCGTTGCGCGCCCGCGCTCGCCCGCACGGGCGGCGAAGGGCGTTCGCACCACCCGCCGCGCTTGCGGTCGACGCCGTTCGCGTCGGGCCCGGCCGAAGCCACGGCATGATTCTGTGGTAAGCCGCCTACTCGTCGTCGAGGCCAGCGCATGACCAATTCGATCGTCAGTGTGTCCAAGGAATCGCGGGTATTCGAGCCACCGGCAGAGTTCTCCCGGGAGGCGCGCGTGGGCTCACGCGAGCTCTACGACACGATGTACCGCCGCAGCGTCGAAGATCCCGCCGGGTTCTGGGCCGAGCTCGCCGCCGAGCTGCACTGGTTCGAGGCGCCCAAGCAGGTGCGCAGCTGGGAGCCACCGAAGGCCCGGTGGTTCGAGGGCGGCACCACCAACCTCGCCTACAACTGCCTCGACCGGCACGTCGCGGCGGGGGCGGGCGACCGCACCGCGATCATCTGGGAGGGCGAGCCCGGTGAGGTCGTGCGGCTGAGCTACGCCGAGCTGCTGCGCGAGACCTCGAAGTGCGCCAACGCCCTGCGCAAGCTCGGGGTCGCCGCCGGCGATCGCGTGGTCATCTACATGGGCATGGTGCCCGAGGCGGTGGTCGCGATGCTGGCGTGCGCGCGCCTGGGCGCGATCCACAGCGTGATCTTCGGCGGCTTCGCGACCGATGCGGTGCGCGATCGGGTCAACGACGCCGGCGCCAAGCTCATCATCACGCAGGACGGCGCATGGCGTCGCGGCAAGATCGTGCCGCTGTGGGAGAACGTCGAGCGCGCGCTCGCATCCTGCCCCTGCGTCGAGCACACGCTGGTGCTACGCCGGACCCACAATCCCATCACGCTGCAGTCACAGCGGGACCACGAGTGGTCACAGCTGGTCGAGGGCGCCGCCGAGCACTGCGACGCGGTGCCGGTCGCGGCCGAGCACCCGCTGTTCATCCTCTACACCTCGGGCACCACCGGCAAGCCCAAGGGCGTGCTGCACACCACCGCCGGCTACATGGTCGGCACCTACGTCTCGACCAAGTACGTGTTCGACCTGCAGGAGCAGGATGTCTACTGGTGCACCGCCGACATCGGCTGGGTGACCGGCCACAGCTACATCGTGTACGGGCCGCTGTGCAACCGGGCGACCGTGATGATGTACGAGGGCGCGCCGAACCAGCCCGGGCCCGATCGCCTGTGGGAGATCATCGCGCGCCACCGCGTGACCATCTTCTACACGGCACCGACGGCGATCCGCGCGTTCATCCGCTGGGGCGACGAGCACCCTGCGCGCCACGACCTGTCGTCGCTGCGCCTGCTCGGCAGCGTCGGCGAGCCGATCAACCCCGAGGCGTGGATGTGGTACCGCGAGGTCATCGGTGGCAACCGCTGCCCCATCGTGGACACCTGGTGGCAGACCGAGACCGGCGCGATCATGATGGCGCCGCTGCCCGGTGCGATCGCGGCCAAGCCCGGCTCGTGCACCCTGCCGTTCTTCGGCGTGGTGCCGAAGATCCTCCGCCACGACGGCACCGAGGCGAGCGACAACGAGGGCGGCTACCTCGTGATCGAGCAGACGTGGCCGTCGATGATGCGCGGCATCTGGGGCGACGAAGAGCGCTTCCGCGAGACCTACTTCGCGCGCTACCCCGGCAAGTACTTCACGGGCGACGGCGCCCGGCGCGATCCCGACGGGTACTACTGGGTGATGGGCCGCGTCGACGACGTCGTGAACGTCGCCGGCCATCGGCTGGGCACCGCGGAGATCGAGAGCGTCCTGGTCGCGCACCCGGACGTCGCCGAGGCCGCAGTGGTCGGTCGCCCCGACGAGCTCAAGGGTCAGGCCTTGGTCGCGTTCGTGACCTTGAAGGGTGGACGCGACCCCGACGACCGGCTGCGAGAGGCGCTCGCGGACCACGTCGCGGCCGAGATCGGCAAGTTCGCGCGACCCGACGCGATCCGCTTCGCCGATGCCCTGCCCAAGACGCGCAGCGGCAAGATCATGCGGCGCTTGCTGGGCGAGCTGGCGGCCGGTCAGGCGCCCCGCGGGGACGTCACGACGCTGGAGGACATCTCGGTGCTCGCGGCGCTGCGCGGCGACGACGAGTAGCCACGCGGCACCCCGCTGGCCACGGCTCGCAAGGGCGCGGCCGGTCGGACGCGCGACGTGCTCCCACACGGCGTGAACGGCCGCTTCGCCGGGGTCGCGACCGGGCCAACGCCGGCCGCTTCGCGTAGGATCGTCTGGGGACGTGACGAAGCCGGGGGAAAGCAGCGAGGTCGGCCTGTCGCAGGAGACCTTGAGCGACGCCGTGCCCGTGCGACGCGAGGTCGAGCGCGGCAGCACCTTCGGGCGCTACGTCGTCATCGAGCCCATCGGCCGCGGCGGCATGAGCGTCGTGTACGCCGCCTACGATCCCGAGCTCGACCGCAAGGTGGCGCTCAAGGTCCTGCGCACCTCGACCGAGCGCCCGGATGCGCTCGCGCGGGAGCGGTCGCGACTGCTGCGCGAGGCACAGGCGATGGCGCGACTCGCCCACCCCAACGTCGTGCCGGTGTACGACGCGGGCTCGATCGCCGACCAGGTGTTCCTCGCGATGCACCTCGTCGATGGCCAGACCATGGGGCAGTGGCTGGCGCAGCCACGCGCGTGGGCGGAGATCGTCGAGTACTTCGTGTATGCCGGCCGCGGACTCGCGGCCGCGCACGACGCCGGGCTGGTGCACCGCGACTTCAAGCCCGACAACGTGCTCATCGATCGCGATGGTCGCGTGCGCGTGACCGACTTCGGACTCGCGCGACCCAGCGGCAACACCGAGCGCGAGGGCCTGCAGAGCACGCCGCTCACGGCCTCGGGCCGCCTCGATCGCCCGGTCACGCTGGCGGGTGCGATCCTCGGCACGCCAGCGTACATGGCACCCGAACAGCACCTCGCGCTCGCGGTCGACGCCCGCAGCGATCAGTTCAGCTTCTGCGTGGCGCTGTGGGAGGCGCTCGCGGGGGAGCGGCCCTTCGCGGGCGGCACCGTCGGCGAGCTCGCGTTCGCGGTGACCCGCGGTGAGATGCGCTCGTTCCCCCGCGAGAGCAAAGTGCCGCCTCGCGTCCGCGCCGCGCTGGAGCGCGGGCTCGCCCGTGATCCGCAGCAGCGCTTTGCGACCATGCACGAGCTCATCGTCGCGCTATCGCCCCCACGTCGGCGGCGACCGGTGCTGATGCTGCTCGGCGCCGCCGGCCTGGTGGGGATCGGTGCTGCGGCGATGGGCCTGGGCAACCGCGAGGAACCCGTCGATCCGTGCGCGTCGGCCGGCGCAGCGATCGAAGGGGTGTGGAACGACGGCCGTCGCGCCGAGCTCGATCGGCGACTGGCCGATCACGACATCGAGCCGGCCGCGCGTCAGCGCGCGCTCGACCACCTCGCCGCCTTCGCGAGCGACTGGCGCGACTTCTCCAAGGCCGCATGCATCGCGTATCGCGACGGCAGTGAGTCCGACGCAGCCTTCGATGCCCGCAGTCGCTGCCTGTCGCGACGGCTCGCCGACCTCGAGCGTCGTACCGATCGGCTCGCGACCTCGACCGCCGACACCTCGGTCGACGCAGTGATCGGCACCTACGATCTCATCGGCGCGCAGGAGTGCAACGACACCGAGCGCTTGCTCGCGCATCGCCCCTTGCCCGACGACCCAGCACAGCGCGAGGCCGCGCTCGCGCTCGAAGCCGACATCACCGAGCTGCAGACCCACTGGATCGCCCTCGAGGGCGTGACCCAGGCCCAGGCCTTGCTCACCCGGGCCGAGCGCGTCGGCTGGCCCGGTGCCACCGCCGACATCGAGGTGTTCCTGGCGCGCCAGCTCATCGACAGCGGCCGCACCGACGAGGCCGCGCCGCTGCTCGAGCGCGCGGCCCAGCACGCGGGCGCCGCCCGCGACGACGACCTGCGCGTGGTCGCGTGGACCGAGCTGGCGTTCTTGCTCGGCGTCATGCAGACGCGCATCCCCGAGGCGCTGCGGCTGGCGTCGGTGGTCGAGAGCGAGCTCGTGCGCCTGGGCCCCGACACCCACGCGCCCGGTCACCTCATCATGCTCGGCGCGGTCTACCAGAGCGCCGGCGATCTCCCGCGCGCGCGTGCAGCCTACGGCGAGGCGTTGTCGCTGCTCGATGGCATGCCGGGCTCACAGTCGTCGCGGCGCGCGGTGCTGCTCAACAACCGCGGCACCGTGACGCTGTTGGAGGGCGATGCCCTCGCTGCGCGGGTCGACTTCGAGGCCGCGCTGGCGATCGCACGGGAGATCTACGGCGACGACCACCCGCGGCTGTCGGACAACTACGTCAACATCTGCGAGTCGTATCTCATGCGCGGCGAGCTGGTCGAGGGCGAGGCATCGTGTCGTCACGCGCTCGAGCTCGTCGACAAGCCCACGGTCTCGGATGCGCCCGCGCTGGCGCGGGCACTGCACGCGGTCGCCGTGCTCGACCTCCACCTGTACGGCCCTGCCCGCGCGCGCGCGGTGGCCTCGCGGGCGAGCGAGCGACTGCGCGCCACCTTCGGCGAGGGTTCGTTCGCCGACGCGGCCGCCGAGGAGCTCGCGGCGCTCGTGGCCCTGTATGACGACGACGCCCAGTCGGCGCGGAGCCACGCCTCGCGGGCCAACGACCTGCTGTCGACCATGGGCCCAGCGTACGCGCAGGCGCGCCTGCGTCCGCTGTGGATCCTCGGCCTGGTCGCGTACCAAGGTGCCGAGTTCGAGACCGCGCTCGAGCTGTGCGACGACGCGCTCGCAACGCTACCGCCAGAGGTCGACCCGATGTCGCCGCTGCGGCTCGAGCCGCTCGGTTGCCGCGGTGCGACCCTGTTGGCGTTGGGGCGTACCGACGAGGCCATCGCCCCGCTCGAGCAGGCCTTGGCGGTACACGCCAAGCGCGGTGGGGACCCGCTGGCGGTCGCCCATGCCGAGTACTGGCTCGCCGATGCGCTGTTCGCCCGCGAACCCGCACGCGCGCGCGCGCTGGCGCAGAGCGCTCGCCGACACGCCACCATCGTCATCGCGCGCGCACCGAAGTTCGCCGCCATGGTCGACGCCTGGTTGGAGGCCCACGCATGAACGACGACGGCGAGCTCGAGCCCGGCGAGCGGTACGGCGACTACGAGGTCGTCGACGTCCTCGGTCGTGGCGCGTTCGCGGCGGTGTACCGCGTACGCGCGCCGGGCTTCATCCGCGACGCCGCACTCAAGCTGTCGCTGCGGCCGGTGGGCGACTCCGACGCCGCCGCGCGGGCGCTGCGCGAGATCGCGGTGCTGCGCACGCTGACCAACCATCACGTGGTGCGGGTCCACGCCGCCGGCCAGGGCGAGGACGGCCGGGTCTTCATCCTCATGGACTGCCTCGAGGGTCAGCAGCTCGATGAGTTCCACGACTTCGATGAGCCGATGCCCGCCGCCCAGGCGACGTGGATGATCCATCAGGCGTGTCTTGGGCTCGCCGAGGCCCACGCGCACGGCATCGTGCACCGCGACATCAAGCCCGCGAACCTGTGGGTCGAGCCCGACCACAATGTCCGCGTGATCGACTTCGGGCTGGCGCGCGCTTGGGATCGCACCGGCACCATCGGCAGCGAGGTCACCATCGGACGGTTGTTGGTCGGCACGCCGCACTACAGCCAGCCCGAGCAGCTGCACAGCAACAAGCTGCTGCCGGCCAGCGACGTCTACAGCCTCGCAGTGGTGCTCTACGAGCTGCTGAGCGGGCGTTGCCTGTTCTTCCCCGAGCACGGCTTCTCGGAGGTACGCGATCGCCTGCGCGACGATCCGGTGCCGTGGCTGGCGGCGCACCGCAGTGCGCTACCGCTGCCGCTCGATCGCTACCCGCACCTGGTCGATCTGCCGCCCGCGCTGGGCGAGCTGGTGCTGCAGTGCTTGGAGAAGCTCCCCGAGCTACGGCCCGCCGACGCCGGCGTGCTCGCCAATGCGCTGGGCTCGATCCTCCACTACGACTTCGGCGTGGCGGTCGCGGCGATGCTCGAGATCACGCTGCCTTGGGGCGGCTTCGACCAGCAGCTGCTGCTGCCCGGCATCCACCGCATCGGCAGTGCGCGCGACGTCGAGATCCACCTGCGTGGTCCGGATGTGCAGCCGCTACACGCGGTGCTCGAGTGGAGCGGCCTGCCCGACCTCCCGCAGCTGCGACCGCTGGTCGACGACGGCTCGGTACGCATCGGCGGGCGGCCGATCCACGGCCGTGCCGAGCTGCAGCGCGGCGATCGCATCGAGGTGGGGCCGTTCGCACTCGCACTCAGCTATCCCTCGTGAGCAACGGGCCCGCGTGACGAACTGGCAGCGCGGCGCACCGCGGGCATGCACGATCGTCCGCGGCACCGCCGACGCCGGGCCGTCGTCGCTGCGCCGCAGCGCCCCCGGGCGCCACGCAGCCCCACGAAAATCACGCCTTGTGGCCGCCGGCACGGCGGCTGCACTCTCGTGCCTGCGCGCGCGGAGGCGCATCCCATGATCGTCGATCCGTTGCTCAAGTTGCTCGAAGCCCAGTCGGCGTCCGCGTTGATCATCCGCCCGGCCGCGGCGCCCGTGCTCGAGCGCGCCGGCGCGAAGGTGGCGCTCTCGATGCCGGCGCTCGACGCCGACATGGTCGCGATGATCCTCGAGGAGGTCCTGTCCGAGCCGCAGCGCGCTGCGCTCGCGGGTGGCGACAGCATCGAGAGCGAGCACCGCAGCGGTGACGGGCATCGGTTCTCGGTGCTGGTCGATCGACCGTCGGGGGCCGCCGCGGACCTGCGCCTGAGCTTCCGCCCGGTGGTCGAGCCGCGCGCCGGCGCGAAGACGTCCGCGGCTGCACCCACGCGCGTGGCAACAGCACCGGTGGCGGCGTCGCCGAGCCGGAGCGCCGACGCTCCGATCCCGCCGGCGCCCGCCGCTGCGGTGATGAGCCCGAGCCCCGCGCCGACGCGGACGTACGACGACGCCCAGCTCGCGCGGGCACTCGATCTCGCGGAGCACCACGGCGCATCGGACGTGCTGATCGCGAGCGGCCATGCGGTGCGACTGCGCGTGGGCGGCACGCTCATGGAGCTCGACGACGTCATCCTCGACGAGCCCGCACTGCTGGGCTACTTCGAGCCCCACCTCGATGCCGCGCACCGCGACGAGCTCGCACGTTCGGGCTCGACCGACATCGCGCTCGACCTCCGCGATCGCGGCGCTGGCCGCCGCTGGCGCGTGAACCTGTTCCGCCGCCACGGCGGTGCCTCGGCGGCCCTACGACCGATCCGCACCGATGTGCCGAGCCTTCGCGAGCTCGCACTGCCCGACGACTTCCACGAGCTGACGCAACACCGCAGCGGCCTCGTGCTCGTCACCGGCACCGCGGGCGCCGGGAAGTCGACCACGTTGGTCGCGTTGGTCGAGCACGTCAACCGCACCGCACCCAAACACGTCATCACGCTCGAGGATCCGATCGAGTACGAGTACCAGCCCGCGCGCGCGCTGGTGCAGCAACGCGAGATCGGCCGCCACGTCGCCGACTTCGCCGCTGGCTTGCGAGCCGCGCTGCGCGAGAGCCCCGACATCATCATGGTGGGTGAGCTGCGCGACCGCGAGACCGTCGCTGCCGCGCTCACGGCCGCCGAGACCGGCCACCTCGTGCTCGCGACGATGCACGCCGGCAGCGCCTCGATGGCGATCGATCGCGTCGTCGACGTGTTCCCCGAGCACCAGCAGGGGCAGATCCGCGTGCAGCTCGCGGCGGTGCTGCGAGCCGTCATCACCCAGGTGCTGCTGCCCTCGACACGCCCGCCGGCCCGCGTGCCGGCCTACGAGCGCCTGCTGGTGACCACTGCGGTGGCGGCCAAGATCCGCGATCTACGAGGGCACCAGATCCAGAGCGAGATTCAGAAGGGCCGCGCCGATGGCATGGTGAGCTTCGAGCTCGCGATGGCGCGTCTGGTCCGGGCAGGGCGCCTCGGTGTCGATGTCGCGATGACGTTCGCCAACGACAAGCAGCTGCTCGCCGAGCTGATGCGGCAGATCTGAGTCGCGGATGAACGCGACGCTGCCACCCGCGACGACGGCAAGCAGCGCAGCGACGGGGGATGGGGAGCTCCGGGCCCGCGTGGCACTCGCCCGGCGGCCGTGGGTGCCGCTTGCGAACGCCGATCCAACGGCCATGTCGCGTTCGCCGATCCCCGTGCCCGCAAATGCCTGATAGCCTCCTGCGCGGTTGCGGGAGCCGGACCAGGGCGACGCGCGGATGCGGCTGTTTCCGCCGACGCAGCGGATCAGTCACACGACGGGTGTGGACGCATCGCTGCGCGCACCGCTATCGCCCGCGATCGAGACACTGGGACGATACCTGCTCGAGGAGCGACTGGGCTCCGGCGGCATGGGCGAGGTGTTCCGCGCCCACGACCCCGAGCTGGATCGGGCGGTCGCGATCAAGCGACTGCACCGCTACAGCGACGACGAAGACGCGCGCCTGAGGATGCTGCGAGAGGGTCAAGCCATCGCGCGGCTCAGCCATCCCAACATCGTCGCGGTCTACGACGTCGGCCGCGACGCCGGGACCGGTGACCTGTTCATCGCGATGGAGCTGATCGAGGGCATGACCCTGCGACAGTGGCTGCGCGCCGAGATCCGCTCGTGGCGCGAGGTCGCCGGCGTGTTCGCACAGGCCGGTGACGCGCTGTTGGCCGCCCACGAGCAAGGCATCGTGCACCGCGACTTCAAGCCGGAGAACGTGCTGGTCACGCGCACCGGGCAGGCCAAGGTGGTCGACTTCGGCCTCGCCAAGCCGAGCGAAGACGCCAACGCGGCGGTCTCCGCCCGTGATGCGATCGCCGCCGACGACGATCGCCCGGACGCCGACGTCACCGATCGCGCAGCGGCGTCGTCCTACGCCAGTGATCGCTTCGAGACGGCGTCGCGCTCGGGCGGCTCGCGCCGCGGCGCCTTCGGCAGCGACATCACCCCTGCGGGTGCACGACTCGGCACGCCGGCGTACATGCCACCGGAGCAGGGTAGCAACGCGGCCTCGCCCCGCGCCGATCAGTTCTCCTTCGCGGTGGCGTTGTTCGAGGGCCTGAACGGCTACTTGCCGTTCCCGGGCGAGGGCCCGGCCGAGTACTTCGTCGCGGTGCTCGAAGGTACGGTGCTCGAGTTCCCGCGGCCGAGCGACGTGCCCCTGCGCCTGCAGCGGGCCATCCACCGCGCGCTGAAGCCGGCGCCCGGCGATCGCTTCCCGACGCTGCGGCCGCTGCTCGACGAGCTGCGCCGCGACCCGGCCGCGCGCCGACGTCGGTTCGCCGCGCTCGGTGGCACGTTGTTGACCGGGGCCGCCGTCGCGGTGGGTGCACGCGAGCTGACGCGACCGTCGGACCTGCATCGCCAGCACTGCGATCGCGACGCCACCGCGGTCGCGTCGGTGTGGAACGACGACCTGCGCGGTCGTGTGGCTGCGACCATGCGGGCGGTCGCGGTGCCGTTCGCGGCCGACACCACCGACCGCGTGCTCGCAGCGCTCGACGACGGCAGCGTGGCATGGTCGTCAGCGCGCCATCGCTGGTGCATGGCCGGCCCCATCGAGGGCGCCGCGCCACGGGTCCACGTCGCGATGGGTGCCTGCTTCGATCACATCCTCGCCCGCGAACGCGAGCTGGTGGCGTCGATGAGCGATCCCGATGCCGCCTCGCTGCTGAACGCGCTCGAGGCGATCGAGCGACTGCAGCGCGACCAGGACCGCTGCGAGCAGCCGGCGTACCTCGCCCACTTCGATGGCGCTGACGATCCCCGTCGCATGGAGGCCTTCGAGGTGCTCGCACGCGCCCGCGAGCGCCTCGATCTCGGGCAGACGTCGGCAGGGCTGCGCGCGCTCGATCAGCTGCAGCTGCGCGATGAACCTGCGATCGCACTCGAGCACGGCATCCTGCGCGCTGGGCTCGAGAAGAGCCGTGGCGACCTCGCGCAGGCGCGCGCGCTGCTCGAGCAGGCCGCCCGCGAAGGCCTCGCGGCGGGCGAGCCGCTGCTGGCGGCGGAGTGGAACGCGAACTACGGCGACATCCTCTACGAACTCGGCGACCTCGAGGCGATGACGCGGCCGTACGAGCGCGGCTGGGCGTTGCGGCGCGAGCACCTGGGCGACGATCACGACGAGACCCTGGTGTTGGCTGCGGCGCGCGGACACCTACCCTACGCGACCGGCGACTATGCGGGGGCGCTGGCCATCTATCGCGCGGCCGCGGAGCGCATCGCCAGCCACACCGACGCGCTCGACGGCAATCGCATCTTGCTCGACGAGTGGGTCGCGCAGGCGCTCAGCCACCACGGCGAGCTCGATGCGGCACGGGAGCTGACCGCCGATCTGGTCGAGCGATTGCGTCGCACCCGCGGTGACCGACACCCGCGAACGCTCGACGTGCTCGAGACGCTCGCCACCATCGAGCTGCGGGCCGAACGACCCCAGCTCGCGCTCGACCACTTCCGCGAGAGCATGGAGGCGCGCGCACCGGGTGCCGCCGACCCGATGCTGCGCGCCACGTCACTGGGCAACATCGGCGCGTGCCTGACCAAGCTCGGGCGCCTCGAGGAGGCCGTGACCGCGCTGCAGGAGGCGCTCGAGCTGCTGCAGCGAGCCGGGCTGGCCGACTCGCACGCCCACATCAATGCGCTCGAGGCCAACCTCGCGCAGGTGCACAAGCGCCGCGGTCGTCTCGACCTCGCCGTCGCCGGCTACTCGCGGGTGCGCAGCCGGCTGGAGGCCGCGGGGCTGTCGAACACCACCGATGGCCTGACGGCGCGACTCAGCTACGCGGAGGTGCTGATCGCGGTCGGGCGCATCGACGACGCCATCGACGAGCTGCGCGCGGCCCAGGCCCACGCCGGCGATCCGACCCTGCGCGCACGCATCGACGTGGCGTTGGCCCGCGCCACCGCGGCGCGGCACGATGCCCGGGGTGCAAGATGAACTCGGCGCCGCCTCAATGGGCGGACGGATCGCCTGCGAGGGCGCGGCGGACCTCGTCGATGATCTCCAGCTCGACCTCGTCGATCTCGCCATCGACGGCCGCGGCGGCCTCGAGCTCGCCGAGCAGCTGCATGCGGCTCGCCGCGTCGAGCTGCGCGAGCTTGTCGTCGATCGGCTGACCGATGTCGACGCCGTTGAACACCGCCTGCTTCTGCTGCGCGTCGAAGCCGAAACGCACCATCAGGCGCTCGAGGAAATCGCGCTCGGCGTCGGTGACCGCGGCGTCGGCAATCAACAGCTGCGCCACGATCTGGCAGTAGAGCAGGTTGCGTTCGAACCCGGCGTCGGACATGGACCGCGGGAGCCTACCAGGCCCGCGACTGGCCCGTCGCGGGCCGGCGCGCAGGCGCTGGGCCCGGCGCCCGACGGCCTCAGTCGGCGGTGACGAGGCCGAGCCGGATGGCGTGGCGGACCAGGCCGGCGACGTTCTTGGACTCGAGCTTGGCCATGATGCGGCCGCGGTGCCCCTCGACGGTCTTCACGCTGAGCTCGAGGTCGCGGGCGATCTCGGGGCTCGACCGCCCTTCGGCGACCATCCGGAGGATCTCTCGCTCACGGGGCGTGAGATCGGCGCCGCCGCGCTCGGACGAGCCGCCGACCCGCCGCGAGTCGTCCAGCACGATCCGCGCGACCTCGGGGCTGAAGAAGGCGTGCCCGGCCGCGACCGCGCTGATGGCCGCCAGGAGGTCCGAGAGCCCCGAACCCTTGAGCAGGTAGCCCGCCGCCCCGGCGCGGATCGCCGGCCGCACGTGCTCCTCGGTGCCGTACATCGACAGCACCAGGACCTGCGTCTCGGGCATCTCGGTACGGATGATGCGGGTGGCCTCGACACCGTCGAGGCGCGCGAGGTTGAGATCCATCACGACGACGCTGGGGCGGAGCGTCCGCGCGGCCTCGACCCCGGCGTGACCGTCCTCGGCCTCGCCGACCAGGACGATGTCGTCCCGGCCTTCGAGCAATGCGCGCAGACCTTCGCGCACAATCGTGTGGTCTTCGACCAACAGGACGCGCACCTGACTCGACATGCCGGGGACTGTACAGCAGCGCCAAGGGCCGGCAAACCGCGTCGGAGGCGGCATTTCATGCAGGTGTGTCGCGACGACGCACTCCCACGCGCCCATCGCCGCTGACTCACGCGCGCCACGAGGACCACCGACGAGAAGGGCCCGTTCGCGTCAGCGCGTGGCGGCCGGCTCCCGCACGTCGTTGGGCGTGCGGGGCATGCGGGCGCGGACGCGTGTACCGCTGCCAGGGGCGGATGCGACCTCGACCTGGCCGCCGAGGATCTCGACGCGCTCGCGCATGCCGATCAGACCACGCCGTCGTGGATCGACGTTGGCCTGCTCGAAGCCGGTGCCATCGTCGACCACCTCGATGGTCAAGGCATCGCCGCCGTCGATGACGTCGAGCGTCACGACCTGCGCATCGGCGTGCCGCATCACGTTGGTGAAGGCCTCCTGTACCACGCGGTAGCAGGTGGTCTCGATCGCCGACGACAGCGACTGCTCGAGCTCGATGCGGCGCTCGACCACGACGCGGCCGCGGTGTTCGAGGTCGTCACACATGCGATCGAGCGCCCGCGCCAGACCGACATCCTCGAGCACCGCCGGCCCCAGCGTCGAGACTGCGCGCCGGATCTCCTCGACGGTCTCGTCGACGAGCGCGGTGGTGCGGGCGGCGAGCTGAGCCACGCGATCGATCTGCTCGGGCTTGCGCTGCGCGAGCAACTCACCCACGAGCTGGAGGTTGATGCGGATCGCCGTGAGCGTCTGCCCGGCCGCGTCGTGGAGGTCGCGGGCGATCGCGCGGCGCTCCTGCTCCTGCAGCTCGACCGCGCGGCTCGAGATCTCGCGCAGGTTCTGCTCCTTGGCCTGCAGATCGCCCAGCGCCTGGGACAGCTGCGCCGAGCGAGCCTCGACCAGCCGCTCGAGTCCGGTGTTGAGCGCGGCGAGCTCGGTCTTCGAGGCCTGCAGGCGACCGAGCAGACCGATGATCTCGGCCTCCGCACGCCCGACCGCGCGCAGCGGGAGCCAGTACACCAACGCGGCGAGGCCGAGCGCGATCACGCCGAATACCGCCGCCAGCAGCCCCGTCTGCCGCCGCAGGTCGGCGGTCGTCATCGCGACCCACACCCGCGCGACCACGCGGTTGTTCACGATGACGTCGCTGGTCTGCCACACCGGCCCCTGGGGCTGCAGCGCCTCGAGGGCGGCCGGCGCCTCGGGATCGACGGGCACGCCGAGATCGTCGACCACCTCGACCCGCGCGACGCTCTCCTGCAGCTCGTAGTTGCGCAGGTGTTCGAGCAGCTTGAGCGCGTCGTACTTCCACAGCGCGGGTCGGCGCTCGACATCGCTGCGGATGACGTCGGCGACCTGCCGCGAGGCCGCCAGCGCCTGCACGCTCAGTGCGCGCACGCCGAGCACGTAGAACGCAGTCGGGGCCGTCACCGCCACGATCACCGCCAACACCGACGCCAGCGCCCGCAGCTGTGCCGCGAGGTAGGCCCGCAGCCGCAGCTCGGCGCCGCCCGCATTCACGGCGACGACTCCCCGGCCGCCACGCCCAGCGGCATGCAGCCGAACTCGCGGATGATCTGCTGGCCCTGCGGCGAGTACACGAAGCGGAAGAACGCGGCCGCGCGGGCGTCCGGCTCGCCGCGGGTGACGAAGGCCAGATCCTTGTGGAAGGGATACGCGCCGAGCTCGATGTTCTCGACCGTCGGTCGCACGTTGTCGTAGGCCAGCGCGCGGATCGGCAGGTGCTCGGGGATGTCGCCCGCGCCGAGCAGGCCGATGCTGCCCTCGGTGCTCGCGAGCGCGTCGTTCATGCCGACGTCGTCGTAGATCACGCGCCACCGGCGGGCCTGGTACGCGCGCTCGTTGACCTCCTCGAAGCGCGGCACTCGCCGTGCGATCGCCGCGTGCGACGAGTCGCCGGGCTCGCGCTGCAGCACGATCACGTGACTGCCGTCCTTCCACGCCACGCGCGAGCCGTCGTAGACCGCCAGCAACGCCTCGGCGTCGAGCGAGACGTCGGGCACGCTCGAGTGCACGCCGATGTACACCGGCACGCGCGCGTACGGCACGTAGGCGTTGTGCTCGCGTTCGTCGGGGTGCAGCGGCCGCGACACCAGCGCGACATCGACGGCACCATCTCCGAGCGCACGCATGCCACCGCTCGAACCGACGCTGGTGTGCACGACCGGCGGTGGCGCGCCTTGGCCGGCATAGGCCGCCGCGAGCGCGCGCGTGAGCGGCAGGTTGGAGCCCGAGCCGGCCAGCACCAAGGCGTCGTCGGGGGCGTGGGATCGTTCGGGCGCCACACCCCGCCGTGCGAACACCGGCTGTGGACCTGCAGTGGTCGCGAGCACCATCCACGCGACCAACGCGAGCGCCGCGAGCACGGTCGCCGCGACCAGCATCGGCCAACGCGTGACGGCATCACGGCGGTGCAAGTCGCTCGACGTCAATGACCGCAATGGTACGCGCTACGGCTTCGCACCGTCGATCCACGCCTTCACGTCGGCGGCCAGCGGCTCGTCGGGCGCGAGCGCGGCCAACGCGTCGCGGGCCAGCTGCACCGCTCGCCGCCGCTCCCGCGAGGGCAGTGCACGGGCGAGTGCGAAGCGGGTCTGGGCCATGAACACGGGATCGCCAGCCTGCTGGCCCGGGTCCTCGCGCAACGCCAGTGCGCGCTCGAGATGCTCGCGGGCATCGTCGGTGCGCCCGACGCCGAGTTCGAGCGTGCCCAAGCTCGACAGCGCCTGCGCGAGGTTCGGCGAGCCGGTCGTGGTCGCCAGCTCGATCGCGCGCTGGTAGGTCTCGATCGCCGCCAGCGGCTCGTCGGCCTGGGCTTGCGCGTACGCGAGCGCGTCGAGCACCACCACCAGGTGGGGATGCTCGGGCCCCAAGGCCTCGCGCAGGATGGTCTCGGCACGACGATGCAGCGCGATGGCCTCGCGCACATGCCCGCGATCGACCTCGACCATCGCGAGGTTGGTGCACGTCACGGCAACGCTCGGGTGCCGCTCGCCCAGCACCGCGGTCTCGAGTTCCAGCGCGCGCTCGAAGCCCTCGCGCGCCGCCTCGAGCTCACCGCGCGCGTAGGCCACGCCCGCGAGGCCCTTCCATGCGCGCGCGAGGTCGGAGTCGGCGGCCCCCGCCTCGCGCTGGAACACCAGCCGCGCCTGCTCGAAGCTCTCGGCCGCCTCGGCCTCGCGTCCGAGGTCGGCCAGCACCGTGCCGCGGTTGAGCCGCGCTCGCGCGACGATCACGTGCTCCTCGCCCCACGCGGTCGAGACGATCTGGATCACCCGATCGAACTGCGCCAGCGCCCGCTCGAAGTCGCCGCGCTCGCGCGCCACCGCACCGATGTTGTTGAGCACCGCGGCGAGCTCGGGGTGCTCGGGACCGAGCCACGCCTCGGTCGCGACGCGGACCTCCTCGAAGGCGGCCGCGGCCTCGTCGAGTCGCCCTAGCTGGACCAGCACCGACGCGCGATCGCTGCGCAACAGCAGCTCGTCTCGCCGACAGTCCGGGGTGTGCTCGCAGGCCGCGAGCGCCCGCGCGAAGCCGGCCTCGGCCTGCTCGGGGCGACCGGCCTGCGCGTCGGTCCACGCGAGGTTGCGCAGCCGCACGACCTCGAGGCCGGGGTCGCCACCGTCGAGCGCGGCCAAGCTCCGTGCGGCCTCGTCGGCGATCTGTCGCGCGCGATCGAACTCTTGACGGAAGTAGCCCTCGAGCCACACGAGCTCGATCTGCGCGCGGGCGCGACGACGCAGGTCGTGCACGCGATCGGCGGCCCACTGCGCCGCGATGAGCTCGCGCTGGGCCCCGTCGAGATCGCCGGCCGCCATCGCCTGACGCGCCCAGGCCGTGCGCGCGTCGGCCTCCGTACCACCCTCGTCGAGCCGGCGCGCGCGCGCGAGCGCATCGTCGAGCAGCTCGCGTGCGGTGGCGATCGCGCCGGCGCGCTCCCACGCGTGGGCCTGCGCGAGCAGCCCCTGCACCTCGAGCAGCTCTGCTCGCAGCTCGTGATCCTCGGGCAGCGCGGTCGCGAGCGCGTCATCGCGGTCGCACCGTGCCGGGTCGGACAGCCCCGACACCGCCGTGACCGCCTGCGCGAGCGTGGTGCTCGTGCCCTGCTCGAGCGCCGCCAACAGGGTCTCGAGCTCGGTGCGCGCGGCCGTCAGGCACATCATGCGTCGATCGAGTTGATCGTCACCGATGCTGCCCTCGCTGCCGGCGCGGCAGGTGGCGTCGCGCATCTCGATCCAGCGGTCGGCATAGGCGTCGATGCCGGCCACCACATCGGTGCGTGCGCGCGACAGCCACGGTGCTGCGCCGACGAACGCCGTGCTCGCGGTGGCCCGGCGCGCGTCGTTCCACACCGTGGCCATGGCATGGGCGCCGCGCTCACACGGCGTGGTGGTCTCGACCGCAGGCGATCGACCCAGCCACAACGCGCCGAGCAGCAACACGCTGCCGCCCAGCGCAGCGCCCCGACGCACGACCCGACGCTGCAACACGCGCTCGAGCCGATCGACCACGTCGAACATCGAGGGGTGGCGCTCGGACGGCTGGGTCGCGCACGCCCGCACCAGCAGCTGCCGCAGCGACCGCGGCACCGGCCCCCTCGACAACTGCACCGCGAGCGAGGGCGCGTCGGTCTGCGCGAACGGGTGCGCTCCGAGCAGCGCCTCGGCGAAGGACACCGCCCACGCCCACTGGTCGGCGCGGCCGTCGATGGCCGACGATCCGCGCTGCTCGGGCGCCATGTAGGCCGGCGTGCCCAGCATCGCGTGGGTCTGCGTGACGTTGCCCGCGATGGGGGTCTCGCCCAGTAACGGCTGCACCACCGCGGGCACCGGCTCCGCGCCCACGAGCATGCGCGCGAGCCCGAAGTCGAGCACCACCGCACGATCGCCGGGAGCCATCATCACGTTGCCGGGCTTGAAGTCGCGATGCACGATGCCGAGCTCGTGCGCCGCCGACAGCCCCCGCGCGGCGCCGAGGAACGCGGCTGCGATCGCGCGCCAGCTCCGGCGTCGGGCGTCGAGCCACTGCCGCAACGTGGGGCCCGCGACGAACTCCATCGCCACGAAAACGGCCTGACTGTCGTCGGGGAGCACGGCCTCGCCGACGTCGTAGACGGCGACCACGTTGGGGTGGCTGAGCTGGGCGATCGCCCGCGCCTCGCGGAGCAGCCGCGCACGGCCGTCGGCGTGCCGCTGCGATCGCGCGCGCAGGAGCTTGATCGCGAGCGTGCGATCGAGCGCGGGATCCCATGCGTCGTAGACCACGCCCATGCCGCCCGCGCCGATGCGCTCGCGCACCACGTAGCGCCCGAGCTGCCAGCCCGGCGGCAGCCGCTGCTGGAGGTCGGTCACCGCCAGTGGCAGCGAGCCCGCGCTGGCATCGCGGGACTCCTCGCGCATCGCCGCGGTCGCGACCTGGTCGGGCACCGCCCACGCCAGCTCGCTGGGTGTCGGCACCAGCAGCGGTGAGCGGGCCACCCACGCCACCAGCTCGCGACACTGCTCGCAGCGATCGAGGTGCGCCTCCAGGCGCGTCTGCGCGTCGTCGTCGAGCTCGCCGCCCATGAGCGCGAAGAGGTCGTCCTCGCGCAGGCACGCCTCGGCGGTCACGCGCACCCCTGCTTCGCCCGCGGGCGGGTTGCGGTGGCCGCCGAATCCGTGCAGCCTAGCGATCGAGCATGAACGCCGCGCAGCTGTGCGCCCTGCTGCTGGAGCGCCGTGCGCTGGCCCAGCCGCTGCCCGACGATCGACGCGACGCGCTCGCGGAGCTGCTGCAGGCCCGCTGGGAGCGTGCGCTGGCCCGGCGTCCGCGGCTGCGCGTGGAGCCCGTGGCCTGGATCGACGCGGTCGCACACGCGCTGCCGCCCGACGCCGAGCTGCCGCAGGCGCTGGAGAAGCTGCACACCGATGATCTCCTGCTGGTGGCCGCCGTGCGCACCGGCGCCGCGGCGGCGCTGGCCCAGCTCGAGACCGACGTCATCGAGCCGCTGTCGCGCGTGCTGGGGCCGATGCAGCTGCCGGCTGCGGTCGTCGACGACGTCCAGCAGCTCGTGCGCACGAAGTTGCTGGTGGCCGACGGCGAACGCGGCCCGCGTCTGTTCGACTACTCGGGGCGCGGTGAGCTGCGCAGCTGGGTCGGCGTCATCGCCACCCGCGAGGCGCTGTCGCTGCTGCGCCGCGACGGCCGCGAGAACACCCCCGCCGACGACGTGCTGATGGCTGCGCCCTCGCCCCTGACGGGGCCCGAGCTGGGCTTCCTCAAGGACCGCTACAAGGACGAGTTCCGCGTGGCCTTCACGGCCGCGCTGGCCGAGCTGTCCCCGCGGGAGCGCAACGCGCTGCGGCACCACTACGTCCACGGCCTCACCATCGATCAGATCGCCGCGCTGTACGGGGTGCATCGGTCGAACGCCGCACGCCGCATCGCCAAGGCCCGCGAGTCGCTGCTGTCGACGACGCGTCGACGCCTGGTGCTGGGGCTGAACGTGGACCGCGGTGAATTCGAGAGCATCATGCGCCTGATCGAGAGCCGGATCGACGTGAGCATCGCGCGAATGCTCGGGCATGACGACGGCTCCGTCGCGTAGACGCCGGGGCCGCGGGGAGGTCGCGAAAAAAACCGGGGGGCGCCGGGCCGCCCGCTCGCGGCGTCTGCGGGCGCGGGATCGCGAGTCGGCGCGACCCGCGAGCCCGCGCCCGCGGTCCACGATCGAACCCCCCGCGAGCCCCCGTGGCCCCCATCCGTGCCGCACCGCACTGGCCGAGCGCCGGCGAAACCGACACGATCGATCATGCGCTTCGCTCCGCTACACGCGACGGCCCTCGCCGCGCTCCTGTGGTGGTCGATGCGCCCGGCCGAGCCCGCGTCGGCGGGCGAACCCCCCTGCCCGTCGGTACCCGACGATGCGACCTCGCCGAAAGACGATGCGGCACGGCCCGGATCGGACCTGCTGTACCGCCGCACGTTCCTCGGCGACGAGGCCCTGCGAGCACCGTGGATCGAGCTGCGCGGAGTCGAGGTACCGATCGAGCGCACGCAGCCAGGCCACGGCGTGGTCGTGCGTGCGGCCGCCGGTGGGTCGCTGCGCATCGCGCCCGAGGCCGCCTTGCCGATGGCGCTGGTCGACCGCGTGTTGCTGTCGGTGTCGGCCCCGACCGCGATGGCGGTCGAGTTCGAGCTGGTCGACGCCAGCAACGGCGCGCGGACGTACCGACGCCTCGCGCTCGCACAGGGTGCACAGCTCATCACGATTCCGATCGCCGATCTCCACTACGACCGTGGATGCGTGGCGCTCCCGAGTCGCTCGACGCGCTGGGGCCTGCGTTTCGTCGACGGCGGCGAACTCGAGCTGCGCGCGCTCGAGTTTCGCGGCGACCACCAGCTCGGCGCCGACGATCGCGAACTCGCAACCCTGCGCGACGACTTCGATGAACCCGAGCGCGTGCGCATGCATCGACGCGGCGCGTTCGTGGTGCTGACCGACGCGCCCCAGCTCGACGCCCGCGCGGTGCTCGACGCGATCGACGCGATGGAGCGACGCACCCGCGGCGCTCTGCCCAGCATGCCCGTGCCGCGCCGCGCGGTGCCGCTGCTGGTGTTCGCCGACGATGCCGGCTATCGGCGGTTCTGGCAGCGGCTCTCGGCCCGCGCCGGCGTGTCGGTCGTGCCGCGCTCGCAGGACGAGGGCTACACCTGGATGGGCATCGCGTCGGCGTCGTACTCCGACGAGTATGGTGCGGTGCGGCCGACCTACGTGCACGAGGCCCACCATGCACTACTCGAGCGCAGCTACGGGCTCGCGGCGCAGCGCAGCTGGTTGTTCGAGGGGCTCGCGGTGCTGGAGCAGCTGGCGGTGTCGCGGCAGGACCTCACGCCGGTCTATCACCGAGGTCTGCGCCGCGCCGACGCGGCCTCGCACGTGCACGATCTCGTGACCGGGCAGCCGATCTCGAACAAGAACTACTGGCAGGCCGCGATGTTGGTGCAGTGGCTGCTCGCCGATCCCGGCCGCGCCGCGGCGCTCGATGCCACCTTGCTCGAGATGGCCGCCCGCGGCTCGACCGACCTCGTGCCGCTCGCGCCGCGCTACTTCGGCGCCGACGTGCGCGCGCTCGGACGTGAGTTCTGGACCTGGGCGTGGCAGCAGTGGGGCTGACGCTCGCGCGCGGACGCGGGGCCGACCGGTTGCGCGCCGCGCCAAGCCACTGCTAGCGTGGCCGCGCGTGGTGCCCCTGGCATGGTTCCTACCCGGTGAGCTGGCAATGCCCACCGAGCAGCTCCGCGAGGCCGTGCCGGGTCTCGCGGGCATCACCGGGTTCCTGCTGTTTCCGATGTTCGGCGCGTGGGTGCGACTGCTGCTGCAGTACCTCGAGCGCGGTCGTCCCGGCATCGCGCGGCCACGCCCGCTGTCGGGCATCGGCATCGTGCGTGCCGTCGGCACCAGCGCGGCGCTGCTGTTCTTCGTGCTGACGACGATCCGCGCCGGTGCCGAGCTGCGAGACATCCACGCCGAGGCGCCGGTCTTCGGCAGCGCACTACAGGGCTTCGTGGTCGGGATCGGTCTGTGGGCGATCTATGCGGTCGCGCTGTCGGCCCTGCGACGCGAGACCACGCCGCGCTCGCGCGGCGGCTCCCGTCTCACGCCGCTGCGCTGACGTCGTCGCCACGGCAGCAGCAACACCGCCCACCACGGCGGTGCGCCCGGCCAGCCGCTGCGACAGCCGCACCCACCGGAGCCGTCGTCGTCCGCCGCGGCCGCGGTGGAACCCGAGGTACCGCCGCTGCCATCGACGCCGGTCCCCGACGTGTCTGCGGCCCCGGAGGTGCCGCCGGTGCTCCCACCGCTGCCGCTCGACTCGTCACCGCCGCTCGGATCGCTGCAGTTGCCGTCCGCGCACGCGCGCTGCCAGATGTGACTGGTGACCACGCGCCGGCCCCCGTTCATCGCAGGGTCGATGATCTCGACACGCGTGCGGATCTCGCCGCTGGCCGGTGACGAGCGCGTGAACGACCAGCTGAAAGGATCGGCATCGATCGACGCCGCGGCCTGCGACGCACCATCGTACACCGCCCGCAGCTCGAGCCCGACGCCGCCAGTGACGATCACGTCGTAGCTGACCGGTGCGTCGGCGTAGACGGTGTCGCCGGTGTACTCGCGCGCGGCCGTCAGCTCGACCATGGGATCGTCGGGGCCCTGCAGCTTCACCACCGTCTTGCTGTCGCGGATCGCCGCGAGGATCGCTGCAACCGATAGCTCGTCGGCCAGCACCATCGTGGTGGGGTCGCCGATCGGGCTCTGGAATCCGCCGAGGTCGACGCCGGCCCGGTGATCGTCGCTGCCGCCGACCGCCGCGGCGTGGGCCCCCGCATCGCAGAGGTCGTCCCAGAACGCGATCGCCTGCCCATCGAAGAGGTGTCCACCCTGGTCGAGGCCGGTGGTCGCGATCTCGACGGCGTCGATCTGCAGCGGATCGATCTCGTGCTCCCACGCGCAACCGAGGCACGCGTTGCCCAGCGCGAGCGCAGGGTGGTTGATCGACACCAGCGCGCCCTGGTCCTGGATCGCCGCGAACGCGCCGGCAATCGTGACCTCCGGCTGCCCGATCTTGTGATCGACCCACGTGGTCGCACCGATGGCATTGGCGTGGCCACCGTAGGTGGTGAACTCCATGCCCGGCATCAGCAGCAGGTCGGGGTGGTCGGCCTGCGCGGCGGCGATGAAGTCGAGCTGGCTGAGCACGTTGTGGTCCGACAGCTCGACGAAGTCGAGCCCGCGGCTCCGCGCAAACGCGGCGATCTCCTCCAGCGGCGGACGGGCGTCACCGCTCTCGCGCGAGTGCACGTGCAGATCGCCGGCGTACCAGCGACGCTCGCCCGCGAGCGCCGGCGCGGCGACGTAGGGCGTGCGCTCGGGCTGGGGCGCGAGGGTCTGGACATCGCGCAGCACCACCTCGAGGTGGTAGGTGGCCGGGCTCTCGACCACCAGCGCCTTGCCGATGATGACGCGCCACGTGCCGGGCTCGATCGCACCGGTGAGATAGGATCGCGACGCAGCCGCGACCGCGACCACGGCGGGCTCTTCGTTGCCGCCGCCCCAGCCGCGGAAGCCCTGCGGATCCTCGAGCCCCCAGTCGAGGATGTTGGCCTCCGAGAGATCGTCGTGGCGCACCTCGATCTCGAGGGTGCCCATCGGCACCTCGAACTCGACGAAGGCGTGATCGAGCCCGTCGTCGGGCACCTCGCCGTCGAAGGTCAGGATCTGCTCGTCGGCGGCCGCGATCTGCGGCAGCGCCAACACCCACGCGAACGCGATCGCACGACGCATCGACGACGATGCTAGCAGCCTGCGGTGTGGCCCCGCGCTCGGAGTCGTCGTGCGACGACGCGTGGCCACACACTACGTGCCGGCGCCGAGGTCCCAGCTGGCGCGTAGAATTGCGTAGCGATCGGCCTCGGCCGCGTGCACCCGCGCGCCGGCCTCGCGCAGGCCCTCACTCGAGACGCCGGCTCGCGAGGCCACCACGAACGCGTGACCGCCCGGCGCCATCCAGCGCCCGAGCCCGCGCAGCAGCTCGATCAATGCGCCGCGCTCGGCGTGGGTCGGCGGGTTCACCAGCGCCAGCTGCACGCCGTGCAGCGGCGGCGTCTCGGCGCCGGCTTCGCGGGGCAGACCGTCGCGCACCAACGCCGTCACCCGGTCGCCCACGCCGGCGGCGGCGATGTTCTCGCGCATCGCCCCGGCCGCGACGAAGTTGCTCTCGACCGCCAGCACCCGCGCCTGCGACCAGCGTTGCGCGGCCCACAGCGCCAGCGGGCCGATCCCCGCGCACAGATCGATCACGTGCGTCGGCGCGGCCTGGTCGTGTGCCCACGCGTCGACGTGTTCGATCAGCGCGCGCGTGCCGTCGTCGAGCCCGCGTCGCGAGAACACCCCCGGTGCGCTGTGCAGGCGCAAGGCGCCGAGCACCGGGTCCTCGATGAGGTAGCGCTGGTCGATGCACGCGCGCGCGAGGGCCTCGTCGACGCGGCCCTCGTGGGCGCTGCGCATCAGACGATAGCCGCGATCGCGCTCGACGATGTCGACGTTGCCCAGCAGCGCGACCATGTGATCGGCGAGGCTCTCGGCGCCCTTGTGCTTGCGGGCCGCGCACCACAGCGTGCCACCTCGAGCCAGCGCCAGCGCGCCCTGGGCCAGGCACGCGAACGTGAAATCCTTGCCCAGGTGCGCGCGCGGCCACACCGCGGCGTGCTGCACCCGCGGCAACGCTGCCAGTGCGGCGGCGTCGTCGGCCGGTACCGCGTCGCGCCCGGCTTCGGCGAGCTCGCGCACGTCGAGCACGAGCCGCCGCGCTCCGCTGCGCACGCCCGGCAACGCGCCGCAGTGGACCAAGAGGATCTCGCGTGGATCGACGCCCGCGAGCACGCGGCCCAGCATGCGCACACCGGGGTCGTCGGCCTGGAGTCCCTCGCTCATGGGTGGATGATAGGCCGAGGTGACAACGCGACCGCCGGCACATGGGAGGCGTTCGCGCGGCCCCGGTCTCCAGGCTCCAAGTCTGCGGAATGCCGCAGAAAAGCCCGCGCCTCTCGGGCCGCGGTGGGGCAGCCCTCGCGGTCGCGATCATTCGGTGGTAGACCAGCGCCGCCGGACGAAGGTGGCGCTCGCGAGCGTCGCCGTTCGCCGGGGGTGCTGGTCGACGACGGATGAAGGTCGCGACCCGTCCATGCCCAGCGGCAACGCGGTGCGAGTGCACGGCGATGCTCCGGCAACAGCGCGCACACACGCGTGCGCTCGCGGGCGAGATGCCCTCGCGCCAGACAGAAACCCCGGTTTCGTCGTGACACAAATCGAAACGTTTCTTCCGCTCGTCGAGCCGGATGCGCTCGCCAAGATCACCAGCCCGAAGGCCTTCAAGGCCGGCCGCGACCTGTTCGACGCCAAGGGCGTCTCGGACATCGTGTTCGCGGGTGACGCCGTCACGGGCCGCGTGCGCGGCTCCAGCCCGTTGCCGCACTCGACCTCGATCAAGCTCGAGGGCGCCGGCCGGCTCGGCGCGAACTGTTCGTGTCCGACCTTCACCGACGGCTGGGAGCGCGTCTGCCACCACGCGGTCGCGTTGGGGTTGTCACTGCGCCAGCAGTACCAGTCGGGCGGCGAGATCACGACCACGCAGAACCCGTGGATCAGCGACGTCGGCAGCGATGGGGGCGGCCAGCGCTACACCATCACGCAACGCACGACCACATGGCTGGTGCAGGCGTTCCAGGGCGGGGTCGCGGCCGACCTGCGGCGCAACAAGGGCCGTGAGGGCCTGGCCCCGGCCGACCGCATGATCCGGCACTTCCTCGCGCAGGAGGTCGATCGCAGCGACGACGGCGCGCACGAGCTCGACGACGCCGCACTCGCGGGCCTGTTGTACTTCGCGCGCAACGCCAACGTCAGCCTCAAGGGCGTCGGCAAGCTCAAGTTCGTGCCCGAGCCGCTGGTGCTGCGCGTGCGCGCCGAGCCGCGCAAGGACAACAACATCGACCTGCACGCGTACCTCGAGCACGTGCCGACCACGCGGACCTTCGAGGTCGACAAGGGTCGTGTCATCAACGGCGCGCCGACGTGGTTCCTGGTGCCCGAGAGCTGCGAGCTCTTCCTCGTGCTCGACACCCCGCCGTGGGTGCTCGAGGCCATCGGCAGGCAGCCGCGCATCGTGATGGACGCGCGGGTCGACGCGACCGCGATGGACTCCCTGTCCGAGCGCCTGCAGACCGTCGGCGTGCCGCGGGCCGATCTCTTCGCGCTCGCCAGCGACGCGCGCTCGATCGACCAGATCGTCGTCACCATCGAGGGCGACGCCAACCGCGTGAAGGTACAGCTGGCGGCACGCTACGGCCTGGTCACGATCGGCATCGCGGGTGACGACCCCGAGAGCGCGCGCTACTCGATGACCGCTGGCGGACAATCGGTAACCTTCTACCGCGACCTCGACGGCGAGGCCGCCGCGCGCAAGACCCTCGTCGACCTCAAGCTCGAGTGGCAGACCTCCGACGACGCGTTCATCGCCACCGGCGACGCCGCGATCGAGTTCCTCATCGCCGGCGTGCCGCTGCTGCCCGAGTCGTGGGAGCGGCGGGTGCCCAAGCTGCCGAAGATCCGCTCGAAGTCACCGACCCCGCGGGTGTCGGTCTCGGGTGGCGACGGCTCGGTGCTCGACGTCGAGGCCATCGTCGACATCGAGGGCGACACCGATCTCATCTCGTTCCGCGATCTGCTGCGCTGGCTGCACGAAGGCCGCCGCTGGGTCACGCTCGCCGACGGCAGCGTCGTCAAGCTCGACCCGAAGATCCTGCAGCCGGTCGCCGAGGCCACCGGCGACATGCAGTTCGACAAGGACGGCAAGGCCGAGGTCTCGACCCTCGAGCTCGGCACGCTGTCGCGGCTCTTGACCGAGGTCCCGACCGCCGAGGTCGCCAAGGAGGTCAAGACGCTGCTGGCGGGCATGACCGGCGATCGCACGGGCAAGGCCCCGCGCAAGGCCAAGGCGCTCAACGCCAAGCTGCGCGAGTACCAGAAGTCGGGCTTCGCGTGGCTGTGGCAGCTGCACGAGAACCGCATGACCGGCGTGCTCGCCGACGACATGGGTCTGGGCAAGACCGTGCAGGCGATCGCGCTGCTGACCAAGGCCAAGGAAGAAGAGGGCAACGCCCCCACGCTCATCGTGTGCCCGACCTCGGTGCTGCTGGTGTGGAAGCAGGAGGTTGCGAAGTGGGCTCCGACGCTGTCGCTGCTGGTGTGGCACGGCCCCGAGCGCATGGAGAACGCGCGCCTGCTCAAGAAGACCGACGTCATCGTCACCAGCTACGCGATCCTGCGCCGCGACATCGACGAGCTGTCGAAGATCCGCTTCCGCTACGTGATCCTCGACGAGGCGCAGTACATCAAGAATTGGACCACCAGCACCGCCAAGAGCGCCAAGCAGCTCAAGAGCGACCATCGCCTGGCGATGTCGGGCACCCCGGTCGAGAACCACCTCATCGACTTGTGGGCGATCTTCGACTTCCTGGCGCCGGGCTTCCTCGGCAAGCTGACCGATTTCCAGAAGAACTACGTCAAGCCCATCGAAGACGGCGACACCCGTGTGCTCGAGCAGCTGCGCACCCGCGTGCGGCCGTTCGTGATGCGCCGCAAGAAGGAAGACGTCGCCTCCGAGCTGCCGCCCAAGACCGAGCAGATCATCTACTGCCACTTCGGCAAGTCGCAGCTGGGCCTGTACAATCGCATCCTGAAGGCCGCGAAGGACGAGATCACCGGTCGCATCGACGAGGTCGGCGTCGAGAAGGCGCAGATGACGATCCTCGCCGCGCTCACCCGCCTGCGCCAGGTCTGCTGCGATCCACAATTGCTGGGGCTGCCCGAGGGCACGCCGGTGCCGCCGTCGTGCAAGCTCGACGCCTTCGAGGAGCTCATCGCCGACGCGGTCGGCTCGGGGCGCAAGACCCTGGTGTTCTCACAGTTCGTCGAGATGCAGAAGATCATCGCGGCCTCGCTCGAGAAGCTCGGCATCGAGTACCTGTGGCTCCACGGCGGCACCAAGAACCGCGAGGAGCTGGTCGGCAAGTTCCAGCAGCCGGGCGGCCCGCCGGTCTTCATCATCAGCCTCAAGGCCGGCGGCAGCGGCATCACGCTGACCGAGGCCGACACGGTGATCCACTTCGATCCGTGGTGGAACCCGGCGGTCGAGGACCAGGCCACCGACCGCGCCCACCGCATCGGCCAGGACAAGCCGGTGATGGTCTACCGCATGGTCGTCGAGGACACCGTCGAGCAGAAGATGGTGGAGCTCGGTCAGCGCAAGCGCGCCGTGGCCGAGAGCGCGCTCGGTCGCGATGCGACCGCCGGCAAGAGCCTCACGATGGACGACGTCGAGGAGCTGCTGCGCACGCCGGCGATCAACCCCTGGGATTGATCGCCTGCGCGGGATCGAAGCGCCAGCGCCACCCGGGGGATCCCCGGGTGCGCGGCCGGCCCGTCGTGATCTCGCACGGCGGTTTGTGTGACGATACCGCGGCGCCCCGACGTATCAGGGGAAGGCTGGTGGATCTCGAGGGGCACAGGCGGATCACGGCGCGCGCGATGGAGCTGCTGTCCGATCGCCTCGGTGCCGCGCGCATGTCGTCGGTGCGGTCGCAGCTGTTCTCGCCGGCATCGAACGCCGACGAGGGCGGCATGGCCTCGCGCGAGCTGGGACCACCGGACTTCGCCGTGCAGCGCGACATCCTCGACGTGATCACGCTGGGGCACTGGCGCGACCGCGGTCAGCGACACCACTTCATGCGCACGCGCGCGCAGACCAATCGCCAGGCCTACGACGCGGCCTGCGGCTGGATCGAGCGCAACGCGACCTCGTTCGCGCGGGCGGTCAGCCGTGGCCACGGCAAGGATCACCTGCAGGCGCTCGGCAACGCCCTGCATGCCGCCCAGGACTCCTTCTCCGCCAGTCACGTCACGCGGGAGCTGCTCGCGCCGGAGCGACCCGGTCACATCGTCGACATCGACGTCTACGCGGAGCAGGACCACACGGACCACGCCGCGGCCGATGTCGCGTGGCTGCACATGCCGTGGCTCTTGGACCTCGCAGCGCTGGCATCGGCCACGCTCGTCGAGCTCGTCATCGACGAAGCCGGCCAACAGGGCCGCGGGCTCGACGGACTGCGGGGATTCCCGGCCTACCGCGAGCAGTGGCTCAAGGCCTCGCCGACGCTGTGACGACGCCTCGAGCGGGGCGCCGTACGTCTTCGTGCGGCCCGAGGCTCACGCGCCGGCGGAGACCACCGGCTGGGCGTCGTTCTCCGAGCACAGCACCACCAGCAGGTTGCTGACCAGCGCCGCCTTGCGGGAGTCGTCGAGGGTCACGACCTTCTGCTCCTCGAGGTTGTCGAGCGCCATCTTCACCATCGTCACCGCACCTTCGACGATGCGCTGACGCGCATCGATGATGGCCTCGGCCTGCTGGCGCCGCAGCATCACGCCGGCGATCTCGGGCGAGTACGCCAGGTGGCTGAGGCGCACCTCGATGACCTCGACACCGGCATGGGACAGACGCTCGCGCAGCTGCGCCATCAGCTCGACGTTGACCTCCGAGGAATCACCGCGCAACGAGACCTGACCGGGGCCGGCCGCGTCGTAGGGATGCTTGGCGGCGGTCGTGCGAATCGCCGCCTCGGTCTGCACCGCGACGTACGACTCGTAGTGCTCGACGTCGAACACGGCCTGCGCGGTGTCCTTCACGCGCCACACCACGACCGCGCCGATCTCGATGGGGTTGCCGCGCAGATCGTTGACCTTGAGCTTGGCGCTGTCGAAGTTGCGGACGCGCAGCGAGATCGCGCGGCGCGAGGTGAAGGGGTTGATCCAGTGGAACCCGGGGCTGCGCAAGGTCCCCTTGTAGCGGCCGAACAGCAGCACGACCTTGCTCTGGTTGGGTTCGACCATCACCAGGCCGCGCAGGATCAACACGCCGATGCCGAACACGAACAGCAGCGGCAATCCGAGCAGCAACATCAGCACGCCGGGGATGCGCAGGCCGCGATAGGCGTGCTCGGTGGTCGCCGCGACCACGGCGTCGGGCGGGGTGGTCGCGAGGGCTTGGGGATTGGGATCGCGGTACGTCATGTCGCGGAGGGGGCCTGCTTCGGGGGTGAAGACGGCCGCCCAGCGTAACTGATCACAGCCGCCCGATCCGACGGCCGCGAGCTACGACGACGACCGCAACCGCGGCGAGCTCTGATCCGGCGAGGGCGTGGGCGCAGGAGCATCGGTTGGGGGGCTCTGCGAGGTCTCGTAACCGGGCGCGGGATCGGTCGCGGTCGGTGGCACACGTGTGCCATCGGGCTGACTCGCCGGATCTGCATCGGGCGGCTGCGTGTTGGGCGGTGCGCCGTACTTGGTCGCCATCGCGCACGCCAGCGACGAGCTCATCGCGACCAGCGCGAGGATCGATCGGGTCCGCGGCGCGCGGCAGAACGGACAGGTCGACTCGCCGCCGCGGAGGTGTCGCCCGCAGCGCTCGCAGGGCACGAGCTTCATCGCGTCACGCTAGCAAGGAATCGCCGGGAGTGTCGAGCTGCGGACTGCGCGGTGAAGTTGCAGCCCGCGCGGCACTCGTCGGCGTAGTGGCCTCGCCACCGATGAGCGTCACCTCGCGGACCCCGAGGTCGGCGAGCTGATGCACCAAGCCCAGCGCCTCGGCGGTGGTGAGCGCGTCGGGGCGCGCGTGGCCGCCCCGCGAGCCGCAGTGACGGCAGGCCTGATCGCACGCCCGCATCGATCGGCGTACGCTCGCCAGCCGTGACCCTGCAGACCCGCGCCGAGAGCACCGGCTACCGCGAGACCTCGCTGCACGCCGACGTCATGAACTTCGTCGCCGGCCTCGTGGCCCGCGACGACGCACGCTTGCACGTCAGCGACTTCGGCGTGAGCCCGGGCGGCCGCGCGATGCCGCTGTTGGTGCTGTCGCAGGATGGCGTGCGCACGCCGGCACAGGCCCGCGCACTCGGTCGCCCCATCGTGCTGATGCAGGACGGCATCCACCCCGGCGAGGTCGAGGGCAAGGAAGCCAGCCTCGCGCTGGTCCGCGATCTGCTCGACGGCCGCGTGCCCGAGCTCGAGGACCTACTGCGCCACGTCACGTTGCTGGTGGTGCCGCTGTTCAATCCCGATGGCAACGACGCGCTCGACCCCGCCAACCGCCGACTCGATCTCGCCCACCTGAGCGGCCAGATCGGCCCGGTGGTCGGCACGCGCACGCAGAGCCACGGCATCAACCTCAACCGCGACTACCTGCGACAGGAGGCCCCCGAGATGCGCGCGCTGCAATCGCAGGTGTGCATCCCATGGGCACCGGATCTGACGATCGACAACCACGCCACCAACGGCAGCGTGCATCGCTTCGACATGACGGTCGACATCCCGCACACCGTCGCCAGCGGTCGTGCAGAGCCGATCGAGTTCATGCGCACACGGATGGTCCCCGACGTCATCGCGGCCGTGCGCGCCCGCGGCTTCGAATCGGGCTGGTATGGCAACTTCGCCGAGGACGAGCGCGCGCTCGATGCCGGCGGCGAGGTCGATCCTGGCGCGAAGGTCGGCGAGGGCTGGATGACCTACCCGCACCACCCGCGCTTCGGCTCCAACTACCGCGGGCTCACCAATCGCCTCGATCTACTGCTCGAGTGCTACAGCTACCTCAGCTTCGAGCGGCGGGTCGCGACCGCGTCGGCGTGGCAGATCGAGTGTCTGCGCTGGGTCGCATCACACCCCGACGACGTGCTCGAGATCGTCGCCAGCAGCCGGCGACCACCCGAGCAGATCGCGGTGCGCTACCGCCTCGAGGCCTACGCGGAGCCGGTCGAGATCCTCACGCGAACGCCCCGCACGCTCGAGGGCGCGCCGAGCTCGGTGCGCCTGCCCCACCTCGCGCGCTTCGTCGGCGAGCACGTCGTCACGCGCCCGGCCGCGTACTTCGTGCCGCCGCAGGTCGCCGCCCACCTGCGCGCGCACGGCCTCACGACCACGCCGACCCACGGCAGCGTCGACTGCAGCATCGCGACCATCGAGTCGGTCGGCCGACACGATGGTCGCGGCATCCTCGAGGCCGCGAGCACCGGCGAGATCGGCGTGTCGTGGGCGCAGCAGCGGCGCGAGCTGCCGCCGTCGTGGCACCGCGTCGCGACCGATCAGCCGCTGGGCGCGATCGCGGTGTACCTGTGCGAGCCGGAGAGCGACGACGGTGCGTTCGAGAACGGCCTGCTGCGACCGGCGAACGTCGGCGACACCTTCGGCATCTGGCGCGACGACGGCTGAGCGCGTTCGCGACGCGTCCGCCGTCGTCGGCGGCGCGCTACTCCTGCGGCGGGTTGGCCAAGCACGCGTCGAGCTCGGCCGACTTGGTCCAGCCGCACGCACCGTCGTCTTGACGAGCGCAGGTCGCCGTCTTGTAGCAGGCGTACTCGGGTCGATACTCGCAGGTCGTCATGACCTCCTCGTCGGAGCAGACGATGCCCGAGCATCCGGTCGGCTTGCACTCGCCGGCGCCGGCGGTGGCATCACCGGCGGTGGCGTCCGGCGTCGTGGTCGCGCCATCGGGCGACTGGGTGGTCGGGGTCTCGGTCGCCTTGGGTTTCTCGCAGGCGGCGAGGGTAATCAGCGCGATCGCGAAGCAGCGCAGTGACGTCATCGCCGGCTGTATGCCCCATCGCGTGGCGACCTCCAAGTCCGCCGCGACCGCCACCGGGGCGAGCCGAGCGCCGCATCCAACATCGTTGACGGCGCGGCCCGCACGCAGCCAAGATCCATCGCGTGAGAAGCTTGGCTTCGTTCCCTGCGGTGCTCCTGTTCGGCGTCTCGTGCGTGGCGGCCTGCGGTGGCGATGACGCACAGGGCTGCACCGAGCCGGCGCAGTGCGGCACCGACACCACGATGACGACCGGCGCGACGACCGACGCGAGCAGCAGCGGCGGCGGCGACTCGAGCGGCGCCGACGGCAGCACCACTGCCAGCGACGCGACCGCGACCGGCTCGGCCAGCGCCGACGGCAGCAGCAGCGGCGGCGTCGACGATGGCCGGTGTGATCCCCTCATGGCGCCGTTCCTGTCGGACGCCGGCGCGCTGCCGCAGGCATCGATCGGCCTCGATCCCGCGGCGATGACCTGCGCGGCCGCCTCGCTCTCGGGTATCGCACCGCAGCTCGTGCTCGACGTGCAGGACAGCGGCCTCATCAACGCGACCGGCTTCGGCATCGAGATCCAGAGCGCCTCCAGCGGCCTGGTATTCGACGACCCGCCGATGGGCGATTCACAGGTCATCGATCTGACGACCAACCTCGAGATCACGCTCGAGGCCACGCTGGTCGACGGCGGCGCCGCGGTGACGATCGTCTTCACGGTCGACAGCGCCGGCCCATCGCTGGCCGACACCGCCGTGCAGTACCATTGACGGGCACCAACGCGATGGACGACGCCGATACCACCGCCGGGAGCAGCTCGGGCTCGACGGGCGAGAACAACTCGACCGGCGCGCAGCCGGGCGAGGCGTGCCCGCAGAACTACGCGCCGGTGTGCGGCAAGGACGGCAACACCTACGACAACGCCTGCGTGGCGCAGGCTGCGGGCGTCGAGATCCGACGCAACACGCCCTGCGTCGGCGACTGCAACGACGCCTGCCAGCTGGGCCACGGCGATGGCATCGGAACGTTGACCGCCGCATTGGTGCTGGTGCTGCTGCGCCGCCGCCGTTCATCCACTTGACGCCACCGCGCTTCGCGGACATCGTGGAGCCGTGCTTGGATTGGGGTTGGATGGCATGACGTACTTGGGCAAGACCTGCGCGCGATGGTCGATCGCGGCGGCCGCGACAGCGATCGTGTCGGCGGGCTGTGGCGGTGATCCGCCCGCGAACACCAGCGCGAACACCACCGACGCCTCGATGAGCACGAGCGGCTCGAGCAGCGGCAACGGCACGACCTCCGGCGACGGCACCGGTACCGGTACGAGCGGCAGTACCAGCACGGCGACGACCCAGGCCGACAGCGACACCGGCACGATCTTCGACGTCGGTGTGCTGCACGACGCCGCGGTCGACACCACCGAGCCACCGTCGTGCAAGGTCGTCGACGACATGGACGCGGTCGGTGACTGCTCACAGCAGGCCCCGGCCGACAGCTTCGAACCCGAGGTGCAGTGGGCGTGGGACGGCGAGAACGGCGACATCTACTCGGTCGTCACGCCGCTGGTCGCGAACCTCACGGAGGACAACGGCGACGGCGAGATCGATCTCTGCGACATCCCCGACGTCGTCGTGGTCGCCTACGCCGATCTATTTGCCGGTCCCGGGCACATCTACGTGCTCGACGGCGCCACCGGCAGCTCGCACTTCCAGATCCCCACGGCAGTCGACCCTACGGTCTGCCCGGCGCTGGGCGACATCGACGGCGACGGTCTGCCGGAGATCGTCAGCGTGATGATGGGCGGCGCGCTGGTGGCCTTCGAGCACGATGGCTCGCTCAAGTGGCAGTCGAACGACCTGTGGGGCAGCTCGTACATCGCCGCGCTGGCGCTGGCCGATCTCGACAACGACGGCGACGTCGAGATCGTGGCCGGCGGCTCGATCTACGACCACGACGGCGCGCTCGTGGCGTTCACCACCACGCCGCCGCAGTACAGCGCATCCACGGCCGCCGATCTCGACGACGACGGCGATCTCGAGCTGGTGCTGGGCAACGCGGCGTACCACCACGACGGCACGTTGCTGTGGAACAGCGGCATCGATCCCGGGTTCCCGCAGGTCGCCAACTTCGACGACGATCCCGAGCCCGAGATCCTCGTCACCAACCAGTTGGGCCTGGCGATGCTCGAGCACGATGGCGCGGTCGTGTTCCAGAACCTCACGCCAACCGGTGACTCGGGCTTCGGTCTCACATGGTTCCGACCGGCGACCGTGCACGACTTCGATGGCGACGGCGAGGCCGAGTTCGCCGTGAGCTCCGCCAACAACTACACGGTGTACGAGGCCGACGCGAGCATCGTGTGGTCGGCGACGGTCTCCGATCAGAGCGGCGTCGCGGCCGGCACGGCCTTCGACTTCCTCGGAGACGGCGGCGCCGAGGCGATGTACGCCGACGAGGCGAACCTCTTCGTGTTCGACGACATGGGCGACGTGCTACTGCAGTCACCGCGCACGAGCTTGACCGGCACCGAGTACCCCGTCGTCGTCGACGTCGACAACGACGGCTCGGCCGAGATCGTCGTGGTCTCGAACCAGTCGATCGGCCTCGGCGGCGGTTCGCCACCGGTGCAGGTGATCCGCGACGTCGACGAGCGGTGGATTCAGGCCCGTCGCATCTGGAACCAGCACGCGTACCACGTGACCAACGTGCGCGAGGACGGCACCATCCCGCAGCACGAGCCGAAGTCGTGGCAGCAGCTCAACACCTTCCGCACCAACGCGCAGATCGAGGGCGGCGGCGTGTGCATGCCGCAGCCGCGCGGTTGATGCTGCTACACTGGCGAGCACGGCCATGAACCAGCCGAAGCGCGAACCCGAGGGTGAGCCCCGCGACGCCGCCGTGCTGCGCCTGCCGACGCGCGCGCCGGCCCTCGGCGCCACCGCCGGGCTCGAGGGCTGGGGGCGCCATCCCAAGATCGACGCGCGGACCTGCGAGAGCGACGACCTCGAGGCCGCGAGTCGCGACGCGATCCTCTCGCGTGGCCTCGGTCGCGCCTACGGCGACGCTGCGCTCCCGCCCGAGCAGGCAAGTCGCGCGGTGTTGGTCACGCCGCGGGCCGATCGCATCCTCGCGTTCGACGAACACACCGGGGTGCTGCGCGCGGAGGCCGGGCTCTCGCTCGGGGCCCTGCGCGAGATCTTCTTGCCGCGGAATTTCTTCTCGCCGGTGTCGACGGGCACGCGCTTCGTGACCCTGGGCGGCATGGTCGCCTCCGACGTCCACGGCAAGAACCACCACGTCGCGGGCTGCATCGGCCGACACCTACGCGCGCTGTCGATCCGCACCGGCGACGGCCGCGTGCTCGAGGCGACCCCCGAACAGCACGCCGATCTCTTCTACGCCGCGCAGGGCGGCATGGGTCTGATGGGTCACGTGCTCGAAGTCGAGCTGACGATGGCGCGTCTGCCCTCGCCGTGGATCTACGAAGAGACCCAACGCATCGGCAGTCTCGCCGGCGTGATCGAGGCGCTGCGCGAGGCGAGCGCGTCGTGGCCGATGACGGTCGCGTGGGTCGACACCTCCGCCAAGGGCGGCAAGGTCGGTCGCGGCATCGTCGGTCGCGGGCGCTGGGCGGAGCCCGATGAAGCGCCGCGCCAACCACCGCGCGTGAAGCCGACCATCGACCTGCCGTTCTCACTCCCCAGCGGCCTGGTCGGTCCCGCGACGATCGCGATCGCGAACGCAGCCTGGTACGCCAAGCACGGCTCGCGTCCGCGCAAGCACGTCGTGCACCCCGAGGCGTTCTACTGGCCGCTCGACGGCATCGGCTCGTGGAACCGCGCGTATGGCCGCCGCGGCTTCGCGCAGTACTCGTGCGTGCTGCCCGACGCGCAGCTCTACATCGAGTTCCTCGAGATCTTTCGTCGCAACGGAGGCTCCTCGTTCGTGACCGTCTTCAAGGACTGCGGCGACCAGGGCGAAGGCCCACTGTCGTTCCCGCTCCGCGGCACGTCGATCGCGCTCGACATCCCCCTGCGCGGTGTGGAGCAGATGCAGCGGCTGCACCGCGAGCTGAACGCCTACGTCATCGCCAACGGCGGTCGCATCTACCTCGCCAAGGACGCGTTCACGACCGCGGACGAGTTCGCACGCATGTATCCGCGCCTGCCGTCGTTCGTGCAGACCAAGCGCAAGTACGACCCCGAGGGTCGCATCGATTCTGCACAGGCGCGCAGGCTCGGCATCACCGGGCGCGATTGACGGCGACGCGCGCGGGCGCACCCAGCTGTCGTGATGCGGGCGCCAGGCGCTGGTCGTGGCCATTGCCCCCGCGCCGGGACGGATTCGCCGGTCGCCTCCCACTCACGGGGGAGAGACCCCATGACTCACTTCCAACGCATTGGCGCCCTGGTGCTCGTCGCAGGTACTGCGGCGTGCTTCGACCCCGACGACCGCGCGGCGACGACGACCGACGGCGCCGACGCATCGTCCGATGGCAGCGCGTCCTCGACCGCACCGGCCGAGAGCAGCAGCGAGGAGTCTGGCAGCGCCACGACGACGAGCACACCCGGCGACTCGAGCGGGTCGTCGACCGACACCGACAATGAGACCAGCGCCGCCGATCCGGTGTGTGGCAACGGCGTGCCCGAGCCCGGCGAAGCCTGCGATCTCGGCGAGGCGACCCCCGAGTGTTCGCTGCGCTGCACCGCCTGCGAGCCCCCGTCACCGACGAGCGTGCTCGACCAGCAGCTGACCGTGTGCGAGGGCGGTGCGTACTCCGACTGCCGGGACAGCTGGTCGATGGCGAACGGCCAGAGCGGCCTGCAGGGCGTGCGCGTCAGCCAGAGCGGCACGCTCGACAGCATCGCGTTGTACGTGGCGAACGAGGCGATCGCGACCACGGTCCACACCGTGCAGCTCGTCGACGGCGGCAACTCGCCACTCTTCCCGGTCGGTGCGACGACCGAGATGCTCGAGGCCGCCGTGGTCGCGACCGCGACCGCGACCGGCACGGCCGAGTTCGGGTGGGTCGACTTCGACTTCGCCGACGCGCAGGTACAGCTGGACCCCGATCGCGACTACTTCATCTGGCTGCGCATGCTGGCGCCGTTCCCCGACGACGCGAACCTGCGCCTGCGCTGGAACCTCTTCGCGTCGCCCGAGCTGACCGATCCCTACGCAGGTGGGCAGTCGTTCTTCTGCTCTCCCGGCGCGCCGTGCGACACGAACCTGTCGTACTGGGATTTTGCGTTCCGGCTGAGGTTGGTGCCGGATCCGCCGCTGTGCGAGTAGTCGGCGCATTCGTGGCTGGCCAGGATCGCCCCGCGTGCTCGCGCGCCCGAACGACCGACGTTCGCTGCGCCGATGGGGCGCACCGGCCGTGATCATGCGAGAGTGATCGGCCATGAGCGAGTCGGCCGACCCGAAGGCGTTGCAGTTCCTGTTCGACGTGATCTCGCCCTACGCTTACCTGGGTTGGCGACGAATCGGCGCGCTGGCGCAGCGGCACGCCCGGACGCTGGTGGCGACGCCAGTGTTGTTCGCGGCGATGCTCGATGCCCACGGCCAGAAGGGCCCGGCCGAGATCGGGCCCAAGCGGGTGTACACGTTCAAGCACGCCGTTCGACTCGCGGCCGAGCAGGGTGTGGTCCTGCGACCGCCGCACTCCCATCCGTTCAATCCGTTGCTCGGCCTGCGGATCGCCGGCCTGCCCGGCTCCGACGACGAGCGACATGCGATCATCGACGCCGTGTTCGCGGCGATCTGGGACGGCGGGCCCGGGTTCGAGCGACCCGACGAGCTTGCCCGCTGGTTGAGCGCGCGGGGACTGCCCGGCGATCGACTGGTCGCCGACGCGCAGACACCCGAGGCCAAGGCGCGCCTGCGAGATGCGACGGCACAGGCGCTCGAGCTCGGGGTGTTCGGCGTGCCGACCATCGTGGTCGATGGCGAGTTGTTCTGGGGGCAGGACTCGCTCGGTCACGTCGAGCGATTCCTGCGCGGAGAGGATGCGATCACGCCCGAGGTCCGCGCGATGTGGGCCGAGGTGCCGATCGGGATCGTTCGACCCGGCGCGGCAACTCGTTGACGTGTTCGGTGCGCGCAGCTTGCCGCGCTGCGCTTGGGGCCACTGGGCCCGATTGACAGCGACTCGCGCGGCGCGCCAAGCTGTTGTGATGCGGGCGTCGGTGCTGGTCGGGGCCATCGCTGCGGCGTGTGGCGGCGCGGCTGCCCAGCCGGCCGGCAGCAGCAGCAGCAGCGGTGCCGACACGCACGTCGCGTCGTTCGGCGACGACACCCGCGGCGAGACCTCGGGGACTGCCCCGACGGCGTCCGCGACCTCTGCGACCGCCAGCGACACGACCGCGTCGAGTGACGGCGGCACCGCGAGCAGCGACGGCTCGGGCGCGACGGGGAGCTCGGGTGACAGCGGCAGCTCCGGTGGCAGCGACACCGGCGCGATGAGCTGCGCGACGATCCCCGCGGTCGTCCACGATCTGCTGGCGGAGCACCCCGACATGACGGGGGACTTCGGCGGCTCGGTCGTGCTCCCGGGCCTGCTGTTGCCGACGCTGGACGACGAAGGCCTGCCCGTGCTCGATCCCGACTATGCCGGCGATCCCGCGATCACCGACGCGAGCACGTTCTTCCAGTGGTACCACGACGACGACACCGCCAACGTCCGTCTGGATGTGGACCTCGGTGTCGTCGCGGCGGCGGATGGACTGCTCGCGTTCGAGGGGCTGCAGTACTTTCCGATCGACGACCAAGGCTTCGGCAACGAAACTCTCGCGCACAACTATCACTTCGCGACCCACGTCCACACACCGTTCATCGCCCAAGCTGGTGCGACGCTCGACTTCGGTGGCGACGACGACGTCTGGATCTTCATCGACGGCAACCTCGCCGTCGACCTCGGTGGGCGTCACGGGAATCTCTCGGACAGCATCGGGCTCGATGACCTCGGGCTCGTGCCCGACACCCGCCACACGCTCGACATCTTCCATGCCGAGCGTGGCCCGATGAACTCGGTGCTCACCTTCACGGTCCCCGGCGCGTGCGCGCTGTAGCGGGGGTCAGCCCGTCGCCCACGTCACTGCGGCGAGCAACAACGTGATCGCGTCGGGCTGCAGCGTGCCGCTGCCGGCGTTGCACATCGGCAGGCCCACGCGGCGCGCGGGCGCGAGACTGCCGTCCTCGAGCACGTCGCCGACCTCGTAGGCGAGCAGGGTCGCCTTGGCGGGATTGCCTGGCCGCTGCGCGATCACGGTCGCGGTGGTGGTCTGCGCCCAGTTGATGCGCCCGACCCCGCCGTAGAGCACCACGGTGCCGTCGAGCCCCGCGGCGAGCTCGTGCTCGGGCGCGATGATCTCGATGTCGACCGCCGACTCGTCGAGACCGGAGCTGCCGAAACCCATGTCGTCGAACAACCCGTACTCCCAGACCACGACGGGCACGTCGACCAGCTCGAACTCGTCGAGGATGTCCGACGAATCGGAGACCGCCGAGAGCAGCACCGCGCAGTAGCCAGTGGCGTCATCGGCGATCACCTGATCGTCGAGCGCGTAGGTGATCTCATGGCCAGCTGCCGAGAGCGCGTCGTACAACGACTGGTCGGTGGTGCCGGCGGGTCCGTCGACGTTGCTGACCCACAGCAGGCCGCTGCACGTCGGCTGCGCGCCACTGCTCGACGAGCCTTCGCCGCCGGAGTCGGAGCCGACTGCACCGCTCGAGTCGCTCGCCGCCGCCGTCGAGGTCGGGGTCTCGGTTGGGTCCGACGACCCCGTCGATGTGCCGCTGGCCCCGCTGGCACTGTGGCCGCCGTCGCCGGTCGACGCCGCGGTGGATCCCCCATCGCCCGTGCCCGCGAGTGTCGTCGCGCTGCTCGAACCACCGACACCACCGTCACCATGGCCACTGGAATCGAACTGACAGGCCGACAGGGCCAGCCCGAGCAGGCAACCGCACGACGTTCGCATCGTCTCCCAGGCTAGCATCGCCGCGGTGCCGAGAGCGGCGAGTGCCCGTTGGGCCGCAGCGACCCCCGGAGAGTCCCCGGGTCACACCGGCGCCCGCCAGCCACGGCCCGAAGAAGACCGCCGTTGCGAGGGTTCAGATCCGGCGCGCAGCGGGTATGCTCGACAACCGTCGCGACTCGAACCATGCAGGCGCCCAGCAACACCGCCCAACAAGTGACGTCGACCGGCGTCGTCCTCGTCGTCGACGACGAGCAGGATCTACGGCACGCGGTCGCCACGGCGTTGGGCCGGCACGGCATGCGAGCCGTGCCTGCCGCGAGCGTGGCCGAAGCCCTCCGTGTGGTCGAAGCCGGCGGCGTCGATGCCGTGGTGTCGGACATCGCGATGCCCGGGCGCGACGGCCTCGACCTCCTGCGGGAGGTCCGCAAGCACGATCTCGATCTGCCGGTCGTGCTCATGACCGGCGCACCGGATCTGCACAGCGCGATCGCGGCGGTCGAGCTCGGCGCGCTGCGCTACATCACCAAGCCGTTCGAGACGCGCGAGCTGGTCGACATCGTGCGCCGCGCCACTTCACTGTATCGACTCGCGCGAGCCAAGCGTGAGGTCATGACGCTCATGGGCACGCAGGTCGGTGAGGGCTCCGATCGCATCGGGCTCACCACCAGCTTCGATCGCGCGCTCGCAGGCCTGTGGATGGCGTACCAGCCAATCCTCAGCAGTGACGGCACCGTGTTCGGCTACGAGGCGCTGCTGCGCAGCGACGAGCCCGCGCTGCCGCATCCGGGCGCGATCATCGACGCCGCCATGCGATTGCATCGGCTGCCGCAGCTCACCGAGACCATCCGTCAGCACGTCGAGCGTGATCTCGCCGAGGCCACCACCGACTGGACCTTCTTCCTGAACCTGCATCCCCACGACCTGCTGGATCCGGCGCTGTCCGGCACCAAGGTGGACCCCTTCGCGAACTTCCGACAGCCGCTCGTGCTCGAGATCACCGAGCGCGAAGCACTCGACACCATCGAAGGCGTGACCGAGCGCGTCGATACCCTGCGGGGCTTCGGCCACAGCATCGCGATCGACGATCTCGGCGCTGGCTATGCCGGGCTGTCCAGCTTCCTCCACCTGCGCCCTGAGGTCGTGAAGCTCGACATGGGCCTCACGCGGAGCATCGATGGCGACCCCTCGCGCAAGCGTCTGGTGGCAGCGATGATCTCGATGTGCCACGAGCTCGGCGCCAAGGTCGTGGCCGAGGGCGTCGAGACCATCGCCGAGCGTGACGTACTGGTGCAGCTCGGTGCCGACCTGCTGCAGGGGTTCTTGTTCGCCCGTCCGGCGCGCCCGTTCGTGCTGCCGCGCTGGCCGACCTGACCACAAGTACCTCGACACAGCGATTGTGATGGGTCAGAACGCCGTCATGGCCGCGACTCCGCAAGGCGCCGCGCCGCCGGAATACCGGGCGTATTTCAAGGTGCGGCAACGCAGCGAGGCGCGGTCAGGGCGGTGTTATGGCCCGTCACTATCGCTGTGTCGAGGTACTAGGGCGCTGGGGCGCGGGCGAGCAAGCCCCCGCGGTTCAGGCCGCGCGCTCGACCACCGTCACGCGCAGGTGCTCGCTGCTGGCGCCGAAGTCGAGCTCGCGGACGACCTTCGCCCCCGGCACCCGCACGCGGTAGTTCCGGCCTTCGACGACGGTCGGCAGCGACAGCGAGCACACCGGCGGCAGCATGCTCTTGAAGTTGCCGCCGATCATGTTCACGAGCTCGCCGAGCGCGTCGTTGACATCGTCCTCGCCGACGGCGCTCTCGTCGATGCCGAACATCGCAGTCGCCAGTCGGGTCGCGAGCGGACGCGCGCACGCGACGATCACGGCGCCATCCCAGTTGCCGGTGATTCCCACCAACGACGACGCGGTCTCGGCCTCGGGCGGCAGCTTTGCGGTGTTGTCCACGGTGACTCCGAGCGTCGCGTCGAAGACGAGCGACACGATCGAGGAGATGTCGTCATTGGTGATTTCGAGCATGTGTCACCGAAGCGAAGGCGGGCTCGCTCTCGTTGGCGATGGCATCGACGATCGCGGCGCGACATTTGAGCGGGCACTGTGTCCCCTTTTGGGGCGACGCGCCCGCGCACTCATGCGACGCGCTCGGAGGTCGCGCGTTGGCGCCGCGGCAGGCGGGCGACGATCTCCGCGGCCATGTCGTCGATGCCGACCTGACGCTCCGAAGCGCCTTGCTGCCACGCCTCGCGCGGCATGCCGTAGACCACGCTGGTGGCCTCGTCTTGCGACAGCGTCCGTGCGCCGGCGCGGCGCATCTCGAGCAGACCGTCGGCGCCATCGCGGCCCATGCCCGTCAGCAGCACGCCGACGGCGGCACGACCGACCGAGGCCGCGACGCTGGCGAACAACACGTCGACCGAGGGCGCGTGTCCCGAGACCTTGGGGCCGGGACGCACGCGGATCGCAAAGTGATCGCCTGCTCGCACGACCGCGCACTGCAGCTCGCCAGGCGCGACGTAGACGGTGCCGCCGAGGATGGGCTCGCCGTCGTGGGCCTCGACCACCCGCAGGCGGAGCTCTTGGTTCAGTCGGTCGGCATACATCGACGTGAAGCCGGCGGGCATGTGCTGCACCACGACCACGCCGGGCACGTCGAGGGGCAGGTGCGCCAGCACTCGCCGCGTCGCGTCGGTACCACCGGTCGAGGCCCCGATCGCGATGATGCTCGGGCTCGGTGGCGCAACCATCTTGTTGCCGGCGCCGCCGTTGTGCGCCGGAATCATCGCGCGCTTCCATGCGCTCACGTTGGCGGTCGCGGCGATCCGGACCTTGGTGCGTAGCTCGTCGAGCATCCGCGCCATGTCGCCGGGCCGATCAGCCTGGGCCTTGAGCACCACATCGACCGCGCCAGCGGCGAGCGACGCCAGTGCCAGATCACCGCCGGCGGTGGTCAACCCGCTGACCATGACGACCGGCAGCGGGTACTGCGGCATCAGCCGACGCAGGAAGTCGACGCCGTTCATGCGCGGCATCTCGACGTCGAGCGTCATCACCTGCGGCCGCTTCGAGACGATCAGATCGCGCGCCTCGTAGGCGTCGGCGGCGGTCGCGACCACGTCGAACATGGGATCGGCCGCGAGGCCGTCGGACAACAGTCGTCGCATGAGCGACGAGTCGTCCACCACCAGCACGCGAATTGGCGCCTTCGGGTCGCGACTCATGGCTTGCGGAACACCCCCGGCCGCACGGACTGGAAGTAGGTCTGATCGGGCGGCAGCGACTCGGCGGCGCCGATGAAGATGTACGCGCCCGAGCGCATGCACGCCGACAGGCGCCCCATCAGCGCCTGCTTGGTCGGCATGTCGAAGTAGATCATGACGTTGCGAATGAACACGACGTCGAACGGCTGCTTGAAGGGGAAGCGCGCGTTCATCAGGTTGAAGCGCCGGAACGTCACTTCGCTGCGCAGCTTCGGTACGACCTGCCAGCGACCATCGGTGGTCTGCACGAAGTAGCGCTGACGCAGGCGTTCGGGGAGTCGTCGCACATCCTCGTTGTCGTACACGCCCTCGCGGGCGCGCTCGAGCACGCCGGTGCTGATATCGGTCGCGAGCAGGCCCGCATCCCAGGCGGGGTACTCGCTGCCGAGCGTCTCCATGAGCAGCGCCCCGAGCGTATATGGCTCCTGCCCCGCCGAGCTAGCCGCGCACCACATCCGCAGGCACTTCTGCCCCGCACGGCGGCGGGCTTCGATCATCGTGGGCAGCGCGGTCTGTACCAAGTAGTCGAAGTGATCGGCCTCGCGCCAGAAGAACGTGTGGTTGGTCGACAAGCGGTCGACCAGCTCGCTGCGCAGCTTGCCGCTGGTATCGGCACGTACCTTGGCGATGTAATCGCCGTAGCTCTGCAGTCCCTCGCGCGCGAGCACCGGCTGCAGCCGTCCGACCACCAGCGACTGCTTGCTGCCGTCGAGGGAGATGCCGCACGCGTCGAGCACATACGCCCGCAGTTGGTCGAAGTCGTTGCGGTCCAGGGGAGTGAATGCGGCTACGGCCATGGTGGTGCAGTTCCTCGTGGTAGGAGGACGCCGGGGGCGGACGCTGGCCCGCACCCCGGCGTCCAAGGTGGCGCTAGTACTTGCCGAACTCGTCGTCGTCGAGCGCGATGACGCTGGCCGCACGCGGCGAGCCGTAGTCGCTACCGACCGCACGCGGCATCGGTGCGGGTGCAGCCTCTGGCGCAGTGTTGGCGGCGCGCGAGCGCATGTACTGCTCGAGTAGTGCCATCAGCTCGGGCGGCAGGTCGGCGGGCAGCCCAGACCCGGTGGCGGTGGTGAGGGCCTGCAGGCGGAAGCGACCGAGCCGCTCTTCGAGCTCGCGGGCCTGGCGGGACAGGTCCTGCGACGCAGCGGCGCTCTCCTCGGCGCTCGCCGTGTTGGTCTGTGTGACCTTGTCGATCTGCGAGATGCCTTCATTGACATCGCCGATGCCGCGCGCCTGTTGATTGCTCGCCGACGCGATGTCGGTGACCAGCGCGGTCACCTTGGCCACACCGTCGACGATCTCGGTGAGCGCCTGCGCAGTTTGCTCGGCGATCGAGGTGCCCTGATTCACCTTCTCGAGCGAGTTCTCGATCATCTCGGTGGTTTCCTTCGCCGCCTTCGCGGAGCGGCCCGCGAGGCTGCGGACCTCCTCTGCGACCACCGCGAAGCCCTTGCCGTGGACACCGGCGCGAGCGGCCTCGACGGCAGCGTTCAGCGCCAACAGGTTGGTCTGGAACGCGATGTCGTCGATGACCTTGATGATCTTGCGGATGCTCTGGCTGGCTTGATCGATCTCTCGCATCGCGCCGACCATCGCCCGCATCATCTCGTCGCCGCGGACCGCGGTCTCGCGGGCCGTGGTCGAGAGCCCGCTCGCCACACCGGCATTCTCGGCGTTGCGTTTGGTCTGCTCGGTGATGCGCTGCATGGTCGCGGTGATCTCCTGCAACGAGGCCGCCTGCTCGGTGGCGCCCTGGGAGAGCGCCTGTGCGGTGTCGGAGACCTCGCGGCTGCCCGCGGCGACCGAGCGAGAGACCGTGCGGACCTTGCCGAGGGTGTCGTTGAGCGCGTCGAGCGTTGCGTTGAGGGCGTTCTTCGCCAGCGCGTGGTCGCCGGCGAACTCGCCGCGGATGTAGGCCGTGAGGTCGCCCTGCGCGACCTGATCGAGGTGCTCCTTGAGCGTGCCGATCGGCGCGACCACCTCGTCGATAATCTCGTTGATCGACTGCATCATCGGCCGGTACGCTTCGGTCAGCTCGCCGACGCGACCGCGCACGGAGAGGTCGCCGTTCTTGCAGGCCTCGAACACCCGCGTGACCTCGCGGCGATAGACCGCGCGATCATTGTAGTCGCGCCACTCCACCGCCGAGCCCAGCCGTCGGCCGCTGGCATCGGTCAGCGCACACGCAGTGATGCCGAACTCGAGGCTCCCGACCTTGATCTCGGCCGCAAACGGCAGGCGAGAGGCATCGCCCAGCAGCGCACGCTGGTGCGCCGGATTGCGGTGGAAGATGTCGATGCAGGTACCCTTGATGTTGTCGACCGAGAAGCCGGTGAAGTGCTGCCGCAGGTCAGCCTCGTACTTGCGCAGCATCGTCAGCAGCGCCGGGTTGGCGTAGGTGATGCGCAGATCGTTGTCGACAATCATGAAGTACGACTGCGCGGCCTCGATCATGGACTTGAGCCGATCGCCGGTCTCGGCGCGCGACCGAATCTCGGTCACGTCCTGCCACTCGAGACAGTGCCCGATGAACTCGCCGGCCTTGGACCTGACGGCCGTCACGTACAGCTCGAACACCAGGTTCTCGACGCGGATGTCGGCGCGGTGCGGCAGCCGCGACGGATCGTCGAGGATGTTGCGGACGCGGCGCGGGTCGGCGTGGAAGCCGTCGATGCAGGTACCCACGAGCTTCTCGGGGTCGAAGCCCGGGAACGCGCGCCGCAGCGTGGTCACATGGCTGCGCAGCAGCCCCAGCGTGGCCTCGTTGGCGTAGGTGACGACGAAGTTGCGATCGATCATCACGATCGCAGTACCGGCGCCTTCGACCGCGGCGTGCATGCGGGCCTGCTGGTGGACCTCGGCGTCGGCCGGTGCCGCACTGAATACCGCGACTGCGCCGATCGGCTCCCCGCTGGCGTCGAACTGCGGCGAGACCCGCATCTCGATCGAATGCACGGTGCCATCGGCGTGCGTGATCTGATCGCGGGCTGTCGTCGGCACGCCGGTGTCGAGTGCGGCGTCGAGCGCGGTCGAGCGGCGCTGTCCGCCGAGGCCGAACCACGCGCGCTTGCCCACGACCTCGCGCACGGAGCGACCAGTCAGCTCCTCGGCGGCGGTGTTCCATTGCCGCACCACGCCGTTGCCGTCGACGCCGATCACGGCCACCGGCAGCACCTCGAACGCATCGGCGGCGGTGACCGACGCAGCGGTCGGCACCATCGCGGCAGCGCGCGGTCGCGACGACGCCGGTGCCTCTTCGGGCTTCGACGCGCCCTCGATCATGAGCTCGGCGATCAGCCCGAGCGCCGTGGACCAAGCCTTGCCGGCGCTCGGCGTCCAGGCCTTGCCGGCGAAGTCCTCGAGCGTGCCCAGCATCGCGTCGGCGACCGCGTGGTAGTGGTCGGGCTCGGCCCCGTAGGCGACGTGGCGTCGACCGAGCTCGCGCAGCTTCGGCGCGAGCACCTCGGGTCGGCGCAGGTTCGCCACCACCAGCTGCAGGCTCGCAATGAGATGGCGACGCTGGGTGGCCGGCTCCACGCCGTCGAACAACGGCTCGACCTCGGGATGTGCGGCAAACAGGCGCTCGTAGAAGCGGGTGACGATCTCGTCGGCGCGCGGCGCGAGCTTGGCGAAGGTGGACTCGATGATGCGGATCTGGGTGTCGCTGAGCGTGGGCATGGTGGAACTCCTTCTAGGCGGCGACACCGGGTTCGGTGCCATAGAGCAGCTTGTGGGCGTCGAGCAGTAGCTTCACGTGGTCGCCGACCTTGCCGACGCCACTCATGAACCCGCCACTGTTCGGACCGATGGACGGGGGTGGTTCGATGTCGACCTCGGCGATGTCGATCACCTCGGAGACGGTGTCGACCACGAGACCGATGTCGGTATCGCGGACGTGAATCACGATGATGCACGTCCGTGCGTCGTAATCGCGGGCACTCATGCCGAAGCGCGCTCGCACGTCCATCACGGGGATGACCTTGCCGCGCAGGTTGATGATGCCGCGCACGTAGTCGGGCACATCGGGCACGCGTGTGATCGCGTGCATCCCGATGATCTCGGTGACGTGCCGGATGTCGAGCCCGTACGATTCACCGTCGATGAGGAAAGTCAGGAACTTTCCCCCCGCGGCTTCGTCGGATTCTTCGGTGGGGTCGAGGGACATGGGGACTCCTGCAGCGCGTAGCTGCGGTGTTAGAGCTGTCGGGGAGCGCGATCGGGACACGTAACCTGGATGCCGGCACGATCGACCACGACCGTGCGCGACCACTGCCCACCGAGATCTTCGACGGTGGGGGTGATGCCGAAGCGACGCAGCGCCTTGCGGGCGGCCTCGCTGTTGCGCTCACCGATGTTGAACACGCTGCTGGTGTTGCCGCCGGGGCGGCCGCCGCCGACCAGTGCCACGTGCATGGGCCCCATCCGGGGGCCGCTGCCGTTGCGCATCATGTCGGTGAGCAGCAAGGGCACGGCGATGTCGGCGTAGTAGCCGGACGGCTTGCTGTCGGCTTGGTCGTCGGCCTCGGGCAGGACGACGTGCGCGAGCGCGAACACCGATCGCACCCGATCGACGAGCACGATGGCCACGCACGAGCCCAGCGAGAGCGTGCGAACGCCCTCTTGCTCACCCCGCACGACGGCGTACTCGCCGATGCCGACCGTCTTCATGCGGCCTCCCGTCGCGTGCCGCTCTGCGCGTTGAAGAGCTGGCGAATGTCCACGATGAGACAGATCTCGCCGGAGCCGAGCACCGCGCAGCCGGAGACGCCGCGCATGCCCGCGATATACGGATCGAGCGGCTTGATCACGATCTGCCGCTGCCCGAGCAGCGAGTCCACACGCAGACCGCAGACCTCGTTGCCGTGCTCGACGATCGCCACCAGGCCGTCGGTCGGGGGACGATCTCGTCCCAGGCCGAAGATGGCCTCCAGCCCGATCACAGGCAGGATGCGCCCACGGATGCGGATCATCCGCGAGCCATCGGGCAGCAGCGTCACCGACTCGGATGCAACGCTGACCGACTCGCGCAGCGACAGCACGGGTAGGCCGAACAGACAGTCCGCCACCCGCACGAGCATGACGTCGATGATGGCGAGGGTCAGTGGCAGGCGGATCGAGACGGTGGTCCCGCGGCCGACCTCGCTGGCGATCTCGACGCGGCCCCGCAGGCCCTCGATGTTGTGCTTCACGACGTCCATGCCGACACCGCGGCCCGACACGCCGGTGACCTTCTCGGCGGTGCTGAAGCCGGGGCGGAACACGAACTGCAGCAGCGCCTCGTCGCTGATGGCTTGCTCGGGCGTGAGCCAGCCGAGCGACTCCGCCTTCGCTCGCATGCGCGCGGGATCGATACCTCGGCCGTCGTCGCTGACCGAGATCCACACCTCGCCACCCTGGTGGCGAGCGTGCAGTCGCAGCGTGCTCTGGGCGGGCTTGCCCGCGGCGATGCGAGCGTCGGAGCTCTCGATGCCGTGGTCCAAGGCATTGCGGACGATGTGGACCAGCGGGTCCGCGATGCCCTCGAGCACCGACTTGTCGACCTCGGTCTCCTCGCCATCGGCGACGAACTCGACACGCTTGCCGAGCTTGATGCGGAGATCCCGGACGACGCGGTTGAGCTTGTTGACGATCCCGGCCATCGGCACCATCCGCATGGCCATCGCCGCGTCGTGGAGGCCCGAGGTCACGCGCATCAGCTGCGACGACGCGGCGGCGAAGCGATCGACCTCCAGCCGCGCAGCATCGGGGCTCTGCACCACCGCCGACACCGCCGAGATCAGCTCACCGACCTGGTTGAGCAGCGCGTCGAGCTTGCCGGTGTCGACGCGCACGAACGACGCCTCGCGGCCGGCCTTGGCCTCTTCTGCGTTGGCAGCCGCAACGCTCTCCTTGGGGGGCGCACCCGCCTCGCCCGATGGGGCAGCGGTCGGTCCCGCTGCCAGCGAGGCGGCGATGCGTCGTTGCTCCTCCAGCGACGCTGCGACCGCGACCTCCTCGACCATCCCGAGGTTCACCAACAGCTCGCCGAGTGGGCGACGCTGGAAGTCGACCAGATCCTGCACGGCCTTCGACTCGACCGCGCCGCTGGCCACCAACAGCTCGCCAAGCCTCGGCACGGTCCCGCGGGGGTTCGCGGCCGCCAGCTCCGTCTGCAGCCGCTCGACCACCTGCGTTCGCTCCGGGATCGACCCACCCCGCTCGAGATCCATGAGCGAGCCGCGGATCGCATCCACCGCGGTGAGCACCGCCGAGATCAGCCCCTGCTGCGGCGCGAAGGTGTGCTTGCGCAGCCCGTCGAGGATGTCCTCCGCTCGATGGGCCACGGCCTCGATGTCGGGCAAGCCCAGACAGCCAGCGTTTCCTTTCACGCTGTGCATCGCCCGGAACGCCTCGTTGAGGATCGCGTCGCTGCAGTCGTTCTCGACGTTGAGCAGCAGCCGCTCGAGCGTCTCGAGCTGATCGGTGGCTTCCTCCGCGAACATCTCGACGATCTCGGCGGTGGCCTGACCGCCAACCGACGCGTCGCGGGGGTCAACTGGGGAGGCTTCCGTTGTCGGTTCGTCCGCCATGCTGCTCGAAGCCCTCATCGGGCATGCGTGGTTTTCATGTAGTCGCGTGCGAACGCGGCAAGCTGCGACAGGCGTTGGACACGACGACGCGCAGGGTTCTGGCGGCCGGCACGCGCGCTCGGGCGCAAACCATCGACGAGTGTTCAAAACGCCGTTCGACTTTCAGCAACCAATGTTCTTCGCTGGTGCCGCGCACGTCGTGATGCGTGGGTGCGGCGAAATGATTGCGGGCGCGCGACGAAGCGAGCGACGTCCGCGGCCCAACAAAGTCTTCTACAACGCGACGAGCATCCCCGCGCACGACGAAACGTGACCGTGCCGCACGCTCCGTTACTCGTGGTGTCTGGAACGCAGTCTCGATGGCAGCAAACTCGGTTCCACGATGCTGCTAGCATCGGGCGGTGCCCGCAGCTCCGCGCACACGAGTGCTCGCGATCGTGCTCGCTACGTCGGCGGCGAGCTGTGGTCGCACGCGCGACGCCGAGCATGCGAACGTCGAGGCATCGCCTGCCGTCGCGACGCCGCCGTCGATCGCGGGCGCCGACGCCGTCGCGACCATCCGCCGCGACGGCAATCACCTCCGCGACGAGCCCAGCCCCTACCTGCAGCACCACGCACACAACCCCATCGACTGGTACCCGTGGGGCCCCGAAGCGCTCGCGAAGGCCAAGCTCGAGGGCAAGCCGATCTTCCTGTCGATCGGGTACTCGACCTGCCACTGGTGCCACGTGATGGCCCGCGAGAGCTTCGACGACGACGAGATCGCGGCGTTCCTCAACCGCCACTTCGTCGCCATCAAGGTCGATCGCGAGCAACGCCCGGACGTGGACGCGCTCTACCTCGCGGCGGTGGCCGCCCAGGGCGGGCCGACGGGCTGGCCGCTCAACGTCTTCCTCACGCCCTCCCTGACGCCCATCGTCGGCGGCACGTACTTCCCCGCCCGCGGCAGCGCCGAGCGCCCCGGGTTCTTCGAGCTGGCGCAGCGGGTCCAGCAGGGCTTCGCCACCCACGGTGAGGCCACCGCACGCGATGGCGCGCAAGTGCTCGCGGCCCTCGCCCGCGAGCGCGGTGACGGCAGCGCGGCGATCGATCTCGAGCTCGCGTTCGCCCAGCTCGCCCGCGAGCGCGACGAGGTCCGCGGCGGCTTCGGTCGCCGGCAGAAGTTCCCCAACGCACCGCTGCTCCTGGCCGAGCTGCGCCGCGCGAGCCTGGGCGATGGCACCGACACGCCCGCGGCCCGCGACCACCTCGCGACGACACTCGAGCGCATGGCCGACGGGGGGCTACGCGACCACGTCGCGGGCAGCTTCCATCGCTACACGGTCGACGCCGACTGGGGTGTGCCGCACTTCGAGAAGACCCTCTACGACAACGCCCAGCTGGCGCTGCTCTACCTCGAGGCGGGTACGCGCTTCGGTCGTGACGACTGGCGCGACATCGCCCGCTCGATCCTCGACGATCTCATCGCGCAGTGGCGCACCGACCGAGATGTGTTCGTGGTCGGCTTCGATGCCGACGACGCGGGCGGTGAAGGCACCTTCTACACGTGGACATCGGCCGAGCTCGAGGCTGCGCTCGGGCCGGAGCGAGGGGCCGTGGTTGCGCGATCCTGGCGGGTCGACACCGACGACGCCGCCCGCGTCGACGGCCGCTCGGTGCTGCAGCGCAGCGGCACGGCCAGCGCCGAGCACGTCGCGATCGCGATCGCGGCGCTCCCGGAGCTCGCCGCCGCACGAAGCACGCGCCCCGCACCCGCCCGCGACGACAAGGTGATCGTGGCCTGGAACGCGCTGGCGATCGCGGCGCTCGCCGAGGGCGCGCGGGTGCTCGACGAGCCGCGCTACCTCGAGGCCGCGAAGGCTGCGACGGTGCGACTGCGGCAGTGCTGCATGCACGGCGATCGAGTGCTCCGCGGGGTGCGGGGTGATGCATCCCTGGGTGAGGGCCAGCTCGACGATCACGCGATGCTGGCGTGGGCGTTGCTGCGGCTCCACGCGGCGTCGGGGGAGCCGGAGCCGCTGCGCCTCGCCCACGCGCTCGCACTCGCCGTGCGGCGGGACTTCTGGGATCCGACGCGCGCCGGCCTGCGACGCCGTGCCGACCTCGACGACCTCCCGGTCGCGACGCTCGACATGGACGACGGCGCGATGCCCTCGGGTGGCGCCGTTGCGGTGGCGAGCTGGCTCGAGCTGGGGCTGTTGCTCGGCGATGATGGGCTCTACGAAAGCGCCACCACGGCGCTGCAGCGCTGGAGCTCACGTGCGCAGTCACAGCCCTCGTCGAGCGGGTTCCTGCTCGCGACCGCGGTCGCGGCCACGCGTCTGCGCGAGGTGGTGGTCGCAGGCGACGACGACGACGCGACGCGGGCGCTGCTCGCCGCGGTGCGTGAGCCCGTCGGCACGCGTTTCGTGCTCGCGCGCATCCCGGCCGACGGCGTCACCGGAGACGACGCCGCGGCTTGGCCGGCGCTGGTCGGCAAGCGCGCCCTCGCCGGCCCCGCGACCGCGTTCGTCTGCGAACGCGGCAGCTGCAGCGCGCCCACCAACGACCCCGCACGACTGCGAGCGCAGCTCGCCGCAAGCTTCGCCGCACCGCCGCCGACGCGGTGATCGAGCGCGGCACCGGCGGAGTCGCTGCGATCGCGCGCTTTGGGGTAGCGTGGCCGCCGTGACGCGAGACTTCGACGCCATCGTGATCGGCTCGGGCCCCAATGGCCTGGCCGCGGCCTGTGCGCTCGCACGGGCCGGCGCTCGCGTGGCCGTGCTCGAGGCCAACGCGCGGCGCTTCGGCGGCGCCGTGGGTTCCGAGCGCGGCGAGGACTGCGGCACCCGCCCGGGCTTCGTGCACGACGTCGGCGCGGCGTTCTTCCCGTGGGGCGCACTCAGCCCAGCCTTCACCGCACTGCGCCTCGACGAGTTCGGCCTGCGCTGGCGCGGTGCGGAGATCGAGAGCTGCCACCCGGCACCCGACGGCACGTTCGCGTGCATCACCCGCGATCACGACCGCACCGCGACGATGTTCGGTAGCCCACGCGACGGCGATCGCTTCCGCGAGGTCGCGCGGTGGTACGGCAGCATCGAGCCGCACGTGATCGGCTTCTTGATGAAGACCTTCCCGGCGGTGGGGCCGATGTTGCGGCTGCTGCCCGTCCACCTGCTGCGCCTCGCCGGCGTGTTCCTCTCGCGCGGGCGCTCGCTGGCCGAGCGATGGTTCGAGAGCGAGGCGGCACGACGGGTGCTGCCCGGGCTCGCGCTGCACGTCGACGTCGGCCCCGACGACATGTTCGGCGCGGCGCTGGGCTTCATGCTGGGGATGACGGCGACGACCGGCGGCTACGTGGTGCCCGAGGGTGGCGCGCAGTCCATCGCCGACGCGATGGTGCGGCACGCCGAGCACCATGGCGCGTGGTTTCGACTCGGCGCCCGCGCCTCGCGGGTGATCGTCCGCGACGGCAACGCCTGCGGGGTCGTGCTCGCCGACGGTACCGAGATCGGTGCGCGCGTCGTGCTCGCCGACACCGACGTCGCGCGCCTCATGCTCGACCTCGTCGAACGCGAGTACGTACCTGGTCGCATGGTCGAGTTCCTACAGCGGTATCCCCGGGGCTGGGGCACCTTCAAGGTCGACTGGGCGCTGTCGAAGCCGGTGCCGTGGTCGTGCGAGCCGGCGCGTCGCAGCGCGGTCGTGCACGCCGGCGACAGCCTCGATGATCTCTCGCGCTTCACCGCCCAGGTGCGCCGCGGCGAGCTGCCCGACAACCCCTACCTCGTGATCGGACAGCAGAGCCTCTGCGACGAGCGACGTGCGCCCGCGGGCCAACACACGCTGTGGGCCTACTCGCGGGTCCCGCCGCAGCCGAGCGGGGGCTGGGCCGCCCACGCCGAGGCGTTCGCCGATCGCATCGACGCGCGCATCGAGGCGCTCGCGCCCGGCTTCCGCAGCCACGTCATCGCGCGTCGCGTCGTCGCGCCGCCGGATCTCGAGGCGATGGACGCCAACCTCGTGGGTGGCGATCTCGGCGGTGGCTCGAACGCGTGGCACCGCCAGCTGCTGTTCCGCCCGCTGTTCCCGTGGTTTCGCTATCGCATGCCGGTGCGCGGGCTCTATCTGTGCTCGAGCTACGCCCACCCCGGCGCCGGCGTCCACGGCATGTGCGGCTGGAACGCGGCGGAGCAGGCGCTCGGCGAGCTGCAGCGCGCCGCGTCGACGGGTCGGCGCGTCAGTCGAGCGTGATGCCCTTGGAGCGGCAGATCTCCAGCGCTTGCTGGTAGTACTCGCTGCTCTTCGACACCTTGGCGAGCGCCTTGCTGGCCTTGCCCTTGTCGCCCATGCGGCACGCGGCGTTGGTCATCAAGAACGCGGCGCGACTGGAGGCCTTGGACTTGTACGCCTTGCTGGCGAGTTCGTAGCCCTGCGCGGCGTTGTTCTTGAAGATCGCCTTGCCGGCCTCGAGCAGCAGCGCCTCGACATCGACCTCGGGGGTCGGCGCGGGCGGGGTCGGCTTGGGCGGCGTCGACGTGGTCGGCGGTGGCTTCTTCGGCGTCGGCGCGGGCGTCGGTCGATCCGGCCGCGGCTTGCTGGTCGGGTTGGGCTTGGCGACCGGATCGTCGTCGGGGACCTCGACCGGCTCCTCGCCCGTGTCGGGATCGACAGACGGGTCTGGCGTGGGGTCGACCTTCGCGTCGGTGGTGGGCGCCGGCGTCGGATCGGGCGTCGGATCCGGCGCTGGATCGGGCGTCGGATCCGGCGGCGCGACCTCGGGGGTCGCCTTGCTGTCCGGCTTCGCAGCGTCGCCGCCCTGATCGACCTTGGTGGGTACCGACTTGCCGACGTCCTTGCTGCCATCGGCAACGGTGGTGGCGTTGGCGGTGGCACCACCATCGGGCCGCGAGATCATCCAGAAGCCGAGCAGCGCGATCGCACCGACGGCGACCAAGCCGATCGCCAGCGTCGCGCCGCTGCGGCGCTGCGCCGGTTCACTGCTGGCGACCACGCCCGGTCGCGAGATCGGCATCTGACCGGAGTCGAGCGGCATCGCGGCCGCGGCCGCACCCGGCTGCGCGGGGTGCTGACCCGACGACAGCGCTGCGATCTCGGCGGGCGACAGTCTGGGCAGGTTGGTGCTCGAGCTGACGAGCATCGGCTCGACGTCGTTCGCAGCGCGTGCACGGTCGTAGTTCAACGAGCGGCGATCGACATCCTCGGTGAGCGCGAGGTGATAGTCGCCGATCTGGACGACGTCACCCTCCTGCAGCACCGCGCGTCCGCTCGCGACGCGCCCGTTCACCTTCACACCGTTGTAGCTGCCGAGATCCTCGAGCACCCAGCTCTCGCCCTCGGGCGTCAGCTTCGCGTGGCGGCGCGAGACGTTCTTCTCGGTCAGCTGGATCGTGTTGCCCTGCTGCCGACCGATGGTCACGACTTCTTGCCCGAGGGGCACGATGGTCGTGCTTCCCTCGTCGTCCTCGATGATGAGGCGCAAGGCCATCAAGACCCTGAGATTAAGAACCCATCGCAAACCGTGTCAAGCCGCCGGTCGAGCAATCACATGGAGCCCGCCTCGTCGACGCGTCTCGTCGCCCTGCTGCCTCGTGAGGGCGGCGGCAGGCCGGCGGCGGTCCGCCGGCCGTTCGGCTGGTGGCGCGGGAAATCGCGCTCGCCCCTTCCGTCGAGGGTGGGCGCGCCATCACTCTCGATGCGCTGTACCCGACGCCGCAGATCCCGCGAGCGCGCCGTCATGGGCCAACAGCTCGGACACGGGATAGATGGTCACGCCCGCGGCATGGAGTTCGGGGAGGCGTCGACGCAACACGTCGACCAGGGCCGGCGACGGGTGACCGATCGCCACGGTCGGACGCTCGCGGGCCGACCGCGCCGCCGCCACGAGTTGCGCCTCGATTGCAGCGGGGCTCGGATCGTCGTCGAGGAACACCCGCCGTGGCATGCTCGGCACCCCGGCCGCGACCGCAGCGGCCTCGGCCTGCGTGGCCGCGCTGGTGCGCGAGTCCACGAAGAACAGACCGCGGGCAGCGAGGACCGGCATCAGCGCATCCATCGCGCCTCGCTCGGCGCTCAGCCGCGAGCCCATGTGGTTGTTGACACCGATCGCGGCGGGGACCCGCGCGAGCGCCCGCTCGAGCTTGCCGGTGAGTTCGTCGGGAGCGTCCTCGACCCGCAGGAACTCCTCTTGCGCGTCCGCGCCCGCATGCATCATCGATTCGTCGAGCGGCTCCATCGGCAGATGCAGCATGATCTCGCGGTAGCGACGACGATCGGCGCGCAGGCGCAGCTGTACGCCGGGCGCGAACACGGCCCCGGGCAGCACGCTGAACGTGAGGTGGTAGCGCAGCGCCAGTAGCTGCTCGAAGAGGTGCAGCTCGCGACCGACGTCGTCGATGACGATCGCGAGGTGGCCCTCGGCGTCGTGCCACGGGCGGTCGAAGTCACCCCGCTCGCGCTGCCAGGCGCGGGTGTCCGCGACCAGCCGATCGAGGCTGCGCTGGATCGCCGCGATCTCGTCGGCGTCCATTGCCGGCGGGTCCGGCGGGGCCGGTGCGACCGCGAAGCCGACGCACGCCAGCGCCACCCAGGCGACGAGGCCCAGGTGGGCGCGGCTGCGGGCCGGGCGCTCGCTCGCGATCACACGACCACCCACGCGCCCGGTCAGCGTCGCCGACGCGGACGCACGCGATCCCACGCGATGAGGTGTTGCACCGCCACCCGCAGCTGCAGGTCGTCGGCGACCGCCCGAACCGCGGGACTCTCGTCGTCCATCGAGGGCACGTTGCGGCCGAAGTCCTCCGGCCGCAGGTGTCGTGGGGTCTCGCGCTCGGGCTCGATCTCGGGCCGCGAGTCGCCCAGCGGCGGCAGGTTGTCCTTGCCGACGCCGACGTGGACGTCGGGTGTGATTCCGCTGGCCTGGATCAGCCGATCGTCGGGGGTGTAGTAGAGCGCGGTGGTGAGCTTGAGCAGACTGCCGTCGTCGAGCTCGAACGGCGCTTGCACGGATCCCTTGCCGTAGGTGCGCTCGCCGACGATGAGCGCGCGTCCATGGTCCTGCAGCGCGCCGGCGACGATCTCCGACGCGCTCGCCGAGGCCTTGTTGACCAGCACCACCAGCGGCAGGTCGGTGACGGTGCCGGGTCGTAGCGCGCGGGCCTCGTCGATCACCGTGCCCCGACGCCCGCGCGTCCGCACGATCACGCCGTCGGCGACGAACAGGTCGACGATGCGGATGGCCTCGTCGAGCAGGCCACCGCCGTTGTCGCGCAGGTCGAGCACGACGCCGCGCAGGCCGGCCTTGGTGTCCTTGCCGCGGCCCTTGTCCGGTCCGGCGGCGGCCAATTCGCGGCCGAGGCGGGCGACCGCATCGTGCATCTCGCGACCCGCGTTGTCGGAGAACTCCCGCAGGCGCAGCACCGCGATGCCTTCGCCGAGCACACGGACCTCGACCGCCGGCGGATCGATGATCTCGCGCATCAGCGTGACGGTGCGGAGGATCCCGCGCGTGCGATCCTCGATCGTCACCTTGATCGTCGTGCCGGGCTCACCGCGGATCGTCGTGATCGCGCGCTGCAGGTCGGGGAACTGCGCGATCGAGCGACCATCCACCTTGGTGATGCGATTGCCGACGGTGACGTCGGCATCGTCGGCCGGGCTGTCGGGGATCACGTCGCGCACGTCGAGGAAGCGCGTGCCATCGGGATCGCGGCCGAGCACCACCACCATGCCGACGCCGCCGAAGACCCCCTCGATGTCTTCGCGGAGCAGTCGCGCCTCCGCGGGCACGAGGAAGTTCGAGTGCGGATCGAGCTCGCTGACCAGCCCGCGGATCGCCGCATAGACCAGCTGCTCGCCGTCGACCGGCCGCACGTAGTGCTGCTCGATGATCGACAGCGCACGCGCGAACATGTCGAGCTTCACGTAGCGGGAGTGGGCTGCCGGGGCCGGCGCGGGCGCCAACAGGGCCGCGGTCGCGGGGCCCAGACTGGCGCCGATGGCGATCCCCACTGCCATGCAGGCGGCCCCGAACCCCAGCCAGCGAACGCGAGCGAGCATGGTGCTTCGGAGCCTCGCCGGCGGTGGCAGATGACGCAAGCGTGCGCGCAGTTGGCCGTTGGATCACCCGATTCGGGCCGATACCGCGCGCACCGAGGCGGGCCGGGGCGCGCAGCTGTAACGTTGGTGAGCCAGATCGGACCAACCATCCTGACCCGTCGGTCCGCCACCGCCCCATGAGCTCGCCCAACCTCCGACTGCTGCCCGGCGACGCGCCGCGTCCGAGCGGGGGCGCGCCCGATCCCGACGAGGCACTGGTCGCGCGGGCGACCGCGGGCGACATGGCCGCGTGGGCGAAGCTCTACGAGCGCCACTTCGCGGGCGTGCTGCGCCACATCTGCTTCTTGAGCGGCGACGCCAGCATCGGCGAGGACCTCGCGCAGGAGGTATTCGCGCGTGCGCTGGCGGGCCTCGATCGCTTCGGACAGCGCTCGGCGTTCTCGACGTGGGTCCACGGCATCGCCGTCAACACCGTCCGCAAGCACCGTGAGTCCCAGGCTCGCGCCGTGCGGGTGCGCGAGCGGGCGGCTCGCATCGCCGCGATCACCGGCCCCGACGACGACCTCGATCGTCGCAGCCTGCAGCAGGCGCGCGTGCAGGTGCTCTACCAGATCCTCGACCGTCTGCCGCTGCACCTGCGCGAGGCCTTCGTGCTGCGTGATCTGCTCGGCGTGCCGGTGCGCGAGGCCGCAGCCCAGCTCGACGTCAGTGAGGAGAACGTCCGCGTGCGTGCCCATCGTGCCCGTGCGCGCGTGCACGATGAGCTGGTTGCCGCCGGTTGGATCGATGCCTCGCCCAAGGAGGATCGATGAGGCCGCCGTGCACCCTTGCCGAGTTCCTCGACTCGGTGCAGCTCGGCCTCGACGAGGCGCGTCGAGCGACGCAGGCGTTGCCCGACGTGGTCGACGTGGTCACGCGGGCGCGCGCGCTGGCACCGAACGCAGTGCCGGCCGAGTGGCTGGCGCGGGCGAAGGCGCTGCCGGTCGCCGAACCACCGGGCACCACGCCAGCCGTCGAAGGCGGCTTGGGCTTCTTCCTCGGCGAGGTGCGCCGCCAGCTCGATGATCAGGTGCGCGCGGGTGTGACCGAACGCCGCGGCGGCCGCAGCGGGCGCGCTCGCCTCCAGCACTGGCTCGTCGCCGCGATCGCAGTCGCGGCAGTGGTCGTCGCGAGCCTCGGCATCGCGCACTACGTCGCCGAGCCCGTGAGCCTCGATGCACGACCCAGCGCCGCCGAGCAGCTCTCTGCGACGCGCCCCGACGAGGGCACGCCAGTGCTGCCGCGGGCGATCGAGCCCGCGCCGCGGGTTCCGGCCGAGCTGCCGGACACCACCGCCCCGCTGCCATCGAATCCCGCCACGCCGCCCAAGCTGCAGCGCCCGGCTCGACTCCCGCCCGCGCCGCTCCACGGCGAGGCCTCGCTCGAGGCGCTCGAACGCGAGGCCCAGCGCCTGTGGGCCGCCGGTGATCTCGCGGGCGCCCGCGATCGCTTCGAGCGCATCGCTTCGAAGGGCGGCCGCACCGAGATCGCCGAGCTCGCGCTGGGCGATCTCATCTCGCTGGCGATGCGCAGTCGCGACCGCACGCGGCTGCGCATGGCGTGGGCGCGCTACGTGCAGCGTTTCCCCCGCGGTCGCTACGCCGACGACGCGCGTGCCGGGCTGTGCCGGACCAACGCCGCCGTCGACCGGCCCGCGTGCTGGCGCGAGTACCTCGCGGACTTTGCGTCGGGGGCCCATCGGAGCGAAGCTCGTTCGGCCATCGAGACCCCGTGAGCGACCCACGACCCCAGCGTCTCGCCTCGCCGCTGCGATTGCTGTTCGCGGCGGTCATCGGCGTGTCGGTCGGCTGTGTGACCGACTTCGTGGCCGACGACGCCGCCGACACGCTGTGCACGGGCGAGCAGATCGATTGCGACGGAGTCTGCATCGAGCCCGAGACCAACGACAACTGTGGCGACTGCGGCGTCGCGTGTGCCCCCGAGGAGCACTGCCACGACCGCGTGTGCGCGTGCGATGGCGGCCTGCATCGCTGCGACGGGACCTGCGTCGACTTCGCGACCGATCCGCAGCACTGTGGCGAGTGTGATCACCCCTGCGGCGCTGCGCAGGAGTGCGTGGCGAACCTCTGCGTGAGCATGTAACGTCCGCGTGGCGATGTTCTCGGCGGGCCCGGCGGGATGGTTGCTGTCGGTGGCGGTGCTCGCCGGCGGGCCCGCGTTGCCCGATCCGCAACCGAGCACGGCGTCGCCCGGCCTCGACGCGCCGGTGGTGCTTTCCGTCGAGCGCGTGGTGGTGCGTTCGCCCGGCACCGATCCGGCCGAGCTCGCCCGCGAGCTGCGACTGCGCGCACCCAAGCTCGAGGTCATCATCGCGACCGAAGGCGATCAGGGCGTGCTGCGCCCGCCGTTCGCCCACGTGCTGCTGTATGCCGATCCGATCGACGACCAGCGCCATCGCCTGTCACTGGTGCGCTCGGCCGGCGACGCCTACGACCGCAGCTTCGCCGTGCCCGAGAAGGACCTCGCGCGCGTCGCCGCGACGATGATCATCGGACTGCTCGCAGCGCCCGCGATGGCGCCCGAAGACGCGGCGTCGCCGACCCGGCCGGACACGAGCGACGTCGGTACCGATCAGGATCCGCTCGGGCCCGCCGAGCCCGACGCGCCGGCCACCGACCCCGCCGCAGCGACGACCGCGGCCACGCCGCGCCCGCCCGCGCACGAGCTGGGCGTCTTCGTCGCGGGCGGGCCGCTCATGGGCTTCGGCCCACCCGCGCAGCTCGATGGTCTCGTCGCCGGTGCTGTCAGCATCGGCGCCATCGCGCGGTGGAAGCGTGGCGCGGTGGTGGCCGCCGAGATGCGCCTCGCGCCACGTTTGCGCGCTGGCTATCTGATGATGCGCGACGGGTTGTTCGCGCATGGTGGTTTTGCGTGGCGTTTCACCCGCCTCGATCTGCAGGTGACCGCGTTCTTCGGCTTCGAGCGCTTCTGGCTGCGCAAGCACGGGCGCAAGCCCGACCTGCGACAACGCGGCGCCGGCGACGGGCTGCTGCCGTGGATCCTCGGCGCAGGCCTTCGCGTCGCGCCGGGTTGGTCGATCGAGCGCGAGGTGCTGACGACACGCGTGAGGGTGTTCACGAGCTTCGCCGGGAGCGCGATGCCGCGTGGCGGTGTTGCACACGTGTTGATCCCCGACGCACGCGGGATCGCGAGCGAGGGCTTCCGCATCGGCGGCTTCGAGTGGTTGTTCGGGGTCGACGTCGCGTGGACGTTCAGGCTGCGTAACGCCGCGGACCCGAAGCGGACAAACCGGGGTCGTGGCACCTAACCTTCGACTTCCCCTCGTTGTCCTCGTAGGCCTGCTCGCGTGCGGATCCGACGCGGATGACGCCAGCACCAGCTTCACCACCAACGCGTCTGCGACCGACACGGATCCGAGCGCGGGCGAGTCGAGCGCAGGGGATGCCAGCAGCAGCAGCTCGGCGAGCGCGAGCGACACGGCCGCCGACAGCTCCGGCGGTTCGAGTGACACCGGGATGATGGTCGATCCGTTCGCGTGTCAGTCGGGGACGTACTGGACGATGGGCGACGAGGAGTCGCCGAACATGCACCCCGGCATGGACTGCGTCACCTGCCACGCCAGCGAGCAGGAAGGTCCGCAGCTGCTGATCGGCGGCACCGTCTTCAGCGCCGTGCACGAGCCCGACGACTGCAACGGCGTCGGTGGCGGAATGCAGATCGAGCTCGTCGGCGCCGACGGCCAGGTCTTCATGATCCCGACCGACTCGCCCTCGGGCAACTTCTACGCGGAGATCGGCGAGTTCGATCTGATGTTGCCGTACAAGGCCGCGGTGATCGACGGCGACAAGCGTCGCGACATGGTCGCCGCGCAGTCGGTCACCAACTGCGCCGCCTGCCACACGCAGAACGGCCTCTCGATGGCGCCCGGCCGCATCATCGCGCCCTGACCGCTCCCCACGCGTCCCACTCCCCCGAAAGGCAGTTCCCATGTCCCGCACCGCGTTCATCGCCCTCGCCGCCTGCCTCACCGCCTGCACGACGCCTTCCGACGCGGGCAGCGGCGATGCTGGCTCGTCGTCCAGCGCGACCTCGATGGGAAGCGGCGCCGAGTCGAGCGGCGGCTCGACGACGGTGACGTCGACCACCGCGGCCGACACCACCGCGGCCGACAGCTCCGGCGGCCTCAACAACTACCACCCGCTGGGCTTCGGCATGGCGTCGGCCCACGGACCTGCGCTCAAGCTGCAGGCCGAGGACTGCCGTGAGTGCCACGGCAGCGATCTCGCGGGCGGCACCTCGGGGGTCAACTGCGACAGCTGCCACACCGCGGGCTGGCGCGAGGACTGCGTGTTCTGCCACGGCGGTTCGCTCGATCAGACCGGCGCACCACCCAACGACATCACCGACATCGACGAGGTCTCGATGCTGTCGTTCATCGCCCACCCCAAGCACGTCATCGAAGAGAACCACCCGGCCTACGACTGCACGCAGTGCCACGTGAAGCCGACCGACGTGCTCAGCATGAACCACGTCTTCGACGACTCGCCGGCGCAGAGCGAGGTCTCGTTCTTGATGGGCCTGAGCGGCGCGGGCAGCTACGACGGCAGCGGCAGCTGCTCGAGCCTCTACTGCCACGGCAACGGTCGCCAGGACAACGGCTCGTACAGCCACGACATGGCCACGCCCGATTGCGGTGGTTGCCACGCCTATCCCGGCACCGCGAACAACGACCTCAACTCGATGTCGGGCGAGCACCGTCGACACATGAACGAGGGCGCCGAGTGCCAGGACTGCCACACCGACACCGTGTCGGGTGACAGCATCCTCACCGCCACGCTGCACGTCGACGGCAACAAGGACGTGAAGCTCTCCGGTCCCGCCGTCGACATGACCTGGAACGGCGGCGCCAAGACCTGCAACGGCACCTGCCACACCGGCGAGGCCGAGGGTCACAACAACGAGCACTGGTGAGGCCGAGGCCTCGTGCCCGATCGCGACCCCGAGCCGCTCACTCGATGAACTCGATGCCCTCGTCGTCCGCTTCGGCGTCGTCGAGCGCGTCGTCGTCGTGCTGAGCATGCTTGCCCCGCGCGGGCGCTCGCTTGCGTCGCACCGGCTCCGCTCGCCGCAGGTACGGCTCGGGGTCGACCGGTAGCTCGCCGTGACGCAGCTCGACGTAGACCGTCGGACCGAGCCCGTCGTCGATCGGCTTGGGCGCCGCGCGTCCGAGCTCGGTGCCGGGCTCGACCGCGTCGCCGGGCGCGACCGCGATGTTCCACAGCCGCGCGGTGAGGCTGTACTGGCCGCCACCGTGCTCGATGACCACGGCCTCGCCGTACTCGGGTAGCTCGGTCACCATCACCACGCGACCGGTCGCCATCGCGACCACGCGCTCCTCACGGGTTGCCGTGAGCTCGACGCCGCTGCGCACGATGTCGATGCCCAGCAGACGATCGCGCCAGGTGCCGAAGCGACCGACCACGCTGCCGGCCACCGGCCGCCGCAGGGTGTGCGCGCCGTCGAGCCCGCGCAGGGCCTCGAGCTCCTTCCAGTTGGCCTTCACCAACGCGATGAGCTCGCGGTTGGCCGCACGCGCGGTGCGGGTCGAGCGGCGCAGCGCGAGCTTGCGCGCGCCGACCAACCCGGCCATGGCCGGATCGACGCTGGCGCTGGCGCGCCCGAGCACCTCGCCCTGCATGGTGTAGATGCTGCCGATGGTCGACAGCGCCTGCAGCTCGCGTGCAGCCGAGAGCAGCTCGGTGCGCGCGCGGATGCGTGCGCGGCGATGCGAGGCCAGCTCCGCGAGATCGTGGCGAACCAGCTCGCGCAGGCTGTGGGCCCGCGACAGCCGCGCTGCGGTGGCCCCCTCGTCCTCCTCGCCGAAGCGCTCACCGAAGGCGAGTCGTGCCGCGCCGCCGCGGGCGAGCTTGTACAGCGCGCGGCCGCGGGCCCGCATGCGCCGCTCGCGATCGTCGTTACCCTCGGCATAGGCCGACAGCCGCCGCATGCTCTCGCCGCTGGCGTGGTCGAGCAGCGCGGCGGTGTACTGCAGGCTGGTCTGCTCGCGATCGAGTGCTTCGAGCCCGCGATGGATCTCGGTCGACGAGCGCGTGAAGCCGAGCTCGCGCTGCAACGTGTCGACCAGCTGTGCGCCGAGCTCGGCGGCACGTCGCGGCTTCGCGAGCGCCGTGCCGGTGGCACCGACCAGCGTCAGCGCGAGCGTGAGTCCCAGGGTCGTGCGCACGCGTGGCATCGGCATCACGTCTCGACGTAGCGCGCGACCGCGGCCCGGCTACCGAGCACACCCAGCGCGGCCCCGAAGGCGACCAACGTCGCGCACTCCCACGGCGCCAGGAAGCGCAGGCCGCCGGCAGCGAACGCCAGCGCGAACGCGTCCTCGAGCAGGGGCTGCACGCGGTCGAAGCCCGCGTAGAGCAGCGCCACCGCGAACGCAGCACCCAGCGTGCCCTGCACGAGGCCCTCGACGACGAACGGCCCGTGCACGAACGACGCGGTGCCGCCGACCAGGCGCAGGATCTGGATCTCGGCGCGACGGGCATAGACCGCCAGGCGAATCGTGCTCCACACGATCGTCAGGCACGCGAAGCCCACCAGCGCGGCCGCACCGATCGCGATGCGACGCAGGGTCTCGAGCAGGCTCTCGGCGCGCGCGGCCCACTGGCCCGCCGCCACGACATCCTCGACGTCGGGCTCCTGCCGCAGCTCCGCCGCCAACGCGTCGGCGAGCTCCACCCGCGCGCCCGCGACGTGCACCTCGATCGAGGTCGGCAGCACCGCGGGCTCGAGGCCCTCGAGCAGGGTGGGATCTTCGCCGAGGCCGTCGACGAGCCGCGCCATCGCCTGCTCGGGCGTGACCAGCTCGACCGCCTCGACCTGCGGCAGCGCGGCGATGCGTGCGGTCAGATCGGCGCTCGCCTCGGGCGTGACGCCGTCGACGAGGTACGCCGTGACCGGCACGTCGACGCCCCACTCGTCGGCGATCGAGCGCGCGTTGCTCCACACCAGCACGACCGTGCCGAGCAGCAGCATGCACACTGCGAAGGTCGCGATCGCGAGTAGCTGCACCAGCGGCGCCTGGGCCATGCCCCGGAGCCCGCGCGCGGCGACGTAGCGCATCGCATGGATGCTGCGCACGATCATGCGAGCGCCCCCAGCTCGAGCGACGGCAGCGCGCCGCAGCTGCCCTCGACCTCGGCGCCGGTCATCGTGACCGCGGCCGAGTCGGCGACCAGGCGTCCGCGCGCCAGCTCGAGGCGATGGCTGGCGTCGACGTGATCGATCACGAGTGGATCGTGGGTCGCAATGAGCACGGTGGTGCCGCGGGCGCGGACGGCCTGCAGCAGCTCGAGGATCTCGCGCGACAGTCGGGGATCGAGGTTGCCGGTGGGCTCGTCGGCCAGCAGGATCGCGGGGTCGCCCGCCAGCGCGCGCGCGATCGCGACCCGCTGCTGCTCACCGCCCGAGAGGCAGCGCGCGGGTCGACGGGTGTCGGGATCGAGCTCGACGTCGCACAGGCTCTTGCGCGCGCGTGCGTCGACCTCGGTGGGCCCGAGCCCGAGCACCTGCAGCGCCAGCGCGACGTTCTCGCGGGGCGACGCATCCTGTAGGAGCTTGAAATCCTGGAACACGGCGCCGACGTTGCGACGCAGGTAGGGGATGCTGGAGCGGCGCAGTCGGTGGATGTCGCGGCCGGCGACGCGGATCGTGCCGCACTCCGGGCGCTCGCTGGCCAGCAGGAGCTTGAGCAGCGTGCTCTTGCCGGCGCCCGAAGGGCCCGTCAGCAGCGCGAACGCGCCCTCATCGATGGCGAACGAGACCTCGGAGAGCGCGGCGTCGCGCTCACCCTTGTCGCCGTAGCGCATCGTGACGCCTGCGAACTCGAGGATCGCCATCTCGTGCAGGACTAAGCATGGACGGGCGGCCGAGGGCCAGTTTTCGGCGCGAAGCGGCCCCTGACAGCCCTGCTCGGCCGGCCGGTGGCCGTCACAGCCGCCGCACGAAGACGTTCTGCTCGACCGCGCTGACCAGCACGAAGAGGTCCTCGGCGACCGCGTAGCGGAAGCGGCCGTAGGTGCCGTTGGCGATCGGCTCGGGCGGCACGGTGGCGTCGTCGGCCGCGGCCGGGTGCTCGACCCAGGCCATGGCGTCGAGATCGATCGACCACAGGCTGCGGCCGCCGCCCCACCACACCAGCCGGTCGAGCACGACGTCGTAGTCGAGCCCGGGGTTGCTGCGATCGAAGCCGGGCGGGGGGTTCGCGAGCGCCAGGGCCTGCTCCTGCACCGCGCCCGCGACGTCGAGATCCCAGCTGTAGATCGTCGCACCACCGACCGCCACGAACCGACGCGCGCTCGGATGCACGCGACCGGTGAGCTGATGCCCGAGGCCGCCGTTGGTGAAGTTGTCGCCGTGGGTGGTCCAGCTGTCGGCGGCGACATCGTAGGTGGCGAGGTAGCGCAGCTGCGGCCCGAGCACGTAGGCGATGCGGCCCGTCGCGGCGTCGTAGTCGGCGATGCCCGCGATGGTGCCCTCGGGTGCGGGCGACCGCGCCGACCATTGCCCGGTGGCGAAGTCGTAGCAGTCGAGGTTGTCGACGTTGATCTGGCCGCTCATCCACAGCCCGGCACCGCCCATGCTGCACATGGCCCCGAGCTCCGGCACGTACGCGAGATAGTCGTAGGTGTGGCGCGAGCGCGGACGGCCGTCGGGGTAGTAGCCCGAGGCCTCGTCGCCGCCGACATCGAGCGAGGGATCGCCCAGCCGCGTCCACGCCAGCGCCTCGAGATCGAAGGCGTAGACCTCGTTGCCCGCGTAGTCGGCATGACCGCCACCCCACACGACCATGCGATTGCGATCGCGATCGTAGACGCCACCGCTCCAGGCCGTGACGATCGCGGCACGGCTGCCGGGCACGGTGTCCTGGGGCGGCAACACGTCGGCCATCGCGGTGCCCTGCAGCTCGAGCCAGTGCCCCGCGGGCACGTCCTCGAGGCACAGCGTCCGCGCCGGATCGCACACGCACGCACCGGTCTCGAGGTTGCAGACGGTGTGCGCCGGGCAGTCGTCGTCGCCGACGCACGGCGGCGGCCCGCCGCTGTCCGACGATCCACCGCTGTCGGCGGTGCTGTCCGTGGCACCGGAGCTGCCGCCCTCGCTGGTCACCGAGGTCGTCGATGCGGTCGTCGTGGTGGCGCCCTGCGTGGTGGCCACGCCGGTCGATCCCCCGCTCGAGCCCTCCCCCACGGCCCCGCCGGGGCCATCGCCACAGGCGATCCCAGCGAGCAGGGCCAGCGACGGCAGGAACGTGGAGAGCTCGCGACCGAGGGCACGCATCGTGGTCGCAGTGGTCGATCCGTGGCGACCAAACGGCTCACGACCGTGGATGCGCGCGTGCGTGCGACCATGGCCAAGGTCCACGCCATGGCCGACGATTCCGATCGCGCGCTCGTGCCCCGCGAGCCCTCGACCCCCGCAACGGTCGATGGGTCCGCGTCACGACAGCTCGACGCCTTCGAGCAGCGCTACATGGTCGGCGGTGCGCAGGTGCTGGCGATCCACCGCGGGCGCCCGGGCCTGGGCTACCACGCGCTCATCGCCTTCGCGGCGGTGGCGATCGCGTTGAAGGCGGCGACCGTCGCATCGGCGGGGATCGGTCTCGTGCTGCTGGCGCTGGCGTGGATCACCTTCGCGGTCATGCGGGTGACCGTCACGCCGTCGCACCTCGACGTGAAGTACGGCCCCTTCGGGCCGCACATCCCCATCGCCTCCATCACCGCCATCGAAGCCACGCGCTACCACTGGTCGAGCTGGGGTGGCTGGGGCATCCGCCGCAAGCTCGGCACCGGCGAGGTGCTCTACGCGATGCCCGGCGACGGTGGCAACGCGATCCGCGTGGCATGGACCGACGCGAAGGGGCACACGCACCGCGCCGTGGTCGGCGTGCGCACGCCCAGCGAGATCGTGGCGGCGGTCGAGGCGGTCCGCACTCGCACGCGCGCCGTGGCGACCGGTGAGGATGCCACGCGCGCGCAGCTGGGCCCGGCGGCGCCCGATCGCACCGCGGGCCGCTAGCGCGCGCGCCCCTGCACCCCCAAAGGCCCGCCGTCGTCACGCCACGTCGGTGACCACCGACCCCGCGACCGATGGGGCTCGCGTCGGGTGCCGTAGCCATGCGCGGGCACGGGCGAGCACCCGCGGCATCGCCAACCGTCGATCGGGTGCGTGCAGGTACAGCAGCAGCGCCGCGATCATGGCGAGCGCGAAGCTGGTGATGCCGTGCACCAGCGCGATCCCGACGTGCAGGGCACAGCCCAGCGGGAACAGCACGCGCCGGGCACCCGGCGGCATCCAGAGTGCACCCGCGAGCAGGAACTCCAGCACCAACACCGACCACGTCAGCAACGGCAACGCCGTGGCACTCGCGATCACCGGCTGCACGATCGGTTGCAGCGCCTCGGGGGCACCGAAGGTGGGATTGCGAAACCAGTACCAAAGTGCAGTGCCGTCGCCCCACTCGTCGACGCCGTACTTGGCGACGCCGGCGTGGTAGTAGACCGCCGCGACCTGCACGCGGACGGCGATCCAGGTGGACCAACCCACCAGCGCCGCGGCCTCGCTGCGCATCGGTGCGGGCGGATCCCAGTGCCACCGGCGGCCATCGAGCACGGTCAGCGGTAGCAGCAGGAGCGCGAGCACCATGCAGACCTGATCGCCCCCGTCGAGCACCGACGCGTTCCACTGCAGGCTCGCGGCCACCCACCAGTGGGCCACGCCGGTGACACGCGGCCGCCACCCCGACGCCACGACCAGGAGGATCGCGATCGCCGACCACCGCGCCAGCTCGAGCTCGGGCGACAGGCAGAAGATGCCGATCGCGCCGTGGCCCTGGCAAAACGGTGGTGTCGCGGCGATGCCCGCGAGCGGCACGAACAGCGTGCGCGTGTCGTTGGCCACCAGCGTGAGCGCGGTCGAGAGCGCCAGCAGCGTACGCGCGAGGCCGTACACGTTCGTGCAGGGCGCCCGCCCGTGGACTCGCGAAGCAACCCAGTCTCCGATGCGGTTCAGCATTTCACCCTCACTTTCATCACCAGCGATGGCATCTCGACGACCCCGAGCTCGCGCCAGGCGAACGGCACCGGCGCCTGCTCGACCATCGCGATCTCGCCACACAACATCGCGCCCGGAAACGGCGCCTCCAACTCCTCGGCGACCTCGATCGCATCGAGGCACGCCAGCGGCGAACCTTCGCACGGCGTCGACCAGATCGCCCACAGCTCCTCGGTGAGATAGGCCGACTCGGCGCCGACGCGCCGGGCCAGGCGCTTGGCGCCCCACCACTGCGACGCAGACATCTGGCGATCGGTGGCGGGTCGCCAGCCCCCCGCGTCGCGCACGTAGGTCGTGCGCCACGGCTCCTGTGGGTCGCGTGTGAAGAAGCCCCAGCCCTGTGGCAGCACCCGCCGCATGTCGATGGCGCGCTCGCCCGGCAGCTCGAGCGGACTGTGCGGCAACGCCGTGCGCAGGGCGTAGAACGCGATCGCCGACCAGGCGCATGCGAGCCCCACCGCGAGCAGACCGAGGCTGCGGACGCGAGGTCCCGAAGGACCCGGCAGTGCCGGGTCCTTCGGCGCGACGTCCGGACGATCCGGCGTCACGGGGCCGTGCATGCCAGCTTCTCCGTCAGGCGTGCCACGGCTTCGTCGTGCGCCAGGCCGGTGAACGACTCGGTCGTCAGCGGCAGCGCGATCCAGACCAGCAACACCAGCGCGATGCCGATCCACAGCACGACGCTCGAGTCCTGATCGACGCCGTGGCCCGGCTCGTCTGCACTCGATCCGCCGCCGCCCCCGAGCAGCTGGATCATCTCGCTGTTGCGCTGCCAACCCTTGCGCAGCGCGCGATTGACCTTCACCGGATCGCCGCTCTGCAGGTCGGCGGCGAAGCCCGCGAAGAAGGTGGCATCGCGGGTCTTGATCATCTCGATGATCTGCCGGGACGCCTCACTCAGACCCGTGGCGTTCGGTGTGCCCTGCATGAGCAACGCGCTGTCGTCGGTGCGCTTCGCCAGGCCGGCGATCGCGATCGCCACCAACGCGGCATCGGCGGTACGTCCCGCGGCCACCAGCTTGTCGTGCTGCGCCTGCAGCAGGCGCTTGGACTGCGCGACGGTCAGCCGCGACTTCTTGGTCTGCGCGGCGTCGAGGGCCCCCGGGATCGGCGATCTCGCGGATCAGCGCCGCCGAAGCACCCTCGCCGTAGAACAGCCCGCGGAAGAGCTCCTCGCCGCTCTTGCAGGTCTGCGTGGTGTTGCTGGTCGCTGCGCTGCTCTGCGCGGCGAAGCTGGGCAGGGGGGAAACGGCGACCGCGAGGGCAAGGCTCGCGGCGCCGACGAATTGGGCAGTTCTTGCAATCATGTGGACTCCAGTGCCCCCGCACCAAACAGCTGGCCGGTGGGCGCTGTCCGGGTCGGCTGGTGCCGGTCCACGCGTGCATTAATTGTCGAGCATCGAAAAAAATCGCCGCGACGTGGGGCCCCCTCGAAGAACCCCGCGCCGCGGCGAACCACACACCAGGGGATGAGCTACATCGGGCTGAGCAACGACGCGCCGAGGTCCGCCTGCAGCGCCAGCGAAGCGGTGAACTCGGTGCCCGCATCGGCCAGCAGCGTGACGGCCTCCTGGAACGCCGGCACCACGCAGGTGAGGCGCGCCGGCGGGATGTCGAGCTCGCCCGAGATGCCTGCGCTCGCGAACCCACCGATCTTCGCGGTGAGGTTGGCGAGCGGCGACGGGTTGAACACCACCTCGCCGTCGATCTCGCCGTTGATCAGCGCCTGCGCCTTCGCGAGCCCGCGGAGGATCGCCGCACCGCGCACGCGCAGCTCGCCGAGTCGCGCGACGAACGAGGCCTGCGCGTCGGCAGAGACGCCGGCCTTGAACGCGAACTCCCAGTCGAGCGACGGCGGGCTGCACTCGATGTTCGCCTCGGCCTGGGCCTTCGCCTGTGCCTGGCAATCCGCCGACGCCTCGCAGCTGGCCGAGGCCATCGGCGGCTCGAAGCTGCCCTGGCAGCTGCCCGAGCACTCGCCCATGCACTCGGCGTTGCACTGCACGCCGCCCTCGCAGCCACCGGGGTCGGCCATCGCGTAGCAGGTGCCGTGGCAGGTGCCGCCACACTCGGCGCGCGCATCGAGCTCGCAGGTGCCGGTGCAGTCACCGGCGCAGCGGCCCTGGCACTGGCCATTCGCGTCGGTGAGTTCGCAACCGGCGGAGCATTCACCGTGGCAGGTGCCGTCACAGCCCGCGGCGACGTCGAGCTGGCAGCTGCCCTCGCACTCGCCTTCGCAGCTGATGCCCGCCGAAGGGGCGACACACTTGACCTCGCCCATGCACGTGCCCGAGCAGCTGCCCTCGCACTTGCCCTCGCAGCTCACCGAGGCCATGCCCGGATCGACCGTGGCTTCGCAATCCGCGTTGACCTCGCAGCTGGCCTGGGCCTCGAGCGCCACGTTCACGCTCGCCTCGCAGCGTGGTGGCTTGTACTTGAGGCGGATGCCGCCTTCGACGTTGGCCATGAAGTCGCCCTGGATGCGACCCTTGAGCTCGGTGATGAACGCGGCGTCGATCGAGCCCTCGGCCATGCCGTAGAGCTGGCCGAGCGCACGCACGTCGGCCTCGAAGCTGCCCTGGATCTCGGCGGTCGCCTTGGTGAAGTCCGACACCGCGGTGAAGAAGCCATCGACCTGCGCGTTGCCGGAGATCGACAGCTGGCCCGACGCGATCGAGCCGCACGGGCCGCAGGGCTCCTTGAGGCTCTCGGGATCGCAGCCCTGCAGGGCCGCGACGGAGATGCCGCCGACGAGCCCGAGGCCGATCAGCGTGAGGGCGCCCATGGGGGTGGAGCCGGTCTGGGTGGACTTGGAGGGTGTTCGCTGCTGCATCTGGAAGATCCGTCCTTGCCGAATCGTGTGGCCCGCTGTTGGTCCGGCTCGGCGCGTTTCGGATCCACGGGGTTTCGAAAAGCTCGCGATGCAAAAATGCCCCGAGCCCCACCACGGGGCCCGCGAAGTGTTCGCGACCACGCGCGGGTCAGCCGCCGGCGCCGACCGCAGTGCCGATCTCGACCACCGCAACCAGCCCCAGCGTCTGCGCGATGCGGAGATCCTCGAAGAGCGCACTCTCCATCACGTCTCGCACGACGGCACTGGCCTCGACGATCGACTTGCCGGGTGCACGAGCGACGATCTCGACCTTCGCAGCGGCCGCGAGCATCGCGGAGATGCGCGTCTCGAACATCTCGAGGAACTCCTCGACGCGTGCCTCGCCATCGGCGTCGAGGCCGGGCTGGAACGGCATTCCCGCGTCGGCGAACCAACGAAGAAGGGGCCGCCCGCGTCGCCGCGAACAGCCCCTTGGACCGCACCGGCGATGACGCCCTCGCGAGCGCCACCACCCGTGCTCGGTCGGTATCAGCCGCCGACGCCGACCGCTCCGCCGATCTCGACGAACGCGTTGGCGCTCGCGGTCAGCTCGCCGGTCGAGGCCTGCAGCACGCCGCTGACCTCGCCGAGGGCATCGAGCGCGCAGCCGAGGCCGATGGTCGCCTTGAGGTCGAGGTCGCCCTCGAGGGCCGTGTCGACCGCACCCTTGACCGCGCCGCTGGCCGAGGTCACGAGGTTGCCCGCGGCCTTGGCGACGATGTCGAGCTTCGCCTTGACGGCGAGCATCGCCGAGAAGCGACCCTTGAACATCTCGAGGAACGCCTTGAAGCGCGCCTGACCATCGGCGTCGAGGCCGGCCTTGAACTGGAAGCCGATCGACAGCGACGGCGGACGGCACTCGATGCGCGCCTCGGCCTTCGCCTCGACCTGCGCCTGGCACTCGGCCTTCACCATCGGCGGGGTCACTTCGCCCTCGCACTTGCCCTCGCACTTCGCCTCGGCCATCGCCGACACGTCGCACTTCGCCGAGGCACCGGCCTCGCACATCGCCATGCCCGGGTTGTACTTGCACGAGCCCTCGCAGCGGCCACCGCAGCTGCCGCCGGCCTCGAGCTTGCACTCGCCCTGGCACATGCCCGAGCAGCTGCCGGCGCAGTTCGCCGTCACGCCGCCCATCGTGTCGCAGTTGCCACCGGCGCACGCCGAGCACTCGCCATCGCACTGGCCGTTGCACGAGCCGCTGCACTCGGCCGCGACCTCGAGCTGGCACGAACCCGTGCAGCTACCCTCGCACTGGAAGTTCGGCGCGGTGCCCTCGCACTCGAGGGTGCCCATCGCCGAGCACTCCGCCGCCACGTCGGCCGAGACCTCGCACGAGCCCTCGCACTTGGCCTCGATCGAGCCCGGGTCGGCCTCGACGTCGCACTCCGCGGCCGCCTTCGCGGTCACCTCGAGGTCGGCCTCGCACTTCGGCGGGTCGTAGTTGATCGTCAGGCCGCCCTCGACCGCCACGCTCAACTGCCCCTCGATCTCGCCCTTCACCGCGGCCGTCAGGGCCGGCAGGTCCATGTCGGCGTAGCCCTCGATGCCGAAGAACGACGCCATGCCCTCGAGCTCGGCGCGGATCGAGCCGCTGATGGTCGCCGCTGCACCGCGGACCTCGAGCACGGCGCTGAAGAAGCCATCGATGCTGGCGACGCCGGAGATCGACGCGTTGCCGTCGGCGAGGCCCTCGTCGGGGCACACCAGACCGCACTGCTTGGCGAGTCCGCCGAGTCCTCCACCATCGTCGCAGCCCTGCAACGATGCGATGCCGAAGCCGCAGAGCAATCCAAGCCCTGCGATGCCCAAGAGACCTTGACCGGGAAGGGTAGTTTCACGCGCGCTCATAATCCGTTGCTCCTGTCCTACTTGCCGCTTTGGCCCTGACGATGGCGGCGCTTCGACGGCAGCTCTCTGCCACCGATGCACGCCGCCTGAAGTTTGCTTCACATGGGTTGGTTGACGAGCGAGAAGATGGTGGTGTGATCGGCTCGGCTCGGCGACGTGCGCCGGGTGGCGATCCATCCCCCGCGGCCGGATGGTCCCACAGCCCCACCGGCGCCCGCAACTGTTCCGCCGCATCCACGCTGGTGGAAAGTGCAGGCGGGATCGCCGACGCCGGTCGGCCCCGCGTGTGCTCGCGGGTTTCTTGACTCCGCGACATCCGTGCCGCGGACGCGAACGCCCCGGCGTCGATGTGCCCAGTTGCCGCACGTGGCCGCCCTTCGGGGCGCACTGCCCCGCGACCCAAGGGCGCGAGGCATCATGTCGAGGGCACGCGCGCGTGCTCGCTTAGCAATGGCAGGCTTTCCGAAACTCGCCTGGCAGGGCGGATCGATCGTCCCGTTCGCGGACGCTCGCGTGTCGGTCGCCGATCGCGGGCTGCTGTTCGGCGAGAGCGTCTACGAAGTGCTCCCGGTCACAGCGGGCCGCGTGCGATGGCAGGGCCCCCACTTCGCACGCATGCGCGAAGGTGCCGCCGCGATCGGCATCGAGGCGCCCATGTGGCTGGGCGACGACGCGGGCTGGCCGGCGGCGCTCGTGGGCGCGGAGGGCATCGACGAGGGCTTGCTGTACCTGCAGCTGACCGGTGGCGCGGCCCCGCGGGCGCACCTCGCCCACGCGACCCCGGAGCTGTTCGCGTTCGTGATGCCCCACGCGTTCCCCGACGCAGCTCGTCGCGCGCGGGGACTCTTCGCGCGCTGCATACCGGAGCTGCGTTGGCACCGTCGTGACCTGAAGACGACGATGTTGTTGCCATCGATCCTGGGCAAGCGCGCCGCGGCGGCCGATGGTGCCGACGAGGTGTTGTGGCTCGACGCGGCCGATCACGTGCTCGAGGGCGGCTCGAGCAATGTCGCGATCGTCGAGCACGGCGTCGTCGTCACGCCACCGCCGGGCCGCGAGCGCCTGCCCGGCATCACGCTCGCGCAGCTGGAGACGATCGCTGCGTCGCTCGGGGTCACGCTGCGCCACGAGGTGCTGCCACGGACGCGCATGCTGGCGGCCGACGAGGTCTTCGTGCTCGCGACCTCGCAGCTGGTGATGCCGGTGCTGCGCATCGACGGCACCGCGATCGCCGACGGCACCGCGGGTCCGATCACGCTGCGACTGGCCGACGCGCTGGCACACGCGATGGCCTCGGCCTGAGGGCCTCGAGCCCGCCCGCTCAGGCGAGCAGCTGGTCGAGCAGCTCGAGGTACTCGCGCTCGGAGTCCGCGAAGTGCTTGTCGGCCTCGAAGGTGTCGCGCGCGGCCTGCAAGAACAGCTCGCGATGCGCGTGGGGGATGCGGGTGGGGTCGACATCCTCGGCCGGCGGCGGCCGCTCGAGCCAGCGCTCGATCTGCGCGCGGTCGGATGACAGGCCGAGCTTCTCGACCATGCGCATCACGAAGCGACGCTCTTCGGGCCGGACCTCGAGGTCGACCCACGCGAACGAGCACACGAACTCGAGCAGTCGCAGCCGTTCGTCGTGGGTCAATGTCGCGAGCATCGACCGCTAGGCTAACACGTCAGCTGCAGCCGGAGGTCGAGCCACAGGTGTTGCACTTCAGGCACGAGCCGTTGCGCACCATCGTGAAGCTCTGGCAGTTCGGACAGGCGTCACCCTCGTAGCCCTGCATGCGGGCCTTGTAGACCTGGGCCGAGAGCGCCACCGCAGCGCGGACCTGGGCGCTGCGCTCCGGCTTGGCGCCGTGCTGACCACCGTTGCCGTTGCCTTCGGCGGGCGCTTCGTAGGCCTCCGCCACGACGGTGCGGTCCTCGTACTCGATCGGCGTGGGCGGCACGAAGGCCGGCACCTTGGCCACGAGCTTGAGCGGGCCGGGGGTCACGACGCGCTCGTCGACGACCTCTTCGTCGCCGTAGTCCACCCCCGGCAGCATCTCCTCGTCGGCGTCACCGGTGGTGTCGGGCGTGAGGTCCTCGGGCATCACGTGCGCGAGATCGTTGCGACCGAGGTAGCTGACCGCGAGCTCGCGGAAGATGTAGTCGATGATCGACGTGCACATCTTGATGTGCGGGTGCCCGGCGACCATGCCGTTGGGCTCGAAGCGGGTGAACGTGAAGGCGTCGACGTACTCCTCGAGCGGCACGCCGTACTGCAGGCCCAGGCTGCACGAGATCGCGAAGCAGTTCATCAGGCTGCGGAAGGCGGCGCCCTCCTTGTGCATGTCGATGAAGACCTCGCCGAGCGAGCCGTCCTGGTACTCGCCGGTGTGGATGTAGACCTTGTGGCCGCCGATGGTGGCCTTCTGGGTGTAGCCACCGCGGCGGTCGGGCATGCGGCGCCGCTTCGCGAGGTAGCGGTAGACCATGCGCTCCGAGACCTTCTCGACCACCTGCGGCTGGCTGGTGGCGGGCGCCGCCACACGCGGCAGCTCGGCGACGGTGTCGTCGTCGTCGGTGTCGGTGGTGACCTCGTCGAGCAGCGCGGCCGACAGCGGCTGGCTGAGCTTGCTGCCGTCGCGGTACAGCGCGATGGCCTTGACGCCCTGCTGCCACGACGCCAGGTAGACCTCCTCGACGTCGGCGACGGTGGCGTTGCTCGGCATGTTGATGGTCTTGCTGATGGCGCCGGAGAGGAACGGCTGCGCGGCCGCCATCATGTGCACGTGGGCCATCGGTGCGATGAAGCGCTTGCCGTAGCGGCCGCACTTGTTGGCGCAGTCGAACACCGGCAGGTGCTCGGGCTTCAGGCCCGGCGCGCCCTCGACGGTCATGGTGCCGCAGACGTAGTCGTTGGCGACGCGGATGTCCTCGGCGGTGAAGCCGAGCTCGCGCAGCAGATCGAAGGTTGGATCCGACAGCTGATCATCGGTGAAGCCGAGCACGTCGCGGCAGAACGCGTCGCCCAAGGTCCAGCGGTTGAACGCGAAGCCGATCTCGAACGCGGCCGGCAGCTCCGACTCGACCTTGGCGAGGATCTCGGTGGTGAAGCCCTTCGACTTCAGCTCGGCGTGGGTCAGTCGCGGGCTGCCCACCAGGCTGCCGGCGCCCTTGCAGTAGCGCACGATGCCCTCGACCGCGGCGGGGTCGTAGCCGAGCCGGCGCAGCGCCTCGGGCACCGACTGGTTGATGATCTTGAAGTAGCCGCCGCCGGCCAGCTTCTTGAACTTCACCAGCGCGAAGTCGGGCTCGATGCCGGTGGTGTCGCAGTCCATCAGCAGGCCGATGGTGCCGGTCGGCGCGATCACGGTGACCTGCGCATTGCGGTAGCCGTGCTGCTCACCGAGCGACAGCGCCAGGTCCCACTGCGCGCGCGCGGCCTGCAGCAGGCCCGCGGGGCAGTGCGAGGGCTCGATGCCGCGCGGCAGCACCGACAGGCCCTCGTACTCGCCCGAGGCGGCGTCGTAGGCCGCGCGACGGTGGTTGCGGATGACCCGCAGCATCTGCGAGCGGTTGTTGTCGTAGCCCGGGAACGCGCCGAGCTCGGCGGCCAGCTCGGCGCTGGTCGCATAACTCGCGCCGGTCATGATGGCCGTGAGCGCGCCACAGATCGCGACCGCCTCGGCCGAGTCGTAGGGCAGCCCCGAGACCATGAAGTAGGTGCCGAGGTTGGCGTAGCCCAGGCCGAGCGTGCGGTACTTGTAGCTGAGCTCGGCGATGCGCTTGCTGGGGAACTGCGCCATCAACACCGAGATCTCGAGCGCGACCGTCCACAGGCGGCACGCGTGCAGCATCGCGGGCACGTCGATCTCGCCGTTCTTCAGCAGGCGCATGAGGTTCAACGACGCCAGGTTGCAGGCGGTGTCGTCGAGGAACATGTACTCGCTGCAGGGATTGCTCGCGTTGATGCGGCCATCGACCGGGCAGGTGTGCCACTCGTTGATGGTCGTGTCGTACTGCAGGCCCGGGTCGGCGCACGACCAGGCACCCAGCGCGATCTTGTCCCACAGGTCGCGCGCACGCACGGTCTTCGCGGGCTTGTGGTCGATGCGACGCATGAGCGTCCAGTTGGCGTCCTGCTCGACGGCGTGCAGGAAGTCGTTGGTGATGCGCACCGAGTTGTTGGAGTTCTGGCCCGAGACGGTGCCGTAGGCGGCCGAGTCCCAGCCGGTGTCGTACTCGGTGAACTCGATCTCCTTCACGCCCTGCTTGGCCAGCTGCAGCGTGCGCTGCAGGTAGTTCTCCGGCACGTTGGCGCGACGGGCATCCCGCATCGCGCGACGCAGGTCGCGGTTGCGCTCGGGGTCGAAGCGAAGGTTGCCCTCGAGCGGCGAGGCCATGCCCGCGCGCAGCACCGCGTTCAAGTGGTGGTTGCAGGCCTTGCTGCCCGACACCAGCGCCGCGACCTTCTGCTCCTCGACGACCTTCCAGTCGATGAACGCCTCGATGTCGGGGTGATCGATGTCGACCACGACCATCTTGGCGGCGCGGCGGGTGGTGCCACCGCTCTTGATCGCACCCGCGGCGCGGTCACCGATGCGCAGGAAGCTCATGAGGCCGCTGCTGCGACCGCCGCCCGAGAGCCGCTCACCCTCGCCGCGCAGGCGCGAGAAGTTGGTGCCGGTGCCCGAGCCGTACTTGAACAGCCGCGCCTCGCGGACCCACAGGTCCATGATGCCGTTCTCGCCCACGAGGTCGTCGTCGACCGACTGGATGAAGCACGCGTGGGGCTGCGGACGCTCGTAGGCGTTCTGCGAGCGACGCACCTCGCCGGTCTGCGCCTCGCAGTAGTAGTGGCCCTGCGCGGGGCCGGTGATGCCGTAGGCCCAGTGCAGCCCGGTGTTGAACCACTGCGGGCTGTTGGGCGCCGCGACCTGCTGCGCGAGCATGTGCAGCATCTCGTCGTAGAAGGCGCGCGCCGACGCCTCGTCGTCGAAGTAGCCGTGGCGGAAGCCCCAGTAGGTCCAGCAGCCCGCGAGCCGGTTGAAGACCTCGCGGCTGTCGTTCTCGCCGCGGGTGCGCTCCGACTCGGGCAGCTCCGCGAGCGCCTCTTCATCGGGCTCGCTGCGCCACAACCACTGCGGCACGCCCGGCTCGGGCACCTTGCGCAGCAGCGTCGGCACACCGGCCTTGCGGAAGTACTTCTGCGCGAGGATGTCGACCGCGACCTGCGACCAGCCGTGCGGCACCTGGATGTCCTTGGCTTCGAAGACCACCGAGCCGTCGGGGTTCGCGATGCGGGAGCTGCGGGACTCGAACTCGATCGCAGCGAACGAAGGTGCGGACTCCGGGGTGAAGTGGCGCGTGATCTTCATTGTCAGGAACTCCGGGAGCGGGGGGCGGCGGGTGAGGTCGACCGCGTGGGCGAGCGGTCGGAGGGGGCGTGGGAGGAGGAGGAAGAAGGGCTCGTCTTCATTCTGAACGGATGCTCAGCCCACGAGAATTCGAGGGTACAGGACCCTGGCGACCCGTTGCGGCGGGCCGCTCATCTCGCGGGTTCGGGCTCGGTCGGCCGGTGGGGGCCTGGCGACGTCGCCGTCCGTTCGGGGTCCGTCCTGCTCGCGCTGCCTGCCGGCGAGGGGACGTGGACCAGCTCCAGCCTGGCATGGGGTGTCACCGCGGCGGCAACACCCCATGTTGAGGTGGGGGCTATGTAAACCACAAGATGTTGGGCCTCGCAAGAACCCGACGCGTCCTCGAGGGGGTGACTTATCCACAGGCCGAGGGGCCCCGGCGCAGGGTCGATCTCCCCAAGTGGTCCACAGGTCTATCCACAGAAAACCCGGCGCGTCGATCGACCGCGTGGGGTGCGCTGCGGGCCCGGTCGACGATCGCCGAACCATGTCCGCCGGGGATTCTCGGCGGGCCCGGCGGGTTGGCACGGCCCGTCGTTCACAGCCGCGACACCGGGCCGGTGCGTGAACGGCACTCCACCACCTCGGCCACAAGCGGCCCGCGACGAGGCCGGCCGACCGGCGGCGGATTTCCGCCGGGGAGATCTCTTCGGTACCGCGACGACCGTCGTGATGCGCTCGCCGGGGCATTGGGCCACACCGCGATTGCACCGCGTCTGGAGTGCATGCGAGCCGACGCTTGCCGCTCGCGTGCGCATCTCCCATCATCGCGCGACCAGATGCCGCGCAACGCCAACGAGATCTTCCGAGCGGAGATGGGCTACGGGGAGCTCGAGCGACTCTCGGCGCTCGAGACCTTGAAGGGTCTACGCAACCCCGAGTCGGTGACGTTGGGTGACCTCGTGGGCTTCCTCGACTCCCGGGGTCTGTGGCCACAGTTCGCGAAGATCACCCTCGGTGACCTGCGCGAGGGCTTCGCGGTACCGCCGAGCGACGCCGAGGCCCCCGCGGGCACGAAGAAGCGCAAGCGCCGGCTGCTCGAGGACGAGCTGGGCGACGCCTACTCCGAGAAGGCGGCCGCCACCGCCCGCGAGCGCACCGAGCCCGAGGACGGCGGCATGTCGAGCGAGGAGTTCACGCGGCTGGTGCTGCCCTTCATCGAGGGCAACGGCGAGGTGACCCTCGACGACATCGCCGAGTACAGCCGGCTCGATCGCAAGATCCTGCGCCACCACCTCGGGCTGCTGGTGAAGGAAGGCCGGCTCGAGCGCGTGGGCGTCGGCCGGCACGCGATCTACACCGCGCTGTGAGAGCGGCCGCGGGGCGCTAGCGGTCGGTGCCCGCACGACGGCGACGCCGACGCTGTCCCAGCGCCCACAACGTCGGCAGCACCACCAACGCCGACACCGCGGCCAGCGAGATGCCGATCGACGCCAGCGAGCCGATGCCACGCAGACCGGCGTTGTCCGCCGCCATGAAGGCAGCGAACCCGGCCACGGTGGTGAAGGTCGCCGCCAGGATCGCGCCGCCGGTCTCCTGCAGCGCGCGCGAGAGGCTGTCGAGCTCACCGTGGGTGCGACGGATCGTGTCGGTGAGGTACACGCCGTTGTCGACGCCGATGCCGAGGATCGCGGGGATGATCGGCAGGTTGAACAGCGTGAAGCGCAGGCCGAGCGCGCCCATCAGGCCCACGACCCACCACAGCGCCAGCCCCAGCGGCAGCAACGTCAGCAGCGTGAGCCCCAGCGAGCGCAGCTGCCAGTACACGAACGCAGCCACCAGCACCGAGGCCATGCCGACCACGATCGGTGCCTCCTCGCGCAGCATCAGGAACATGCTCGCGTAGACCGTCGTCTCGCCGACGAAGATGCCCTCGCCGTCGAGGTACGAGGAGGTCTCGTTGGTGAAATCGACGCCGCGGCGCATGTCGGCGGCGTCGAAGTTGGGGTACGCGAAGATGCCGTAGCTGCCGTCCTTGCTGCGCACCTTGTCGAGCAGCACCGGCGGCAGGTCGTCGATCGTGAACGGCTGCGCGCGGAACATCTGGACCAGCTGGCCGGCCTCCTCGCGACTGAGCCGCTTGGGGTCGGCCTTGGCCGGCGTCTTCGCGTCGGGCGTCTTCGCGTCGGGCGTCTTCGCGTCGGACGTCTTCGTGTCGGACGTCTTCGCGTCGGGTGTCTTCGTGTCGGGCGTCTCGACGGGAACCGGCGCGACCGGAGAGACCTCCGGCGGCGCGTCGATCTCGTCGCTGCCACCCCCGCCCTCGTCACCGAAGTCGTCCCAGTCGTCGTCGTCCGACGGCGGCGGCGGCTTCTTGGTGGTCTGCGGCACCGCGCTGGGCTCGCGCCCTTCGGCGATGGCCTCCAGCCGCGCGAAGGTGTCCTCGTTGTCCTCGTGCAGCGCGTCGATCTGCTGCTTGCGGACGGCCATGTCGATGTCCTGGGCGGGCAGCAGGTCCGGGGCCGCGAACAGGCTCGCGACCGCGGTGTCGCCCGCGGCCTCCCGCAGCGCGTGCCGCTGGCGGGCGACGGCCAGCGTCGTCTGGGTCGACGCGAGGTCGTTGCGCACGAGGATGCCGGCGTGGATGTCCTTGCCGAAGACCTTCGAGATCAGCCGCACGTCGTCCTCGGACTCGCGGCGGGTCTGATCGGACTGCAGCGCGCGGCCGTTGTACTCGAAGCCAACCCGACGCACGCCCTGGAACGACAGCACCGTGACCACCACGATGCCGGCGAACAGCGCCCCGGGGTGCCCGAGCACCTTGCGCATGATGGCGCCCTCACGGTGCGGCAGCGGCTCCTCGTGGCGCTTGATGCCGACCACGTACAGCAGCGCGGGCAACACGGTGGTCATCGCCAGCATGCACAGCGCCACGCCCCAGGCTGAGATCAGCCCGAACTCGCGGAACGCCGGGAACTCCGACGTCGACATCACCAGGAACGCGCTGACGGTGGTGCCCGACGCCACGAACAGCGGGATGATCAAGCTGTGGAACGCGCGCCGGATCGCCTCGGCGTCGTCGTGCTTGCGGCGATCGATCTTGGCGCGCGAGAAGAAGTGGATGCCGGCGTCGATGCCCATGCCCATGAGCACGGTCGAGATCAGGCTCGTCATCAGGTTGAGGCGCCCGAGCACCACCTGCGTCAGCCCCAGCGACCACACCACGCCGCACGCCAGCGGCAACAACAACACCAGCACCGCGCGCCACGATCGGAACAGCAGATAGATGATGGCGATGACGCCGAACAGGCCGATGAGGCCGCCACGGAGCATGTCGGAGCGGATGATCCGCTGCTCGTCGGCCTTGTTGGTGTAGGGCCCGACGATGTTGTAGTGCACACCGGCGTCGCTCCACGGCTGCCCCGGGCGCTCGAAGATCTCGGCGATCGCCGCCCGCATCTCCTCGCTGATCTTCTTGGAGAAGTCGAGGCTGGCGGCGGGCTCGATGGGGTGCAGCAGCACGATCGTCGCCGGGATGCCCTCGCGCTCGTACAGCTCGCGGAACCCCGTGCGCGCGTGGGCTTCGCCGCGCTTGCGCTCGATGAACGACTCCAGCGCCTCGGGCGCGCGGTCGTCGGGGGCGAGCAGGCAGTTGTCGGCCGCGCGGGTGCAGAACTCGTAGTGCGTGTAGTCCTGCACCAGCTCTTCGAGCTGCTTCATCTCGGCATCGGAGAGGTAGTAGAGCGCGTGCTCGCTGAAGAAGTCGCTGGGCAGCCGCTCATCGACGTCGCGCAGCAGCGGGTGCCCCTCGAGCTCGCGCGCGATGGTCTCGACCAGGGCGTGCCGCGCCTCGGCCGTGCCGTCCTTGACGACCACGTTGACGCTGCCGGTGCTGCCGAAGGTCCGCTCGATCTCCTCGAGCCCGACCAACACGCGGTGGCCGTCGGGCAATAGGCGCCGCAGATCGGTGTCGACCCGCAGCTGGGTCGCCAACCATCCGCACAACACCGTCAGCACGGCGGCCGCCACCAAGATGGCGCGATGGTGCGCGATGATCTGGCGGATCCAGCGGTCGCGCAGTGGCTCTCGAGCGCTCAAACGGCGCCGCCACTCTTGCACGAAGCGGGGCGCGACGGCCACCGTTCACCGACGCTTCACGTGCGACGACGACGACGGCGCAGGAGCGCGGCCATCAGCACCGCCGAGATCGCGGAATTTCCGGCCCACGGCCGGCTCGAAGCACAAGCACAGCCCGCGGCGTCCCGGGTCGCGGCGGGGTCGGTGCCGCCCGTGTCGCCGTGCGCGTCCCCTGTGCTGCTGCCCGCCGACGTGTCGTCGATGGGCTCGCCGATGCCACCGGACTCGTCACCGCCCGCGTCGCAGTGATCGGCGCCGGCGGCGGGCACGGGATCGTCGCTGGTGCCGTCGCCGGGGTACACGGTCACGAAGCCCGGCGAGTGTGCGATCCACTGCGCGCCGTCGGGCCCGCGGGCGACCGCCCGCAGCAACAGGCCCTGGTACACGGTGTCGGCGGACAGCGCGAGCCGCTCGTCGATCCAGCGCGCGCTGGCGTCGTGCTCGGCGAAGGTGGTCCACGCGGCGTCGTCGTCGAGGTCGTCGCTGGCGGTGCTCGCGTACTGCAGCGTGACGGTGGTGCCCGGCGGCCCGTCCATGCAGCCGAGCACGCGGTAGCCGTCGGCTTGGAACGCCTTGGCGTCGTAGACCGGCGACACCAACGCTGCCACGGGCAACGGCTCGCCGTCGTGGATCTGCACCACGCCGATCCGCGAGGTCCAGAGGTTGCTGGCCGGCGCGAAGGTGTAGCCGCGGATGACGTAGTTGCCGGCCGGCACCGCGCTGACGTCCCAGTCGACGCCGGGCACGGTGGCCTCGCACGAGATCGGCAGCCGCGTTGGGTCGATGATCTGCACGCACGAGTCCACCGCGCCGTCGTGGCCGGGTGTCCACGCGGGGCTGCCCAACAACGTGGCGCCGGGATCGGGCAACGCGTCGATGATGCCGGCTTCGAGCGCCCGCTCGGCGTCGTCGGGGCCGATCCAATTGGGCAACACCTCGAGTCGATTCGGCTCCCGACACAGCGCGAAGAACTGGAAGCTGCGGCTGTCGTCCAGCTCGTCCTCGGTGAGCTGGGTGTCCTCGTAGGGAATGTGCACGTCGAAGTGGAGGCTCGACACCTGGCTGCGATCGACCTGCGTCAGACACGGATGCGGGGGGTAGAGCGCGGGCGTGCGCGGCATGTTGCCGTTGGCCGCCGACGCCAGCGCGGGTACGAGCGTCGCAAGCGACGCCGCAGCGAAGATCGCCGAGCGTGGCGAGCGTTCGGGTGCCAGGCGCGATCGTTCGGCTACCACGCGCGATCGACAGTGTCCGACCGCGCGCACGCGTGCAAGCCCCCATGTGTCGCCGCGCAGCTATGCATCTCGATCCCGAGGTCGCCAACGGCGTTGGCGGCGGCGCCGGCTGGCCGCGCAGCCCCGTACCGACGGCACGCTTGGCCCAGGTGGTGCACAGCGAGGGCCGCGCGACGCACCGACGTCGTGACGGACGGACCCCCATGCGCAATGTTCCTGGACTCGCTTCTCTCGCACTCTCGCAGCTCGCAGTGATCGCCGCATCGCTCGTGCTCGCGTGCACCGCGGCTTCGAACGACGACGACGACGGCGCTGCAGGCTCGTCCACGGGCTCGGGATCCGCGGCAACGTCCTCGGCCGACGCGTCGGCCGGCAGCGGCGCGACCACGACCGCCGGCACCGCCACCACCGCGAACGCGACCGACCCCGCGAGCACGGGCGACGGCGGTGGCGAAGACAGCAGCAGCGGGGTCGGCGAGACCGATCCGCTGCCCGAGTTCCAGCAGCGCTACCTCGACGAGTGCGCGACGTGCCACGGCGACGACGGCCTCGGCACCGAGGACGGGCCGGAGATCCGCCACCCCGACCCGGGCCTCGCCTACTACTACGTGCGCAACGGCGACGCGAACGTGTGGATCGCGAAGTCGGGCGAGGGCCCGGCGGATCACACCGGCATCGGTGACGACCGCGTGATGACGGCCTTCGCCGAGGTCGACCTCCCCGACGCCATCGTCGACGAGATGATCGCGTGGCTGCAGTCCTTCCCCAACCCCGAAGACCCGGGCGAGCTGTACGCCGACTTCTGCGCGCACTGCCACGGGCCGGGCGGGCCGGTCACGGAGAACATCTACTACGTGAAGCCCGGCATCCTCGACATGACCGACTGGCCGACGCTGCTCGACAAGGTCCAGCATGGGCACACCTCGCTCGACGGCGTCGCAATCCTCATGGATGAGCGACGGCGCTACATGCCGCCGTTCGCGGGGCAGCTGAGCGACGAAGAGATCGCGAGCATCGCGGGGTGGATCTGCGAGCAGTACGTCACCGCGCCGCCGTTCTGCGCGCAGCTGCCGTAGCGGTTCAGTAGTGCGGCGGCGGCTCGTCGACGATCGGCGGCGCGTCGCTGCCGCTGTCGAAGCGCGCCCGCAGCTCGGCGAGCTCGCGCGCCAGCGCGTCGAGCCGCGCGGCGTACTTGGTGACCATCTCATCGAGATCGTGGATGGTCTTCTCCTGGTAGGCGATGCGGATCTCGAGCTCGACGATGCGTTGGTCCATCGCAGACGCGAGCCTACGATGGAACGCCGGCCCGATCACGGGCGCGCTGGCCTCCGCCGTCAGAGCCCCTGCAGGGTCGAGTTCTCGATCGTGAGGCTGCGGCAGTTGGTGCCGACCGCCGAGCCCGCGTCGGTGGTGCTGCCCATCTGCACCACCGTCCAGTGACCGCCGGTGTTGCCCATCATGACGCTGTCGCGGATGGTCAGGTCGCCGCCGAAGTCGTTGCTGGTGAAGAACAGGCCCCCGCCGAAGGCCCCCTCGCCGGCGTCGTTGTCGGCGATCTGGACCCCGCAGAGCGTCACGTCGACGCTCGCGCCGTCGCTATAGATGGCGCCGCCGTTGCCACCCGAGCCGATCTCGTTCTGGCCGTTGTTCATGGCATCGCACTGCGAGGGATCGTTGTTGTTCGCACCGCTGCCCGTCGCGGTGTTGCCGATGAACAGGCTGTCGAAGATCTGCAGCTCGCAGAACAGGCCGCCGACGGCCGCGGCATTGCTCGCGCGGTTGCCCTCGAAGGTGCTGGCGGCGATGACCATGCCGTGCTTGCTGCCGACCACGTAGATCGCACCGCCGCCGGTGTCGGGGCCGAGCGGCGCGCCCTCGTTGTCCTCGAAGATGCAGTCGACGACGCTGAGGTTGCCGTCGCGCATGTACAGCGCACCGCCCTCACCGTCGTTGTAGCCCTGCGAGCAGGGCGGTGGTGCCTGTGGAATCGCCTCGACCGGCGAGGTCTTGCCGCCGATGACCCGCAGGTGCTGCAGCGTCACACGGGTCTCGGTGTTCATGAAGTCGGGACTCTCGAAGGCGAACACCCGCACCTGGTGTCGACCGTCGAGGGTCACGCGGCGACCGCCGTCGATCACGGTGTCGACGTCGGTGCGTAGCTGCAGGGTCTGGTCGATCGCGATCGTGACCGGCGCATCGCCGCACTCGAACGTGACGATGCCGCCGGCGGCGACCGCCGCTGCCAAGGCCGCGTGGGTGCAGCTGGCGGGCGAGCCATCGCCGACGACCGTGCTGGGGCTCGACGTGTCGACGGCCTCGCCGAGCGGCGGCACCCCGCCCCCGCACGCGCCATCGGGGTTGCCGGCATCCCACTCGCCGGTTTCGCCGGAGCCGTCGTCGGAGCCGTCCGTCGCGGAGTCGGGGCCCGCACCGCTCTCACCCGCGGAGCTCGGGCCGGTGTCGGCGACGCCACTCGAGTGGGTCGCGACGGTCGTGCTCGCCGACGCGCCGGTGGTGTCGGACTCCGAGCCTGCGCTGCCGGCCTCGCTCCCGAAGGCGGTGACGCCGGTCGCGTCACCGCAGCCACTCGATGCGATCGCGATCGCAACCGCGAGGATGGTTCGCCCCTGCATGTCGATCACCCGCCGAGGGAGACGGCGCGCGCGCGTCCGGGGTGAAGAAATCTCTGGTTCCGACGCGGGCCGCCGCGACGGTTCGCGGGCGCACACCGACAACGCCGGCGATCACGCCCGCGGAGTTCCCCTGCGCCGTCGCGTGCACGGCAGCGCGGCCAGTTACCATCACGTCGCGCGGCCCGTGTCGCCGCGCGCGTCACAGGCACAGCCACCCCCGTCGCCCTGCTCGCCCGCGGTGCCCCCGGAGGTGCCGCTGCCGTCGGCGGTGCCCTCACCTGCACCACCGGTATTGCCACCGCCACCGGCCGTCGCGCTCGCGCTGCCGCTGGCCGACCCAGCGCCCGTACCCGCGCTCGCGTCACCCGAAGCGTCGGCGCTGCCGGCCGTGGTCGAACCTTCGGCCGACGCACCGCTGTCGCCCGAGGGGCCCGGCGGCGGCGCTTCGGTCACCGTCACGACGACTTCGTCGCGATCGCGTTGGTTGTCGGCATCGAGCCCGGAGACCTCGAAGGTGTAGACCGTCTCGGGCTGCAGGCCCGAGATGGTGACGGTATCGCTGTCGGCATCCTGCAGCGTGACCGCGGGGCCGTCGATCTGCGTCCACGTGAACGCGACCGCGTCGTCGTCGACCGCGGTCGCAACCAGCTCGAGGTCCGCGCCGTCGCCGGGCACCGACAGATCGTCGGGCGCGATCACGTCGGGTCGATCGAGCGAGAGGAACCAGCTGTAGATGCCGTCGGGATCGTTCGCCGAGCTGTACTCGCGGAACTCGATGTCGAGGCCGCAGCCCTGATCGCTGGGCCACTCGGCGGCCGCGAATCCGACTCCGATGGGATCGATCGAGGGGATCCACGACGAGTGGGGCACGTCGTAGAACATCGTGAAGCGCCCGTCGGGTCGCGGCTGCCCGGTTGCGGCCACGCACGCTGGATACTGCGGATAGTCGCCAGGGTTGTCGTATTGATCCGACGACTCGACCATCGAGCAGGGATTGAAGACGCCGGGCCCGAGATGCCCATCGTTGTCGTCCTCGCCGTGGAACCACCAAAATGCCGTGTCCTCGAAGCCGCAGCTGATGCCGGCATCGACCTGACCACCCGGCATCGACGCCGCGCCGGCGAAGCGACGCGGGTGGGCACCGACGTACTGCAGCGTGCCGCGCCCGCCCTGACTCATGCCGGTGAGGTAGAGCCGCCGCGGATCGACCGGGTAGTTGTCGAGCACGAACTGGAAGAACGCATCGAGGCGATCGAGATCCCACTCGGTGGTCGAACCCGGCGGCACCGGGTTCTGCGGCGAGACCACGATGAAGGGCCGGAGGGTCTCGTCCCACTGCGCGTTGCGGATGAGCAGCTGGGGGCCCCACGTGAGGCCGCGACAGAGGCCGTCGCTGCCGCACGCGTCGGCGGCGCAGGTGTCGGTGCCACCCGGGCACGACGACACGTCGTCGTACTCGCCGATGCCGGGCAGGAACACCAGCAGCGGCAACAGCTCGTCGTCGGCGAGGTCGTCGAAGCCGCTCGGCAGGTACTCCCAGTAACCCAGCTCCCACGCGTCGCCGCTCTCGTAGGCGATGCCACGCAGCGCTCCCGGTGTCAGCTGATCGGCGTAGGGCGGATCGGCGCGGGCCGAGGTGGTCGCACCGAGCCACGTGGCGACAACAACGGCGACGGCAGGGCGGTGGCGAGCGAGCGAACGGCGCGGCACGTGACGAGCATGCCACAGCGAGCCCGCGCCGCCGATCGGGCGCAGCCGCCACGTTTGACGATCACTTGCGCGCACGCGACCCTCGCGTGCGACAGACATGAGCACGACGACGCCCGCATCCAACCGCAGTGCCGACGACATCCGCCGTGTGGGGATCATCTTCGCGGGCGGTCCCGCGCCGGCGGCCAACGCGGTGATCTCCGCGGCCGCGACCTCGTTCCTCGAGGACGGCCGCGAGGTGGTGGGGTTCTTCCACGGCTACTCGAACCTGCAGGACTACCACCCGGTGACCCACCGGCTGCTGCCCGATCAGCACTACCGCATCTTCGAGGAGAAGGACCTCCGCGGCATCCGCAACGCCCGCGGCATCCTCATCGGGACCGCACGCGCCAACCCGGGCAAGGGCATCGAGTCCACCGACGATCTCGCCGACGAAGGCAAGTGCGAGCGGCTGACCAACGTCTACCGCGCATTGGTCGATCTCGAGATCGACGCGCTCATCTCGATCGGCGGCGACGACACGCTCAAGACCGCCAACCTGCTGTTCGAGTACCAGCGTCGGCTGCCGGCCGCGGCCAAGCGCGTGAAGGTCGTCCACCTGCCAAAGACCATCGACAACGACTATCGCGGCATCGACTTCACGTTCGGCTTCTTCACGGCCGTGGATTTCATGGCCAAGGAGCTGCAGAACCTCCGCGCCGATGCGCTCGCGACCAGCAGCTACTTCATCGTCGAGACCATGGGCCGCAAGGCGGGGTGGCTCTCGTACGGCGTGGCGATCGCCGGCGAGGCCAACCTGGTGATCGCGGTCGAGGACGTGGTCGACGACCTCGCGGTCGAGATCGACGGCCGCCGCATGCTCGCGATGGACGGCCTGGTCGAGCGCATCGTCGAGCTGGTGCTGACCCGCGAGCGACGCGGCAAGCACTACGGCACCATCGTGCTCGCCGAGGGCCTCGCCGAGCTGCTGCCCGACGAGGTCATCGCGACGCTGCCGCGCGACGATCACGGCCACATCCCGCTGGGTGGCATCGACCTCGGCAAGCTGGTGGCCGAGCGGGTCTCGGCCGCGTATCACGCCCGCGCCGGCGGCAAGAAGAAGTTCGCCAGTGTGCAGCTGGGCTACGAGTCGCGCTGCGCACCACCCCACGCCTTCGACGTGATGCTCGGCAGCCAGCTGGGCATCGGCGCCTACCGGGCGCTGGTCGAGGAGGGCAAGGACGGTCACATGGTCAGCGTCAGCGGCCAGCTCGACCTGCACTACGTGCCGTTTCGCGAGCTGGTGAACCCGGTGACGCTACGCACCGAGGTGCGGTTCATCGTCGGCGGCAGCGACTTCCACCGGCTCGCACGATTCCTCGAGACGCGGGTCGATCGACTCCGCGACTGGGCTCCCGGGCGCCGCGTGGAGCGTTGATCCACGCCGCAAGAGCGTCTGCGGTGCGAGGCCGTGCCGCGCGAGGCCGGGCAGGATCACGGTGTCGATCGCATCGAACAACAGCGAACGCGCGTCACGGCCGTTGCACAAGCCGAGCGACGCGCCCGCGCGCGGCGGCTCGATCAAGGGCAGGTGCGCGAGCTCGTGCGCGACGAGGTGCGCGAGCGCGACCTCGACATAGTCGCGCAGCCGCGCGCGCATCGAGGCGTCGAGCGACGCGTCCACGGTGGCCAGCAGACGCCAGCCGAAACGCGCGTGGCCGACCTCGTCGGCCCAGATCTCCGTGAGCAGCTGCCGCAGCGGCCCGGCGGGCATGAGCGAACGTTCGGCACCGATCAACGCCACCGCCACGGTCTCGCTCGCGCAGCACACCGACAACACGTTGCGCAGCAGGGCCTCGAGCGGCGTATCGGCGTCCTCGTGCAGCGGGATCGGCCGCGGCTCTGCGCTCGGTGCCGTCGCCTCGCCGCCGAGCGCCTCGACCACTGCACCACAGAGCACCCCGTGTCGTCGCTCCTCGTCCGCGAAGCTCGCGAGCTCCCGCGCATCGTCGTCTCGCCCGAGGCGCCGGCACTGGGTGGCCAAGACCTCGAACACGCGTGCGGAGCCGTGCTCGTTGCTCATGCGTTCGCGCCACGTGGCGATCGCGGGTCGTTGCAGCACGCCGGCCGGCGGCAATGACAATCCCACCGCGCGCGCGGGCGCTCGAAGATCGAGCACCGCGCTCACGCGAGCCTCCGCGGCGCCATCGCGGGCGGCGGTGGTGGCCCCCACGGCGAGCAGCCGTGCAAGATCGCGGGGTCGATCCCTTCGACGCGCGAGACCCCCTCGCAGCAGGCCCAGTGATGGCTCCTGCCCGTCGGCGCACCGGGGGCCGCACCAAGATGTTGCACGCAGCAGTCACGCACGCGCGGCGAGACCTCACGGTCCTTGCCGGTGAAGTTGTCCTCGCCGGGGAACGCTTCGTCGAGCACGATCTCGCAGGACTCGGCGCCCACGTGTCGAGCCGGCGAGGGCGACACCTGCACGGGCTCGGCGGCGGCGGTCGGCGTCAGTCCGCCCGGTGGCAGGGCATGCACGGCGCTACGCGGAGATTCGCAGGACAGCAGCGGCGCCACCATGGCGAGGTGGGCAGCGGCGAGCAAGGCACGGCGATGGGCTTCGATGGGCGTCATGGTCGGGTCCGCGTGGCGCGGTGCAAGCCGAGCGTAGCGGGTTCACGACGGCGGCGATGTATCGGCTGTGTCACCCAGGCGCTGGCGACAGGAACGAGCGCAACCGTGCCGCGCGGGCATCATCGCCCGACGCGGTCGTTGCGGCACCGCGCGACCGTTTCGAGCATCGAGAGCGCGTCGAGAGTCGTCGCAAGCCGCGGGCCGGCTACGCCGTAGAGACCCTCGCGGTCGCTCCGGATCCGCTGGCAGGCGCCTCAGCCGCGGCGTACCACCAGCGCATGACCCAGCACTTCGGCGAGCGCCTGCCGACGCCACTAGGTGCGATTTTCCGACCGCGGCGGCGCCAGCCTGCGTTCGCGTTCCCGAGAGTGCCCGGCTTCGAGCCACTGCGCGTCGGGGTTGCGCCGCTCCGGTCGAAGCAGTAGCCTCGAAAGGATGCCGCGCCGTCCGTGCAGGCTCCTCTCCGCGTCGTGCTGAAGTGGTGAGTTTTGAATCCTTCGTCCGTTCGGTACCTCTTGCGCGAGCGATGAGCGCAAGACTCGTCATGTGTCTTGCGGTCGCCAGCGGGTGCAAGAGCAACCCACATGGGGCATCTACCGCAGAATCGACCGAAGGCGAGGTCCCCATCGATACGTTGCTCGACGACGCGGCGCACGACTTCTGCCGACAGTACATCGATTGCGAATGTTCCGCCGCGGAAGGAGCATTGTTCGCCAACGAAGCAGATTGCTTCAATACGAGTCGCTCCGAATACAGCGGCATCGTCGCCTCGGGGGAGGCTGACGGACTCACATTTGATCGCGAGTGTCTTGCAGAGTACGTCGCCCAAATCGAGTCCCTCGGTTGCAGTTCAGATCGGCGAGCGCTCGGCGTGCTGGTCTCGTGCAAGGTCCATCACGGCACCCGGGACGTCGGCGAGTCGTGCAAGCGTCACGACAACGCGGAAGGCGACGATTGCTTGCCTTCCCTCACTTGCGCCGATGGCTCGTGCATCGTTACAAAGGAGCGATACTCGCTCGGTGAGGCTTGCGATCCGCAGCACGCGGCATGCGAACCGCCGGCTGTTTGCGTTGACCCCGACGACGCGGGCAGGCACATCTGCGTTCCATTGCCGATCAAAGGCGAACCATGTCTCTTCGGTCGTTGTCGTGATGGCCTCTTGTGCGACCCGGAGCAGGTATGCCAGGAAGCCGCAGGCGTTGGGTCCGCATGTGGCCCCGGAAAGCCAGAATGCGATCCTTGCTTTCCCTGCGACAGCACGTCGTCGACCTGCGCGACACGCCCACCGGCCGCCGTGGGCGAGTCGTGTCACATCGATTCGCAGTGCGCGCCGGGCATGTCGTGCGTGGAGGTAGCTGCATTCTCGTGCAGCGATCGTCCTGTGATTTGCTTCGGTGGCGCGAATCCACCAAATCCTACTCCGTGGGAGTTCGGAAAGTGTCAATGACGAGGACGTCCGTGAGCCTGGGAAGAATGGCGATCGTCATGGTCGTTGCCACCGCCATGGCGAGGGACGCACGGGCATCCGGGTTCTCCGCGCACGCGAGACAACCCGACCCTGCGGCGGCGCGATCGGGGACACGCGGCTGTGCCGGGGGCTCGGCGCAGTGCGCAGTCGTAATGGGGGGAGCGGTCACCGGAGGCGTCGGCCTCATCTTGGCTGCTGTCGGTTTTGGAGTATTCGCCGGGATCCACACCGGAAACCCGGGACGCGGCCTGGAGATCGACGGCTTCGATGACGTCCGAGACACGCAACGCGTGGTTCGCGTCGGTCGAGCGATGGGGGGAATGGGGATCGCCGGGGGTATTGCCGCGATCGGCGGAGCAATCGCCCTCGCGATCGGTCTATCGACGATGCTGGGCAGGTCGGGCAGAGCGCGTGCCCGCAGAGTCGCGTTGATCGCCGGTGGGCCTGCGCTGCGCTTCTGACCCACCACCTACCGCGACGCAAGGGTCCGCAATCGCGTCGCCCGATCGCGGTCGCCCGCCGCATCGGCGCGCTCGCTCAACGCGAGTACGGTGTTGCGCGCCGGAGCGCTGAGCTCGAAACCCTGCGGCCTCGACGACAGCGCCGCCTCGAGCGCGTCGGTGACCTCGCGGACCGGCGCGCTGTCGTCTTCGAGGTCGCTGCGGTGCCGCGCGGCGGTGCCGAGCATTGCGATCGCGTCGTCGAGCCGGCCCAGCTCGGTGTACGCGCGGCCGAGCATGAGCTCGGTGTTGGCGAGCGAGTGGGCGCTCGCGTCGGCGGCGGTCTTGAGCGCGAGCGCGCGCTCGAGCGCCGCGCGGGCGTCTTCGCCGCGGCCGAGCTCGACCCAGGCGTGACCGAGGTTGTTGAGGGTCGTCGCAAGCCGCGGGTCGTCGAGGCCATAGACCCGCTCGCGGTAGCTCAGGATCGGCTGGTAGGCGGCTGCGGCCTCGGCGTACGCCGAGCGCATGAGCAACACGTCGGCGAGCGCCTGGCGGTGCCACCACGTGCGCGGGTGGTCGTCGCCGAACATCGGCAACGCGACCGCGAGCGCCTGCTCGTAGCTGCGTGCGGCCGCATCGATGTCGTCGGCGTGGTACTCGAAGTTGCCGAGGTTGTGCAGCGCCGTGTCGAGCGCGAGGTCGGGTACCGCTGCGGACTGCAGCTGCGCGACGACCTCGCGCATGCGCTCGACCGCCTCGCGTGAGCGTCCCTGGGCGTCGAGGACGCTGGCGCGGACGTTGAGCAAGACCGCATCGAAGCGAGACTCGCCGGCACGTCGCGCAGCGGCCTCGGCCGCCGCGATCAACCCATCGACCTCGTCGAAGTGCTCGAGCTCCACCGCGCGCAGCCACGCCAGCTCGGCACGCGCGTCGGCGAGCACGAGATCGTGGCCCTCGCGTTCGGCCAGCACGGCGGCGTCGCGCAGCCACTGCTCGGCGCCCACGAGATCACCCTCGGCCTGTGCATTCTCGCCGTGGGCGAGCAGGGCCTCGGCGACCAATGGGGCGAAGCCCAGCGCCTCCGCACGGGCCTGGCTCTGCACCGCGAGCGCGAGTGCGGCCTCGCCCAAGCCCAGTGCCCGATAGACGTCGGCCTCGGCCAGGCGCGCCCGCAGCTCGAGCACCGCCGCGGCCTGCTGCGGATCGGCCGGCATCGGCGATCGTGTGGCCTCGACGCCCTCGCATCGTGCCACCGCGGGCAAGCCGAGCGCGGCCTCGCGCGCGTGCTCGATGACCTCCGCGTGCCCGCGCGCGAGCACGTCGGCGAAGCCCACCAGCTGCGCCCGACGGGTCTCGATGCATGCCGAGCGACCGGCGTCGGCGGCCTCGCAGAGCTCGCGCTGCGCCGTCGCGATCGCGTCTGCCTGGGCGTGCAACGCCGCGATCACCACCTGTGCGTCGTCGCTGCGATCGCCGAAGGCTCGACGCAGCGCCGCATCGTCGAGCACCACGGGCGACGCCGCCGTGCAGGCGGCCGCGTCCGGGCCCGCCGGTGTCAGCGCGAGGATGCCACCCACCACCGCCATCGATGGCACGGCGAGCCACACCGGCGCCCACGAGCGACCGTGCTCGCGATCGATCGCCGCGACCACCTCGCGCAGGTTCGCGTGGCGGTCCTCGGGTCGCGGCGCGAGCGCGCGATCCATCACCGCGTGGAGCCATCGCGGAACCACCCGAAGCTCGCCGACGTCGATGCGCTCACCCGCCAGCACGTGGGCGGCGATCTCCGCCGTCGAGTTGCCGGCGAAGGGCCGTACACCGAACAGCAGCTCGTGCAGTGTGATCGCCCACGCGAACTGATCGCTGCGCGCGTCGGCGTCATCGCCCCGGTGTTGCTCGGGGCTCATGTACGCCGGCGTGCCGATGCGATCGCCAGCCCGCGTGAGCACGGGATCGGGGTCGACACCTGGCGCCGAGCTCTCGTGCTCGCGCGCGAGTGCCTGCAGGCGCGCGAGCCCGAAGTCGAGCACGCGCACGCGCCCGAGTCGATCGACCATGACGTTCGCGGGCTTGAAGTCGCGGTGGACGATGCCCGCGGCGTGGGCGGCCGCCAGCCCGGCCGCGGCCTGCCGCATCACCTCGATCGCCTCGGCCGGGGTCGGCGATCGTCGATGCCGCCACGCGCCGAGATCGACACCGTCGATCCACTCGGTCACCACGAACACGTCGTGGCCGTCGACGCCCGCGTCGAACACAGCGACCACGTTGGGATGCGAGACGGCCGCGATCGCCTGCGCCTCGCGGACCATGCGCGCGCGACGGACCGCGATCAACTCACCGCCCTGCGGCGCGGCCATCAGCTTGAGCGCCACGCGACGATCGAGCTCGCCGTCGTGGGCCGCGAAGACGATGCCCATGGCGCCCTGGCCCAGCTTCTCGAGCAGCACGTAGCGCCCGACCCTGCTGCCCGGTCCCCGTGCCACACGCGGCCGCGATCGCGCCTGGCCATCGACCGTGCGATCGGGATCGGTGACCTCGGAGGCGCCCACGCCCCTCGACTTCTCGCGCGCGCGCGGGCCGGGCACAACGTGAAAGTGAACGCGCGGCGGCGACGCGCTGGTCGTCTCAAACCCCTGGGCAGTCGAAGCTCGGCAGCTGCGAGGCCGAGCACACCGCGCGCAGGCACACCGGCTCCTCCAGCGGCACCCTGCGCAGCACCTCGAAGCCGAGGTTCCCACCGCGGTCGAGGCAATCCGGGTCCAACGCATCCCCGTCCCGCCACCGCACGCACGCCACGGCATCGTCGGGGATGCGCCACGTCCCGGTCGGATCCTCGAGCGCGGCGACGTCGTCGCGCTCGCACGCCGGCAGCACGTGCTGGTCGTCGCGGGTGGTGAGGGTCTCGGTGAGCACACAGTCGTGCTCGAGCGCTGCGGTCTCACCATCGAGATCGGCGACGCAGCCATCGACACACCGGGGCGCGATGCGCGACTGTCCTGGCAAGCACGCGAGTGCCCGCGCGTAGTCGTCGTCGCACAACGAGAAGAGCGGATTGTCGTAGCGCTGGAACTGCTCGGCGAGCTCGCGCAGCCGACCTGGTGGGTGAGCGACGAGATCGATACCCCCCGCCGCGTCCGAGGAGCGAACGCACGCCGGGCCGATGCCGAAGGCGATGCGCTCGATCTCGTCGAGCGCCTCGCCGAACAACGGTGCGCCCCCGTAACTGCCGTAGGACGGCATGCCGCCGAGCACGTGCACGAACACGTGGCGCCCGTCGTCGCCGCGCGGAGGCGACCACCTGGCTCACATGCCGGCCGTGGCGTGCGTCACACGGACTGCGGGGATGTTGCAAACCACCGCACGGGTCCCGTTGTCTCCGGCCAAGTCGGCCGCCTACCATGGTGACATGGAACGCAGGCGCCTCGGTTCGATGGCGTGGTGGTTGGTCGCGGTCGCGGGATGTCACGAGCCCGCGGACGCCACGGACGACGGCGAGTCGTCGCCGAGCTCGAGTGCCGGCGCGTCGACGCAGGGCACGAGCCAGGGCGACAGTGGGAGCACCGGCGGCGGCGACGGCAGCAGCGGCGCGAGCACGGCCGACACCGAGCTGCCCTCGCCGTATTCGGATGGCACCACCGGTAGCTCCGACATGCCGAGCATCGGCGCCGACGATGTGGCCGCGGCCATCGTCGCCGGCCTCGACGCATTCGTGACCGCCGATCCGCAGGGGGTCCTCGACGCCTACGACGATCTCGCGGTGTTCGAGCCCGGCTGCCCCGAGTTCGCACAGGAGGCCGACATGGGCACGCTGAACGTCTTGGTGTGGCAGACCGAGGGCTGCACCACCAGCGCGGGCCTGACCGTGCGCGGCAGCGGTCGCATCGAGCGACGGCTCGGCTACGTCGATGGCGATCGCGTCGTCGACGGCGCGCAGCTCTCGTCGCAGGGCGGTACCTTCAGGCTCGAGACCGACGACGGCCGCTACTTCGAGCTGTCCGGCTACATCGACTTCACGCGCGCGACCAACCCCGACGGCAGCGACGGGGCGCTCGCGGTGACCGGCGATGTCTCGGCCGATCCCGTGACCGCCGCGGGCTCGCCCATTCTCTCGGGCGCCGTGCGGCTGCAGGGCTACCTCTACGCGTACATGGGCACCGGCTACCGTGGGCTGGGCGGCAGCGGATCCGTGACCGGCGACGTGCTCGGCAATGCGTTGGCGCTGTCGTTCGATCAGGCGCTCGTCGTCGACCTGCCGTGCGCGGCCGAGCCGCTCGGGACCTTCGGCGTGCGCGACGACGTCGGCTTCTGGCACGACGTCGTGTTCGACGCCGGCACCTACGACGACCAAGGCGGCGTGGCTTGGAACGAGGGCGCCTGCGACGGTTGCGGTGCGTACCTCGCGGGCGGCGTGTCCACGGGCGACGCGTGTGTGGACTCGGCTGCGCTCGCGCAGCTCATCGCGTGGGAGGGCATGCCGTGGTGAAGCACATTGCACTGGCGACCGCGTTGGGCCTGGCGGCCTGCAAGGACGACGCGGCGAGCCACGACGACGGCGGGCCGGGCTCGGCGTCGGCATCGGCATCGGCATCCGCATCGGCCGGCAGCGACGGTGGCGACACATCCGCCGGCGATGATGGCAGCACCGGCGAGGCGACACCGCCGGTGGACGACCCCCTCGATGCCGTCGCGCTGCTCAACCGCGCGAGCCTCGACCTCCGGGGCGTGCGCCCCTCCGCCGACGAGCTCGCGCAGGTCGAGGGCGATCCCGCCGCCGTCGATGGGATCATCGAGGGCTTCGTCGACGACCCCGCATGGGCGGGCCGCGTGAAGGACATCTTCGCGGGCGCCTGGCGCACGCGCATCGACGTGTACGACGCACCCGACGGTGTCTACGGCGGGGAGCAACCGCCCGCGTACCACACCGCCGTCGGCGAAGAAGTGCTCGATCTCATCGCGTACGTCGCGATGAACGACCTGCCGTTCCGCGAGATCCTGCTGAGCCCCGACACCTTCGTCGACCCGCTGTTGCTGTCGCTGTGGCCGCTCGAGCAGCAAGCTGCGGGCAACGAGTGGCTGCCGCCGGGCACCGTCCGCGCGCGCTACACCGACGGTCGCCCGCAGGCCGGCGTGCTCTCGCTCAACGCGGTCTACTGGCGGCATCCATCGACGGTCGAGAACGCCAACCGCGGACGCACCAACGCGCTATCCCAGGCGCTGCTGTGCCAGTCGTACCTCGATCGCCCGATCGACTTCCCCACCGACCTCGACCTCACCGACTCCGAGTCGATCCGCCAGGCGATCCGCGAGGTCGGTGCGTGTCAGGCCTGCCACGCGACGCTCGACCCGTTCGCGAGCTACCTGTGGGGCTTCATGTATCCCAACGAGCCCAGCACGACGTATTCGGTGGCGGCCGAGCGTGACTGGCAGATCTACACCGATACCCCGCCGGGCTTCTTCGGCGTGCCCGGCGAGCGGCTGGTCGATCTCGGCCAGCAGATCGCGGACGACGAGCGCTTCGTCTCGTGCACCGTGCGGCGCGTGTACGAGGGCATGCTCGGACGTGACGCAGTGCTGCAGGACGAGGGTGCGCTCGCCGAGCACCGCGAGGCGTTCCTCGCCTCGTCGCTGTCGCTCAAGGCGTTGGTGCGCTCGATCCTCCACGATCCGAGCTACCGCGGGGTGCACTGGGAGCCGCGATTCGGTGGCACGCCCGCGCCGGTGCCGCTCAAGGTCGCGCCGGTCGAGGTGTGGTCGCGATCGCTGACCGAGCTGTCGGGCTATGCGCTCGAGTTCGGTGGCCGCGACGGCACCCGCCTCGACGCCGCAGTGCGCACGTTGGCGGGCGGCTCCGATCGCGGTGACGCGACCGACGTCTCGACCGGCGCGGTGCTGGTGCAGCGTCGCCTCGCCGAGGCCGGCGCGACGTGGCTCGTCGACAACCAAGGCAGCAGCGGCGGCCGCCTCGACGAGGTGCTCGCCGGTGTCGACCTCGAGGCCGCGCCCAGCGACGCGACACTGGTGGCGTTGGTGCAGACCGCTCGCGCGAAGACCCTCGACACCGACGATCCCGAGCTGGTCGCACTGGCCCAGCTGTGGACCGACGCCGCCGCGATCGACGACACCCGTGGCGCGTGGATCGCCCTGCTGACGGCGGTCCTCGCCGATCCCGATCACCTCCTCTACTGACGGACGCAAACCCGCCATGATCACGCGACGTACATTCCTCGGTTCGGCGGCTGCGGCCGCTGCGTTGTTCGGCGGCGCACAGCTCGGCCGCGCCCACGCCGGCGGCGAAGACCTGCGGTTCCTGTTCCTGCACGTCGAGGGCGGCTGGGACCCACTCACGGTGTTCGCACCGATGTTCGACGCGCCCAACATCGACATGGAGGCGGCGGCCGAACCGTGGACGATCGGCGGGCTGTCGCTGGTCGACCATCCCGCGCGGCCACAGACCCGCGCGTTCTTCGAGGCGCACCACGGCTCGATTGCACTGCTCAATGGTGTGTCGGTGCGGAGCGTGAACCACGAGACCTGCGCGATCGTGGCGCTGACCGGTGCGACCTCGGAGGACCGTCCCGACTTCGGCACCATCCTCGCCTACGAGCGCCGCGACGTCACCTCGCTGCCGCACCTGGTGATGAGCGGGCCCGCGTTCCCCGGGCCCTACTCGGTGTTCGTCAGCAACGCCCGCGGGCAGCTGCAGGAGACCATCGACGGCTCACTGCTCGGCAACGCCGACTCACCGATCGTCGCGCCGAGCGCGATCCCCGGCCGCGTGGTCGATCGATTCCTGCGCGATCGATCGGAGGCGATACGGCTGGCCCATCCCTCGATCGGCCACACCGCCGACTACGCCGAGGCGCTGCAGCGCGCCAAGCTGCTGGTCGACAGCCGCTTCGAGCTGCACCTGCAGAGCAGCAACAGCTTCATCGGTCGCAGCAAGACCGCGATCGCAGCGCTGTCGTCGGGCCTGTGTCGCTGCGCCAGCGTGGGCACCGACTTCAACTGGGACACCCACAACGACAACAGCCTGCAGAGCGGCTTGTTCGAGAACCTCTTCATCGATCTCATGGATGTGATCGAGCTGCTCGACCAGACCATGGGGCCCGACGGCAAGCCGCTGCGCGAGACGACCGTCGTCGTGGTCAGCTCGGAGATGGCGCGCACGCCAGCGCTCAACGCCACCGGTGGGCGCGACCACTGGCCCTACACCTCGATGATGCTGATGGGCCCTGGCATCCAGGGCGATCGCAGCTTCGGCGGCTTCTCCGAGCTGTACGCCGGCGTCGGTGTCGGCAGTGACGGCGGGCTCGACCCGGCGCAGGCTGGCATCGCCGCCGAGTCGATCGGTGCCACCTTGCTGATGCTCGGCGGCGTCGACCCCGGCGACTACCTGCACACCACCGAGCCGGTCCCCGGAGTGCTCGCATGATGCAGCGACGCGCGCAGCGGCTGCTCGTCGCGCTGTCCGTGCTCGCCGCGTGCAAGCCCGACGCGAGCGACGACGACGGTGCGGACACCGGCACGACCGCCGCCGATCCCAGCAGCGGTGGCGGCGAGGACAGCAGCAGCAGCAGCACCGCCCCGCTCGACGACAGCTCGGACAGCGGCACCGACAGCGACGGCGGCACCGACACCGGCACCGAAGCGATCGACTGCGACGCGGTACCCGTCATCACCTACGACACCTTCGGCAAGGGCTTCCTCGCCAGCTACTGCAACGGCTGCCACGGCGGTCACGTCGTGGATCGTCAGGACGCTCCGGCGTCCGCAGTCTTCGACACCCACGAGCAGGTGCTGCAGTGGACCTCGCAGATCCTCGCCCGTCGCACGCCGCCCGAGGGCGTGATGCCGATGCCGCCCAACGGCGGCGTCACGCCGGACGACGACGAACGACTGCGGATCTGGCTGACCTGCTGGCCGTGACGGAGCGGCCAACTCGGGCCAACTCGGGCCGGCACGGGCCAACTCGGCCGCGCGCTCCGCCAGGTCAGCCGCTCGACTCCTTCGAGATCGATGTGAAGGCCGGTGGCACGCCGCGCGCACCTGGCCGCGTCGCCCAACCGGCTGCCCATGCCGAGCGTCCTGCACGAAGTGCTGCGCGAGCTCTTCGCGAAGCGCCCCGACCTACTCTCCGGGCTTCTCGCGGAGCGCTTGTCCCTGCCCGCCACGGCGCTCGTCGCCTTGGACAGTGAGCTGACCGATGCGCGGCTCAAGCAACTGTTGCCGGATGCAGTGCTCGCAAGTCCCAACGCCGACGCGCCGACGTTGATCGTCATCGTCGAGGTGCACCTGCACGTCGCCGAGGCCAAGCGCCGCGTCTGGCCCCAATACGCGGCCGCAGCGCTTGGCCGCTTCGGTTGTGAGGCAGTGGTCGTGGTGGTCACGCCGTCACCCAGGGTTGCTGCCTGGGCGAGCGAGCCCATCGTCATCGGTCCGCGGCACACGATGTCGCCCGAGGTGCTCGGTCCGAGCGTCATTCCGTGGGTCGATGGCCCCGACCTGCGTCGCACGCCGGTCACGGGCATGCTGTGGACGCTCTCGCATCTCGACGATCCGGCGTGCCCCGAGCACGCGCTGGCCACCCTCGAGGCGCTCGCGACGTGGGACGAAGATGCCGACGGCCGTCTGGCTGATATACTGCAGGCGGCCCTACCCGCCGCTGTGCGTGCGCGCATGGAGGAACTGATGCGAACCGGAAAGTACGAGTACCAGAGCGATTTCGCGAAGAAGTACTTCGCGCTCGGTCGCGAAGAGGGTCGCGAAGAGGGTCGCGAAGAGGGTCGCGAAGAAGGTCGCGAAGAGGGTCGCGCGGTGGGCGAGGTGAGTGCGCTGCTGCTGGTGTTGCGAGCCCGCGGGATCGATGTGTCGGGGCCTGCGGCGAGTCGCATCGAGCACGAGCGCGACGCGGCGCGCATCGAGTCGTGGATTCGCCGGGCGGTCACGGCGTCGACGATCGACGACGTCTTCGCCGACGAGTAGCCGCGACGCCGCTTCAGCGGACAGCGCCGCGACGCGCGGAGGCGGTCCACCGTCGCAGCTTCACGACCAGATGCGTCACGAGCCCGACGGCAGGGCCCGCGCGCGTCCGGCAGCCGCGATCAGTGCAGGCCGAGGCTGATCGCCGCGGCCGCCGCGGTGGCCGCGGTGACCCCGACGGCGAACGCTTGGTCGATGTCGACGACGTCGTCGGGGCCGCCCATGCAGTGGTAGTGCGGGTTGCGGAAGTTGGCGGTGTCGGTGGCAAACACCGCAGGGAGTCCGCCATCCCAGAACGCCGCGTGATCGGATCGCCGAAGATCCGCAAAGAGGTCGCTGGTCTCGGCGCCCGCCGGGATCTCGAGGACCACCGCGGTGACGCCGAGCCCCGTCGCCTGCTCGTACAGCGCCTGCGCGGCGTCGTGGGCGGTCGAGTTGGCGATGAGCGCGATGAAGTCGCCCTTGAAGCCGTTGGTCATCAGGTTCGCGTACTGCTCGGCGAACACGAGGTCGAAGCCGGTCGGTACCGTCTGCGAGTTCTCTGCGGTGGAGCGATAGCCGATGCCGTCGAAGTTGAAGTACATGACGAACTCGTCGCTGCCCCCGGCCGCGGCGTCGACGAACGCGACCGAACCATCGAGGCCGGTTTCCTCTTCGTCCCAGCAGGCGATCATCGTCGTGCGATCGAACTGGCCCATCGCGAGGATCCGCGCGATCTCGAGGGCCGCGGCCACGCCACTGGCGTTGTCGTCGGCGCCGTCGCAATCGGCGATGTGATCGTAGTGGGCGCCGATCAACACCACCTCGTTCGGCGCCGTGGCACCCACGCGTCGCCCAATCACGTCGACGCCGCTGCCGTAGTCGTAGCGCACGGTCTCGTAGCCGAGCGCGGTCAGGCGATCGGCGCACAGGTCCTGGACCTCCTGCCAGTGCGGAGCACCGGGCACGCGCGGCGCCGCCACGAACGCGAGGTCGTCGGCCCAGGCGTCGGCGTCGACACAGCCGGCGAGCGCCTCCGGCGAGTCGTTGCACGGGTTGGCGTCGCCGGTGGAATCCGCGGATGAGGTGGATGCGGTCGCGCTCGTCTCGCTGCCGCCAGTCATCACCGCACCGGTCGATCCCTGCGTGACGGACGTGGTGTTCGTGGCCGTATCCGTGGCCGTATCCGTGGCCGGATCCGTGGTTGCTGCGGCGGCTCCGTCGTCGGTCGCACACGCGGTCGTCAGCGCGAGCGCCAGCCCATACCTCGTCCTGTGCCCTGTCATCGCGGGCGCAGTCTACGACAACGCGACCGCTCGGACGCGCGCTCGCGCCCACGCGCACGCACGGCAGACGATACGGCTGAGACAAGTCCAGCGCCCGCGGTACTGCAGGTGCTGGAGCGACTGCGAATGCCCGAGCGATGGACGACCGCCCCTCGACGACGACTGCGCGGAATCACCGTGGTGGCCTGGCTGGGCCTGCATGCGCAGGCGTGGGCGCTCGCGCCACTGCCCGAGGGGCCGACCGGGATCGCGGCGAAGTACGTCGCGGACGAGGGCATCGGCGACGATCCCGAGGTCATCGTGTTCGACGACTTCGAGAGCTACGCCGCGTCGAGCGACCTCGACGCCCACTGGGAGTCGGTCTACCAGTACCAGAACATCGCATTCGCCACCGCACCCGAGGACGTCTTCGCCGGCGCGCAGTCGCTCGAGTTCACGCTTCCGCAGGGCGATGGCGAGGTGTCGAACGCGGTGACCAAGTGGATCAGCCCCGAGCCGGACGTCATGTTCCTGCGCTACTACACCAAGTTCGACGGCGCGTTCGCGATCACCGGCTCGAGCCACAACGGCGGGATGATCGCCTCGCACTACTTCAACGGCCACGACGCGACGCCGGGCATCCCCGCCGACGGCACCAACAAGTGGCTCGTCACACTCGAGAACCTCCGCGAGTCGCCGCAGACCGCCTCGCCGGGCCTCTTGAACGTGTACATCTACCATCCCGAGCAGCGCGACGATTACGGCGACCACTTCTTCCCGACCGGTCTGGTGGCGCCCAACACCAGCCTGCCCTACGACTTCGGTCCCGACTTCACCCCGCGCCCCGATGTCATCCAACCGCTACAGACGTGGCAATGCATGGAGCTCATGGTGGTGGCCAACACGCCGGGGCAACGCGATGGACGCATCGCAGCGTGGATCGACGGGGCATTGGTGGCGGACTGGCCGAACCTGCGGCTGCGGGACGTGCCCGAGCTGACCATCGATCGGATCTGGTTGGCGTTCCACGCCGGTAACAACGCCGCGGGCGAGACCCGCAAGTGGTACGACAACGTCGTCGTGGCCAGCGCGTACATCGGGCCCATCGGCGACGGCAGTGCGCCGGGCGACACCACCGGAGCTGCATCCGACGGCGGTGGCGACGGCAGCAGCGACGCCGGCACCGGCAACGATGGCCCGGGCGCGAGCGGTGGCACGGCCGCGGGCGACGATGCCTCGACACTCGGCGCGGACGGATCGACGACGGCAAGCTCGGCCGCCGACGGGGCCGAAACCGATGCCGGCGCGCAGGGGCAAGACCAGGCCGCCTCCGGATGTAGCTGCGCGAGTTCGTCGCCGAACCCGGCGACTGCGTGGCTGCTCGTGGCTGGCCTGGGGTTCGGCGCGGCGCGGCGACGACGGCAACGACCCGTCGCGTGCGGCCGCGCAGCCGGGTCGAAGCGGGCGCGATGACCCGATCCGCGCCGTGGTCGGGGATCGATCCGGGTCATGCACGGCGGACCGGTGGGCGAACTGGCGGGCATTCGGGTCGTCGATCGCCTGGCACGCTGCGTGCGTTCGTGGAGGCATCGCATGCCATGCCACTTGCTCCACCTCGGCTTGGGTCTCGCCGTCTTCGCGCAGCTCGCCTGCGGGCCGCATCGCGGCACCGCCGAATCACGGCAGCCGCTCGCCGCCGTCGGACCATCCCGCGAGGCTCCCGGCGACGTTGCGGCCACGGCCCCGTCCTCCCGCTCGGGCGCCCGTCTCCCCGAGCCCGTGCGACCCAAGGCCGCGCGGCGCGAGCCTTCGATCTCGGCGACACCGATCGCGGGCGACACCGCGATCGACGTCGGCAACGGCCGATCGGTGCGCGTGGCCCCCGATGGCGAGATCCGGCTCGGCGATCTGCTGCTGCTGCCCGGCGGTGGCGTCGGCGTGCCGAGGTTCTACGAGCGCGCACGCGTGGGCGACGACACCGTCATCGTGGTGGGCTTCGGCTTCGACACCGCACCGAATGATCCGGGCTACGTCGTCGCGGCGCGGATCGACGGCCGCGTCGACAAGGCGAAGTGGCTCTCGTGGATCCACGCGCAACGCATCGATGGCGGCGCGGACACGGACTGGCGCCTGCTGATCGCCGACCAACGCGTGGTGCTGATGCAGAACGAACGGGTGATGGCGCTCGACGCCGCGACCGGAGCGCAGGCGTGGGTGTTCTCCGGGATCGATCCGCACGTCTCCGACGGCTACCTCGGCGGCGTGGCGATCCTGAAGACGAACCTGCGCATGCTCGACGTGAGCGCCGAATCCCACCGCTTGGTGGTCGCTGCGGTCGACGCGTCGAACGACGAGCCCCTCACGGTCGAGCTCGATCTCGCGACCGGCAAGCGCGTCTACGCCAAGGTCCCGCGCACGCCGACGCCGGCCTTGCCGCTGTTCGCCTTCACCAAGGTCATGGCACCGTGGATCGGCCACGACGATCCGCCACCGCGACGACCCGACCCGCCGCCCAGTGGATTCGACGGCGTGCGCGTCGGCTACGCGGCGCTGCTGTGGAGCACCAAGACCGGCCGCGGCATCATCGTGAACCCCACGCACGACGCGAGCGCCGACGTGATCGCCGCGGCACGCCACGCGCGATTCACCGATCGCGCCGGCCACGAGGCCCCCGTGAAATGGACGATGGTCATCGACACCGCTGCGGTCGCCGCAGCGATGACCAGCAAGCGCGACGCCTTGCCGACGCGAACGAGCGGCCCGCCGCCCGAGCAGGTGCGGTTCGAGTACACGTACGGCTTTGGCACCATGCAGACCGGCGAGGTCGTCGATCTCGAGCCCGTCGCGACCGCCCTGGGTGCCGTCGCGGTGCGCTCCCACGCCGACCTCCCCGCGAAGCGCCACGGCGTCGACATCGTGCAGGTGCCCGGCGAGCTGCCGGAGGTTCACGTCGAGTGGGGGCCCGTGGCATTCGTGGACGATCCGGGGAATCACGTGCTGGTGTTCGTGCAGGCGATGTGACGACTGGGGGACTACTGGGCGCGGTAGCCAACGACGTGGCCCCACGGCATCTCCCGTGACGAGATCCGCTCGAGTCACGTGCGACTCTCGAGACACGTGCGCGTGGACCCGATGCCGCAGACGTGGTGCAATGCCAGCGATGGCGAAGGCGCGTGCGGAGCTGGCGGATGGTGTCTACGAGCACCTCGTCACCGACGAGCTCGCCGCGCGCATCGCGGCAGTGCTCGACACTCGCACGGTCGAGCAGGACGAGCTCGACGCCGGTGATGCGCACGTGGTGCTCGCGCAGCACCTCGCCCATGAGTTCTTGCGTGTGCTCGACGACGTGCCGCGCAGCGAGCGTCCGGCGGGGCAGATCGAGATCGCGAATCGAGTGCTCGCGTCGATCGGTGCCGACGACATTCGCTCGGTGGTCGTGGGGTCCCGCATTGCGGCGCCCGGCCGTGTCTTGAAGGCGATCCACGCCGGCGCAGCTCCCATTCGGCCGGAGACGCCGCTCTCGCAGAGCACATTGCTCACGCGCAATCGTGCCGAGCCTGCACTCGGGCACGAGCTCGCGCGTGAGGTCGCGTGTGCCGATCGCATCGACGCCCTGATCGCGTTCGTGACGATGAGCGGCGTCCGTGCGCTCCGCGACTCGCTCGACGCGGTCGCGCGACGACCGGGGGGCGTGCGGATGCGCCTGCTGACGACGGTGTTCACGGGCACGACGCAGGTCGAGGCGCTCGCGTATCTGGCTCGGCTCCCGGGTGTCGAGGTGCGCGTGTCGTACGACACCCAGCGCACGCGACTCCACGCCAAGGCGTGGATGTTCTGGCGCGAGGGCGGCCTGCACACGGCGTACGTCGGCTCCGCGAATCTCACGTCGACCGCGCTGGGTAGCGGGCAGGAGTGGATGGTCAAGCTGTGCGCAGCCGACCTGGCCCACGTCGTCGAGAAGATCGACGCCACGTTCGAGACCCTGTGGAATGATCCCGAGTTCGAGCGATTCGACCCCGACAACCCGGAGCACGAGACGCGACTTCGACGCGCGCTGGGAAACCAACGCAGCCGCGACGAACGCACACCGTTTCTGTTCGAGCTGCGTCCGTACGCGTTCCAGTTGGAGATCCTCGATCGACTCGAAGCCGAACGGGTCGTTCACGGGCGGCGTCGCAACCTCGTCGTTGCCGCCACCGGCACCGGGAAGACGGTGCTCGCGGCGCTCGACTACGTTCGACAGCGCAAAGGCGGCGTCGCGCCTACGCTGCTGTTCCTCGCGCATCGGCAGGAGCTACTCGAGCAGGCGCGCGAGACATTCAGACACGCCTTGCGTGATCCAGCGTTCGGCGAGCTGTTGGCCGGAGGTGCGGAACCCGAACGGTGGGAGCACGTCTTCGCGACGATCCAGAGCGCGGCCTCACGAAGGCTGATCGAGCGCCACGGCGCGGCGTACTTTCGCTATGTCGTGATCGACGAGTGTCATCACGCGCCGGCGGACTCATACCAGAAGATCGTTCCGCACCTGCGCCCAGACATCTTGCTCGGGCTGACGGCAACGCCGGAGCGCACCGACAACCGCTCGCTGCTGCCCGACTTCGACGGGCACATCGCCGCGGAGCTGCGCCTCTGGCATGCGCTCGACAGGCAGCTGCTGGTGCCGTTCGAGTACTACGGCGTGTCCGACGGTGTCGACCTCCGGCAGATCCATTGGCAGAAGACGGGCTACGACACCATTGGTCTGAGCACGCTGTACACCGGTCATGAAGCGCGCGTCGAGCTGATGGTCCGTCGGCTCGCCGAGCGCGTGGACGACATCCGGGCGATCCGGGCGCTCGCATTCTGCGTGTCGATCGAGCACGCCGAGTACATCGCTGCGGAGCTCACACGCCGGAACATCCCTGCGCTCGCCGTGCACGGCGAGACCCCGTCGGCGCTCCGACACGACGCACCTCGCCGGCTCCGCGAGCGCGACGTCAACGTGCTGTGCACGTGCGACCTCTACAACGAGGGTGTCGACCTCCCGTTCGTCGACACCCTGTTGCTGCTGCGACCGACGAACAGCGCGACCTTGTTCATGCAGCAGATCGGCCGCGGGCTGCGCCGTCACGTCGACAAAACCAGCTGCCTGGTGCTCGACTTGGTCGGACAGCACCGCGCGGAGTTTCGCTTCGACGCGACACTCGCCGCAATCACCGGCATCCCGCGCGCGCGGCTGGCCAAGGCCGTGGAGGATCGTTTTCCGTTCTTGCCGAGCGGATGCGTGCTCCAGCTCGATGCCGTGGCGCGACAGCAGGTACTCGCGTCGCTGCGTCGTCAGCTCGCGGGCGCGCAGCGAATGCTCGAAGAGATGAAGGAGCTCGCGCAGGAGGACGGTCAGCCGCCGACGATGGCGCGATTCCTCGAGGCGACCGGGCGCGAGATCGACGACGTGTACCGCGGCCCGGGCGGCAGTTGGACGCGGCTGCGGCAGCGTGCCGGGTTCGCCGAGAACATCGACGAAGACACCGAGGAGCTTGCGCGGCGCTTCGGGTGGTTGCTGCACGTCGACGAGACGAGCCGGCTCGATGCGTGGACGCAGGCCTTGGCCGAGGCTGCGCCCGGCACCGCCATGGATGCGATGCGTCTCACGATGCTCGACTTCCAGCTGCAGCATCGCGGAACCGTCCGGCAGCCAGAGGAGACGGTCGCAGCGTTGTGTGCATCGCAGGAGGCGCACAGCGAGCTCCTGCAATTGGTCGGGGTGCTGCGCGATCGCGTCGGGCACGCGACCGAGGTCTACCCGGTGCCCGAGTGGCCACTGGCGCTGCACCGCCGCTATACGCGGCGCGAGCTGCTGGTCGCGGTCGGCTACGTCAGCGCTGGCGAGAAGGGGAGCACGCCGCAGGGCGGGATCCTGCAGCTCAAGGAGAGCAAGCGCGAGCTGCTGCTGGTCACGCTCGACAAGTCGAACAGGAGCTTCTCGCCGAGGACGCGGTACCGCGATTATGCGATCAGCAGGGAGCTGTTCCACTGGGAGACGCAGTCGGCCGCGAGCGTCGCGCGGGAGTCAGGGAAGCGGTACATCCACAGCCCGCACAACGGCTGGTCGTTCTACCTGTTCGTGCGGGAGACCACCGAGGATGCGTATGCGTTCGTCGGCCCCGTCGTCTACGAACGACACGAGGGCGATCGACCGATCGGCATCGTCTGGCGACTCGGGCGGCCGTTGGCCGCAGAGCTGTTCGATCGGTTTGCTACGCTGTCGTCGGGCTAGCGGGAACCCGGGCGTCGTCGGGAGCAACTGCATCCTGGCCACGCGCGATCGACCGCGCGCGGCGAAGGGGCCCCGCCTTGTCCGTCGCATCGACCCCACGCCACGATCGCGCGTCGGCGCGCACGCGTTCCGGTTCGCGGTGCTTCCTCCGCAGCACCCGCCCCGCCGCGGGCCTGGTGCTCGCCGCGATCGCGTGCGGCGGCCCGCCCGAGCGCAACCCGTTCGGGGGCACTGCGCCGGTCGGTACGATCGGCAGCGGCCCCGTCGAGGACGACGACGATGCGACCGCGTCGTCGAGCGACGACGACGGCGGGGGCGCGACGACGACCAGCGCAGGCGACGACGGTGCAAGCGCGAGCGCCACGCAGGGCGCCAGCGACAGCGCGACCACGAACCCCACCACCGCCGGTGGGGGCGAGTCCGGTGAGAGCGGGAGCGGCGATCCAGTGCTCGATGCGTGCCTCGAGATCGCGACCGATGCGTGCCAGCAGTGCGCGTGCAACCTGTGCCTCGATCCGCTGTACGCCTGCCAGCAGGATCCGGGCTGCGTGGCGATGCGTGACTGCGCGGAGCAGTACGGCTGCCAGGGTGCCGATTGCCTCGAGCCGTGCGGCGCCGTGGTCGACATGTACGGCGGCCCGTTCGGCGCCTCGGGTGCGCTCGCGCTCGCGCTCAGCGACTGCCTGGTCGCCTCGTGCGCGAGCTGCTTCTAGCCGCACGCACCGCGCCACGCAGCGGGTTCGCCACCACCCGTCGCATCAGCGCGCGGCGTCCCCGCGTGCGCGGACGCCCGGCCGTATCCCCCTCAATTCCCGCGCCTGCGGCGATCAGACCTGGAACATGAATCATGTGTCATGTTCGGCGCCGTGATCACGACCCT